>JBBQGQ010000048.1:0-10073 GCA_038323195.1 Acidimicrobiia bacterium | reverse complement strand
GCTACCGTGACCAATCACCAGGGGTCTCCCTCTCTCGCTGCCTTCGACAGCCGCAAGAGTGGCGAGGCCCCTGGCCTCATTGGTGGACCTACAAACCCGGCCCGTTCACGACACGCCCCCAGCGTTCATCGCGAAGAGCCACATATTGGGACACGCGAAGGGGGACGTTATTTAGGGCTCCCGAGTCTGAGGTCCGCGCTTGGGTTAGGCGTGTCGGTTCAGTGGGGGACGAGTTCGAGCGCACCCATTTCGATAATCGCGGTCGAGGCACGCTGCGTCATTTCGCGTACCAACGCCGCAGCGCGGGGGTCGGTGAGATCGAGCGCCATGACCTGAACGGGGTACACGAGGCAGAACAGCAACGTGCGGCGGACGTCGAGCCAGAACTGGTCTTCGGGGTAGTCGACGCCGGCGTCAGCGAGGGCGCCGAGGTAGGTGACGACCAGTTCATCGAGGTATTGACGACGATCGTCGGCCGAGAGGCTTTGGCTCACGAAGTATGCGAAGTCGTACCCGCCGACGGTCTTGGTCGTGATCTGCCAGTCCAGCGCGGTGACTTCCCGTGCGTCGTCGAAGAACAAGTTGTCGAGCCGGTAGTCGCCGTGCGACACGGTGATGGCGTGTCCGTCAGGCACACTCAACAAGTCGCGTGCCGCACCAGGAAGCCACTCACCAACGGCCTTGATGTCCGGACTCAGGTCATCGCCGATGAACTCCACGAACGGTTCCCAATACGTCGCGAAGCCCTGCACGACCCCTTCGGGGATCGGCGCGTCGGACCCGAACGGAAGCCATGCGAGTTCATCAGTACCGAATCTCGCATCGTTCCAGAACGCGCCATGATGGCGGGCGAGGGCAGCGACCGCGGCGAGCGCGTCGTCACGTTCGCAGCCCGCGATCTGATCCGCAGCCCGGAGATGACCGACGTCTTGCATGACGAGCACGAAGTCGTCGGTCTCGAGGTCGTGGGCAGCGAAATAGACCTCCGGTGTTCGCAGCGGGGTTTCCGCCGCCAGGTGGCGATAGAACGCGACTTCCTTTTCGTACAAGCGGTACGCCACCGCCACTTGACGGGTCGCGTCGATCAAGACCGGCAACTTCACGATCACCGTCGCCGGTGCCACACCATCCTGGTCGCCGTCGTACTCGACCGTGAGCCGGTACAGCAGACCCATCAAACCAATTCCCGTCCCGATCGTCTCCACCGCAAACGACCGAACCGCCACACCCTCCGGCAGTCGAGACGCCAACGCCGCCGTCAACCACGCCGCGTCGATCTCGTCGATCGCTATCGGCATCGTCAGCCCCGCACCCTCAGCGTTAAACACTGACATCCGGCCATCCGACATCACAGACCCCTCCCGCGGCTCACCACCAACACAGCCTTCCACACCCCATGCGAAAGCCGCTTTCGGACGCTCAGCGACGAAACCATCGCCCGCACTCATGCAAGCGGGACGGCCCGATCGCGAACGCCGCCGAGCCGGCGATCGGGGATACCCAGGCATCGTCGTTCTGGGGCGCGCGTTCGGAGACGCGGGTTCTGGGGCGGCCACTCTCAAGATCAGATCGGTCTTCGGTCAGGACACTCGCTTGTCGTCGAGACCTCGGGCGCTGAGTTCGTCGTAGCGCGGGAAGACTCACGAATCCGGACGATCCTGCTCGGTAGATTCCGCAGCGTGACGGAGCCCGAGCATGTGTCGGCGGCGCGAGCCGTCTACGACGCAACCGCTGAGCAGTACGCGCGGCGCGTCGGGATTGACGTGAGCGCGGCGTTCGAGGGTCCGGTCGATCGGGCGTTTCTCGCAGGGTTCGTCGAGTTCGTGGGGCTCACGACGGGTCTCGTCGCGGACGTTGGCTGCGGGCCGGGGCGCGTGGCGGCGTGGCTGACGGCTCACGGGCTCGACGTCATTGGCGTCGACGTATCGCACGCGATGCTGACTGTTGCCCGGGGCGCGCACCCCGACATCCGCTTCGAGGAGGGACAGCTCACCGCGCTCCCGTTTGAGGACGGGTCCCTCGTCGGCGCTGTCTGTTGGTATTCGATCATCCACACCCCGCCGGAGCATCTGCACGAGGTGTTCTCCGAGCTCCAGCGGGTGCTATCTGGCGGCGGTCATCTCCTGGTGGCGTTCCAGGCCGGCGACAGTAAGGGAGTACACCGGACCGATGCGTACGGCACCGGCCACTCGCTGACCTATTTCCGGCACTGCTCCGAGGAAGTCGCCCGATAACTGGTCGCAGCGGGACTCCAACCACACGCGCAAGCCGTCCGCGAACCGGAACTCGCCCACGAATCGACCCAACAAGCGTTCATCGTTGCTCGCACGGTTGAACGCGGAAGGTAGCTCGCCCGCAGCTACGCCGACCGGCATCCGGCGTTCAGGGGCACGGCGTCGTCGTCGTTATGCGACGCTCGTTCTGGGGCACTTTTGCATCGTCGATCCGTGACTTGTCTCAACGCGGCACACCAATTCGTTGCTCGACGTGGCTTTGGGTACGCACAGCGTGCGGGGATGGTGTGCTGGCGTGATGGAACGCTGCCGGTTCGATTTAGTCGGGTTGGTCGCCTTCGCTGAACAACAGGGCGTTGGCAGCCGGAACGAATGTCTCGAAGGTGCCGGTCTGGCTCCAGAGTTCCAGGAATGCGTCGGCGTCGGCGCCGACGTGCACGTGTAAGGGACTGGCGGCGTCGGCCACGGCCGCGACGACCGCGTCGGCGACGTCGGCCGGGTCTCCGCCGTTCACGAGCGCGTTCTTGCTGAAGTCGAGCATGAACCGATTGACGTCGGCGTAGGCCGATGAAGGGTTGATCTGGCCGACCAGGGTGTCGACCGTGTCGGACAGGGCAGTGTCGTAGTAGCCCGGCTCGACACACAGCACGCGGATCCCGAACGGTGCCACCTCGGCAGCCAAGGATTCCGACAGTGCACCAATCGCGTGCTTCCCGGCCGCGTAGAACGCGTAGCAGGGGAACGCTGGGAGGCGACCCGTGATCGAGCTGATGTTGACGATGACGCCGCTGCCCTGCGCGCGCATCGCGGGAAGGACCAGGCGGGTCAGGCGGACCGGACCCCAGAAGTTGGTCTCCATGGCGGCGCGGGCCTGGCCCTCCGGGAAGTCCTCGACCGGGCCTGACAAGCCGACGCCGGCATTGTTGACGAGTACGTCGATGCGTCCGTGCCGTCCGAGCACGTCGGTTACCGCGGACCGGGCGGATGCATCACTCGTGACGTCGAGCGCGACCACCTCGACCTCGACGCCGGCATCGGCGGCTGCCTTGTGCAAGCCGTCGGCCTTGGCGGTGTTCCGCATGGTCGCGACGACAGTGTCGCCAGTGCGGGCGAATGCGACCGCGGTGCGCAGCCCGATACCCGTCGAGCAGCCAGTGATGAGTACGACGGACATGGGGCCCTCCCTGCTGGTGTCTGAGATCAGACGGCAACCTATCGGGTCAACTATGCCGCCGCATCGGCGTTGCCATGTCGCAGAGCCGGCGATCCGGGGCACCCCAGCCCCGTTGTTCTGGGGCGCGCGTTTGGGGATAGGTCACCCGGGTCGCTGTGCAGTCTGGCGGCTGCATTTGATCGAGATGGTTCGACGGCGTCTGAGCAGTCGGGCTCGCGGCGGTCATTCCTGATTGAGGTGTGCGGCAGTTATGGACGACGCGCGGTCGCGAGTGGGGGCGTGGCCGGTCACGGCGGTGAGGAAGGGTTCTCGATACATGGCGAGGAGAACGGCGTCGGAGATCACGCGGACCGTCGCGGCTCGCGGAACATCGCGCAGGAGGGCGATCTCACCGAACCCGTCGCCTCGGGTCAGCCCGCCTCGGTGGGTGCCGTCGATCGAGACCGCGAGGGTTCCGCTGATCACCGCGAAGTATTCCAGGCCGGGTTCTCCTTGCTGCACGATCACGGTGCCGGCCGGCGCTTCGATTCGGCGGGCCTCGCGGGCGATGGTTTCGAGGGCAGGGCCCGGCAGCGCGCCGAACAGCGGCGTCGCGCGAAGAGCAGCCATTTCGGTGATGGGCACGCGTGCATTCCGATCGATCCGCACGACGCTGGTGCCGATGCTCGCGGTATACCCCACGAAGAGCACGCCCACGGCCGCAGGTGCCCAGTGCGAACCGAAAAGGTGCACCGCGAGCGGCACGAGCGCCGCGCCGACCGCGAGCATCGCCATCTGAAGCGTCTCGACGAGCGCGAAGACGTGGCCGATGATGTCCAGGCGTGACACGCGTTGCAGCAGCATCAGCGCGGTCAGTTCGTACGTGGTCGTTGCCACACCGAACGTCACGAGGATCACCATCGACGCGACGACCCGAGATCCGGCGAGCGAGACGGCGACGAGTGCTATGCCGATCGCGAATCCGGAAATCAAGATCCACGGCGCAATCCAGCGCCGTCCGATCAGCATGACCGTGAGGGTGCCCGCGATGAGGCAGCCCACTCCGATCGCCGTGGTGACGAACCCCGAGTAGGCCGCCGACTTTCTCAGGAGCTCGACGGCTATAACGACCGCGAGGACGTCGAGCGCCCCGATGACGACGTAATACGCGGCGATTGCGACGACCATGACCCGCGGTCCCGCCGCGCGAGCAGTGGCGCGGATCCCAGCGATGAGTGATTCCGGATCCTCGTCGCCGGCGGTCGACGCGGGCGGCAGCCGCCACACTGCTGCGGTCGAGGCCACGATCACGACGGACATCACCGCGAACACGGCCCAACTCCCGACCGTCGTCATGATCAGTGCTGCGGACGCGGGTCCGGCAAGCTCGGCCGCGCCGACCAGCGCGCCCGAAAAGACATTCGCGGCGGTGAGCTCATCCGGACCGTCGACCAGGCTCGGAAGGGCGGTCGACTGGGCGGGACGGGTTGTGGTGACCGCGGTCGCCGTGACGATGGCGGCGAGGAATGCGCCAACGTTGGCGCCCTGATGCAGGAACACGGCCGCGACGAACATCCCGGCGCTTTGCACCGCCAGGCCCCATCTGAGCACCGACGTGGCACCGTAGCGACGGATCAGGCTGCCGACTGCGAGCGCGAACGCGGTCGCGGGTACGAGCTCCGCGACGGTCACGACCGACGCCTCACGGACGCCGCCCGCCAGATACGCGTAGGCCGTGAGCGCGATCCACACCGCCAGCTCGGCCAGACGGAAACCCGCAACCGCAAGGCACAGTCGGCGCAACGAACGCGTACGCCACGCGCGCCTAAGGAGCTCGACACGCTGCGCGTTCGCGCTCACTACCGCCTGATCCCCTGACGGCACCGACACGAACTCAACTCATGACCCACGAGAACATCATGGCCCTCCCACCGCCATGCGGCCACGCCCCACACCCGGCGTTTGGTGATACTCCGGGAGCGGGATTCTGGGACGCGCAAACTGGGATGTTATTCGGGGCGCTCGACGCTGGAACTTGTATCCGGAGCGCGAGCGCTGGAGTGCTGCGGGGTTCTCGTGTAGGCGGTGATGGGTCAGTCGAGCGCACCACGGCTTCGGCGAGCGATGAGCGTCGATCGTGTTGGCTCGTCGTTGCTGAGCGGTGGTGTTCGAGTCGGGCGTTGTGGTGCGCCGCCGGAGCTGGGTGTGGAATTGGAGGCCGTGGCTAGCATCGCGGGATATGAGTGTCGGCGGGGGTGAGGGGTCGCTACCTCGGACCACAGCCACGTTCTTGTTCACTGACGTGGAGCGTCACACCGAGCTGAGTGAGGTCGATCCCGACGCGACGGCCGTCGCGCTCGCGGCGCACGAGACCTGATCGGGAATGCTGTTGTCGCGGCTGGTGGGCGCGTGAAGACGAGGGCGATGCCGTGATGGCAGCGTCGTGGATGTGGCCGCTGCCGTGGATACAGCGAGAACTGCGCAACTTTCGCTGCTCGATGCCGCATGGCCGGTGATCGGGTTGCTGCGGGTGCGGATGGGAATGCACACGGGCACGGCTTGTGAGCGCGACGGTGACTACTTCGGTCCTGCAGTGATCCGCGCGGCGCGACTGTGTGACGCCGCCCACGGGCAACGGGCCCTCGCGCGCTCCGATCTGTGACTACCTAGTAGTCCGACACGCCGCGATCGGGATACGCGCTTGGCGCCACCCGCCCGCTGTTCTGGAATACTCGATTGCTTCGATTTGTGACTCTGCTCTCGCGCGGGGCATGCGCTGAGCAGGTTTTGGGGGCGCTGGGAGACGCCGTCGAGTGGCCTGAGTCCCGAGCCGGGCTGTTTCGGGTCAGTCGCGGAGTGCAGGGAAGTGTTCGGCCGCGGCTCGGGCGATTCCGGCGCCGAGTCGATCGCCGACAGTGATGGCTTCGTCGACGAGCCGAGCCGCCCGATCGCGATCACCGAGACGGTTTCGCGTTCGTAGACCGCACGCGCCCAAGAGCCGCGCGTACATTCCGTTTAGTGGGGCGTTCACCTCGTCGCACCGTCGCAGCCCCGCGTCGAGCAGCGCGTCGAGCGCGTCGGGATATCCAGCAAGACAAGCGATGCCGGCCATGTAGGACTCGGTCGGACCCAGGAAAACGATGTTGCCGAAGAACTGACCGTGCCACGGATCCATGTATTCGTACGCCGCACGCGTCCTTTGCGACGGTTCGCCTAGGGCCGCTTCTGCTTGGGCGAATGTCGCGGCCCAAGCGAGCGCGGAGTCGGGTGGTCCGCCGGTCTCGCTCCAGGGTGCGTAGGGCGACGTCGCGAGTTCATTGATCAGGGCGCGGGCTCTCTCGGGTTCGTGAGCGACGGCGATCTCCATCAGTGCGACAGTTCCGAGGGCGCTCCGGTAGTGCGGCGGTGCGAGCGCGGAGAGCGCCCGCACCTCTTCGACCGTCGACGGGTCGGCGCGGTGCACAAGCAGCGTGATGCGCTGAACCGCGTCAAAGAATGGTGCATCGGGGATTCCGGCATCGCTACCAATCTCGAGATTTCGATCGAGAACCGTGGCCGCTTCGTCGAGGTCTGCGATCAGGGCGAGGTCGGCTTGCATCCAGTTGACGATCCAGTCGAACATCGGTTGCGCGAGTCGGCGCGAGATCTCCCCGGCTTCTCGT
Organism: Acidimicrobiia bacterium; assembly: GCA_038323195.1. Lineage (GTDB taxonomy): Bacteria > Actinomycetota > Acidimicrobiia > IMCC26256 > PALSA-610 > PALSA-610. The sequence goes on along the minus strand of JBBQGQ010000048.1, from coordinate 3,024 downwards.
ACGGTGGAGCGGGCACCTTCGATGTCGCCGCGTTCCAGACGCCAGAAGAACCCGTAGGTGCGCGAGTAGTAGCGGAGGTTCGGATCTCCGAGCTGTTCAGCGAGCCGGTTCAGTTCCTCGTTCTCGGTGCGACGCTGCTCGGTCGTTTCATGGCTCAGGATCACGTTATGGCGGACGCTGAGCACGTTCGCGAGCGTGAAAGGGTCGCCCTGTGCGCGGGCAGTCGCGAGCGCCTCCTCGGCGAGCGCAACCCGGTTCGTTGGATCGAGCTCATAGAGGTTCTCGACGGAGAGCTTGATGAGGAGAAGCGCGCGAGTGTTGGGATCGTCGTCGCCGAGCGCGGCGACCGCCGCCTCCAGCGCCGAGACCCGTTCTGTATCGATGCCGGTGGTGTCGCTCTGCCAAAAGCGTCCGTTGGCCAACGCGGCCGTGGCCATCCTGTGGCCGTCCCCGATGCTGGCCGCGAGCTGGCCGGCGTCGAGGAGTATTTGCCGATGTGATGGGTCCCCGATCCGGCGAAGGGCTTCTCCGGTCATGGTCATGACGTCGATGCGAGTGGGGTCGGATGCGTCGGCGTCGTCGAAGAGGTCCGCGGCCTGCGTGAGCCATTGGAATGCCTCACGGTCGGCGAACTGCATCAACGCGCGTTCGGCCGCCGCGACACTTGCGGCGAGTGCGCGCCCGGGCTCGGTGCCCGCTTCGTACCAGTGACGGGCGAGCGCCGCGCGGTACCGGTCTAGGTGATCCGCGCGCAAGCGCTCAATTGTCTCGGCGATGGCACGATGGAAGCGCAGCCGCCGTGCGGTCGGGATCTCGTCGAGCAAAGTCTGCTGCACGAGCGCGTGCGAGAACCGGTACCGCACCGGCGTACCGCCGAGCTCGTCAAGCAGGCCGGCGACCCGCGCGGCTTCCAGCGCGTCGATCACGCGCTCCTCGCTGTCGGCGGTGATAGCCGCGATCACGTCGAGCTCAAAGTCCTGTCCGGCCACCGCCGCGCCGTGCAGCACCGCGTTGCATTCCTCCGGCAGACGGCTGAGCCGCTGGCCTACGACTTCCTTCACGCCTTCAGGGATGCCGACGTCCTCGATATTGAGATCGGATCGCCACTGGCCGTCGGAGTCCTGATAGATCGTGCCGCGCTCGGCGAGGCTCACCAGCACCTCGATCGCGAAGAACGGATTACCGCCCGTCTCCGCGTGCACCGCGACGGCAAGCTCGCGCGCCTGCTCATTGAGCGTCTGCCCCGACGCGCGTTCGACGAGATCTTCAAGACCTTCGCTGTCGAGGCCGCGCAACGCAATGCGATCGACGCCTTCGGTCCGGCGCAGGTGCGCGAGCAACGCACCGAGGGGATGGGTCCGGTCGACCTCCGTGTCGCGGTAGGTCCCGATCACCAGCAGATTCAGGTTTCGATCGCTGCCCAACATATGACGAAGCATCAGCAGCGTCGGCTCCGCGGCCCAATGCAAATCGTCGAGCACGAGCAACGTGGGGGCGATCTGCGATTGCGCTTCGAGCCAGCCCGCGATCGCTTCGAAAAGCAGGTACCGCTCCGTCTCGGGATCGCTCGCGGTGGGCCTGAGACCCGGGAGGCGCTGCGCGAGTTCGGGAACGAGCCGGCACAGCTCACCCGCGGACGGTCCGAGGAGCGCGGCGAGCTCGGCGTCGGGTGCGTGCCCGACAACGTGCGCGAGTGCCTCGACGAACGGTTGATAGGGAACGCCGAGCCCGTCGTCGCAACGACCGAGCAGTACGAAGCCGCCATCGAGATCGACCGCGCGGCCGAGCTCGGCCGCGAGACGGGTCTTGCCGATGCCCGGTTCGCCAGCGACGAGCACGGCGCGGCGCGAACCGGTGGAAGCTTCCTTCCACGCGATTGTCACCTGCTCGTATTCGGCGTCGCGCCCGGCGAGCGAGAACCGGGGCGCGATCGAGAACGCGCGGGGAAGCGGAAGCTCGATCGTGCGTGTCGCGAGCGGTGCCCACTCAACCTCGCACGCGGCGACCGGGTCGGGAAGACCCTTCAGCGCGAGCTCGCCGACCGGTCGCAGCGTCACCTCGGCGCGACTGCCGAGCAGCACACGCACGACATCCGCCACGAGCACTTGACCCGCGTCGGCGACCGCACACAGCCGCGAGGCCTCAACCACCGGCGACCCGAACCAGTCGTCGTCCTCGAAGGTCGCCTCACCGACAGAGATGCCGACGCGGAGCGAGAGCGGCAGCTGGCGTCGGCGGCCGAGCACGTCGATCTTCTGCTGCATGCCGCACGCGGCGCGCACGGCATCGGCGTTGCTCGTGAACGACACCATCAGCCCGTCGCCGAGGTTCTTCACCTCGGTCCCGCGGTACGCGGTGATCTCCGACCGGAGCGCGTCGAATACATCGTGGCGCAGACCGTCGGCCGCCGTGTCGCCGAGACCGGACGCGAGTGCGGTCGACTCCACGAGATCGCAGAACAACAGAGTGACCGTCGCGGTCAGCGGCTCCCCCAAGGCCGCAAGTCTACGAGCAGACCGGCTCACGAGGTCAGCCACAGCAGCTGAGACCATCAGGTCGGAGCACCTGAACCAGAAGCAGCAGCCGGTCATCGCGATACGCAACGGTCAATCGACGACTTCGGCGCACAACTGCCAAGCAAGCACGCCGGATCACTGCGGCGAACGAGCGCCGCCGAATACACCCGCGGCCGCTCCCGAAGCGCCGGTGCACCAGGAGTGGGAGCGCTCGGAATCGAGTACGTCTCGGTCCCGGCGATCCGGGACACCCCGGACGAGGAATACTGGGACGCGCGTTCGGGGACGCTCCCGATCGACCCGCGAAGGTGCTCGGCGAGAAGGTGCATCCTTCTCGTGGCTGGGTCGCGGGTCGCACTCGGGCGTTTTGGGGGGTGAGTAGCCTCCGCGCCCGTGGAGATGCCGCCGACGCGATACGCGAAGACGAGTGATGGTGTGCATATCGCGTATCAGGTGTACGGCGACGGTCCCGTGGACATTCTGCTCTCGGGGAGTTTGTGGTGGCACC
>JBBQGQ010000047.1:0-18836 GCA_038323195.1 Acidimicrobiia bacterium | reverse complement strand
CTCGGGCTTCACCGGCTACATCGGTATGACGCTGGCCACCCGTGGCAACGTTCGCACCGCCGCTGCCGCCCTCACGAACAGCATGCCCAAGGCGCTCGACGTCGCCTTCCGCACTGGCGGTGTGGCCGGCATGTTCACCGTCGGGCTCGGCCTGCTCGGTGCGACGACGATCATCGCCATCTTCCAGAACACCAGCTCGGTCATCCTGATCGGCTTCGGCTTCGGTGGCTCGCTGCTGGCCCTGTTCCTCCGAGTCGGTGGTGGCATCTTCACCAAGGCCGCCGACGTGGGCGCCGACCTGGTCGGCAAGGTCGAAGCGGGCATCCCCGAAGACGACCCTCGCAACCCGGCCACCATCGCCGACAACGTGGGCGACAACGTCGGCGACTGCGCCGGCATGGCCGCCGACCTCTTCGAGAGCTACGAGGTCACCCTCGTCGCGTCGATCATCCTGGGCGTCTCAGCCTTCATCGCCATCGGTCGTCCCGAGGACGCCGTCCTGGGTCTCATCTTCCCGCTGATCGCCCGCGCCGTCGGCGTGCTGGCCTCGATCGTCGGGGTGTTCGCCGTCCGGGCGACGCCGAAGGACAAGTCCGCGATGGCGCCGATCAACCGCGGCTTCCTGACCGCGGGCATCCTCACCATCATCGGGACGTTCGCGCTCGCGATGGTGTACGTCGGCAACCCGAAGGGCGGCACGATCGGCGGTGTGGGCTGGCGCATGTTCGGCGCGGTCGTCGGTGGTCTCGTGCTCGCGCAGATCGCGTCGCGCATCACCGAGTACTTCACCTCCACCGAGACGAAGCCGGTGCGCGAGATCGCAGAGTCGGCCTCCACCGGTGGTCCGGCGACTGCGGTGCTCGCCGGAGTCGCGAGCGGGCTCGAGTCGTCGGTATGGGCGATCATCGCGATCGCGGGTGCGATCGCGGTCGCGATCGGGCTCGGCGGCGGCGACATCGAATTCTCGCTGTATCTCGTGGCGCTCACCGGTATGGGCATGCTCGCCACCACCGGTGTGGTCGTCTCGGAGGACACGTTCGGTCCCGTCGCCGACAACGCGGCGGGGATCGCCGAGATGTCGGGCGAGTTCGATGGCGAACCCGCTCGGATCATGGTGAGCCTCGACGCGGTGGGCAACACCACCAAGGCCGTGACGAAGGGATTCGCGATCGGTTCCGCGGTGATCGCGGCGGTCGCGTTGTTCTCGTCGTACATCGAGACCATCAAGAACCAGTTGAACCTCAACATCACCGGTAACGACCTGTTCAAGAACCCGCTGACCGCGATCAACGTGGCGAACCCGAAGACGTTCATCGGCCTGCTCATCGGCGGATCGATCGCGTTCCTCTTCTCGTCGTTCGCGATCCGGGCGGTGGGTCGCACCGCGAACGTGGTCGTGCAGGAGGTGCGGCGGCAGTTCGCCGACGGCTTGATCATGAAGGGCGAGAAGCGTCCCGACTACGGACCGGTCATCGACATCTGCACGGCGGCGTCGCTGCGGGAGCTCGCAACCCCGGCACTGCTCGCCGTGCTGTCGCCCGTCATCATCGGTTTCGGCGTCAACTACCTCGCCCTCGGCGCGTTCCTCGCCGCGGTCATCCTGACCGGCCAGCTGATGGCGAACTTCTTGTCGAACTCCGGTGGTGCTTGGGACAACGCCAAGAAGTACATCGAAGACGGGCACTACGGCGGCAAGAACAGTGACGCGTACCGCGCGGCCGTGATCGGCGACACGATCGGCGATCCGTTCAAGGACACCGCCGGACCCGCGCTCAACCCGCTGATCAAGGTCATGAACCTGATCTCGCTGCTGATCCTCCCGGCGGTCATCTCGTTGCGGGACAACTCCGCAGCCCGGTTCAGCATCGCGGGCGCCGCGCTCGTCGTGCTCATCGTCGCGATCCTGTTCTCGAAGCGCGGCGGGGCGACGCTGCAGGCCGAGGGTCCCACGGAGGAGACGGCACGCGCGGTCGCGGTCGGCGACTGAGCGCTAGTTCCCGGAGACCTGCGTGCGCTTGTGCCGGCGGTATTCGAGATACGGCGGGATCAACGAGGCAACGATGATCACCGCGACGATCGGCAGGATGTACTTGTCGATCGAGATCGAGCGCCCGAGTGCGTAGCCGAGCATGCTGATCCCGACCGTCCAGAGCACCGCGCCGATGAGGTTGGCGGTCGCAAACTTTCGTAAGGGCATGTGTCCCGCGCCGGCGAGCATCGGGACGATGGTGCGTACCACTGGTACGAACCGCGCGACGACCACCGCGCGCGGTCCGCGCCGGTCGAAGAACTCCTGCGCGCGCTCGAGATACGCGGTCTTGAAGATCCGCGCCTCGGGCTTGAACAGCCGCGTGCCGTAGCGACGGCCCAGCGCGAAGCCGAGCTGCGCGCCCACGACGGCCGCGATGAGCGTGCCGATCACGACGACGGCCAGGTTCAGGTGCGGGTCGCCTGCCTTGTTCGTGGCACAGAACGCTCCGGCCAGGACCAAGATGGAATCCCCGGGCAGGGGGACGGGCAGGAGCCCGGACTCCACGAAGACGATGAGGATCAGGCCGATCGTCCCGAAGGTTTCGATCAGGTCCTTGGCGCTCAGCCAGTTCACGGCGGTCAGCACGGCGACGCAGGTTAGACCTTGCACGTAGGGTAGTGGCAATGCCACATTCCGAGGTCGGCGCCGGCGGCTTCGTCCCCGGCGGGGAAGAGGGACGGGCTACGGTCCGCGACCCGAGTGCCGAGAAGTACGCGTTCCGTGCCTTCGGCAGAGACAGGCCGTGCCCTCGGCAGAGACAGGGAGCAGCAGTGCCGAAACCGCTCGTGATCGTGGAGTCCCCGGCGAAGGCGAAGACCATCGCGGGCTACCTCGGGAGCGACTACACGGTGAAGGCGAGTGTCGGTCACATCCGTGACCTGCCGCGGAGCAAGGATGAGGTACCCGACGCCAAGAAGGAGACGCACGGTCGCCTGGCGGGGATCGACCCCGACGACCACTTCGACGCCTGCTACGTCGTCCCCGCCAACAAGAAGAAGGTCGTCGCCGAGCTGAAGCAGGCACTGAAGGGTGCCGACACGCTCATCCTCGCGACCGACGAGGATCGCGAGGGCGAAGCGATCGGCTGGCATGTGCTCGAGGTGCTCGGACCGCGCGTGCCGGTGAAGCGCATGGTGTTCCACGAGATCACGCAGTCTGCGATCCGGGAAGCGCTCGAGCATCCCCGCGATCTCGACATGAAGCTCGTCGAAGCGCAAGAGGGTCGGCGCAAGCTCGATCGCATCGTCGGTTGGGAGACGTCGCCGGTGCTCTGGCGCGTGTTCGGGCGCGGCCAGGCCGCGTCGGCCGGCCGGGTGCAGAGCGTCGCGGTGCGTCTAGTGGTCGAGCGTGAGCGGGCCCGCATGCGCTTCCGATCCGGGCAGTGGAGCGACATCGAAGGAACGTTCGTCGCCGAGTCGCAGCCCTTCCGGGCGTCGCTCGTCGAGCTCGACGACAAGCGCGTCGCCGAAGGACGCGACTTCGACCCCGCGACCGGCGTCATCGCCGCGGCTCGCGCGAACGAGGTCGTGTTGCTCGATGCCGATCGTGCGCACGGTCTCGCCGAGCGTCTGCGGGACGTCGCCTACCGCGTTGCGAGCACCGAGTCCGACCCGTTCACCGAGCGACCCCGGGCGCCGTTCACCACATCCACGGTGCAACAGGAATCCGGGCGCAAGCTGCGCTTCACCGCCGCGCGCACGATGGCCGTCGCGCAGCGTCTGTACGAGCGTGGGTTCATCACGTACATGCGGACCGACAGCACGAACCTGTCGGAGCAGGCCATCGGTGCGGCGCGCACCGCGATTCGCGAGCAGTACGGCGAGGAGTACCTGCCGGCCGAGCCGCGTGCGTACCGCAGCAAGGTCAAGAACGCGCAGGAGGCCCACGAGGCGATCCGTCCGGCCGGCGATCGCATCCGCACTCCCGACGAAGTGAGCTCCGAGCTCGACGGCGACGAGCGGCGGCTGTACGAGCTGATCTGGATCCGCACGGTCGCGTGTCAGATGTCGGACGCGCGCGGCCGGAAGATGACGATCCGTCTCGGGGCGACGTCGACGCAAGGCGAACGCGCGACCTTCCGCGCGTCCGGAAAGGCCTACGACTTCCTCGGTTGGCGTCGCGCGTACATCGAAGATGTCGACGAGGGCGACGAAGTCGAGTCGGAAGCCCGCCTCCCTGCCGTCGTCGAAGGTGCGAACGTGGCGTGCACCGAGCTCGCCTCGGTGGGGCACCAGACCAAACCGCCCGCGCGCTACACCGAGGCCAGCCTCGTGAAGGAGCTCGAGGAGCGCGGCATCGGGCGCCCCTCGACCTACGCGGCCGTGATCGAGACGATCCAGGCCCGGTCGTACGTGTGGCGCAAGGGGACGGCGCTCGTTCCCGCGTGGACCGCGTTCGCGGTCACGAACCTGCTGGAGCGTCACTTCGGTCATCTCGTCGACTACTCGTTCACGGCGACCATGGAAGAGGCGCTCGACGTCATCGCGCGCGGCGAAGGCGAAGCCGAGAAATGGTTGCACTCCTTCTATTACGGCAACGGATCGCCCGGACTCCGATCGCTCGTCTCCGACGAGCAGCTCGCGCTGATCAATCCGCGCGGCGTCAGCACGATTCCCATCGGCACCGACGACACCGGGCACGAGATCATCGTGCGCGTCGGTCGCTACGGACCGTACGTGCAGCGCGAGGACGACGAGACCGCGTCGCTCCCGCCCGACATCGCGCCCGACGAGCTGACCGTGCCGCTCGCGCTCGAGCTGATCGCCAAGCAGTCGGAGGGCCCGCGCGCGCTCGGCGCCGATCCCGACACCGGCCTACCGGTGTTCGTGCTCACCGGACGGTTCGGGCCGTACGTGCAGCTCGGGGAACAAGAAGAAGGCACGAAGCGCAAGCCCAAACGCGCATCGTTGTTCGCGTCGATGACGCCCGAGACCGTCAGCCTCGACGAGGCGCTCCAGCTTCTGAGCCTGCCGCGCGTCGTTGGCGCCGACGTCGAGGGTCGCGAGATCGTCGCGTCGCCGGGCCGGTTCGGTCCGTATCTCAAGCGCTCCGACGGCGACACCCGCAGTCTCGGCACCGAAGACCAGCTCTTCTCCGTGACCCTGGCCGAGGCCGAGGCGCTGTACGCGCAGCCCAAGATGCGGCGCGGCCGTCAGCAGAAGCCGCCGCTCGCCGAACTGGGCGAGCACCCCGACAACGGTCAACCCGTACGCGTGCTCGAAGGTCGATACGGCGTGTACGTCACCGACGGCACCGTGAACGCGACGGTGCCGCGGGGCAACGACCCGGCCGCGCTCACGCTCGACGAAGCCGTCGGCCTCTTGCGCGCCCGCGCCGAAGCCGGTCCGAAGAAGGCCAAGAAGGTCGCGAAGAAGGCGACGAGGCGGGCAACGAAGAAGGTCGCGAAGAAGACGACGAAGAAGACGGCGAAGAAGGTCGCGAAGAAAACGACGGAAACGGCGACGGAAGAACCTGACTCGTCCCTGAGGTGAAGCGAACGGGACCTAGGCTGGCCCGCGCGTGAGCGACCAGGCGCCGTTCATTCCGTCTGCTCCCGACCAGGATCCGATTCCACCGGCGCCATGGCGGGTGTTTCGAACTCCGGGATTCATCCCGCTGATCGGCGCGCAGTTCGTCTCGAGTCTCGGCGACTGGACCGGGCTCCTGGCGATCATCGCGATCGCGCAGAAGGTGTCGGGTTCGGGCACGGGCATCGGTCTGGTCATGGTCGCGCGCATGCTCCCGGGCTTCGTGCTCGCGCCCGTCGGCGGCGCGTTGCTCGACCGCTGGAATCGCAAGGTCGTGATGGTCAGCTGCGACATCGGCCGGTTCGCGCTGCTGATGGTGCTGCCGTTCTGGGACAACCTGCTCGGCCTCGTCGTCCTGTCCTTTCTGATCGAGATCCTGACCCTGCTCTGGGGCCCGGCCAAGGACGCGAGCGTGCCGAACATCGTGAAGGACCCCGACCAGCTCGCGTCGGCCAACACGTTCGGGCTCGTCGCCGCGTACGGGACATTCCTGATCGGAGCCGTGTTCTTCGCGATTCTCGCCGGGGTGTCGAAGTGGCTCGGTGGTCTCCCGCACCTCGTCCTGTTCCACGATCAGCCCAACCTCTTGCCGATCTGGGTCGACGCGCTCACGTTCTTGGTCTCGGCTCTGCTCATATCGAGATTGCGTCTCGACGAAGGCGAGCGAGGCGCGGTCAAACGAGTTCGCTTCTCGCAGACGCGACACGACATCGTCGACGGCCTCAAGTTCGTGCGGTCCAACCCACTCGTGCGGGGAGTGATGATCGGGCTCGCGGGTGGTCTCATCGGGGGTGGGATGATCATCCCCCTCGGACCATTGTTCGCGCACGACGTGTTGGGCGGCGGTAACTCCACGTTCGGCATTCTCATGATCGCGTTCGGTGTCGGCGCCGCGATCGGTGTCGTCACCCTCTTGATGGCGCAACGCCGCGTGCCTCGCCAGGCCGTGTTCACCGGTGCGGTCGTCGCGACCGGCTCCGCGATGATCGGCACCGGCGCGGTGTCGTCGCTGACGCCCGCGGTCTTCCTCGTGGCCCTGCTCGGTGCCGGCGCGGGGTGTGCCTACATCACGGGGTTCACCGTGCTGCAGGAGAGTGTCTCGGACGACATGCGCGGACGAACGTTCTCGACGCTCTACACGGTCGTGCGTCTGTGCCTGCTGCTCTCGCTCACGCTCGGGCCCTTCGTCTCCTCGGCGCTCGGTTCGATATCGAAAGCGGTCACCAACGGCTCCGTGAGGGTTGGCACCGCGCACCTGAGTCTGCCGGGCCCGCGCCTCGCCCTCTGGTTCGGTGGGTTGGTCACGGTTCTCTCGGGGGCCGGCGCGCGCCGACGGATGCGCATGGCCCGGCGGGCCGACGCGCAGGCTTCATGACCCCTGTCGACGCGACCCGAAGCGGCCGGTTCGTCGTCGTCGAAGGTGGCGAGGGCGTGGGGAAGTCGACCCAGGTCGAGCGGGTCTCGGCGTTGTTGCGCGCACAGGGCCACGAGGTGGTCGTCACCTATGAACCCGGCGACACGAAGACGGGCGCGGAACTGCGCAGGGCGTTGCTCCACGTCGACGCGGCACTCGATCCGCGTGCGGAGCTGTTGTTGATGTTGGCCGATCGCGCCCAACACGTCGCGGAGGTGATCCGGCCGGCCCTGGCCCGTGGTGCGATCGTCGTCTGCGATCGCTACGCGCCGTCGACGCTCGCGTACCAAGGGATCGCGCGTGGGCTCGGTGTAGATGAAGTGGAGCGGTTGAGCAGGTGGGCGGCGGATGAGCTCGAAGCGGATGCCGTGATCGTGCTCGACCTGCCCGACGCGATCGCCGAACGGCGCGTCTCGCAGCACCGGGACCGGTTCGAGCGCGCCGGCGCCGAGTTCCACGCCCGGGTTCGGGCTGCGTATCGCGAGCTGGCGGCGGCGCGCGGGTGGTTGCTCGTCGACGCCGACGGCTCGCCCGACGAGGTGGCGGCGCGGGTGCTTGCCGCGGTGCTACCCATGGTTCCGTAGGCTCGCGGCGTGGACACCATCGCCGTCGGTCAGCAGCGCGCGCTCGGCGCCCTACGCCAGGCCGCGGCGCGGCCCGGTCACGCGTACCTGCTCGTCGGCCCACGAGGTTCGGGAATCGAGGACGCGGCGCGCGAGTTCGCGGCGATGCTGATCGGTGTCGCCGACGACGAGCGCGGGAGCCGCCTCGTGATGCGCAGCGTCCATCCCGACGTCGTCGAGTTCGAACCGACCGCGGCCTCGTACCGGGTGAAAGAGGACGTGCGCGAGCGCATCCTGCCGGAGGCTGCGAGGGCTCCGATCGAAGGCGATCGCAAGGTGCTGGTGCTGTTCGAGGCGGAACGGCTGCGCGGCAATCGGAACGAGTCCGCGAACGCGATGTTGAAGACCATCGAGGAGCCACCCGATCGTACGGTCGTGGTGCTCGTCACGGCCGCGCCCGATGATCTGCTCCCGACGATCAGGTCGCGCTGCCAGCGCATCGACTTCGATCCCATCGCGGATGCCGATGTGCGGGCGATGCTCGAACGTGAAGGGGTAGACGCTTCCGACGCGGCCGCGTTGGCCTCCCTGGCGGGGGGGCAGCTCGCGCGCGCGCGTGCACTCGCCGGACGGCTCGCCGCATTGCGGGCGGCGTTCGCGTCGGCACCCGCGCGCGTCGACGGCTACGGCGCGACAGCTCTCGCGATCGCGCACGAGCTCGACGCGGCCGTTGACGCAGCCGCGGCCGCCGTGGAGCTCCAGCACCGCGAGGAGCTCGAAGCCTTCGACGCGGAGATGGAGCGCCTGGGATACGCGGAGCGCGAATCGCAGCGGATGCGTCGCCGGATCGACGAGCGCCACAAGCGTGAGACGCGGCGCACGCGCATCGATGTCTTGCTCGAAGGAGTGAGCGCGATCGAATCGGTCTATCGCGACGCGCTGGCGGCACCGGCACCGCCACTGAACTCGGATCGACCCGCGTTGCGGGTTCCTGCGCGTTCCGCCGCGGCCGCGCTCGACGCATGTCACGAGGCGCGTGAGGCGTTCCTGATCACCGAGAAGGGTGTTGTCCGTCTCGTTGCGCTGTTGCTCGCGCTCCCACCGGCGGGCACGTCATAAGTGGTCGGATACACTCACCAGCTTCGCCGGGGTAGCTCAGTCGGTAGAGCAGCTCACTCGTAATGAGCAGGTCAGGGGTTCGAATCCCCTCTCCGGCTCCACTGCTTGCGCAGGTGGGAGCCGTCGCGTCGTTCCTGTCAGCAATACGTCTTCGGCATCTATCGCGCGTCCATCGCGCGCGCTCGTCGAACTACGTGACGGTGCTGAGCTGCACCGCTACCTGATTCAACATCTTGGCGACCCGAACCTCGCCGACGGAGTCGAGCTACCACTCCGACTCACCAAGCGCGGCTGCCTCGTGTGGGCCCGCGAGTAGCATTCATCTGCCATCGCGAGAGGTCCAACCCGCGTTGACAGCATCCGGTGGGGAGCGCGAGTCTGATCGCATGGTGAGGGCGCCGGTGGGGCGGACGTGAGATGAGCGAGAGAGCGAGCACGGCCTCGGCGCCGCCGGTGCAGATCGAGCGCGGCAAAAAGCAATTGCGCGCAGAGATCCGCGCGAAGCACCCGCGGTTCGTTGAAGCAGTTCGGGCCGACGCGAAGTTCGCGCTCGCGTGCCGCAGTGAGCGATTCGTCTTTCGCAATCGGCTCGACGCCGCGGTGCAGATCGTCCGGCTGTGTTGTGTCACCGACGCCTTCCTTGCGCAGGTCTGCTACCGGGCGAAAGCGCGCCTCCAGGCACTCGGTGTCCCGGGGTTGCCGCGCGTGTTTCACCGGCTCGCGATCATGATCGCTCAAGTGAGCATCGGCGATCCCGTCGTCATCCATCCCGGCGTGTACATCGCCCATGGCCAGAATGTGATCGACGGCTACTCCGAGATCCATAGCGGCGTGACCATCGCCCCGTGGGCGGGCATCGGACTTGTCTGGGGAAACTATCGCGGGCCGGTCATCGAACAAGGTGTACAGATCGGAGTGGGCGCCATGCTGCTCGGCCCGGTCGTCGTGCACCGCGGTGCGCGCATCGGTGCAAACGCCGTCGTCGTACGCGACGTTCCCGCGAACACCTCAGTTCTTCCCGCGCCCGTACGCCATCGTCGGGCCGGCCACGACGTCGCCAGCAGCGAAGAGCCGTGACGACAACCGACGCATCGCCGGTGCTGCATGTCCCCGCGCGTGACATCCCGATTCCGCGACACCTGAGTCGCGAAGCGCAGGCCGTCCTCGCGATGGACCAGCTGGAACAGCGCGAGCTCCCGGCACTGGACGATCTCGGCGCGTGGCGCGCGCTGATCGCCGCGCGCCACGAGGCAGTACTCGCGATGATCGCCGAGCGGACGTCATACGAGGCGGTCGACGTCGCGGAGATCGACCTCGGCGGCGCCATCGTGTACGAAATCACCCCGAAAGGAATCGCGGACGACGATCGCCGCGTGGTTCTCGAGCTCCACGGCGGCGGATTCATCACGGGCGGCGGCGCGTGTTGCCGCGCGTTAGCCGTGAAGTCGGTAGCGGACATCGGGGTACGCGTGTGGGCCGTCGACTACCGGATGCCACCCGATCACCCGTTCCCGACACCGCTCGACGACTGTGTCGCGGCCTACCGCGCACTGTTGCGTGAACACCGGACGGAGGAGATCATCGTTCTCGGCACCTCGTCCGGTGGCAACCTTGCCGCGGCAACGATTCTTCGCGCCCGCGACGAGGGACTGCCGATGCCCGCGGCCGCGGTCCTGCTCACGCCGGAAGCCGATCTCTCCGAGTCGGGGGACACCTTCCATACCAACGCCGGCGTCGACACGATGCTGCGCGGCGGCACACCGCGGCCTCTTCTCTACGCGCGTGGCAATGACCTCTCGCATCCCTATGTCTCACCACTATTCGGGGACTTCACCAAGGGCTTTCCAAAGACTCTGCTGGCAAGTGGCACGCGCGACATCTACCTGTCGAACACGGTGCGGATGCACCGCGCGTTGCGTGCCGCCAACGTGCCGGCCGAGCTGCACGTGTTCGAGGCGGCACCGCACGGCGGCTTCTACGGCTTGGCGCCGGAAGATCAAGAGCTCACGCGCGAAGTGCGTCGCTTCATGCACGCGCACTGGGAATAGCAAGTAACCCGGAAGCCACGGTAGCGACGAACGCAAGAAGCCCCGCGGCGAGTGTGCTCTTGTCAGCGGAAGGCGGCCTCGTCCATCACCACGTCGGGTACGGGTAGCCCACGCCGAACACCTGCCTCATGGCCGCCGCGTATGCGTTCTTGTCGTTGCGCGACCTCGCGTCTTCTGCGCGTTCGAGATTTGAACAGGCGGTCTTCATCATCTGGACTGTCTGGCGACGTTTGTCGTCCGACGAGCACGCAGGGATGCGGCCGACGATACCCTCGGGGTCATTCATGTCGCGAACCTCGGAATTGATCATCTTGCGGAAGCACGAACGTAGGTCGAAGTAGTAATAGATCGTCATCTCGCCGGCAGAATGTTCCACCGCTCGCATCTCCATGTAGAAGGACGACACGGGCGCGCCTACGTGAGACTTCCACGCCTTGAGAAGCCGGATGAGAGGCTTCACCCTCTTACTCAAGCGGTCATTCTCCCTATTGACGTACGCCAGATGCGCAGCGGGCGCAGAGAGCACCCACTCATCGCCCCGTCCGGCGATCCAATATACGGCGTGGCCCGTCTTCGTCTCCTTGAACCAGACGGGCGCGATCTCGAAATGCGGTTGGCTGTTGTACGTCACTTTCACGACTGGGGAGGACGCGGAGACGCCGATGATCTTCCAATCGCAACCCGTCATCGCGGTGTTGGCGGACGTCAGGGCCCTGCTCGGATAGGTTGGTTTCGTCCCGGTCGCGACGGCCATGTAGTCAACGTCGGTCTTTGCCTTGATTGCCGTCCCGTGGCTCCAAGAGCCGCTCTCGAACATCGACGTCACGTTGAGCGTCGATTTCCGAAGTGCCTCCTGGACTTTGGCGCGGCGCGTGCTCGCTTCGGTTTTGTCGTATTGGGCGGGCGCCAACGTCGCCGCATAGGCATCGAGGGTCGAGTCGCTCACCAAGTGGACGAGTCGAGTCCCATACGACGGCGCACCTCGGGCCGTCGCAGCGGCGGCAAAGTTCGCGGTGGCTGACGCCGCTGGGGCAGTCCCGCGAGGAGCTGCTCGGTGATCGCGGCCACTTCCAGAGCCGCGGCCTCCATCGCTCCGACGACTGCGACCCCCGGGCGCGCGATTCCCGAAACCTTGCGGACGTACTGGCGCGCCGCGGCCTCGATCTCCTCCCGGGTTGCCGGGGGCTCGAGACCTCGCAGCTCTGTGATGTTTCTGCACATCCCACGAGCGTAGATCGCACGGAGGTCGAGCGGCACTGCGACTCGCGCCTGCTCGCGACGCGCGCTCCGTAAGATCCGCGGGTGCGTGTCGCATCACGGACGCTCAGGTGTCCCGAACCTCTCGACGTCGCCTTGACCTTCGGGCCGTTGGTACGCGGCCGGTACGACCCGTCGAGCCGCATCGTGGGCGACGATTGGTGGCACGCAATGCACTCGCCGGACGGTCCGGTGACGCTCCTCGTCCGGGCCGATCGCGCCGGCGCGGCGGTGCGGGTGCAGGCTTGGGGCACGGGCCGCGGCTGGGCGGTCGAGCACGCGGCCGACATCGTGGGTCTGCACGACGAACCGCTCGGGTTCGCGCCCGCGAACGTCGTCGTCGCGTCGCTGCACCGCCGGATGAGGGGTTTGCGCGTCATTCGGCTCGGCGCGGTGTTGGACCTCGCGGTCGCGACCACCGTCGAGCAGCGAGTCACCACCGTCGAGGCGCGTCGTTCGTGGCAAGCGCTGGTTCGCCGCCACGGTGCACCCGCGCCCGGTGGCCGGCGTTTCCTGCTGCCGCCGTCGGAGCAAGTGTTGCGCGCGCTCCCCGACTGGGAGTGGCGACGGATCGGTATCGAGAACCGTCGTTCGAGTGCCGTGCGCGGGCTCACCCGCGACGCGCCCGGCCTGGAACGCGCGGTCGTCGCCGGCGCGGCGACCGTCGAACGGCGGCTGCGCAGCCTCCGGGGCATCGGGCCGTGGACGGCTGCTCACGTGACGCACTTCGCCTCGGGTGACGCCGATGCCGTCCCGATCGGCGATTGGCACCTTCCCGGTCATGTGGGTTTCGCGCTCGCGGGCGAGCCGCGTGCCGACGACGATCGCATGCTCGAGCTGCTCGAGCCGTTCCGGCCGCATCGCGCGCGGGTCTGGCGAATGATCGTCAGCGGCACGCGTTCACCGCCGCGCCGCGCGCCGCGGGCACGGATCGTCGACATCATGCGGTCCGAGGCGAAGAGGCGACGCCCCGCCTGAGCTGCGTGCGTTCTCAACCGATTCTTGTCTCCCTCCCAGACTCGGCTCACCTGGGCCGACGATCGTCGGCGCATGCGAGAGCAAGGAGTTACCTCGACGCTGCGCCCCGTCGCCGCGGTGAGACCCCATTTGGCGGCGCTCGCGCCCGGAGTCACCGCCGCGCCGGTCGTGGACGTGGTCGTGCCCGTCTACAACGAGGAGCGATCGCTGGAACCGGGCATCCGGCGGCTCCACGCATACCTCACGGACGGCTTTCCGTTCTCCTGGCGGATCACGATCGTCGACAACGCGTCCACGGACGGCACCTTGACACACGCCGAGCGACTTACGCGGGAGCTTCCGCGGGTACGCGCGTCGCACCTCGACCGAAAGGGCCGGGGCTTCGCGCTGCGGTGCGCGTGGGGCGCGAGCGATGCCGAGGTGGTCGCGTACATGGATGTCGACCTCTCGACCGAGCTCGGTGCGCTGTTACCTCTCGTTGCGCCGCTCGTTTCGGGCCACTCCGACCTCGCGATCGGCTCGCGTCTCGCGCCGGGATCGCACGTCGCACGGCATCCGAAGCGTGAGCTCATCTCCCGCAGCTACAACCTGATCCTCCGAGCGGTGCTCGCCTCGCGCGTGCGCGACGCGCAATGCGGGTTCAAGGCTGTCCGGTCGGGAGTCGCGCGGAGACTGTTGCCCGCGATCTACGACAACGGCTGGTTCTTCGACACCGAGCTTTTGCTCCTGGCGGAACGAAATGGCCTGCGCATCCATGAAGTGCCGGTCGACTGGGTCGACGACGTCGACAGCCGCGTTCATGTGGTATCGACGGCGCTGGGTGACCTGAAGGGGACGGCGCGCATGGCGTTGCGGTTCGCAACCGGCCGCGGGCGCGTCGACCTCGGACCCGACGCGCGCGTTCCTCTGGCGAACGACTTCGGACGTCGTTTCGTCTCGTTCTCGCTCATCGGCGCCGCGAGCACGGCGATGTCGTTGGCCTTGTTCCTTTCGATGCACGACGCGATCGGCCCGATCAGCGCCAACATCGTCGCCGGCACCGCGACCTTCGTCGCCAACGCGTGGGCGAATGCTCGCTACACCGAGCATCGGGCGCGACCGCGTTGGGCCCGATCCGTCGTGTTCTACACCGGGTCGCTCGTCTCGACGAGCGTGGCGCTCGTGCTCGTCGGCGTGGTCACGTCAAGCCTCGCCGCGCAAGTCGCGGTCCTGATCGTGACGTGGTCGTTGGCGGCCGTCGCGCGTTTCGTCGTGATCGGAGGCTCCCGATGATGAGCGCGCCGCAGGCAATCGTGCCGCGGCCCCTGTTGCAGAAGATGTCCCGCTGCCTTTTCGTCTCGGTTGGCACGACCCTGCTCAGCGCCGCTGTACTCGTGGCGCTCGCGCTGGGTGCGGGTGTGCCGGCCGGGACGGCCAACGTGATCGCGGTCTGTTGCGGTATCGCGCCGTCATACCTCGCGAACCGGCACTGGGTGTGGGGCCGCTCCGGTCGGGGCGATTTCGCGCGCGAGATCCTGCCCTTCTGGGTGCTCTCCCTCGCCGGCCTGGTTGCGTCGACGGTGGCCGTCTCGGTCGTCGCGTCGGTCGCGGCGCGCTGGTCGACGTCGGCGCGGGCGATCGCCCTCCCGCTTGCGAACGTGTCCGGTTTCGGAGCGCTCTGGCTCGCGCAATTCGCGGTCCTCGACAAGGTTCTGTTCAAAGCCGGCCCGAAGGAGCACGTGGCATGAGCCTCCTCAGTCCACCTCGTGTGGACGACTCCGTAACGTTCGACGCGCCGCCCGTATCACGCCAACGGCCGCGCGGGCGCGCCGAGCGGTTGTGGCGCGGGCCGGATACCGACGCCGCGTGGGTCCGGCCCGCGCTGTTCGTGTTGCTCGCCGTCACCGCCGGGCTCTACCTGTGGGACCTCGGCGCGTCGGGTTGGGCGAACTCGTACTACTCGGCCGCAGTGCAAGCCGGCACGAAGAGCTGGAAGGCATTCTTCTTCGGCTCGACCGACGCGTCGAACTTCATCACCGTCGACAAGACACCCGCGTCGCTCTGGGTGATGGAGCTGTCGGGGCGCATCTTCGGCGTCAACGCGTGGAGCGTACTGGTGCCACAGGCGCTCGAAGGTGTGGCCGCGGTCGGGATCCTGTTCGCGACCGTCAAGCGTTGGTTCTCGCCGGCCGCGGCCTTGATCGCGGGCTCGGTCTTCGCGCTCACTCCCGTCGCCGCGCTGATGTTCCGCTTCAACAACCCCGACGCACTGCTCGTGGTGCTCCTCGTGGCGGGTGCGTACACGATGACGCGTGCCCTGGAAGACGGCCGGCTGCGCTGGATCGTGGCGACGGGCGCGTTCGTCGGTTTCGGATTCCTCGCGAAGGAGCTGCAGGCGTTCCTCGTCCTGCCGGCCTTCGGACTCGTCTACCTGGTCGCCGGCCCGCCGCAACTCGCGCGACGCGTCGGCCACGTCGCGTTGCTCGGCATCACCACGCTCGCGGCCGGAGGGTGGTGGGTCGCGATCGTGCAGCTCTGGCCCGCGTCGAGTCGCCCGTACATCGGCGGGTCTCAGAACAACAGCTTCTGGAACGTGCTGTTCGGCTACAACGGCTTCGGCCGATTGACCGGGAACGAATCGGGCAGCGTCGGCGGCGGCCAGGCCGCGACGGGACGTTGGGGACCGACCGGACTCACTCGCATGTTCAACGCGCAATTCGGCGGTCAGATCTCATGGCTCCTCCCCGCCGCGCTCGTGCTGTTGGTCGGCGGTCTCGTGTTGACCGCGACGCGCGTTCGCACGGATCGCACACGTGCCGCGCTCGGACTCTGGGGCGGCTGGCTGGTCGTCACCGGCCTGGCGTTCTCGCTCGGCCAGGGAATCATCCACGAGTACTACTCGGTCGCGCTCGCACCCGCGATCGGGGCGATCGTAGGAATCGGCGCGACGACGTTCTGGGCGCACCGCGACCGCCAGTTGGTGCGCGTGCTGCTCGGCTTCGTGATCGCGGTGAGTGCGCTGTGGGCGTACGTGCTCCTGCACCGCACGCCGACCTGGTTCCCGATGCTGCGAAGCGCGTTGTTGCTGTGCGGTCTCGGTCTCGGTGTCGTCATTGCGATCGCGCCTGGCGTCCGAGGGCGCGTCGGCGTCGTGCTGGCGATCGCGGCAGTGACGCTCGGCCTCGCCGCGCCCGCGGCGTACACGCTGTCGACGGTCGTGCATCCGCAAAGCGGCGCGATCCCCACCGCCGGTCCGGCGACCCTGGCGGCCGGACCGGGGGGTTTCGGTGGCCGTGGTGCCAACCGCGGCTTCCCCGGTGGCGCTCCTCCGGGCGGGGGGTTCGGCGGAACGAACGGCGGCTCTCCCAATCCCGGCGGTGCCAATCCCGGCGGTGCCAATCCCGGCGGTCCCGCGTTCGGTGGGACCGCTCGCGGAGGTGTGAGAGCAGGAGGTTTGGGAGGCGGAATAGGCGGGTTGCTCAACGGCTCGGATCCCAGCGCCGCGATCACGTCGCTGTTCGAGCAGAGCACCGGATTTCGGTGGACCGCGGCGGCGATCGGCGCGAACAACGCGGCCGGGTACCAGCTGGCGTCGGGCAAGGCGATCATGGCGATCGGCGGCTTCAACGGCACCGATCCCACCCCGACACTCGCCCAGTTCGAGCAGTACGTCGCAGCGGGCCAGATCCACTACTTCATCGCGTCCGCGGGAGGCGCCGGTCCCGGACGCGCGGGTCCCGGAGGCGCCGGTCCCGGAGGCGCGGGCTCGAGCCCGTCCCGCGCGATCACCCAGTGGGTGGCGCAGAACTTCACCGCGCGCACCGTTGGCGGGACGACGATCTACGACCTGAGCTCCGCCTCGTCTAAATGACGCGAGGCAAATGAAGGCGAGGCGGATGGGCGGGGGCCTGATCGGTCCGGGCTCCGGGTACCCTGCTGGCATGGCCGACCCGGCAGGGTTTGCAGAACAGGCGATGCCGTACATGTCGGCGCTCTACGCAGCGGCGTTGCGTATGACGCGCAACCCGAGCGACGCCGAGGACCTCGTGCAGGAGACGTTCCTGCGGGCCTATCGCGGGTTCGAGGGCTTTCACGAAGGCACGAACCTGAAGGCGTGGCTGTACAAGATCCTCACGAACACCTTCATCAACCAGTACCGCGCCAAGAAGCGCCGGCCCGACCAGGTCGACCTCGACGACGTCGAGGACTTCTACATCTTCCGTCGGTTGGGCGGCCTCGAGGCGGCCGAGGCGACGCGCACCCCCGAAGCCGAGGTCATGGAGGGAATCCCCGACTCGGAGGTGAAAGAGGCGCTCGAGTCGATCCCGGAGCAGTTCCGGATGGCCGTGATCCTGGCCGACGTCGAAGGATTCTCGTACAAGGAGATCGCAGACATCCTCGACGTGCCGATCGGCACCGTGATGAGTCGCATCCACCGGGGAAGACGGGCGTTGCAGAAGAAGCTGTGGGACTACGCCGAGCGCAATAACCTTCGGCCGCGCGTCGAGTCGGCGACGGGGGGGTGACGGGCGCCATGGACTGTGAGCACGCGCACCTACGGGTCTACGAGTACCTCGACGGGGAGCTGACCGTCTGGAAGCGCCGGGCCATCACCCGTCACCTCGACGATTGCCCGCCGTGCGCGCAGGGGTTCACGTTCGAGATCGAGCTCCGTCGGGTGATCGTGTCGAAGTGCGCCGAGGACGTACCCGCCGAGCTCAAGAACCGCATCGCCCTCGCGCTCGGGCTCGTCGACTCGCCCGGACCGGGCCCCGACTGATCCATCTCCGGGACCAGCTCCTAGCATGAGGACGTGGCTTCTACGATGATCGCCACGGCAGGTCGAGCCACCCCGGGAGGAATGGTGAGGGCGTCCACCATCAGCACGCTGATCATGGGAATCGTCCTGGGATTGGTCGGGATCGTGACCGGCATCTATGTGTTCGCCGACCACAGCGGCGGCAAGCTCTGGTTCTACTGGATCGCGCCCATCCTCTCGATCGGGTTCTTCGGCGTCATGGCCCAGCTCGCTGTGTCCTACTGGGTGAAGGTGGGACGGCTCGAGACCAAGGGTCGCCCCCGCAAGTGAGCGCGCCCGGCGACGGTGAGGGGCGGGCGCCCGATCCCGTCGACTGGGCCACGGCCCGGCGCGTGGCCCGGTTCGTCGCCGGCGCCGATCCACTCTCCGACTCCTACCTCGCGGCGTCGCTGCAAACCGACTTCGACGTCTTGACGGTCCGGGCCGAAGATCTCGTCGAGGGCTACACCGGGCTGCGCGCGCCGGGCCACGCCTCCGCGCGCGTGCTCGACCGGCGCGACTGGGTCGAGTCGAACATCTCGTCGATGCAGTCGCTGCTCGATCCGCTCATGCAGCGTTTCGGCGAACGGCTCGCGCACAATCCGCTCGCGCCGGTCAGTCGGCGCGTCGCGGCCGGCGAGATGGGCGGCCTGCTCGGCTATCTGGCCAAGCGCGTGCTCGGTCAGTACGACCTGCTCGTTGCCGGTGGTCCCGAAGGTGGTTCCGACGCGCCGCTCGACGCGGTCTATTACGTCGGGTCGAACATCCTCGGCCTCGAAAAGCGTTACGCATTCCGGCCGCGGGAATTCCGGCTCTGGATCGCGATCCACGAGGTGACGCACCGGGCGCAGTTCACCGGCGTCCCGTGGATGCGGGCCTACTTCCTCGGACTCGTGCGCGAGGCGCTCGACCTCGTCGATCCCGACCCGCGCACGATGTTGCGCGCGGTGTCGACCGCGGTCGAAGAGGTACGCGCCGGTCGCAATCCGCTCGACGAGGGCGGGCTCATGGGCCTGTTCGCCTCGGTCGAGCAGCGCGCGGTTCTCGGTCGGGTCCAGTCGCTGATGTCCGTGCTCGAAGGCCACGGCAACGTCTTGATGGACGATCTCGGCCGCGAGCAC
>JBBQGQ010000046.1:0-19944 GCA_038323195.1 Acidimicrobiia bacterium | reverse complement strand
CGGCATCCCGCATCAGGAGTGCCCGCCGCGGCGTTCCACTTCTGGGGCGAGGAGACCTTTCGTGTTCATCATTGGGATCGATCCGCACAAGGGTCGCACACGGCCGCGGTGATCGACCGCGACGAACAACTCGTAGGCGAGCTGTCGGTGACCGCTGATCGTCGACAACGTGACCGGCTGTTGCGTTGGGCGGCCCCGTTCGCACCGCGTCTATGGGCGGTTGAAGGAGCGACCGGTGTCGGCGCGCTGTTGGCGCAACAGCTCGTCGCGTGCGGCGAGACCGTTGTTGATGTGCCGGCCGCGTTGTCGGCGCGGGCACGGTTGTTGGACTCGAGCCGCAACGACAAGACCGACGCGCACGACGCACCTCGGCGGCGATCGTGGCGTTACGGCACCGGACCTGCGCAGCGTCGAGCTCGACTTTCGTCGTCGACACGCCGGAACTGTGGGTCGCCTGTTGCCTCATTCTGTCGGTGATCTTCGTGCCGTTGTATCTCGCGGGTCGCACTCGATAGCAGCACGCCGGACGCGCCCCGATCGGCAGATAGGGCGTGGGCCGCTCAGTCGATGCTCGCCAATCGGTCGTGGAGTCGTCGTGCCGCCGCCTGGTCCTGGCCGGGACCGAGATTGATGGTGAAGCGCGTGCCGACGGGTTGCGTCAACATCACGATCACCGGGACATCTCGGTCAACGATCAGTGCCAACTGCGTGTTGAGGTAGTGGTTCATCCGATCCGCCAACTTCTGATCGATTCGGATCGGGACGACCCACTCACCCGCCGCGTTCGTGGACGGTGCTTCGACGTCAACAAGGTCCGAGGAACCACCGATCGACGTCCCGAGCCTTAGGCAAGCGAGCGTCGTTGGCAGCGTGTGGCATCGAGGGCTCGCTGATGTTCGGCCAACGACCTCTGCTACTTGGAAGTACCCCCGGCTTGATGGCGTCGTCACGGGGGGGGGTCGTTGCGATCACGGTGGTTCGGCTCGGCGCTACTGCGCTATGCGACGATCCGCTGCTACAACTCGTTGTCAGCGCCGCGACTGCGACCAGCGCGAGCGTGCCGGGGAAGCGGCGAACGCAGGCGGCAATACCCAAGATGTCATCAGTCGCCACGCACGCATAATGCCCGCTCTGGGACGATTGTGCGAGGGCGAACCGCCGCACCCGAGCGTCAGGCAATGTACCCAGAGCGAAAAGGCGCCGACGAGCAGATCGCCGCAGTCATGGCGTAAACGGTAAACGGTTGTCGGTGACGCGAGAGCGACGAGGTGGGCCGACGGGCCATCGGTTGTCGCGCGTCGACAGAGCACGGAAGTTCCGTCGGTGGTTCGTGTCGGTGATCTAGCGGGTCAAGCGGTTGGGTCTTTGTCGTGGTTGTGGTGGGGGTAGATCGTCCGGGAGTTCGGCGACGGCGTGGCGGATGTCGTCGAGGATCTCGAGGAGCGCCTGTTGGCGTTGGACGCCGATGCCGTCGATGATTTGGCGTGAGACTTGCTGGATTGCGGGCAAGACTCCGTCGAGGACCACTTGCGCGGCTGGGGTGATGTCGACGAGCACGCGGCGACGGTCATCGGCATCGGCGCTGCGAACGACGTACTCCTTGCGTTCGAGGTTGTCGAGCAGGGAAGTGACCGTCCCGCTCGTAATGTGCATGCGGGCCGCGACTTCGCCCGTGAGCATGGGCTGGCCTTCGCCTTCGATCACCGCGAGGGCGTTCAACGCGGCGTGCGAGAGACCATGCCTACGACAGACGGCACCGACTGCGCCTTCGACCAGATTGCCGACGACCTCGAGTTCCCGGGCGCAGCGGCTGGTGAGCCATCGTGCGCCCGGGAACTCGCGTTCGAATGCGGTGGCCTCGGGAGGCCGGCGAGGAGACAGGGTCTAGGCCTCGACGACGATCTCGATGCGGGGCGCGGCGGTTACGCCCGAGCGCTGCATTGCGTCCTTCAGACCGGGGTCGGCCACGAACGCTTGGGCCTGTCCGGCAGACGGGAACCAGTGCAACACGGTGACGTTGTTCGGGTCGGCCGGGTCCTGAAGGACATCGGCGGCGCTCACCCCGTGCTTGTCGCGCAGCGGCTGAACCTCTTCGTAGACGGTGCGCCACGCGGCGTAGTCGCTCACCGAGTGCTTCACGATGCTCAATGCCTTTGCCATGTCGCTCCTTTACCTTGGGATCCAATATCTTGAGATCAAGATATATCGGGAGCCAGAAGAACGCAAGCACTTCTTCTCGATCAACAGCGCGCTGACATGGCACCCGTGTCCCGACAACGCGACCGGCTGCTGCGGTCGCTTACGCCGGCCTGCGGTGGGCGACGAGCCGGCGCACCCGAGTGCGCTCTACCTCGGGACGGAGGTGTGCTTGAACTCGTTGAGCTCCGGCCACTCGAGCAGATCGAGCACACGGTCGATGTCGTCCGGCCGTCCGCGCTCCATCAAGCGCACGAACACGGCGTTGTCGTCGACGACGAACGTGGGAACGCCAAAGATCGCGTGGTTCTTCACAGCTTCGCTGTGCGACTGGCCGAGCGTCTTCAACGGCCGGCCCGATGCCACTTCCGCGGCGACCGCGTCGGCGTCGAGGCCGACCGACGTCGCGATCTCGGCGAGCACCTCGTCCTTGGCGATCTTCGCGCCCTGCTCGTGGCGAGCGGAGAACACGGCGAGGTGAAAGTCGAGGAACTTGTCGGGGAACTCGTCGCGAACGGCAATGCCCCAGCACAGCGCGGTCACGCCGGTGCCGCGTTCGCCCGGACCGCGCTCCCATACGGGCGCCTCGCCCTCTTCGACATGCACCTGGTCGAGGGAGAACGGCAAGAACGTGACGTCCCAGTCGCGGCCGGCGCGTAGCCCGGCGATGACGGACTCGTGGCCGTTCCGGGCGAAGGGGCAGCGGTAATCGAATGTCACTGCGAACTGACGAGCCACGGGCCCTCCCTCGGGTAACGACCTTTGAGTGCCAACTGCAACGGTACGGTCGTCATTCCCTCGATCACGAACGATTCCCTCGATCACGAACGGCCGGTCACCAGGGGCCGCATGACCAGCCCGAGGGCAAGGCCGAGGGCGGCACCGGCCACGACGTCGGACGCGTGGTGCAGCCGCACGTACACGCGGGTCGCCGCCACCACCGTTGCCGCGGTGTACCAGCCGGGACCACCTCCGAGCAGGGTTGCGGCACAAAAGGCGGCGGTCGCGTGGCCCGAAGGGAACGAACTGGTGATCGGGCGCCGCAAGCCGTGGTGGAACGCGAGGTCGGTGTACTCGGCCGGTCGCATCCGCCCGAACAGCGTCTTCACCGCGCCGTTCGTCAGCGCCGATTCTGCGCCGAGCGCGAGCGACACGCGCGCGGCTCGCGCGAAGTCGCCCCCGTGTGCGAGCGCCTGCGCGGCTGCGCACGCGTGCCACAGGAGACTGTGATCGGCCGCGCTCGACAAGCGGTACGCGACCGCATCGACGGTGGGGCTGCGGATGGCGTCGACCCGGCGATCGACTGCCGCGTCGAACGCGGCGAAGCGCCCGGCCGGCGTCATGCAAAGACGAGCGGCAGCTGCGGGCGGCCTTCGCGTTCGGCCTGACGGGCGAGCAGCGTCGGCCGTGCGAGCTCGGGCTGCCCGTCGAACTCGGGACAGAACTCCTGGAACGTGCAGTAGTTGCACAGCGCCGAGGTGCGCGGCCGGAAGTCGTCACGTTTGCACGCTTGGCGCACGGCCTGCATCACCGCGTTGGTCTTCACGTCGACGCCGCGCAGACTCTGGTCGGAGGGGGCGGTGATGATGCGTTCGGGCTTCGACAGGTACAGCAACTGCACGCGCGACGGCCGGCGCCCGAACATGCGCTCACACAGCAGCGAGTACACGTGCACGCCGGCCAAGCTCTTCTGTTCCCAACCCTCGCTCGGAGCCGAGCCCGTCTTGTAATCAGTGACGACCAGCTCGCCGTTCTCGTCGAGCTCCAACCGGTCGATGATGCCGCGGATCGTCACGCCGCCGCTGGTGACCGCGCTGACGCGCAGCTCGACACCGAGCACCGTCACGTCGCGCGGGTCTTCCATCTCGAAGTAGCGTCGCACCAGCATCTCGGCGTCGGCGTGGAACGAGGCTCGCTCCTCGTCGGTGAGCTCGAGCTGGGCGAAATCGGGATGGGCGGCAACCTCGGACTCGGCTCGGGCGAGGTCGGAGAGCGCGGTCGCGAGCGTCCGCTCCTCAGGCGGACGCCACATGAGGTGCTGCAGGGCCAGGTGGACGAGGGTTCCCTTGCTCGCCGGCGCAGACGGCGGCTCGGGGAGCCGCTCGATGTACCCGAACCGGAATGCCAACGGGCAGCTCGTGAACGTGCCCATCGAGCTCGGCGACAGCGACACCGGCACGGGGTGAGCGAGCTCGCGTGCCGCATCCTTGGTGTCCTCCGCCGTCATGTACCGACGATACCGCCGGGGTGTGCCGCCAACTGCGGACCGCTAGGTTCCGGGCCATGCCCGAGAGGTACCTGAGGTGCCAGAGGTTTCCGAAGTGAAGGTCGACACCGGAGTCATGGCGCCGTCGTTGAGCGATATCGGGCCTCGCGCCCGAGAGCTCGAGGCGCTCGGATACGACGGCCTGCTGACTGCCGAGACCGGCCACGACGCCTTCCTGCCGATCGCGCTCGCGGCCGAGCACACCGAGCGCATCGAGCTCGCGACCGGCATCGCCGTCGCGTTCGCCCGGACGCCGATGGTGCTGGCGTACACCGCCAACGACCTCCAGCAGATGTCGAAGGGCCGCTTCGTGCTCGGCCTGGGCTCACAGATCAAGCCGCACATCGAGAAGCGATTCTCGATGCCGTGGTCGCACCCGGCCCGGCGCATGCGCGAGTACATCCTCGCCTTGCAGTCGATCTGGACCGCGTGGAACGACCAGACGCGGCTCGATTTCGAAGGTGAGTTCTATCGCCACACCCTGATGACGCCGTTCTTCGCGCCGACACCGAACCCGTTCGGTGCGCCCAAGGTGTTCCTTGCCGCGGTGGGCGCGAAGATGAGCGAGGTCGCGGGGGAGGTCGCGGACGGCATCATCATCCACGGCTTCACCACCGAGCGTTACGTCAAAGAGGTGACGATGCCGGCCGTCGAGCGAGGCTTGCAGGCCGCGGGTCGCGACCGTTCGTCGTTCCAGGTCTCCGGTCCGCTCTTCGTCGTCACCGGCTCGAACGACGAAGAGCTCGCGACCGCGGCCCTGGGCGTGAAGCAGCAGATCGCGTTCTACGGATCGACCCCCGCGTACCGCGGCGTCCTCGAGCTGCACGGTTGGGGCGATCTGCAGCCCGAGCTGAACGCGCTGTCGAAGCAGGGCCGCTGGGTCGAGATGGGCGAGCTCATCGACGACGAGATCCTGCAGACGTTCGCAGTCGTGGCCGATCCCGAAGGCGTGGGCGCCGAGCTCAAGCGCCGCTACGGCGGCATCGTCGATCGCTGCTCGTTCTACGCGCCGTACCGGAGCGATCCCGAGCGTTGGACGCGTGTGATCGACGATTTGAAGTCGGCTTAGCCTGAAGTCGGCTTAGCCGGACTCGACGGCGAAGCGCAGGATCGACGCGACACATGCGTCGGGGTCCTGTTGCGGGCCGAAATGGCCGAGCCCGGCCATCACCTCGAGGGTGCCGTGGGGGATGCGCTCGGCGATCTTCGACGCGAGCGGAGGGCCGATGTCGGTCGATGTCTCGCCGCAGACGACCCGCACGTCGGCATCGATCTCTCCCAGCCGCGCGAACGCGCCGTGGTTCGGTCCCATCGCGTACACGCGCGCCTCGACCTCGGGCCGGCATTTCAGCTCGAACATCCCCTCGTGCTCGCGCAGGCCGTACTCGACGTAGGCGCGCAACGATTCCTCGGTCATGACGTCGAGTGGCGGCTTCGACGCGTACGCGGCGAACGCCTCGTCGATGGAACGCCACTGATTGCGTCGTTTGCGGGCGGCGCGCGCCAAGAAGAAGTCCTCCTGCGGAGGGAGTGGATGGTCGGCGGCGAAGATGATCGGCTCGTACGCCCAGATCCGCGGGAACGTCCCCGGACGCTTCTCCTCACCGAGGATCAACGCCGCGCCGCCCTTGGAGTGACCGCACGCGACGAGCATCGGGTCACCGGCGAGACGTAGGTGCTCGGCGACCGCGAGCACGTCGTCGGCGAAGCCGTGCCACGAGTAATCGATGTCGGGCGCGTCGCTGTCGCCGTGACCGCGGAAGTCGAATGACCATACGTGGCGGCCGCTCGTGACCAATCGCTTCGCAACCGGTTCCCACACGCGGCCGTGGAAGCCGGTCGGGTGTGCGAGCAGGACGGGCGCGCCGGCTCCGCCCCAGTCGTGGACGACAAGCCGGATCCCGGCCGCGTCGAAATCGTGGGCCGTAGGAGGGGTCACGTCGTCAGCTGGTCGCCTGCTGCTCGGCCGCGTGATCGGCGATGGCTTTCATGATCGCGTTTGCCGCACGATTCACGAACTCGCCGCCGCTGCCTGTGACCCAGTCGCACGACGCCTGCGGCCGTTCGAGCTGGCCGGTGAAGTGCGGCATCACGTACTGCGCGAACAACTCGAAGCTGTGCTTCGTC
Source organism: Acidimicrobiia bacterium (assembly GCA_038323195.1). Classification (GTDB taxonomy): domain Bacteria; phylum Actinomycetota; class Acidimicrobiia; order IMCC26256; family PALSA-610; genus PALSA-610. The sequence continues at coordinate 13,355 of JBBQGQ010000046.1, read as the reverse complement.
GCGGCCGGGCTCGCCCAGTCGTGCCCGAAGAGCAAGAACGTGCCGAAGCCGCCCGACTCGTCGACGAGTGACTCGATCTTCGCGATCGCGTCGTCGGGAGTGCCGATGACCGCGAAGCCGTCCTCGTCGACGTTGGCGATGATCTCCTCCGGAGTGTCACCGCGCGTCGGACCAGCCGGCAGCACGTGCGTGAAGTACTTCGAGAACGGCACGATGCCGTACGCGACGTCGGCGCGCGCTTGCTCCTTCGTCTCGGAGAGATGCATCGGCCCGACGAGTCGCCACTTGGACCGTTCTGCGGTGTGACCGTGCTGCGCAGCCACCTCGTTCCACGTCTGCCAGTGCGTGCCGATCGCGTCGAACCCCTGCTTCGTCGTCGCCGCGATCGAAAGCAGTCCCGCGCCGTACTTGCCCGCGGCCTTGGCGCCGGTCGGAGAGATCGACGCCGCGATCGCGACCTCGAGGTTCGGTTCGCTGTCCGGCTTCAGCTGGAGCCGGGCGTCCTGCAACGTGAACCAGTCGGTGTGCTTCGTCACCGTCTCGCCCCGGAGGAGCGCCATGATCACGTCGAGCGCCTCGTCCATGCGCGGGCGTTGCAAGTCGGCGGGGATGCCGAGCATGTGCGCGTCGGACGTGAGCTGCCCCGGCCCACAGCCGAGCATGGCGCGACCACGCGTGAGGTGGTCGAGCAGCACGAAGCGATCGGCGAGCATCAGCGGATGGTGGTAGGGAAGCGAGTTCACGCCGCTGCCCAGCCGGATGTACTTCGTGCGCGCCGCTGCGGCCGCGATGAACACCTCGGGCGACGAGATGATCTCGTAGCCACCCGAATGGTGCTCGCCGATCCACACCTCGTGGAAGCCAATGCGGTCGAGGTGCTCGATCAGCTCGAGGTCGCGTTCCAGCGCGAGGGTCGGGTTCTGTCCCGTCGGGTGGAACGGGGCCATGAACAGTCCGAAGCGCATCTCCCCATTCGACCCGCGACTTGACCGGACGGTCAACTTGGCGCGGGTACCACGAGCGAGCGAGCGCGCGCTAGGGAAGCTGTGACGTGATCCACGCCTCGAGCGCGGGACCGCTCTCGTAGCTCGTGATCAGCGCGTAGCGCGGCGCCGTGCCGTTGTGCACGACGACATGCCATAGTCGCTGCGTGTCGATCAGGACGCGCGCGCCTTTGTGCAGCGGAACACGCGCCTCGGTCGCCGGATCGGGAAGACCGTCGGCGCCGGTGTCCATCAAGACCATGTAGCTCGTCGGATTGTCGGTGAGCTCGAGCCACATGCGTACGACCCAGCCGTCGGTCGGTGGATTGAAACGGTTGTTGTCGTCGCGATGGAAGCTGCGCATCGCGAGGTCGTGCCCCTGCGGCTCGAGCTTGATCGTGCGGACGCGGCCGAAGTCGGCGCCGACGCTCTCGACATACTGCTTGATCGTCGGGCATTTCGATGCGTTGCTCGTGAAACGCGCGCCTTTGTCGGGACGTTCGTCACCCGCGCTCCAAAACCCGCGGCAATCGAGCTCGCCGTCGGCGGTGGCGATGGGAGCGAAGTTGGTGTCGCCGCCGCTCTTCCAGTCCATGTACTCCAGGTCGAGGTATTCGTGCGCGGGAACCTCAAACGGAAAGTCGGTCAACCGCACGAACCCGTGTGCGCCGAGCGCGTCGAGCCGCGGGTGGGCAGTATCGAGTGGGATCTCGCACGACCAGTGGTCGGCGGTCGGCCAAAAGGTGGTCGCCATGCAGGGGAGTCTACGACGGGCGGGGTCCGAATCAGGGGCGCAGACCGTACGAGGTTGGTCCGCTTCTCGAGATACGAGCCGCGAGCTCGGCGAACTCGCACAGCAGCATCCGCGTGTCGCGCGGGTCGATGATCTCCTCGACGAGGAACGCCTCGGCCGTCTTGAACGGCGACTGTCGTGCCACGAGCCGCTGCTCGATCTCGGCTCGGAGCGCGTCGGGATCGGCCGCCGCTTCGAGCTGCGCCTTGTACGCGGCTTCGATGCCACCCTCGAGCGGAAGGCTGCCCCAGTTCCCCGACGGCCACGCGAACCGGTACGACAGACGCGACGCGTCCTGGTGCGCGGCGCCCGCGACGCCGTACACCTTGCGCACGATCACCGAGCACCAGGGCGTCGTTGTCTGGTAGATCGCGGCCAGCGCACGCGCGCCGTAACGGATCGTGGCCGCCTTCTCGGCGTCGGTGCCGATTACGAAGCCGGGATTGTCGACGAGGTGTACGACGGGAAGATGGAACGTGTCGGCGATCGACGAAGCGCGTGACCTTCTCCGACGCGGCCGCGGTCCAGCCGCCGGCGTAGAAGTACGGATCGTTCGCCAGGACCGCCACTGCGTGGCCGTCGAGGCGCGCGAGCCCGGTAACCGCGCTGCGTCCGTTGAAGCGTCCGAGCTCGAGCCACGAGCCGTGGTCGACGATCGTCTCGATGACCGCGCGGACCTTGTAGACCTTGCGCCGGTCGCGGGGGATGGCGTGCAAGAGCGACTCGTCGCGGCGCCGCGGATCGTCGTCGACGTTCGGGACGCGGGGCGGGAGCTCGTCGACCGACGACGGAAGGTAGGAGAGAAAGCGGCGGACGCGCGCGAACGCCTCGGCTTCCGTCGCGACCTCGTCGTCCACCGCTCCGTTGCGCGTGTGGATCGCGCTCCCGCCGAGGGTCTCCTTGTCGACGTCCTCTCCGAGGCGCGCGACGACGGGCGGCCCGGCGACGAACAGCTGCGAGGTTCCCTTTACCATCAGGCTGTAGTGGCTGGTGACGACGCGGGCCGCGCCGAGGCCGGCGACGGAACCGAGACAACACGAGACCACGGGTACCGTCGCCAGGTTCGCGACGACGTGCTCCCAGCCCGGATTGAACGGTACGAACGATCGCCGTTCGGTCTCGAGCGACTTCACCGAGCCGCCGCCGCCCGATCCGTCGACCAACCGCACGATCGGCATCCGCAGGTCGTGCGCCATACGTTCGGCGTATACCTGCTTCTGGAAGATCGACGCGTCGGCTGCGCCCCCGCGCACAGTGAAGTCGTCGCCGCCGACAACCACAGGCCGCCCGTCGACACGACCACGTCCCATGACGAAGTTCGCGGGCGTCACGTCGACGAGGTTGCCGTCGTCGTCGTAGGTCGCGCGTCCGGTAAGCGCACCGATCTCGTGGAAGGTCCCGGCGTCGAGCAGCGCGTCGATCCGCTCCCGAACCGTGAGCTTCCCCTGCGCGCGGTGGCGCGCGACCTTCTCCGCGCCCCCCATGCGTCGCGCGAGATCGTTGCGCCGCGCCAGCTCCGCGAGCTCCGGTTCCCAACCCACTTATCGGTACCGCGTCACAGCGGGAGATTGCCCGTCGCGGCCGCGGTGCTGCCGTTGTCGCGGAACGCCGATATTGCTCGTTCGGCGGTGCACATGAGGTGGATCTCGTCGGCGCCGTCGGCGAAGCGCGCCCAACGGGCGTGCAGGAACATGTCGGCGAGTGACGTGTCCTTGGAATAGCCGAGCGCGCCGTGCACCTGGATCGCCCGGTCGAGGTTGCGGATCTGTTCGAGCTCGGGCGAGAGGCTGAAGTCGATGGCCATGCGGGCAGTGTCGTGCGGTCTTGACCAGTCGGTCAAGGCACGGCGGACCGTCTCGGTAGTCTCGCCGCCGTGCGTGCCGCCGTTGCCCGACGTGGTGTCCTCGTTGTGGAAGACGTCGCCGAACCCGTGCTCGGTCCGGGCGACGCGTTGGTAGCGGTCAGGGCGTGCGGAATATGCGGGTCCGACTTGCACGCATTGCAGTACGCCGACGAGCTCGTGGCCATCGCCCGCGAGCTCGGCGCGCCCATGACGTTCGATCCGGCGCGCGACTTCATCATGGGTCACGAGTTCACCGGTGAGGTGTTGGAGCTCGGTCCGCACACCGAAGGTTCGCCGGTACAACCGGGCGATCTCGTCACTTCCTTGCCGATCGCGCTGACGCCGGCCGGGATGGAGCCGGTCGGCGCGTATTCGAACGCCTACAACGGTGCCTACGCGGACCGCATGCGCCTGACCGCGGCGATATGCATGAAGATCCCGAACGGCCTCGACCATCGACGCGCCGCACTGACCGAGCCCATGGCCGTCGGTCGCCACGCGGTCGCGCGCGTCGCGATCACACCTGCGGAGGCCGCGGTGGTGCTCGGCGCCGGACCGGTGGGTCTCGCGGTTGTGGCCGAGCTGCGCCGGCTGGGGGTCGAGACGATCGTCGTCTCCGATTTCTCACCACGCCGGCGTGCGGTCGCGCTGGCCATGGGCGCCAGCATCGCGGTCGATCCTGCCCGCGACGACCCGATCGACGCGTGGACCGCGGCCGACGGCCGGCGCACGCCGGTCGTGTTCGACGCGATCGGCGTCCCGGGCACCCTCGACGCGGTGATCAAAGCCGCGCCGGCGATGGGACGCGTGTGCATCGTCGGATCGTGCATGCAACCCGATTCCGTGCGCCCGCTCGTCGCTCAGACGAAGCAGCTGACGATCGTGTTCTCGTTCGCGTACGACCCGTTCGAGTTCGGTGACACGCTGCGCGCGATCGCAGAAGGCGAGATCGACGTCACCCCGATGATCACAGGCACGTGCGGCGTCGACGGAGTGCCGGCTGCGTTCGACGCGCTCGGCCATCCCGAAGAGCACGTGAAGATCCTGGTCGAGCCCGGAGGCCCGACCGTTCCGACGCCGGTCTAGCCTTCGATCTGCTTCTTCAGCCCGGCGACCGAACCCTCGTAGATCGGCACGAAGAGGGCGAGCAGCTCGTCGGGAACGACGGCGACCGACCACGTGACGTGTGAGCCGCTGCCTTCGGGGTCGACCGCGATCGTCGCGAGGTGCGACTCGAGGTTGGCCATCGGCGATTCGACGACGGAGTACGAGATGCGGCGCGTGTCGTCGTCGATCGCACGCAATTGCTCCTTCACCTCGATGCCCATCATCCCGATCGTGCGGACGTCGCCGTCGACGGTGCACGATTCGACGCCGGGCATCCACTCGTCGAGCCCGCCGAACTCGCGCACCAACTTCCATACTTCGTCGGCGCTGCGATCGATCGAGATTTCTGCTTTTCCGTCGGCCATCTCGCCATCATGTCATGCCACTGTCGTCGTGCCAGTGTCCGGAGTGGTGAACGCGGCGCCCGGGGCCGTGAACACACCGCGGCGCCAGCGGTCGGGCGTGGCGAGGAGCGCTCGGGGATAGTCCTCCCACATCCACCGCGCGAAGTGGCGCCGCGTCCAAGGTGTGAGGTCGGCGACGCCGATCGCGGCCCGCGCGCCGAGCGGCCGGCGCAAGATCGCTTGCAGGAGATTCGCGAAGCGAAGGTCGCGACCCAATGCGCGGTGCACGAGCCGGCGATAGTCGATCCCGGTCGCGATCGCCTCGGCCGCGAGCATGCCCGTCTCGATCGCCTGGGCGATGCCCTCGCCGGTCATCGGGTCGACGACTGCGGCGGCGTCACCGGCGAAGAGCACACGGCCGTGCGCGAGTCGGGCCGGGTCGTAGCGCGCCGGGATCGGCCACGCTCGAACCGCTTCACACGGCCGCGCGCGCGGTCCGAGCACCTCGCGCATCACCGGCCGCGCCAACAGGTCGGGCCACAGATCCTTGAGCTCGCGACCGCTGCGGCCGTCGGAGCGCAGCACGCCGTAGCCGACGTTCGCCCGCCCGCCCGGCAGAGGGAAGACCCACGCGTAGCCGGGAAGGAGATCGCGCTCGAAGAGCACCCAGAGGCGTTCGTCGGCCACGTGTTCGAAGTACTGCCGGGCCGCGTGCCATTCGCCGAGGTCGCGCGGCGCGTCGGGCTCCAGCGCGCGCCGGACGGTTGACCAATGGCCGTCGGCCGCGATCACGTGCGCGGCATCGAGCACCGCGCCGTCGGCAAGCGTCAACGCCACAGCGTCCGCGTCCTGCTTCAGGCCTTCGATCGCGACGCCCTCGCGGATGTCGACGCCACGACGGCGAGCGTGCGCGACGAGCGCGGCATCGAGCAACCGACGACTCACGACCGCCGCGTACGCGCCGTCGGTCGGCAGGGGGAGCCGCGAGCGGAGTCCGCTGGGCGAGACCAACACGGTCTCCCGCACGAACGCGGGTTCCGTCGCGTCGAGGTCGGCGGCCGAGAGGCCCAACTTCTCCAGGAGCCGCAGCGCGTTGGCGGTGAGCCCGTCGCCGCACGTCTTGTCGCGCGGGAAACGTGCTTTGTCGACGCACACCACACTCAGGCCGCGCGACCGCGCCGCGATCGCAGCCGCGGTTCCGGCGGGTCCGGCTCCCACTACGACGACGTCGACGGGTTCGGCCATCGGTGCCGACGGTACCGGTCCCGGTGGGATTCAGCGCACTTCGGACCGCGCGAACAGGATCCCGACCCCGCCGACGATGATCACGACCCACACCGCCGTCAGGGTCACGCCGCCGGCAATCGTGTGGATGGCGCGGTCCTGAACGTTCTCCGCACTGGTGTGCCGGATGAGCGTCGCGACCAGGCCCCGGATGGGCGCGTAGTGGGAGATGGGCGCGAACGTTCCCTTGTTCGGGTTGATCAGGTTGAGCAGCACGAATTGCAGGATGAAGGCGATGATGCCCGCGCTCGTCCGTCGCGCGATCAGGGTCACGCTGTAGGCCAGCATCGCGCCGACGCCGATGACCGCCGCGACGCGCAGCGCCTGCGCGGCGCGGTGCGCGAAGAACGGGCCGTCGAGTCCGTGCACGACGCCGTTCAGCTCACTGCCGATGTACATCGCGAGCGCGACGATCAGCAGCACCGCGAAGGCCAGCGCGGCGGTGCCGAGCGCGACCGCGGCCGACTTGGCGAGGTGCACGCGCCAGCGCCGTGGCTCGAACAGCAGCTGCGTCGTCAGCGAACCGACGTTGAACTCGGCGCCCACGAACGACGCTCCGAGTACGAACGAGACGAACAGCAGCGCCACACCCGTGCCTTCGAGCGCGTCCCCGAGGTCCTTGCCGATGTTCGTCCGCGTGTCCGACTCCCCGATGAGGATGCGACCGTTCTCGTCGGTTCCGCCGAACGAGGACGGGATCCGACCTGACCCCTCGTTGCCGATGACCTGACCCGTTGCCGCGTCGGTGACCTGGCCCGTTTGCGGGTCGAGCGAGTACTCGTGGCCCGGGTGGCCCTTGGCCGTCGTGATCGTCACGACGAGCACGACGAGCAGCACCGCGAGGAGGAACGTGCCGCGCACGATCCGCCGCGCGAAGAAGCGTCGGAGCTCGGTGTCGAGCTGCCTCATGACCCCTCCTCGGTGAGCTCCAGGAAGACGTCCTCCAGCGAACGGGCGACCGGTGACAGCTCGGACAGGTAGATGCCGGCGCCGGCGAGCGTGCTCGTCACCTCGTGGCTCCGGCTCGGATCGACGTCGACGAGGAACGTGCCGTCGGCGTCGGGCGACACAACCCAACCGCGCGCGGTCAGCACGCCGCGCGCCCGAAGATCGTCGACGCGCACGCGATAGCGCGCGTTTGTGCCTTGCAGCAGCTCGCTGACGCGGCCGCTGGCGATGCACTTGCCGTGCGCGACGATCGCGACCCGGTCGCACGCGTGCTCGACCTCCGAGAGGATGTGGCTCGATACGAAGACGGTGCGGCCCTCGGCCGCGACCGCGCGCATCAGCGTGCGCACCTCGAGGATGCCGGTCGGGTCGAGGCCGTTCGCCGGTTCGTCGAGGATGAGCAGATCGGGATCCTTCAGCAGCGCGGCCGCGATCCCGAGCCGCTGCTTCATGCCCAGGGAGTAGGTCGCGAAGCGGCTGTCGGCCCGGGCGCCGAGTCCGACCTGGTCGAGCACGGCGGCGACCCGCGGCGCGCCGATCCCGCGCGTCCGGCCGAGGAGCTCGAGGTTGCGCCGGCCCGAGAAATTCGGGAAGAACGACGGCTGCTCGACGAGCGCGCCGACGCGGTCGATCGTCGACGGGAGATCGTGCGGGATCTCGGCGCCGAGCATTCGAACGTGACCTCGCGCGCCGCGCAACAGTCCGACCGCGGCCCGGATCGCGGTCGTCTTGCCGGCTCCGTTCGCGCCGAGAAAGCCGAAGACCCCGCCCTCGGGGACGCAGAGGTCGAGGCCGGCGAGCGCTGCCACCCGACCCCGCCGGGTCCGGTAGGTAACCCGCACGTCGTCCAATTCGATTGCCGCGGCCAATCCGTTCCCCGTCCTTCGGTTCCGCCCGGTCCATTGACGCTCGGGGGTGAGCAGATGTTGCACGTTTCGACGGGGTGGCGGGGGGATTGGCAGAATCGAGGTTCCTCGTACCGGCGCCGTGCGCCGACTCGCGCCCACGAACAGGAGTCGTATGAACGTCGCCGTCTGCGTCAAGCAGATTCCCGACCCGGCGGTGCCGGGATCGCTGTCGGCCGACCACACGCTCGATCGCAGTGGCAAGCTCATTCTCGACGAATCCGACAGCTACGGCGTCGAGATGGCGCTGCAGCTCGTCGACGCCGCCGGCGGCGGTGAGGTCACACTCATCTCGATCGCGCCGAACGACGAGGTGTCGGGCCTGCGTACCGCGCTCGCGATGGGCGCGGCCAAGGCGATCCTGGTGTCCGACCCCGCGCTCGCCGGGTCGGACGCGCTGGCGACCGCCAAGGTGCTGGCGAAGAGCGTCGAGCGCGCCGGCGACATCGACCTCGTGCTCGCGGCGACGGAGTCGTCCGACGGCTACACCGGCACCGTGCCCGCGCAGGTCGCCGAGGTGCTCGGCTGGCCCGCGCTGACCTTCTCGAAGCACGTCGAGATCGCCGACGGCAAGGTCAAGGTGCAACGCCAGACCGAAGCCGGCTACGACGAGGTCGAAGCCTCGTTGCCCGCGATCGTCAGCGTCACCGCCGGTGTGGTCGAGCCCCGCTACCCGTCGTTCAAGGGGATCATGGCGGCCAAGAACAAGCCGGTCGACAAGGTGACCGTGGCCGACCTCGGCCTGGATGCGTCGCAGGTCGGTTGGGCCGGCGCGCGCCAAGAGATCATCAATGTCGAGCAGGCGCCCGCGCGCCAAGCCGGTGAGAAGTTCGAAGACGACGGCACGGGCGCGGAGAAGGTCGTCGCGTTCCTCGAGCAGCTGAAGGTGGTCTGACGTGAAGGTTTGGGTGTTTGCCGAAGCGGTGGACGACAAGGTCACGACCGCGACGCTCGAGTTGCTCACGAAAGCGCGCGAGATCGGCTCTTCGGTCGAGGCGATCTATTCCGGCTCGGGCGACACGGGCGCGATCGCGGCGACGGTCGGCGCGTACGGGGCGACGAAGCTGCACGTGATCGATCCCGGCGACGGCTTGCCGGGTCAGGTCGCGGCGGCCGGGATCGCCGCGCTCGCGGGCACCGACAGTCCCGACGTCGTCTTGTTCGCGCAGACCTATGACGGGCGTGACGCGTTGGGACGAGTCTCGGTCAAGCTCGACAAGCCGGTGCTCACCAACGGCATGTCCCTTGCGGCCGACGGCGGCGCACTGATCTTCGGTACCGCGATCTTCGGCGGCGTGACATTGGTCGACGTGAAGCTCACCGGCGACGGTCCGGCTTTGATCGCGATCCGGCCGAAGTCGTTCGCGGCCGAGGAGTCCGGCGGCGGTGCGGCCGAGGTCGCGAACGTCGCCGCCGCCGACGCCGGCCGCGCGGCCGAAGCGAAGGTGCTGGCTCGTCACGTCGAGGAGCAGCAGGGGCCCAAGCTCGAAGAGGCGCCGATCGTGGTCTCGGGCGGTCGGGGCATCGGTGCGGCCGAGAACTACCCGCCGCTGGTCGAGGAGCTCGCCAAGTTGCTCAAGGGTGCGTGGGGTGCTTCGCGCGCCATCGTCGACGCCGGCTGGGTTCCGTACGCGCTGCAGGTCGGCCAGACGGGCAAGACGGTCAAGCCCAAGGTCTACATCGCGTTGGGCATCTCCGGCGCGACCCAGCACCTGGTCGGGATGAAGAACAGCGACAACATCATCGCCGTCAACAAGGACGGTGAGGCGCCGATCTTCTCGGTTGCCGACCTGGGGATCGTCGGCGACGTGCACAAGGTCGTGCCCGTGCTCATCGAGTTGCTGAAGGCGAAGCACTGAGCGGCGCCCAGATGTCGCCCTCGAGGCGGGTCGTCGGATCGGTCGCGGCGCGCAACGCCGCGACCGTCTCGCGATGGCGCCACATCACGAGCGCGGAGCACGCGGCGTCGCGCTCGTGGTCGTTCTCGAACGGGCCGGCGTCGGGACACAACGTCCGTAGCGCGGACGGGTAGATCTCGAAGGCGGTCCGATCTCCGGGAGGGTCGAAAGGCCAGATCGCGATGCCGGCGGCGCGCAGGTGCGCGATCAGAGGCATGCCCCGCACCGATCCCGCGCCGACCTGGCCGTTGCCGACGAGTTGGAAGATCGACTTCGCGCTCGGGTAGCGCGCTTCACAGATCCGGAAACGCCGTTCGCGCGGCACGGCGCAGTGGGTCCGCCAGAAGGGCGGAGTAGGCGCGAGCCAGCGCTCGCCGTCGCGTGACGCGAGCGCCCAGACGTCGTCGATCGAGGTGCAGCCGTGGGCGGTTGCGAACCATGCCGGCATGCCGAACGAGAAGTCGAAGCCCGCGATCACCGTTGGCGCGCAGTGGCACACATAGGCAATGGCTTCCTCGCGCGTCGACGCGGCGCGGCTCTCGACGAGCTCGCCGCCCTGCACCACGGCGATCCAGATCCCCTTGGGCCGGCGCGCGCCCGACCAGTCGACCGCAATTACCGTCGGCTCGGTCACACCGAGAAGGTACCGTTCGAGCATGGTCGCCGATGTAGTGCTCGAAGCCCGCGGCCTCGTCAAGGATTACCGTCGCGACCGAGCGGTCGACGGTGTCGACCTCGTCGTGCACGCGGGGGAGCGGGTCGCGCTGCTCGGTCCGAACGGTGCCGGCAAGACCACCACGTTGCTCATGGTTCTGGGCGTCGTCTCGCCCGACGCGGGTGCAGTGACGATCTGCGGATTCGATCTTGCACACCAACGCAGCCGGGCGGCGGAATGCGTCGGCTTCGCGGCCGGGTACCTCCCGCTCACCGAGCGGATGCGCGTGCGCGAGTACCTGCGCCTGTACGGACAGCTCTACGGCATCGCCGACCCGAACCCGCTCATCGACGCCGGTCTCGAGCGGTTCCGGATCGCCGACCTGGCCGGCGCAATGGGCACCGAGCTGTCGTCGGGCCAGCGCACGCTCATCGGCATCGTGCGGGCGACCCTCCACCGGCCGCGCTTGCTCGTGCTCGACGAGCCCACCGCATCGCTCGATCCCGATGTCGCGCAACGCGTGCGCGGTGGTCTGCTCGACCTCTGCCACCGCGACGGCACCGCGTTGCTGATGACGAGTCACGACATGAGCGACGTCGTACAGGTCTGCGAGCGCGTCGTGTTCCTTTCCCACGGTCGCATCGTCGCCGACGGTCCGCCCGAAACGGTCGCGTCCGCGTACGGCCGGGGTGATCTCGCAGGAGTGTTCCTCCATCTGGCCGAGAGCCACGAGCCGGCGGGTGCCCAACAGAGTGACCACCCATGACCGATACCACCGTGACCCCAGGATCCGGGCCGAACCCGATGACCGGACGTGCGAAGTCGTGGCTGCGGATGCGCGCGATCGCGCGGCGTCACGCCTACGTGCTCGTGCGCAGCCCGCACCGGCTGTTCGACGTCTCGTTGTGGCCGCTCGTCGACGTGTTGCTGTTCGGCTCGCTCGCGGCCTTCGTCGGAACGTCGGGCTCGACCCCTGCTGCAAAGGCGTCGGGATACCTGCTCGCGGGGATCGTGCTCTGGCACGTGATCTACCAGTCGCAGATCGCAATGAGCACCGGCCTGCTCGAGGAGACCTGGACCCGCAACCTCTTGAACCTGATGGTGACGCCTTTGCGCGAGGTCGAGTACCTCGGCGGCGTGGCGCTGTTCGGGATGGTGAAGCTCGTGATGGGCGTGGGCGTCATGGTGCTCGGCGCGCTGGCCTTCTTCTCGTTCGACACATGGTCGCTCGGCTACGGCTTGGTCCCGATCGTCGCGATCCTGCTCGTGGTCGGATGGGCGATCTCGCTCCTGGTGATGGGGCTCGTGTTGCGGTTCGGGACCGGCGCAGAAGCGCTCGCGTGGGGCGTGATGTTCGTGTTGCTGCCACTCTCGGGAGTCTTCTATCCGACCAAGGCGCTGCCGAGCCTGATGCAACCGCTGGCGCTCGCGCTACCGACGACGCACGCGTTCACCGCGCTGCGTTCCCTCGTCGATCATCGCGGCAGTGATTGGACTCAGCTCTCCATCGCCGCGGTCGGATCGCTGGCGATGCTCGGACTGTCGATGTGGTTCCTGGTCGCCATGCTGCGTACGTTCCGCAAGCGTGGCTACATCACCCGGTACACCTGACCGACGGTCTCGGCTGAGCGTCACTCGCATTTTGGAGCAGGCCCCGAGTACGGATGAGTGCAAGACTCGAATTCGTGGCTGCGCTCGTCGACTCCGAACGGCTCGCGACATGGATGGATTCGCACGACCTCGCGTCGGGTGCTCCAGTCGGCATCGAGCGGATCACGACCGGCCACTCGAACGAGGTGTTCCGCGTCACGCGCGGCGACCGCGTCTTCGTCCTGCGCCGGCCGCCGCGCACGCCGTTGTCCCCAACTGCACACGACATGGCGCGCGAGTTCCGACTGCTACGTGCGTTCTTCGGGCACGCCGACGTTCCCGTCCCCGAGCCGGTCGCCTGCTGCGTCGACCTCGACGTGCTCGGCGTTCCCTTTTACCTCATGGCCCCGATCGACGGCGTCGTCGTGCGCGAACGTCTTCCCGAGGTGTTCGTCGCCGATTCGGACGCACCGAGAGCGTGCGCGTACGCGCTCGTCGATGCGCTCGCCGGCATACATGCCTTCGACTGGCGTAAGGGTGGGCTCGATGACTTCGGTCGTCCCGACGGCTACCTCGAGCGGCAGGTCCCTCGGTGGCTCGGCCAGCTCGAGCGGTACGCGACCCGCCCGCTCCCCGAGGTCGATGCCGCGGGGCGGTGGTTGCAGGAACACACACCCGCGATGCAGGAACCGACGGTCATCCACGGCGACTACAAGCTCGACAACGTGATGTTCGCGCCGCGCGCGCCGGTCGAGCTCATTGCGGTCGTCGACTGGGAACAGTCGACCGTCGGCGATCCCCTCGTCGACCTCGGCTGGATGATCGGCCTCTGGATCGAACCGGGCGAACGGGCCTCGTTGGCCGGCGCCTCACCGTTCGGTTCGACGGCGTCGGTGCCGACGCGCAAGCAGCTCGTCGACCGGTACGCGAGCCGCACGGCTCGCGACGTGACGAACCTCGCGTTCTACTGCGTGCTCGGCCTGTTCAAGCTCGCGTGCGTGATGG
>JBBQGQ010000045.1:0-24349 GCA_038323195.1 Acidimicrobiia bacterium | reverse complement strand
GCATCGCGGCGAGCGTGACCAGCGTGAACTTCGAATCGACCTTGCTCATGAGCGTCTCGATCCGAGGCTCCATGAGCGAGGGGCGGCGTTCAGCCATCAGGCTCCTTCAATCTCCGTGAGGAGGGTCTCCGTGAGGAGGGCCGGCGCGGTCGCGGCGGGCTCTCAGGATAGCAGCGACCTCCCGGACCGCCCGTTCGACGTCGTCGTTCACCACGACTGCGTCGAATGCGTCGGCCCCGATCCGCTCCTCGGCCTCGGCCCGGGCCAACCGCCGCGCGATGGACTCCTCGGTCTCGCTCCCCCGGGCCTCGAGGCGCCGCCGTTGCTCCTCCCGGCTCGGCGCCCGGACGAACACGAGCAGCGCCTCGGGCAGCGCCTGCTGGACCGCGAGCGCGCCCTGCACGTCGACCTCGACCATGACGTCGTGGCCGGCCTCCAGCTCGTCGACGACGTAATGCAACGGGGTGCCCTTCAGGTCGCCGTACACCTCGAACCACTCGAGGAAGCCCCCGGCGTCGCGCAGCCGTTCGAAGTCCTCGCGCGTCACGAAGTGGTAATCGACGCCCTCGACCTCGCCGGCCCGCTGCGGCCGGGTCGTCCACGAGACCGACCAGTGCAGCTCGGGGTCGGACTCCCGGAGCCGGGCACCGATCGTCCCCTTGCCCGCACCCGAGGTGCCGGCGAGCACGAGCAGGACCCCCCGCCGGGCGGGTCCCCCTTCCGCCGTGCCGGCGCGCTCGCCACCGGCGCCGTCTGCGTCAGCCGACAAACTTCTCGAGCAGCGCCCGGCGCTGGTTCGTGCCCAGCCCCCGCAAACGCCGACTCTCGGAGATCTCGAGCTCCGACATGATGTGACGGGCGCGCACCTTGCCGACGCCCGGCAGCGACTCGAGCACACTCACGACCTTCAGCTTGGCGAGCATGTCGCCCGACTCGTCGCCGCGCTCGGCCGCATCGAACAGCTCGCGCAGCGTCAGCGAGCCGATCTTGAGCTTGTCCTTCACCTCCGCACGCTGGCGGCGCGCAACGCCTGCCTTCTCGAGCGCGAGTTGACGCTGCTCCGGTGTGAGCGTGGGCGGGTTCGCCATGTTGTTCCTCCGCGCGACGACGTGTTGCGAACTTTCGATCCGGGACGTTTGGGGCCTTCCGAATCAGCAGCGATGCAGCATAGCGAGACTTCGCCGGGTCGCAACTTGCCGACGGCTTGCGCGCGCGACGTTCGCGCGCTAGTTCTCCGTGAGCGCGTTCACAACGGCGTCGGCTACCCGCTGCGCAGCCGCACGCGGATCGTCGGCTCCGGTGACCGCGCGTCCTATCACCAGAAGGTTCCCGCCGGCACGGGCGACGCGTTCGGGGGTACCGACGCGTGCTTGATCGTGAGGCGCGCCGTCGGCGAACCGAACACCGGGAACGATCGTGAGGAAGTCGGGTCGTCGCGCATGCACGCGCTCGACCTCCTCGACCGAGCACACAACACCCCCGCAACCCGCTTCGATCGCGCGCGCGAGACGCTCATCGAACGCGCGCGCGTCTGGATCGCTGGTCAGAACGGTTACCGCGATCGGTATCGCGCGCGATTCGCCCGCGTCGCGCGCGCCTTCGGCGAGACCCTCGACCCCGGCGCGCAACATCTCCACTCCCCCGGCGGCATGGAAGTTCAGGTAGCGCACCCCCTGGCGGCCGAACACGCGCGCCGCCCGGCCGACCGTCGTCGGGATGTCGTGCAGCTTGATGTCGGCGAACACGTCGAGATCCAGTGCGCGCATGCGGGCGATCGCCTCGGGGCCGGCGGCGGAGTAGAGCTCGAGACCCACCTTGGCGACGCCGAACCACGGCGAGACCTCCTTGGCGAGCTGTTCCGCGCGATCGAGATCGGGTACGTCGAGCGCGAGCGCGAGCCGGTTGCGAACGTCCATCAGTTCATCTCTCCGATCAACCATCAGTTCATTTCCCCGATCAAGTCGCGCGCTCGCGCGACGTCGTTGCGCGCACACCACGCGCAGAGCTCGTCGACGATCCGTAGCGTCGCGCGCGGATCGAGAAAGGTCGCGGTCCCCACGCCGACCGCGGACGCACCGACGAGCAACATCTCGACGGCATCCTCGCCAGTGCTCACACCTCCGGTGCCGATGATCGGTACTCCGGGGTACGCGCGTGACACGTCCCACACCGCGCGGAGTGCGATCGGCTTGATCGGCGGACCCGACAGCCCGCCGCCACCCGCGCCCAGCCGCGGTGCGCGCGCCGACGCGTCGACGACGAGTCCCATGACCGTGTTGACCAACGTGAGACCGGTCGCACCCGCGTCGAGCGCGGCGCCGGCGATCTCTACGATGTCGGCGACATTCGGCGACAGCTTGGCGAACACCGGCACGGAGCCGCCGAGCGCGTCGACGACCGCGCGCGTGGCTGCACGGGTCGTCTCCGGCGCGTGCGCGAACACGTGCGCACGCGCTTCGACGTTTGGGCACGAGAGGTTCACCTCGAGCGCGACGACGCGGTGCGCGACGTCCTTCAGCGCGCGCGCCGCGCCTTCGAATTCGGCGACGGTACGCCCCCAGATCGATGCGATAACGCGTGCGCCGCGCGCCTCCAGCGCGGGCAGATCGCGCGCAATCCACGCGTCGACGCCGGGCCCCGGCAGGCCGACCGAGTTGATCATCCCGCCGCCCGGTGCATCCGCGACCCGCAGCGGCGGATTGCCCTCGCAGGCAAACACCGCGACCGACTTCGTGGTCACCGCGCCGATGCCTCGGGGGTCACAGAGCGCGGCCACCTCGGCCCCGTGGCCGAACGTGCCCGATGCGGCCACGATCGGGTTGGCCAACAGCAGGGGCCCGAGCGGGACCGCGAGGTCGACGGCGGTCGGGCGGGAACGCCGGCTCATGTCACGGGCCCCATCCCCCGGCTCACACCTCGAGCCGGAGCTGGCCGTCGGCGTGGTATTCCTGCAAGGAGCGCACCTCGGCGTCGCGTTGCGCCTCCTCCTCGATGCCGGACGCCGCGGCCAACGCGGCCGCAACCGTCGTGACGCAGGCCACTCCGTGGACGATCGCGGCCCGCCGGATGTGCATCCCGTCGGTACGGGGACCGCGGCCCCGAGGCGTGTTGACGACGAGATCCACTTTGCCCGTCGAGATGAGATCGACGCCGTCGACGCCGACGTCCTCGCCCACCTTGGCCACAATCGTGTCGACCCTCACCCCATTTTCCTCGAGCAGGCGCGCGGTGCCGGCGGTCGCCGCGATCGAGAACCCGAGGCCGAAGAACCGACGAGCGGCGACGAGACCTCCGTCCTTGTCGCGGTCGGCGAGCGAGAAGAAGACCGTGCCTTTGTCGGGGAGCTTGTTGCCCGCGCCGGCCTGGCTCTTCGCGAACGCCATGCCGAACGTGCGATCGATGCCCATGACCTCGCCGGTTGAGCGCATCTCGGGACCGAGGATCGTGTCGACCTCGGGAAAGCGATTGAACGGGAGCACCGCTTCCTTCACCGCGACGTGCCGGCCGGCTGCGGGCGGTCGCAGCAGCCCTTCCGTGGAGAGCTCGTCGAGGGTCGCGCCGAGCATGACCCGCGCCGCGACCTTGGCAAGCGGAACGCCGGTTGCCTTGCTGACGAACGGCACCGTACGGCTCGCGCGCGGGTTGGCCTCGATTACGTACACGCGCCGGTCCTTCACCGCGTACTGGACGTTGAGGAGGCCGACGACTGCGAGCTCCTCGGCCAACGCGCGCGTGTACTGCTCGATCGTGCGCACGACCTCGGCCGACAGCGTGGGCGGGGGAATCGCACACGCGGAGTCGCCGGAGTGCACGCCGGCTTCCTCGATGTGCTCCATCACACCGCCGATGAGACACGCGCCGGTCCGGTCGCGCACCGCGTCGACATCGACCTCCGTGGCGTCTTCCAAGAAGCGGTCGATGAGCGCGGGTCGCTGGGCCGAAAGACCGCCCTCGCGCCCGAGCGAACCCGTGTGCGCGAGCTCGGCCATCGCGCGCCGGACATCGGTGTCGTCGTAGACGATCTGCATCGCCCGCCCCCCGAGCACGTACGACGGGCGGACCAACACCGGATATCCGATGGCGTTGGCAACGGCGACGGCATCGTCGGCGTTCGTGGCGATCGCGCCGTCGGGCTGCGGGATGTCGAGGCGATCGCACAGCGCGTTGAACTGCTCGCGGTCTTCCGCGGCGTCGATCGACGCCGGCGTCGTGCCCAGCACCGGAATGCCGCTGCGCTCGAGGCCGTGCGCGAGCTTCAACGGCGTCTGGCCGCCCAGGCTCACGATCACTCCGAGAACCTCCCCGACCTGTTGCAACCGCTCGCAGACGTTCAGCACGTCCTCGTTCGTCAACGGCTCGAAGAACAGCCGGTCGCTCGTGTCGTAGTCGGTGGAGACCGTCTCGGGATTGCAGTTGATCATCACCGTCTCGAAGCCGGCGTCGTGCAGCGCAAACGCGGCATGCACGCAGCAATAGTCGAACTCGACACCCTGACCGATGCGATTCGGCCCACTCCCGAGGATCACGACCGCGGGTTTGGTGAGGAGCGCGATCTCGTCCTCGTCCTCGTACGTGCTGTAGTGGTATGGCGTGTACGCGGCGAACTCGGCCGCGCAGGTGTCGACCGTCTTGTACGTTACGTGCACTCCGGCGGCGAGGCGCCGGGCGCGCACGTCGGCCTCGGCCACGTTCCACAGGTACGCGAGCTGGCCGTCGGAGAAGCCGAGCCGTTTGGCGCGACGCCAATCGTCACGCGTGGCACCGTCCAGCCCGAGCCGGCCGAGCCGGTCGCGCTCCTCGACGATCTGCAGGATCTGATCGAGGAACCACGGGTCGATCCGGGTGACCTCCTGCAGGCGCTCGATCGACACGAACCGGCGAAGCGCGGCCTCGAGCTGGAAGATGCGGTCGGGCGTGGGAACCGCGGTCGCAAGCACGAGCTCCTCGTCGGAAAGGGCATCGAGCTCGCGTTCGGCCGGATCGCAGTTGACGCCGAGACGCCCGGTCTCCAGGGATCGCACCGCCTTCTGCAACGACTCGCAGAAGGTGCGGCCGATCGCCATGACCTCGCCCACCGACTGCATCTGCGTGCCGAGCACCGGGTTCGATCCGGGGAGCTTCTCGAACGCCCAGCGCGGGAACTTGGTGACGACGTAGTCGATCGCCGGTTCGAAGCTGGCCGGCGTCTCCCGGGTGATGTCGTTGCGGATCTCGTCGAGGCGGTAGCCCACGGCGAGCTTGGCGGCGATCTTCGCGATCGGGAAGCCCGTGGCCTTGCTTGCGAGCGCGGAGCTGCGCGACACCCGCGGGTTCATCTCGATGATCACCATCTCGCCGGTCTGCGGGTTCACCGCGAACTGCACGTTCGAGCCGCCGGTCTCGACCCCGATCCGACGGATGCAGGCGAACGCCGCGTCGCGCATGAGCTGGTACTCGACGTCGGTCAGCGTCTGCGCGGGCGCAACGGTGATGGACTCGCCGGTGTGGACGCCCATCGGGTCGAGGTTCTCGATCGAGCAGATGACCACGACGTTGTCCGCGTGATCGCGCATGACTTCGAGCTCGTATTCCTTCCACCCGGCGATGCTGCGCTCGATCAGGATCTCGGAGATCGGGCTCGCGGCGAGCCCGCGCTCGGCGAGGCGCTTCAGCTCGTGCCGGTCGTGCGCGATGCCCGTACCACCGCCGCCGAGGATGAACGCCGGGCGCACGATGACGGGGTAGGCGAGCTCGTCACCGACCCGCAGCGCTTCGTCGATCGAGTAGGCGATCCCCGATGGCGGAACCGTCAGGCCGATCTCCGTCATGGCGAGCTTGAACCGCTGACGGTCCTCGGCCGTGCGGATGGCTTCGACGTTCGCACCGATCATCTCGACGCCGTAGGTGTCGAGCACGCCCGCCTCGTGCAGGGCGATCGCCAAATTGAGGCCGGTCTGACCGCCGAGGGTCGGCAACAGCGCGTCGGGCCGTTCCTTGTCGATGATCCGGGCCAAGGTCGCGACGTCGAGCGGTTCGATGTAGGTGGCGTCGGCAAACCCCGGATCGGTCATGATCGTCGCCGGGTTGGAGTTCACGAGCACGACGCGGTAGCCCTCTTCGCGCAGCACCCGGCACGCCTGCGTGCCCGAGTAGTCGAACTCGCACGCCTGGCCGATGATGATCGGTCCGCTCCCGATGAGCAGGATCGTCTCGAGGTCGTCCCTACGCGGCATCGTCGTACCAGAGATGATCGTCGTACCAGGGAAGGCGCACTGCTCGCATGGGTCAGCTCGCCCTCATGAGTTGCGTGAACTCCTCGAACAGATAGCGCGCGTCGTGAGGACCGGGACCGGCTTCGGGGTGGTATTGCACACTGAACGCGCGGAGATGTTCCGTGCCCACGCCTTCGACGTCGCCGTCGTTCAGGTTCCGGTGCGTGACGACGCTTCCCGTCGGGAGCGTCGCCGCGTCGACCGCGTAGTTGTGGTTCTGGCTCGTGATCTCGACCCGACCGGTCGACAGGTGCTGCACCGGGTGGTTGCCACCGTGGTGACCGAACCGCAGCTTGAAGGTCTGCGCGCCGAGGGCGAGGCTCATGATCTGGTGCCCGAGGCAGATGCCGAACACCGGCACGTTGCCGAGCAGGTCCTCCACACTCGACCGCGCCGCGGTGACTGCGGCCGGGTCGCCCGGCCCGTTCGAGAGGAACACGCCGTCGGGCGCGCGGGCCAAGACGTCAGCGCCGGACGTCGCGGCCGGAACCACCTCGACCTGGCATCCGGCTCCGACCAGCTGATCGAGGATCGAACGCTTGATGCCGAAGTCGTACGCGACCACGAACAGGCCCGCATCGTCCGGTCCGACCGTGTACGGCTCAGGGGTCGTGACGACGGACGCGAGGTCGCAGCCGTCAGTACCGCCGTCGGCCCGGGCGGCCTCGAGCAGCGTGGCGCGATCGGCGGTTCCGAATGCCCCGGGCATCGCACCGGCGCGACGGATGTGGCGCGTCAGCCGTCGCGTATCGATACCGGCGATGCCCGCGACCTCGTGCCGCTTCAAGAAGCCGTCGAGATCGTCGGTCGCGCGCCAACTCGACGGCCGGCGCGCAAGATCGCGGACGATCACGCCCCGGCAGCGCGGCCGGCGCGCCTCGTCGTCGCGTTCGTTCACGCCGTAGTTGCCGATGTGCGGGTACGTGAAGGTGATGATCTGTCCGGCGTAGGACGGATCGGTGAGGATCTCCTGGTAGCCCGCGAGCGCAGTGTTGAAGACGACCTCACCGGTCGCAACCCCGTCGTCCGGCCGGCACCCGACCGCAATTCCCTCGAACGTCTCCCCGTCCGCCAACACCAACTGCGCACCGTTCATCTGGTCGGCTCGCTGTCGCGAACGGTCGGACGGCCGTGGTACAGCGTGTGGCGGACCTTTCCGGTGAGCTTCCATCCGTCCCATGGAGAGTTGCGCGACTTGCTCGCGAGCCGCGCCGCGTCAACCGACCACGTGTGCGCGGGGTCGATGACACACAGGTTTGCGGCGCGGCCGGCGACGATCGGTCCGCCGTGACCCGCCGCGTCGAGCCCGACGACCCGCGCCGGGCGCCACGACAAGGCGCCTACTGCTTGCGCGAGCGTGAGTATCCCCGGCTCGACGAGGGTTGTCAGCACGACGGCCAGCGCGGTCTCGACGCCCAGCATGCCCGGAGGCGCTTCCTCGAACGGCACGTCCTTGCTCTCGGCCGTGTGTGGCGCGTGGTCGGTTGCGATCGCGTCGATCGTCCCGTCGAGCAGCGCGGCGCGCAGGGCGTCGACATCGGCCGGTTCGCGCAAGGGTGGGTTCATCTTGAACGCAGGGTCGAAGTGCGCGCACGACTCGTCGGTCAGTACGAGATGCTGGGGCGTGCACTCGGCCGTTACGCGCACCCCGTCGGCTTTGGCCGCGCGCACGAGGGCGGCGGAGGCCGCGCACGACAGGTGCAACACGTGGTAACGGCCGCCGGTCAGCCGGGCGAGCTGCAGGTCGCGGGCCACGATCGTGGACTCCGCTTCGGCGGGACGGCCGGGAATGCCGAGCCGCGCCGACCACGCGCCCTCGTGCATGTGCCCGTCGCGCACGAGCGCGGGATCTTCGGCATGCTGCGCGAGCACCGCGCCGGGCAGTGCGGCGGCGTACTCGAACGCGTGCCGCATCAC
Source organism: Acidimicrobiia bacterium (assembly GCA_038323195.1). Taxonomy (GTDB): domain Bacteria; phylum Actinomycetota; class Acidimicrobiia; order IMCC26256; family PALSA-610; genus PALSA-610. The sequence continues at coordinate 16,181 of JBBQGQ010000045.1, read as the reverse complement.
GAGCGCGTCGGCGACGCAATCACCGTCGTCGGTGAAGACCCGCACACCGAGGTCGTAGAGCTCTCCGATTGGTGCAAGCTCCTCGCCGCGCCGACCTTTGGTGATGCAACCGGCCGGGTGCACATCGCATAAGCCCACCGCGCGGGCGCGGTCGAGCACCGATTGCACGACCGCGGCGTCGTCGATGGGCGGGTCGGTGTTCGGCATGCAGACGACGGCAGTGCATCCACCGAGCGCCGCCGCGCGCGAGCCGGTCTCGATCGTCTCGCTGTCCTCACGACCCGGTTCCCGGAAGTGCACTTGGATGTCGACGAGCCCGGGCGCGACCACGCACCCGTGCGCGTCGAGCACCGTCGCACCCAGCGTCGGCGTCAGCCCCGCCCCGACCTCGGCGATCAGTCCGTCGACCACGCGCACATCGGCGAGGCGATCGCCGGCGGCGTCGAGCACCCGCCCACCCTGAACGAGTACCTCACCGTGAGACATCTGGTCCCTCGACCTCTCCTCCTCAGACAAAGGGCCCTCCGGATCCGAGCAGTGACCACAGCACGGCCATGCGGACGGCGACGCCGTTCGCGACCTGTTCGGCAACGAGTGAGCGCGCCGAGTCCGCGACCTCGCCGGAGATCTCGATCCCGCGGTTCATCGGTCCGGGATGCATCACGAGCGTGTCGGGCTTGCAGCGCGCCGCGCGCTCGGCGCTGAGGCCCCAACGCGCCGCGTACTCGCGCAACGACGGGAACAGCGCCTGTCCGATGCGTTCGCGCTGGATGCGCAACAGGTACACGACGTCGACGTCGGGCAGCACCTCGTCGAGGTCGCTGGTCACGGCGACGGGCCATCCGTCGAGTCGCTCGGGCATGAGCGTTGGTGGACCGACCAGCGTCAGCTCGCATCCGAGCGCGTGGAAGGCAATCACATCGCTGCGCGCGACGCGCGAGTGCCGGACGTCGCCGACGATCGCGATCCGGCATCCGTCGAGCGACGGGCCTCGATGTCGCCGCAACGTGAACGCGTCGAGGAGCGCCTGCGTGGGGTGCTCGTGACACCCGTCGCCCGCGTTGATCACGCGCGCCGAGCTCCACGACGCGACGCGGTGCGGGGCGCCGGCCGCGGAGTGGCGCACGACGATCGCGTCGACGCCCATCGCGTCGATCGTCTGCACGGTGTCGAGCAGGCTCTCACCCTTGTTCACCGACGAGGTGGAGACGGAGAACGTCATCGTGTCTGCGGAAAGACGCTTCGCCGCGGTCTCGAACGACAATCGGGTGCGGGTGGAGTTCTCGTAGAACAACGACACCACCGTCTTGCCTCGCAGCGCGGGGACCTTCGGGATGTCTCGTTGCGTGACCTCGAGGAACGAGTCGGTCAGGTCGAGCATCGACTCGATGCCTGCTCGCCCGCCCAGGTCGTCGACCGAAAGCAGGTGCTTCACTGCTGCTCCTCCCGCTCCGGCAGACCCCAGAGGTCGACTCCGTCGTCGCCGTCGACCTCGGTGAGCCGAACCCGGACGTCCTCGGTCGAGCGCGTCGGAAGGTTCTTGCCGACGTAATCCGCGCGCAACGGGAGCTCGCGATGACCGCGATCGACGAGCACCGCCAGCTGCACCGCGCGTGGTCGGCCGAGCTCGAGCAAGGCGTCGAGTGCGGCCCGGGCGGTACGACCCGTGAACAGCACGTCGTCGACGAGCACGACCACCTTCTCGGACACGTCGGGCACCTCGGTCGGGCCGAGCGGCGCGACCGGGCGCAAACCGATGTCGTCGCGGTAGAACGCCACGTCGAGCGCGCCCAGCATCGGTTCGACCGCCTCGAAGGACGCGATCGCGGATGCGAGCCGCCGCGCCAGCGCGACCCCGCGGGTGTAGAGGCCGACGAGGACGACGTCGTCGGCGCCGTGATTGCGTTCGACGATCTCGTGCGCGATGCGCGTTAACGCGCGGCGAAGGTCGGCGGCATCGAAGACGTGCGTTCGCAGGACCGCGGGCCCGACTGGATCGGGCCCAATCGAAGCGGGAGCTACGCCACCAGCGGGAACGACTGGACCGCGCTCGTCGCGCGCGTCTCGTTCGCCGGCCTCATGGGGCGACATGCCATGCTCCTCCGTAGGGACCTCACGGGATCCCCTTCACGGTCTGAGCGAGGTTAGCACCGCGTCCGCGTCCGCCCGATCCACTTCGGGCGCGCCGTTCGCCGAGTACAGGGCGGCATCGAGCGTGTCACCGACCGCCGCCAGGCGATCGTCGCCGAGGCGTTCGGCGAGCGCGCAGGCGTACTCCCGAGGAGTCTCCGCCGGCGCGCGGGCCCGGCCCGCCTTGCGCCCGGCCCGTTCCAAGCGGTGCAACGCGCCGGCACTCCACGACGCACGCCGGGCCCGACGCCGGCGGACCGCGTCAACGATCTGAGGCGCCGCCGCGGCGAGAAGCACGAGAAGCGCCACGCCGAACGCGAGCGGCACTGCGTCGCGCCGCGCGTCCGCCAGCCAAGATCCGCCGGACGTCGTGTCGCCGGCGAGCGGAACCGACGCGGTCGGGTCGAAGCCCTGCCAACCGATGCCTGGGAAATAGACCTCGGCCCAGGCGTGGGCATCGCGCTCGCGCACGACGAACCGGCCGGTGAGCGCGTCCCTGCTCCCGGGGACGAAGCCCGTCACGAGCCGGGCGGGGATGCCCGCGCTGCGCGCCAACACGACCAGGCTGCTCGCGATCTGCTCACACCAACCGACGCGACTGCGGAACAAGAAGTCGTCGACCACGTCGACGTTCGATGGCGACAGCGGCGCGTTCAGCGAGTACTTCGTGTTCGACCCCAGCCAGCTCTCGAGCGCACGCACCTTGTCGAAAGTCGTCGTCTCGCCCGCGGTGACGGTACGCGCGAGATCGACGACCCGGGGTGTCGTCGTACCCGGCGGCGACTGCGCGTATTGCGCTTTGATCGCGACGGGAACCGGCGTCGTGTCGGCCGAGCGCAGCTTCGCCTCGGTCACAGGGAGGCTGCGGCTGACGACGGTGTACACCGCGCCCTTTCCGAACCCCGAGCCGGATGTGCCCGCGACCCGCAGGGTGCCGTCCGGCAGACGGATGAGGGGCTTGTCGGTCTCGACGACTCTCGCGCTCGGCGCGGCGAACACCACGTCGGTGTAGCCGGCATCGATGTGGAACGTCTGGCGGAAGTCGGTGCCGTTCTGCGCCCCCGGGTCGAACGGGTCGGCGGGCACGGCAACCTTCGTGCCGTCGTGCCCGAGGAAGCCCTGGTCGCCGCGGAAAGTGCTCGACCAGCTCGAGCCCTCGTCCGAATGCGCGTTGTACACGTCGAACGTCTCGCCGCGCCAGAAATCCGGATGCGACGCGTCGACCGTGAAGACGACCGCATCCGAGAGGCGGGGTCGCGTCGTCAAGCCGAGCTCACCGCTCGACTGCAATGACGACGGCGCGCCGAGGACGCCCGCGACGCTCGGATCGAGCCCGGGCCACACGTGCCGGCCGAGTCGCGCGGTCACCGTCGGCACCAATGCCACCGCGGCCACGACGACCACCACCGCGATCACGGATCCGGTGCGGGCGGTTTCGGCGACCCGGCCCGGGAGCGGCGCGCCACCAGGCAGTGCCGGAACGGTCTCGGCATCGGCCCGATCCACGAGCACCAGCGTGAGCATCGTCGCCGCGGCCCAGATGACGAGCAGCCAGCTCCGATCGGTTCCGGCGTACGACGCGTGCCGCAACGCGGCGAGACCACCGAGACCGAGGAGCAAGACGGTCGCCCGCCGGGTCGGAATCGACGGGAGTGCGAGCACGCCGAGCACGGCCGCCAGCGCACCGGCGAGCGCACCGACGATCCAGGGGAGGTGCGCGTGCTGGGCCGCGATGCCGCCGACGGAGCCCAGTGCGAGCGCGGCCGGGACCGCGACCATCCGAAACGGCGGCGCGACCCGCGGATCGCGCTTCGAGGTGCGGGCGCGCGGTTCGACTCGGCTCGCGCCTGCACCACTCACGCCTGCACCACCTCGGTCGGCCAATCGTCCGGCGAGTCGTGGGGCGGACCGGGCGCGGCCCGAGCGAGCCGGCGTCCGAGGTCGCGCGCATCGGTGACCATCTCCCCGACCGCTACACCGTCTTCGAAGGTCCCGCACCAGACGACACCACCGGTCGCGAGCGTCGCGGTCCCGATCCCCGCGGCCCGGCTCGCCGCCGCCTCCGGAGCACTCCCGCGCAAGTCGACCACGATCGCGATCCCGAGCGCCGGAGGAGGCTCGTGCTCACGCACCACTATCTCGCCGCGGCGGGCGCTCGTCGGCCAGTGCACGAGCCGCGCCGGATCTCCCGGCGCGTAGGGGCGCACGGAACGCACCGTGTCGCCTCCGCCGCGCACGAGTAGCGGCGACCCGCTCGACACGCGCTCTCCCGGCACCGGTTTCAAGACCGCGCGCGCAACGCTCGGCCGGGGCGCGACCGCGATCGGAGCCGCCAACACGACCCGAATCGTGCGCGTGCGTACGAAGACGCCGAGCGGCGCCGAGGACCGCAACTGCACCCGCACCGATCGGAACACGCCCCGGCGCGTCGCCGAGTGCGGGAGTCGGCCATCGGCCGGCACCGCGGTCCGCCACCAGACGCCCGGCGGATCGAGCACGCGCACGTCGAGCCGCGACGCGCGTCCGATGATCCGGATGCGCAACTCGACGGTATCGCCGACGGTCGCATCGGTCGGCGCGACCACCGAGACGCTCACGCGAGCGAGCGCCAAGATCGGCCAGACGATACCGATGACGAACAACGTGAACGCGAAGACGCCGACCGCGACCACCGCCTGCTGACCCGTCGCGGCCCCTGCGGCCACACCGTACGCGCCCAGCGTGAAGAGCGTGATCGAAGTGAGGGTGAGATCACCCGGGCCTTGGTGAACGGGAGCGCCGCCGCGCAGCGCGGCGCCGGGCCCTCGACCGTCCCAACCCGCGGGATCGCGCGTCGCCGGCGGGGTCACGGACGCGCTCACCCGTTCGGAGCGGCGATGCGTTCGACGATCTCGGTGATCACGCGCGCGCCGGCGGCGACGTCGACGCCGCTCGCGAGCACGATGCGATGCGCGAGCGACGCGGACGCGACCGCCTTGACGTCGTCGGGAGACACGAAGTTGCGCCCCACGACGGTGGCGTGCGCCTGCGACGCGTGCAGCAGGCTCAGGCTCGCGCGCGGCGAGGCCCCGAGCGCGACGCCGGGATGGTTCCTCGTCGCGTCGGCGACGTCGAGCACGTAGTCGAGGACAGTGTGCGCGCAGTGCACGTGGCGGACGGCGGCCATCGTCTCGGCCAGCTCCGCGGGAGTCGTGACCGGTTCGATGTCGTCCAGTGCTTCGACGCCGCCGTCGCCGCCGAGGATCTGGCGTTCGGCCTCGCGACCGGGGCGCCCGATGGTGCACACCATCGCGAATCGATCGAGTTGGCTGTCGGGCAGCGGAAACGTTCCAGCGTGACCGAACGGGTTCTCGGTGGCAACGAGGAAGAACGGCACCGGCAGAGGATGGGTCACACCGTCGATCGTGACCTGGTGCTCTTCCATGGGTTCGAGCAGCGCGGCCTGCGTGCGCGGCGACGCCCGGTTCACCTCGTCGACGAGGAGGACGTTCGCGAACACCGGCCCGGTGCGGAATTCCCATTCGCCGGTCGCGGGGCTGTACACCGACGTGCCGGTGACGTCGGCGGGGAGCAGGTCGGGCGTGCACTGGACCCGCCCGAAGCGGCCGCCGATGGCGTTCGCCAGCGACTTGGCCAGCAGGGTCTTACCGGTGCCGGGCACACCCTCGACGAGGAGATGACCGCCCGCGAGCAGTGCGACGACCGCGAGCCCGACGACGTCGTCGGCACCACGCATCGCACGCGACACCGCATGGAACACGTCGACGGCGACGGCTCGTGGGTCGCGTGGCTCGTCGATCGGCGACGTCGGCAGCTGCATATCGTCGCCCAGGGTAGGCCACGGAGAGCGACCTTCAGAACGGCGCCGATCGGCACCGGAGCTCAGCCGTCTCCGATGTCGTCCGAACCGGCGTCGCCGATCTCGTCGAGGAGCAGGGTGACGAGCTCGAAGTGCAACTGCGTCAGCCAGGCGTAGAGCACGCCGTATTCGAAGCGAGGATCGTCGCGCTCGTAGTCGGTGTCGACGTCCTCGTTGACGCCGAGGGCCGTACCGACCACCAGCCGGGCGTCGTTCACGGCGGTCAACCACTGCATCTCCTCGTCGGGCCGCAGCGCGATCTCGATCACACCCCGACTGTTCGGCGGCGTGTCGAGACCGTCGACGATGGCCTCGAGCGCGGCTCGGCGCGAGTGAACGAGGTCGTCGTGAACGAGCGCTTCGTACTCACCCTGCGCCTTCTCCTCGGTCGGATCGAGGTAGGCGCGCGGGTAGAGCCGGTCGCGGACATCCCCCGCCGGAGGCTCCTCGACGATCGTCATCATGTCGCGCGCCGTCATTGCGAGCAGCTCCGCTTCCTGCGCGTACAGGGCAACCTTGAGCGTGCCGTCTCGCGCCCGCTTGAACGTGCGCCGAGCCATTCAGTCGTCCTTCTGCATCGTCGCCCACAGACCGTAGGCGTGGAGCCGCGCGACATCGGCCTCGCACTTCTCGCGCGCGCCGTTCGCGACCACGGCTCTCCCCTCGAAATGCACCTGGTTGGTCAGCCGGCTCGCCTTCGCCCGCGAGTAGCCGAAGAGCTTCTGGAACACGAAGATGACATAGGCAAACGTGTTGACGGGATCGTTCCACACGATGACGACCCAGGGAACGTCGAGGCGTTCGTCTTCGCCTCCGAGCAACTCCTCCACCGTGTCGGGGATCGTGATCTCTTGGATGTCGGGAGGGTTCATCACTCTCCGGTGTCGACGTCCTCTGGGCGAACTTCCTCGGAACGGACATCCTCGGGACGAACTTCGGCGGAGATGCGCGCGAGCAGGCCGTTGACGAATCGTCCCGAATCCTTGGTCGAATACTGCTTCGCGAGCTCGACCGCTTCGGTGATGACCGCACCCTTCGGCGTCTCGATCACCCAGGCAAGCTCGTAGGTTCCGAGGCGCAGCAGCGCGCGATCGATCACGGGCATGCGCTCGAGCGACCAGTGCTCCGAGTACTTCCTGATCAAAGCGTCGATCTCATCCCGGTGATCATCCGCCCCGAGCACGATGCGGCGGGCGTACTCGTCGGGCTCGACAGGCAGCTCCGCGAGCAGTGCGGCCGCGCTCAAGCCTCGCAGCTCACTCTCGTACGCGAGACCCAGCGCACGTTCCCGCGCGGCACGGCGCGTCGCCACCGGTGTCTCCTCTCTCGCTCAGGAGCGGGACAGATACTCGCCGGAACGCGTGTCGACCTTGACCAGATCGCCGACATTCACGAACAGCGGCACCTGAAGCACGAGACCCGTCTCGAGCGTCGCCGCCTTGCGCGCGCCCGATACCCGATCGCCTTGCATGCCCGGCTCGGTCTCGGTGACGACGAGCTCGACCGAAGCCGGAAGATCGACTCCGATGACCTCGTCCTCGTAGGTCGGCAGAACTGCAGTGTCGCCCTCCTTCAGATAGTTCACCGCGTTGCCGACGTTCTCCGACGCCACGTGGAGCTGGTCGTAGGTCTCGTTGTCCATGAAGACGTAGTCGCCGCTCTCGCGATAGAGGAACTGCATCTCCCGCTTGTCGATCACCGCGAGCTTGACCTTCTCGTCGGCCCGGAACGTGCGGTCGAGCACGGCACCGCTGCGCACGTTCTTCAGCTTGGTGCGCACGAAGGCGCCGCCCTTGCCCGGCTTGACGTGCTGGAATTCGACGACCGACATCAGCCCCTCCGGGAGGTTGAGCGCCATGCCGTTCTTCAAGTCGTTCGTCGAGATGCTCACAGCACGAGATCCTTGGGGGTCAGGGTGAGGGGCTCGGCGCCTGTCGCGCCGACGACGAGCGTGTCCTCGATGCGCACCCCACCGACGCCGGGGAGGTAGACGCCCGGCTCGACGGTGACGACGTCGTTGAGCAGCAACGTATCACCGGCGGTCGACGCGACCCGCGGTGCCTCGTGGATCTCGAGTCCGACACCGTGACCGGTCGAGTGCGAGAAGGCGGCGGCCCAGCCCGCGTCGGCGATGACGTCGCGCGATGCCCGATCGACGGCCGCGCACGCGATGTCGGCGGCCACGGCGGCGCGACCCGCTTGCTGACTCTGCAGGACGACGTCGTAGAGATGGCGGGCGTCGGGCCCGGGATCGCCGACCGAGACCGTGCGAGTCATGTCGGAGCAGTACCCCTCGACGATGCAGCCGAAGTCGCAGACGACGAGCTCGTTGTGCTCGATCACACGGTCGCTGGGAACGTGGTGCGGCTTCGAGCCGTTCGGTCCCGACGCAACGATGGGATCGAAACTGTTGCCAGTTGCGCCGCGTTCGCGCATCGCGAACTCGAGCGCGAGCGCGAACTCGCGCTCGGTCGGACGCTCGGACAGCATCGCCCACAACGACTGGAACGCGTCGTCGGCGATCGCGCACGCGCGCCGGATCCGATCGATCTCACCCGCGTCCTTGACCCGGCGCAGCGCCTCGACGAGCTCACCGGCAGGTGTCACCTCGACCCCGCCCAGAGCATCCGCGTACTCCATCTGCTGCGCCCAGGACACGCTGTGCTCCTCGAGCCCGAGCCGGGAGCCGGGTGCAATCGCGCCGACGAGCAGCTCACGCTGCGCGGTGGCGGTGAGCCCGATCTCGATCTCCGCTCGGGTACCCGCGGCTTCGAGCTCTTCGCGCGCCCGTTGCGTGTAGCGACCGTCGGTGACGAAACGCGCGCCGTCGCGGCTGACGAGCAGCACTGCAGCCGAGCCGGTGAACCCGGTGAGATAGCGCACGTTGGCGAGCTTCGTCACCAAGAGCGCGTCGACCGCGGCCTCGGCGAGGCGCGCCTGTAGACGACCGAGTCGCGTGCCGACGTCGAGGGCCGCCAGGGGTGCAGTCGAGACGCTCACGCCCGTTCCTCCAAGAGTGTGACGGCCGCGTCGACGGCCAAACGGTAACCCGTGGCTCTCAGCCCGGTGATGGTGCCGTCGACCACCGGCGAGATCACCGAATGGTGGCGCCATGGCTCACGCGCGTAGGGATTCGAGAGGTGCAGCTCGATCTTCACACCGTCGTACATCGCGAGCGCGTCGGTGAGCGCGTACGCGTAGTGCGAGAACGCGCCCGGGTTGAAGACGATGGCCGCGCAGCGTCCCCGCGCGCCGTGGATCGCGTCGACGAGCACGCCCTCGTGATTCGAGTGCAGGTGTTCGACGTCGTGACCCCGCGCGGCCGCCGCCTCCGACGCGATGACGACCAGCTCGTCGAGCGATGTGGTGCCGTAGTGTTCGGGCTCGCGCGCGCCGAGCAGGTTCAGGTTCGGGCCCGAGAGCAACAAGATCGTCGCCATGTGCGGCCCTATCCCTCGATGCCCGTCGCGGCGAGCGCCTTGCGCACCGCGGCCGGGTCGGGATCGTCGACCCGCTCGATACCGCTCGGCCCCGCGAGCATGAACGTGAGACCTCCACCGGCCTTCTTGTCGCGCGCCATGATCGGGACCAGATCGTCGGCCCGCATACCGGGCGGCGCGTGCGTCGGCAACCCGAGCGCGCCGACGAGCGCCTCGTGGTGCGCGACCGCCCGCTGATCGATCCGTTCGAGTGTGCCGGCGAGGTGGCCCGCGAACACGAGACCGATCGCGACGGCCTCGCCGTGCAGCAGGGCGTGACCCGACGCGGTCTCGAGCGCGTGCGCCAGCGTGTGCCCGTAGTTGAGCACCGCCCGCGTCCCCGTTCGTTCGAGCTCGTCGGCGGCGACGTAGTCCGCCTTCATCCGGGCGCTCCGCGCGATCACGTCGGAGAGCACCGCCGGATCGCGCGCGACCAACTCCGAAGTACGACCGGAGACGAAGTCGTCGCCGATCAACGCGTACTTCGCGATCTCGCCGAGGCCGCATCGGTACTCGCGATCCGACAAGGTCGCGAGCGCGTTCGGATCGGCGAGCACCGCGAGCGGCTGGTGGAACGCGCCGACGAGATTCTTGCCTTCCGCCAGGTTCACGCCCGTCTTGCCGCCGATCGCGGCGTCGACCATGGCCAGCAGCGTCGTCGGGACCTGCACGACGTCGACACCCCGGTAGTAGACCGCCGCGGCGAAGCCGGCGGTGTCGCCGACGACCCCGCCCCCCAACGCGACCACCGCGTCACCCCGCAAGAGCCCCGACTGCGCGAACCGGCGGCACAGATCGTCGACGGTCGCGAGCGTCTTGTGGTCCTCGCCATCGCCCATGAGGAACGTCTCGTGCCCGACGCCCCCCGCGTCGAGCGCGGCGCGCGCGTCGTCGGCAATGCCGACGGGCACCGTCGCCTGGGTGACCAGAGCGGCGCGCCGGCGGCCCGCGAGTACCGACGCGAGGTCCTCGGCCGCACCCCGGCCGACCACGACGTCGTATCCGCGCTCGGCGAGGTCGACCCGGATCCGTGCCGTCACGGCGCAGCTCCGTCGAACGCCGACAGCACCGCACCCGCGACCGCGGCGACGTCGAGCGCGTCCGTGTCGATGCACGCGTGGGCGGCGGCGTCGTAGGCGGGCTCACGGAGCCGCTCCAGGCGCGCGAGCGCACCGGCGGGATCGTCGCGCAGCAGCGGGCGGTTCGATCCGTCGCCGACGCGCGCGAGGAGGGTTGCGGCGGGCGCGCGTAACCAGACCACGACTCCGGCCGCCCGCAACGCGCGTCGATTCTCGGGATCGAGCACGGTCCCTCCGCCGCACGCGATCACGAGCGGCTCGGGCGACGCGCAGACGTCGACGACGACGTCGTGCTCGATGTGGCGAAACCGCGGCTCCCCGCCCTCGGCGAAGATCCCGTCGATGGTCATGTGCGCGGCACTGGTCACGAGATCGTCGGTGTCGACGAACGTGCGTCCGAGTCGGCGCGCACACTCGATGCCCACCGTCGTCTTGCCCGACCCCATCAACCCGATCAGCACGAGATGCCTGCCCGTCATCGCCTCGGGATTCGTCGCCGCCATGCCGGTCATCGCAATGACGCGCGGTAGGCGTCGTGGTTGCGGACGAACTCCGAGACCGAGTCGCCGCCGAACTTGCGCAGCGCCTCGGAGGCCAGCACGAGGGCGACCATCGTCTCGGCCACCACACCGGCCGCCGGCACGGCGGTGACATCGGTGCGCTCCTTGAACGACACCGTCTCGGCCTTGGTCTCGACGTCGACCGTCTTCAGCACGGGACGGTTCAGCGTCGCGAGTGGCTTCATTGCGACGCGCGCGACCAGGAGGTCGCCCGTCGTCATGCCGCCCTCGATGCCGCCCGCACGCGCGGACTCGCGCCGGTACTCACGTGCGTCGGCATCCCAGCTGATCGCGTCGTGCGCCTCGCTGCCGCGCCCGCCCGCGACCGTGATCCCGTCACCGATCTCGACGGCCTTCATCGCCTGGATGCTCATCAGCGCCTGCGCGAGCAGACCGTCGATGCGACGGTCCCAGTGCACGTGCGAGCCGAGCCCGGGCGGCACGCCGTAGCCCAGCACCTCGACCACTCCGCCGAGTGAGTCGCCCGCTTTCGCCGCTTCCTTGATCTCGCGGACCATCTCGGCTTCGGCCTCGGGGTCGAAGCAACGAACCTCCGAGCCGTCGACCTGGGCGACATCGTCGGGCGTCGGACGGTGTGCGATCGTCGCGGTGGCGGAGCCGAGTTGCACGACGTGGCTGAGCACCGATACCCGGAGCTGCGCCAACAGCGCTTTGGCGATCGTCCCGGCCGCGACGCGCGCCGCGGTCTCGCGCGCCGACGCGCGCTCGAGGATGTCGCGGGCATCGGCGAAGCCGTACTTCTGCATGCCCGCGAGGTCGGCATGCCCGGGTCGGGGCTGGGTCAACGGCGAAGCGGTGCGACCCGGCGCCGACGACATCTCGTCGGCCCACTTCCCGGTCGCCCACTCGCTGTTGCGGATCAGGATCGCGAGCGGGCTGCCGAGGGTGCGGCCGTGGCGTACCCCGCCGAGGAACTCGACGTCGTCGGTCTCGAAGCGCATGCGGGGACCGCGGCCGTAGCCCAGGCGGCGCCGCGCGAGCTCCTCGGCGACGTCGCCGATGAGGATGGGCAATCCGGCGGGCAGGCCCTCGACGGTGACCACCAACGCCGGTCCGTGGGACTCGCCCGCCGTCAGGAACCGCAACACGGTGCCTCCTGGGGCGGCGGCGCCCTCGAGGGCGCCGCCGTCACGTCGGTCGGGTTGCGCGATTCTACGACAGCGCCCGGCGCATTCAGCCGTTCTGCACTGCGGCCGCGGACGGCTTGGAGGCGCCGGCGGCGCTGCCGGTGGTGGTGGCCGCGCTTCCCGTCGTACCCGTTGCCCCGGTCGCACCGGTCGCCGCGGGAGTCGCCTGGGCTTGGCCGAAGATGCGCCCCGCCACCTGCATCTGCAGGTTGCCGGCCGCGAAGACGTGTCCTGGCCCTGTTCCGCTCGCCGTGATCGTCACGTTGTCGGTGACGAAGATGCGCTTCAGCTCGGTCAGGCCGCTCACGTAGGCGGCCAGCTGGTCCTCGGTGCCCTGCACCGAGATCGCCACGGAGATCGTCGCGAGACTGCCCGTCGAGGTCGGGGGCGCGGGCGTGATCGATTGCCAGGTCGCACCCGTCGCGAGGCGCAGCGCGTCGAGGCTGCGGAGGAACGAAGCCTCGGCGGCGTCGACCGGGATCGCCGTGAGCATCGCACCGAGCGAAACGTTCTGGCCGTTCGTCTTCTTCGTTGCGCCCGACTCGCCGAGCTGCCGGCGCAGGCCGGCCGCGCTCGTATCTGCGGCGTTCGCCGCGGTCTTGGCCTTCGACGCCTTGCTCTCCATCGACGAGTACACGACCTTGTACCACAACCCCCCGACGAGCAGGACGACGAGCGCCGTCACCAACAGGTTCTTCGTCTTTACTTGCACGTCGCCCCCCTAAAGAAGCTCTCCAGACGGTGGCCGCGCGCAGTCGATGCGAGCGACGCGGTTACCGTGAACTGCACCCCGACCGCCTTCTGAGCTTGCGCGGTCGAGGCCCACAACACCGTGAGGTCGGGGTCGCCGTGGAGCGAGTCCAGCAGTGCGGACACCGACGGGAGATCGGGCGCGACGCCGTTCATCGCAACCGTACCGGCCGGTGCCAACGCAGCGGCGCACAGGCTCGAACCGGCGACCGGTGCGGCGCCGGTCGCGCCCGTCGCGCCCGTCGCAGCTGTCGCGCCCGTCGCGCCCGACGCACCCGTCGTCGCGGCGGCGCCGCTCGACGCCGGTACGGCGACTGGAACGGTGTGCGCTCCCGTGAACGACGTGAAGTACACCCCGGGCGGGAGCTTCAAGCCGATGTCGGCGATGATTGCCGGCCACGCCACGTCCTGGCCCAGCACGGTCTTGATGTCCGACTTGAGCGTCGCTGCGGTCGCGGTGCCCGCGCCGCCCGCCGGCGCCTGCTGCTGCGCGAAGAGCTCCGAACGCAGCTTCTGCTCGGCCGCCAGCGCGGTGGCTTTCTTGGACTGCGCGCTCGATTGATCGTTGTGCGCGAGATACGTGAGTCCGCCCAGCACGACCACCCCGGCCACCGCCGCGGCGATGAGGCGCTGGTCGATGCCGGCGCGCCCCTTCGTCGGGCGGCCGCGATGGCGCGGCAACAGATCGATGACGGTACCGACGTTCGCGCCGCCCAGCGCGAGTCCGACCGGCGCCGGGAGGTAGGGCTCGAGGCGCGGCAGCTCGTCCGCCGGGAAGCCGATGTTGCCGATCCGCAAGAGGTCGTGCATGTACGCGGGCTCCACCGGCACGCCGACGAGCGCCGACAGGCGTTCGGGCAGCCCGGGCAGTTGCGCGGAGCCGCCGGTGACGACGACCCGCCGCAGTTGTGCCGATCCCGGCTGGTTGCGGTAGTAGTCGATCGAGCTGCGAACCTCGTCGAGGAGCACCGACAATGGGCGATCGACCGAGGTGCGCGCCCGCGCGACCATCTCGTCGGCTCCGGGATCGGCGAGCGCGCGCTTCAACGTCTCGGCCGTCTCGGCCGGGACACCGAGGTCGGTGGCGATGGCGTCGGTGAGCTCGCGACCGCCACTTCCGAGCACGCGCACGAACTGCGGGATCCCGTTCTCATGTACTGCGATGGCGGTGACCCCACCGCCGAACGACACGATGCCCTCGGCGCCGACGCTGTCGTCGACCGCCACGGACCCGCTGGTGGCGGCCGCCATCGCCGCAACCGGACGCGCCAGCGCACGGGTCAGGGCGAGCGGGATGAGGTCGACGGCGCAGACGTCCAGGCCGCCGGCTTTGACCGCCGACACGAGCTTGGCAACCGTCGCCTCATAGGCCGCGACCAACAGGACCTGCATCGTCGGTTCCGCACCCGAATCGGGCGCCGGCGCGGTCGTGCCGAGGATCGCGAAGTCGAGCACCGCGTCCTCGATCGGGATCGGGATGAGATCGCCGGCCTGGTACTGCAACGCGCTCATGAGCTCGTCGCGTGTCATCAATGGCATCTCGACCTGGCGCACGACGACGCGCGGGCTCGCGATGCCGACGCGAACGGCCACCTTCTTCAAGCCGACCTCGGTCCGCAAGCGAACGACGGCGTCGGTGACTGCGGCTTCGTCGGCGACTTCGCCCTCACGCATTGCATCGCGAGGCAACGCGACCTGCGCGAACATGTCGAGGCGCGGGGGCGTCCCGGCGGTGACCTCGGCAATCGTCACTGCATTGGTGCCGATGTCGAGGCCGATCAAGCGGCGGGCCATGCGTCCCCTCCTCCAAGGGTTTGCGCCTCGAGATACTCATCGAGGTCGCGAGCGCGAATACGAAAGTGCTTGCCGACACGGATCGCGGGCAAGGCACCGGCGCGGATGAGGCGGTAGACGGTCATCGTCGACACGCGCATCGCATCCGCGATCTCGCGCACCGTGAGCAGTTCGTGTTGGCGTTCACTCACGGTCGTCACCTCCTGTCCGGTCGAACCAACTTCACCGACCACAATCGACAACAAACCCATCGCGCTGTAACACAATCCGCGATGAACGTCGGTTTGGGCAGAGGGGCCCATTTCTGACTATCGGCCGAAGTGCCGGTACCAGTCGACGATCGGTTCACCGAACAGGACGAAGGTCATGGCTCCGGCCGCGAGGTAGGGCCCGAAGGGGATCTGCTGCTTTCGCCCCTTCACCCTGAATGCGATCAGCGCAACTCCGACGACGGCGCCGTAGAGAAAGCCTGAGAAAAGACCGCCGGCGACCTCGCCCCATCCCAGCCATCCCAGGGAGAAGCCGAGGAGGAACGACAAGCGCACGTCTCCGAAGCCCATGCCTCTCGGCGAGACGAGGTGAATTGTCAGGAAGATCGCGAACGCGATCCCGCCGGCGATCGCCGCCCGTGCGAACGCGCCCCAGTCGTGCTCGGCGGCGGATGCCGCGGCCAGTAACACGACCACGGCGCCGTCCGCCGGGTACAGGATGCGGTTCGGGAGGAGGTAGTGCTCGAGGTCGATCGCGGAGAGCGCGATGAGCGCACCGGCCAGCACGAGATACGCAGGGAGCGCCCACGAATGGGCGAATCGAGCGCCGACCGCGGCGAACAACACACCCGTGACGAGCTCGACGAAGGGGTAACGAACGGAGATTGCCGCGTCGCAGCTTCGGCAGCGGCCGCGGAGCAGGAGCCACGAGACCACGGGGATGTTGTCGCGGTTGGCGATCTTGGCATCGCACACCGGGCAGTGCGACGGCGGCTTCACGATCGAGTCGTGGCGCGGCACGCGCCAGATCACGACGTTCAGGAACGAACCGATGACGAGTCCGTACACGCCGCTGATCGCGGCGACCAGCGCGGTCACGACGATCGAGGGTAGACGCGGCGCGACGTCGGAACGCGTCTTGCGCGATGCCGAAGCGTCGAGGCGGAGGGAAGAGTCATCGCGTCCGAGAGGGGCCCTACCGCGGCGAGGCGGCAGGTCCGGTTGGACCTGCCGCCGTTGCCGTCAACAGGATTCGATTACCAGGCGGTGCCCAGCCAGTTCGGATCGGCTGCGGCAGCCGGTGCCGTACACCCCGCCGCAGGCGCGGCCGACGCGCCGCCGGCGTAGAAGGTACCGCCACCAACACCGGACTTGTCCTCGATACCGAAGCAC
>JBBQGQ010000044.1:0-24497 GCA_038323195.1 Acidimicrobiia bacterium | reverse complement strand
TCCGGGCATGAAAAACCCCTCGCGGCGGCGAGGGGCGAGGTAGCGCACGGCGCGCGAGAGCGGGCCGGGCGCTACGTAACTACTACGAGGAGGTAGGAGGCGGACATCGCAGGTATGTTAACACCAGCCGTCAATGCTGGTGGACTGGGCACCAATACGTCGTGCGACCGGCCACCTTGGCGCGCACCAGCTGCGAGCCGTCGCGGGGACACGGCGCGTCGAGGGTCCTCGGCATGTCGCCCGTGTGCGATCCGCCGCGGCGGTCGAGGGTGCGGAGCATCGTCCGGATCGCCTTGTGCACCACCCGCCGCTCGTCGGCGTCGACCGCGACGGCGGGTCGGGTGGGATCGATGCCCGCGCGCCACAACGCTTCGTCCACGAGCAGGTTGCCGAGGCCGGCGATGCGATGCTGATCCATGAGCACGGCCTTGACCGGCGCGGTTCGGCGATCGAGCGCGTCGTCGAGCTGGGTGAACGACAACGTCATTGCGTCGGGACCGAGACGGCTCTCGTCGGGGTCGAGCTCGACGGCACCCAGCCGGCGCGGGTCGCGCAGCATGAAGTCGCCGCCGTCGGCGAAATGGACTCCGAACCGGTGCCACTTCGGGACACGCCGGTTGCTTGCGTACACCAGCGGGTCGCCCGCCTCCTCGTCGTCGACGAGGACCCGACCGCTCATCCCGAGATGCACACCGACGCGGACATCGGGATCGCCCGTGTCGAGCACGATCTGCTTGCCGCGCCGGCGCGCTGCGGTGAAGCGGTTGCCGACCAGCGCGTGCCGCAACGCGGGCGCGGTCGTTCCCCGTTTCAGGAACCAGGCATCGGGCGCGTACACCCTGACGATCTCGCGGTCGAGGGCTCGCGCGGCAAGCACCTTGCGCGCGGCTTCGACTTCGAGAATCTCGGGCACGGGGCGCGAACGCGATCAGGCGTTGGTGATCGCGCCCGTCTCGGCGCCTTGCGCGAGCCGCGCGTACTTGGCGAGGAACCCGCTCGGGTAGCGCGGCTCGGGCAGCTTCCAGTTCGCCTTGCGCTTCGCCAGCTCTGCGTCATCGACGTAGAGATCGATCGTGTGCGCATCGGCGTCGATCACGATACGGTCGCCGTCGGCCACGAACGCGATCGGGCCTCCGTCGACGGCTTCGGGCGCGACGTGACCGATGCAGAAGCCGTGCGTCCCGCCCGAGAAGCGACCGTCGGTGATCAAGGCGGCGTCGCCACCGCGCCCGGCGCCTTTCATCGCGCCCGTGACCGCGAGCATCTCCCGCATCCCGGGCCCGCCCTTGGGGCCTTCGTAGCGGATCACGACGACGTCACCGGGCTCGATCCGGCCGGCCAGGATCGCGGCCATCGCCAGGTCTTCGCCGTCGAACACGCGGGCCCGCCCCTCGAAGCGCATGCGGTCGAGGCCGGCGACCTTCACGACCGCACCGTTCGGCGCGAGCGAGCCGCGCAGCACGGCGATGCCGCCCTGCACGTGCACCGGCTTCGAGAGCGGATGCACCACATCGCCGTCGGGCCCGGGCGGTGCGAGGTCGTCGAGGTTCTCGGCGACGGTCTTGCCCGTGACCGTGAGGCAGTCGCCGTGCAACAGACCGCCGTCGAGCAGCATCTTCATCACGACCTGCACGCCGCCGATCCGATCGAGATCGGTCATGTGGTACTTGCCGTGCGGCTTCATGTCGGCGAGGTGCGGCACCCGCGCACCAATTCGGTTGAAGTCGTCGAGCTCGAGCTCGACGCGCGCCTCGTGCGCGATCGCGAGCAGGTGCAGCACCGCATTGGTCGATCCACCGAGCGCCATGGTGATCGCGATCGCGTTCTCGAACGCCTCTTTGGTCATGATCTGGCGCGGCCGGAGGTCGAGCTCGAGCAGGTGCATGACGGCCCGCCCCGACTCGTACGCGTAGTCGTCGCGCCGCCGGTCGACTGCGGGCGGCGACGCGGAGCCGGGCAACGCCATGCCGATCGCCTCGGCGATCGAAGACATCGTGTTCGCGGTGAACATCCCTGCACACGAACCCTCGGTCGGGCACGCCCGCTTCTCGATCTCGCCCAGCTCGTTCTCGCTGATGGTGCCGGCCGCGCACGCGCCGACGGCTTCGAACACCGAAACAATGTCGAGCGCCTGGTCCTTGTAGTGGCCGGGCAGGATCGAACC
This sequence comes from Acidimicrobiia bacterium, assembly GCA_038323195.1. Lineage (GTDB taxonomy): Bacteria > Actinomycetota > Acidimicrobiia > IMCC26256 > PALSA-610 > PALSA-610. The sequence goes on along the minus strand of JBBQGQ010000044.1, from coordinate 22,333 downwards.
GCCGTAGAGGAACGCCGACGGGAGGTTGACCCGCGCCGCGGCCATCAACATGCCCGGAAGGCTCTTGTCGCACCCGGCGAAGGTGACGAGCGCGTCGAACCGCTCGGAGTGCATCACGCACTCGACCGAGTCGGCGATGATCTCGCGCGACACGAGAGAACCACGCATCCCTTCGTGGCCCATCGATATGCCGTCGGAGATCGCGATCGTCACGAACTCGAGCGGGAAGCCGCCGGCGTCGCGCACACCCTGCTTCGCTCGCTTCGCGAGCCGGTCGAGCGGGAGGTTGCAGGGCGTGACCTCGTTCCAGCTCGACGCGACGCCGACCTGGGCCTTTCCCCAGTCGGCATCGGTCATGCCGACGGCCCGCAGCATCGCCCGAGCGGGCGCGCGCTCCATGCCGTCGGTGACCTCGTGACTACGCGGCTTCATGTCTGCCATGAGGCGCAAGGGTAGCGTCGCCGTCGTGACCGAACCCCGGGCGTTACGCGGGCTCGGGTGACACGCCACAATGGACGCGTGACCGCACCGGCATCTGTCGACGAGCTCCTCGCGCTCCTCACGCGGGGTGCCGGCGTCTACGACGAGCCGGAGGTCGACGGCCTCGCCCACGCGTTGCAGTGCGGCGCGAACCTGCGAACATCGCACCCCCGCGATCCCGAGCTCGCCGTGGCGGGGCTCGTGCACGACGTCGCCGACATCGCATTCCCGAACGACCACGCCGATCACGCAGCCCGAGGCGCCGAGCTCGTCGAACAACTGCTCGGGGCGCGCGTCGCGCACCTCGTCCGCGCCCACGTCGACGCGAAGCGCTACCTGGTCGCCACCGATCCGTCGTATCGGGCTCACCTCAGCCCGCGCAGCATCGAAACCCTGCACGTGCAGGGTGATGCGCTCGACGCGCCGACAGTTGCCGCACTGTCATCGGATCGCGATCTGGCGGCGATCCTTGCGCTCCGCCGCGCCGACGAGCGCGCCAAGGATCCGCACGCGCGACCGCCCGACCTCGACACCTGGCGCTCGCTCCTCGAGCAGATCGCTCGATGAGCAACGCCGATTTCGACGTCGTCGTCGTCGGGGGCGGGCACAACGGGCTCGTCGCCGCCGGGCTGCTCGCGCGACGCGGAGCACGCGTCACGGTGCTCGAACGGCGATCGCGCGTCGGCGGTGCGGCGACGACCGAACAGCCGTGGGGGCCGGGGTTCAACGTCACCGCGCTGTCGTATGTCGTCAGTCTCATGCCGCCGACGATCGTGAAAGAGCTCGAGCTGGCGAAGCACGGCTACAAGGTGTATCCGCAACACGGATACTTCGCGCCCTATCGCGACGGGCGCGCGTTGCAACTTCCGGACCACAACCCCGGCCGGCGGCGCGAACAGATCGCAAAGTTCTCGAAGGCCGATGTCGACGGGTACGAACGCTGGGACTCGTGGCTCGGCAGCCTGGCCGACGTGCTCGGTCCGCTGCTGACGACCATCCCGCCGCGCTTGGGGTCGCGCCGCGCACGCGACGTCATCGACCAATTGAAGCTCGCGTGGCGACTACGCGGGCTCGGCGTCGAGGGCACCGCCGACGTCACCCGGTTGTTCACGATGAGCATCGCCGACCTGCTCGATGAGTACTTCGAGTCTGCGCAGATGAAGGGCGTGCTCGCCGTGAGCGGGGTGATCGGCACGTGGGCCGGCCCGCGGTCGGCCGGCACCGCGTACGTGATGGCCCATCACAAGATCGGTGACGTCGGCGAGGGACAGCTCGGCTCGTGGGGCTTCCCGGAGGGCGGCATGGGCGCGGTGAGCCACGCGCTGCGCGATGCCGCGATCGCCAACGGCGCGACCGTGCGTACGGAATCGCCCGTCGCTCGCATCGACGTCCTCGACGGCCGGGTCGTCGGAGTGACGCTCGAGTCGGGTGAGGAGCTCCGAGCCGACGTGGTCGTGGCGGCGACCCATCCCCAGATCACCTTCTTGGAGCACATCGACCCGGCGCTGCTGCCATCCGAATTCATCGGGCGCATCGAGCGCTGGCGCTCGCGCAGCGGCACCGTGAAGGTGAACGTCGCGGTGGACCGGCTTCCCGAGTTCACGGCCAAGCCCGGCTACGACCCGGAGGTACACGGCGGCACGATCGTGCTCGCGGAGTCGCTCGACGACATCGAGGGCGCGTTCCAGGACGCGGTCGCGGGGCGCGCGGCGGATCTGCCGTTCGCCGACATCTGTATCCCGAGCGTCTTCGATCCGACACTTGCGCCCGAGGGCAAGCACGTCGTGTCGATGTTCACGCAATGGGTTCCGCACACCTACGCAGCCGAGCGGGACCAGGCGGCGCTCGACGCGTACGCCGATCGGGTCATCGAGAGGGTCGACGCCGTCGCGCCCGGCTTCACCGATTCGATCCTGCATCGCCAGGTCATCGGGCCGTACGAGATGGAGCACGAGTACGGCTTGATCGGCGGGAACATCTTCCACGGTGAGCTGTCGCCCGACCAGATGTTCCACATGCGTCCGGCGCCCGGGTACGCCGACTTCCGTACGCCGATCGACGGTCTGTATCAGGCGAGTAGCGCCACCCACGGAGGTGGCGGCGTCACCGGTATCCCCGGACTGCACGCGACCCGCCAGATCATGCGCGATAGACGGAGACGTGGAACGCGCTCTCACCGGTAAAGGGCTGCTTGTCGAACGTGGCCCAGCGATCCTCGAGGGTCAGGCCGGCGAGCCGGGCCATGAGGTCGAGCTCGGGAGGCCACGCGAACCGCAGCTTCGCGTGAACCAAGCGGATCCCGTCCTCGGTGATCCGCACCTGCGTCGTGTCGAGGCGCTGTTCTTGCGCGTCGAACACGCTCGCGTCGAGGCGCACCCGATCGAGAGAGGCCTCCTTCACCGCGAGGTGCTGGCCCGCTTCGACGCGCGACGTGTCGGGCACGAACGCGTGGATGACGAATCGTCCGCTCGGATGCAGGTGATCGGCGACATTCGCGAAACATCGCAGCTGCGTGTCCTGGGAGTAGAGCTGAAAGAAGGTGTTGAACACCACGAAGACGAGCGCGAACCGCCCGTCGACCGGTACGTCGGCCATGTCGCCGATCGTGACCGCGATCGCCTCGCCACCCGGCTTGGCGCGCATGCGTTCGACCATCGCGGGCGACGCGTCGATACCGTGCACCTCCACACCGCGCGCCGCCAGCGGGATGGCGACCCGCCCCGTGCCGATACCCAGCTCGAGCGCGCGCCCGCCGTGCGCGAGCTCGGCCAGCAGTGCGACCTCGGCTGCGGTGTCGAGCGGCTTGTACCACTCGTCGTAGACGTCGGCGACCCGGTCGCCGTAGGTTTCGGGTCCGAAGTGGTCCACGGCCAGATCGTAGGGAACGCCATGCTCGTCGACGCCGCATTAACGACCACCGACCTGCAAGCCGTTCCCGACGCGGCACGCGGGATCGAAGCCGCCGGATACGACGGCATCTACTCGTTCGAGGGCGCGCACGACGGCTTCTTCCCATTGCTGCTCGCAGCCGAGCACACCGAGCGCGTGCAGCTCACCACCGCGGTGGCGATCGCGTTCGCACGCAACCCCATGACGCTCGCCCAGCTGGCCTACGACTTGCAGCTCGCGTCGCGCGGCCGTTTCAACCTCGGGCTCGGCACGCAGATCAAGCCACACATCGAGAAGCGATTCTCGATGCAGTGGTCGAAGCCCGCGGAGCGCATGCGGGAGCTGGTGCTCGCAGTGCGGGCGATCTGGGCGCGCTGGCACGAAGGCACGAAGCTCGACTTCCGCGGCGACTTCTACACCCACACGCTGATGACTCCCTTCTTCGATCCCGGGCCCAACCCGTTCGGCGTGCCGCGCATCTTCCTGGGAGGCGTCGGGCCGCGCATGACCGAGGTCGCGGGCGAGGTGGCCGACGGTTTCATGATCCACCCGTTCTCGACCGAGCGGTTCATGCGTGAGACGACGTTGCCGGCGCTGGAGCGAGGGCTCGACAGGAGCGGCCGGCGTCGTTCGGACCTCGAGGTGGCGTTCCCCGCGATGGTCGTCGTGGCCGAGTCCGAAGAGGAGCTCGCACGCGGTCGCGACGCGATGCGTCCGAGACTCGCGTTCTACGGCTCGACCCCCGCGTACAAGGTGGTGCTCGCCACTCACGGATGGGGCGAGCTGCAACCGGAGCTCAACCGACTCTCGAAGACCGGCGACTGGTCGACGATGGCGTCGATGATCACCGACGAGATCGTCGACACGTTCGCGGTGTGCGGAACCCCCGAAGAGATCGGTCCGCGCCTGCACGAACGCTACGGCGACATCGCGCAACGCGTCTCGTTCGACACTCCTGACCGGCTCGGACACGAGCGCGTGGCCCGCGTCCTCCAAGGCTTCCCGGGCCGGTCGCGATAGCGGAGCCGCGGAACCGCGCGGACATTGCCGAGAGCGCTCGCGCGACCTGGCCAAATCGCGTAGTACCGTTTTCTCATGCTTCTCATCTTCGGGTTCAGAGCTCGCGCGAAGGCGTTGTCGACCGGCGAGTTCTTCTGCGGGCGTTGCGGCGCCGACCGCTCGTACGTCCTCCAACAGGTCCGGCGCTGGTTCACGCTCTTCTTCATCCCGCTGTTCCCGGTCGGAAAGGCGCTCGGCGAGCAGGTGAAGTGCTCGACCTGCGGCACGTGCTTCCGTCCGGAGGTCCTGAACACGCCCACATCGGCCTCGTTCGGCGAGAATCTGCGCGGTGCCATGCGAGTCGCGTCGATGTCGATGCTCGCGGCCGGCGACCAAGGCAACAACGCGGCCCGCGCCGCGGCGATCGACGCGGCCCGCAAGACCGGAGCCGAGAGCTACGACGAGACGTGGCTGAACCACGATCTTGCCGCCCTCGACGCGTCACAGCTCGGCGACTACCTCACGCCGTTGGCCCAAGGATTGAACGCACAGGGAAAAGAGACGTTCGTCGAACAGGTCGCGCGCATCGGGCTTGCCGACGGACCCCTCACCGGGCCCGAGATGCAGGTACTCGAGTCGTTGAGCGCGGCGCTCGGCATCAGCGCCGCGCACCTGCGCGGGATCGTCGTCTCGACGACGACCGGCCACAACTGCCGTCGACGGGCGACGGACCGCCCGACGAGTATCGCCGCAACTGACCCGGCCACTCAGTCGCCGGTGAGGCGCTGCTCCAGGATCCGGTTGATCACCTGCGCGTTCCCCTGACCCTTCAGCTCGCGCATGACCTGACCCATCAGGAATCCCCACTTCTTCTTCTTGGCGGCTTCCTCGCCGGCGCGGTACTCGTCCGCGACGCCCGCGTTCGCGGCGAGCATCCGATCGATGACGTCGGCGATCGCTCCCTCGTCGCTGACCTGGGCGATGCCCCGCGCTTCGACGATCGTGCGCGGCCACTTCTCCTCGCGCAGCGACTCGGCGAGCACGTCCTTCGCCTGCAGGCGCGAGATCGCTCCCGTGGCGACCAATCCGACGAGCTCGGCGAGCATCTCCGGCGCGAGCACCGCGGGCGAGAGTCCGGTCTCGTTGACGTACGCCAACACCTCCTGGCGCACCCAGTTCACGACGTCCTTCGCCGAACCGCCACCGTCGCCACTCACGGCCGCGACCGCGCGCTCCGCATAGTCGGCCAGGCCCGGCACGTCGACCAGAATGCGCGCGTCCTCCTCCGGGATTCCCCACTGGACGACGTAGCGCGCCCGCCGTGCCGCCGGCAGCTCGGGCATCGACGCCCGCACCCGATCGCGCATCTCCTGCGTGGGCTCTACCGGCACGAGATCGGGCTCGGGGAAATACCGGTAGTCGTGTGCCTCCTCTTTGGACCGACCCGAGATGGTCCGCCCGCCGCTCTCCTCGTCCCAGTGGCGCGTCTCCTGGACGACCCTATCGCCGGCCTGCGTCAGGGTCCACTGGCGGTCGGCTTCGTACTCGATCGCCCGCAACAGCGACCGCAACGAGTTCAGGTTCTTGATCTCGGCGCGCGTCCCGAACGCCGACGACCCGAGGGAGCGCACCGACACGTTGGCGTCGATCCGCAGCGATCCTTCTTCCATCTTCACGTCGGACACGCCGACCGCGAGCAGCGTCGCGCGCAGCTCCTCGACGTAACGCTTCGCCTGGTCGGCGGAGCGGATGTCGGGCTCCGACACGATCTCCAGCAGCGGCACGCCCGCGCGGTTGTAGTCGACCAGCGAGAACTCGGCGTCGTGTATGCGCCCGCCCACACCGACGTGCTGCGACTTGCCCGTATCCTCCTCGAGGTGCGCCCGCGTGATGCCGATGCGCACGCCGTCGACGTCGAGCCAACCGTCGACGGTGATCGGCTCGTCGTACTGTGACGTCTGGTAGTTCTTCGGCATGTCGGGATAGAAGTAGTTCTTGCGTGCGAACACCGAGCGTTCGGGCACCCGCAGGTGCAGCGCCTCGGCGACGCGCAGTGCGTACTCGACGGCGTTCGCGTTGAGCACGGGCAGCGAGCCGGGCAGCCCCAAACATACCGGGCACACGTTGGTGTTGGGCTCGTCGCCGAACTCGTTCGGGCAGCCGCAGAACATCTTGCTCGCGGTCGCGAGCTCGCAGTGCACCTCCAGGCCGATCACCGTCTCGTAGCCCGTGGCCGTCTGCGTCACGGCTGCAGACTCCGAAACGTGGCCCCGCTGCCGGCCGCCTGCTCGATCGCGCGCGCGACGCGGAACATCGTCGGTTCGCCGAGCGCGGGCGCGAGAACCTGCACGCCGACCGGCAAGCCGGCGTCTCCGGTGCCGAACGGCACCGACATCGCGGCGTGCCCGGTGAGGTTCACCGGGACAGTGCACACGTCGCACAAGTACATCGCGAGCGGATCGGCGATCTTCGCGCCCAGCTCGAACGCGACCGTCGGCGAGGTCGCGGCGAGCAGCACGTCGAACCGCTCGTACACCCGCTCGAAGTCGCGCAGGATGAGAGTGCGGACCCGCTGGGCCTGGCCGTAGTACGCGTCGTAGTAGCCCGCCGACAACGCATAGGTGCCGAGCATGATGCGCCGCTTCACCTCGCGGCCGAAGCCCGCCTCGCGTGTCGCGGCGTTCATGTGCGCGACGTCCGCGGCGTCGACCCGGAGGCCGTACCGCACACCGTCGTAACGCGCGAGGTTCGACGACGCCTCGGCCGGGGCGATGAGGTAGTACGCCGAGATCCCGTAGGTGGCCGACGACACCGAGACCGTATCGACCTTCGCGCCCGCGGCCTCCAGATCGGCGGCTGCCTGGCGCACCGCGTCGCGCACTCCCGGCTCGATTCCCGCGATCTCGGTCATCTCGTCGACGACGCCGACGCGCAGCCCCGACACACTCTCGTCGAGCCCGGCGACAAGCGCCGGAGCCGGGCGCGCGATCGATGTGGAGTCGCAGGGGTCGTGGCCGGCGATCACCTCCAGCAACAACGCGGCATCCTCGACCGTGGCCGTGATGGGGCCGATCTGGTCGAGCGACGAGGCGAACGCGATGAGTCCGTACCGCGACACGACGCCGTACGTGGGCTTGACGCCGACCACTCCGCAGAGGGCCGCGGGCTGGCGGATCGAACCTCCGGTATCGGAGCCCAGTGCCATCGATGCGAAGCCGGCCGCGACCGCGGCCGCCGACCCACCGCTCGAGCCGCCGGGCACGCGCGTGAGGTCGTGGGGGTTGCGGGTCGGACCGAACGCGGAGTTCTCCGTCGACGATCCCATCGCGAACTCGTCGAGGTTGGTCTTGCCGATCACGACCGCGCCCGCGGCCCGCACGCGCTCCACAACCGTCGCGTCGTAGGGCGGCCGCCAGCCTTCCAGAATGCGGGACGAGCATGTCGTCGGGATGCCGCGCGTGCACATGTTGTCCTTCAGCGCGAGCGGCACTCCGGCCAACGGCCCGGGGTCGTCACCGGCGGCGACGGCGGCGTCGACCGCGTCGGCGGCGGCGCGCGCCTCCTCCGCGAGCACGACGTTGAACGCGTGAACTTGGGGCTCACGCCGGCTGATCTGGTCGAGGTGCTCCTCGAGGACGTCGCGCGCCGATCGCGCACCGGAGCGCACCTCCTCCGCGATCGTGCGGGCGCCGCTCACGGCTCCTCCCCCAAGATGCGCGGGACCCGGAATCGATCGTCCTGGACCGCCGGCGCGGCGGCGAGCACCTCCGCCCGCGGCAGGCACGGACGCGCCTCGTCGGGCCGAAACACGTTCACCAGCGGCAAGGGGTGCGCAGTCGGCGGCACGTCGTGCGTATCGAGCGCCGACACCTGGGCCGCGTAGTCGAGGATCGCGCCGAGCTCGTCGGAGAGCGCCACGATCTCCTGCTCGCTCAGCGCGAGGCGAGCGAGCTGCGCGACGTGCTCGACGTCGGCACGCGTGATGCGGTCGGCCATCGGCGAGAGGCTACTTGTACGGGTCGAGGTGGCTGAGCGGCAATTCCCACCACGCGTCGGGCGCGGGGCTCCAATCGGGGTCGGGATAGATGCAGTCGACCGGGCAAGCCGGCAGGCACTTGTCGCAGCCGCTGCAGAGCTCGGGCACGATCACGACGTCGGCGCCGTGGTTGAAGATCGCACCGAACTGCGACGGGCAGTGGCGCAGGCACGCGTCGCAGTTGATGCACTCGGACATCTCGATGCGCAGCGGCACGTTCTTCCACTTCGCGTTGCGCTCGTGATCTGCGATGCGTTCGAGCCTCGTCGTTCCGGCCACCTCTGCAGGGTAGACGGCGCTCCCGGAGCCTCCGCTACGATCCGGCCGCGGTAAGAAGCCGTCGCGGCCGATCTGAGGAGGCACCCGTGCCCGACAAGTACCAGTTCCTCTCGGATGCCTGGTTCGACGAGGCCGAGAAGCTCATCCGCGAACACAGCACTACTGCGCCGCCGACGAACCTGTTGATGAACCTCGAAGTGGCCGACGGCGACCGGACGATCAAGTTCTTCGTGGGCTCGAAGGACGGCGAGGCGCTCTTCGGCAAGGGCGCGGCCGACGGCGCGGACCTCACGATGTCGACCGACATCGAGACCGCTCGTCAGGTCTTCGTCGCCAACGATCAGCAGGCCGGCATGCAGGCCTTCATGGCCGGCAAGGTGCGCGTGCAGGGCGACATGACCAAGCTCATGATGCAGGGCGGTGGTGGTGGCAACGCGGCCTTGAGTGCGGCGTTGCAGGAGATCACCGAGTAGCCGCGTCCACCCTCACCTCGGGGGCGGTAGCAGCTTCGACGCCTCGGCTGCGAGCTCCTTCACCGTCCAGCGGTCGCCCTTCTCGATGGCTTCGGCCCGCTTCCACGACTGCGCACGTTGCACCGTGCCGCCCTGCACGAGGAAGCACTCGCCGGTGATCGGGCAATCCGCCGTCGCGAGGTAGGCGACGAATGGTGAGACGTTCGCCGGATGCCACACGTCGAAGCCCTCGGCGGGAGCCTTCACCGCGTCGCCGAGACCGGGCGTCGACTCGGTGAGGCGCGTGCGCGCCCCGGGCGCGATCGCGTTCGAGCGTACGCCGTAGCGCGTGAGCTCCTTCGCGCACACCTGCGAAAGGGTGGCGATGCCGCTCTTCGCCGAGTCGTAGTTCGCCTGACCGGGATTGGCGAACAGGCCCGACGTGGACGACGTGTGAATGATCGACGCGCGCACGTCCTTGCCCGCCTTGGTCTGCTCGCGCCAGTAGACCGCCGCATGGTGGGTCGGCGCGAAGTGCCCTTTCAGGTGGACGGTGATGACCGCGTCCCATTCCGCCTCGGTCATGTTGATGATCACGCGGTCGCGCAGGATGCCCGCGTTGTTGACGAGCACGTGGAGGTCGCCGAAGGTCTCGATCGCCTGCCGGACGAGCCGCTCGGCACCGTTCCAGTCGGCGACGTTCTCGCCGTTGACGACGGCGTCGCCTCCGAGCGCCTTGATCGCTTCGACCGTCTGCATCGCCGCGCTCGGATCGCCGCCCTCGCCGTGCATGTCGCCGCCGAGGTCGTTGACCACCACCTTCGCGCCCTCACTCGCGAAGAGGAGCGCGTGCTCGCGGCCGAGACCTCGGCCCGCGCCGGTGATGATCGCGACCCGTCCCTCGAGTGCACCCATGTTCGGCTCCCGGTCGTCGTCGTAGCGGGCCCGATCGTAGGCAGCGCCGGAGCCGCTTGCTCAACCGCCGCGCTTCTTCAGCACGAGATCGACCTGGGTGCCGCGCGGCACCTTCGCAGCGGTGCCGCCGACCGGGTCTTGGCTCATCACGACTCCGTCGGGCCGGTAGTTCTTGACGTTCCCGACTTGCAGACCGGCCGCGGCGAGGTCGGCCGTCGCCTGCTTGATCGTCTCGAAGGTCACGTCGGGCACGAGAACCAGGTCGGCGCCCTTCGACACGTGCACCACCACGGTGGATCCGTACGGCGCGCTCGTCGGTGTCGGAGGATCGGTGCCGATCACGTCGCCTCTCGCCACGGTCGGCGAGAACGCGTCGGGGGCGCGCGTCACCTTGAATTTCGCGGCGGTGAGCGTCCTCACCGCGTCGGCGTACGGCTGCTTCGACACGTCGGGCACCGGTACCGGGGCGTGACCCGAGCTGAGCACCACACTGACCCTCGAATCGGGCGCGACCAGCGCGCCGACGTCGGGCGAGACCGACACCACGTCACCGGCCGCCGTCGTCTCGCTCGGCTGGGTCGCCGGAGTCGCCGCATAGATCAGGCCCGCGGCGTCGAGCGCCTGCTTCGCCGCCTTCCACGGCAGGTTCCTGATGCCGGGCACCGCGACGTTTGCGGGCCCGGACGACGTGACGAGAGTGACGTGACGACTCCCGGTGAACTCGCCGGCGGGCGGGCTCTGCGCGATGACCGTGCCCTTCGGGTCGGGCGCGGTCTTGGGTGCGCCGACCGTGACGTCGAGGCCCGCCGTCCGGGCGATCTTGGTCGCCTGGGCGATGCTCAGACCGCGCAGTCCGGGGATCGAGATGGTCTTGGCGCTGCTCACCTGCGCGAGTGCCGCCGCCGCAATCCCGACGGTGAGGATCAGCACGATCGCCACGATCCACGGCACGAGCCGGCGCTCGCCGGGAGGGCTCAGCTTGCGCGGGGGCTGCGCGTCGCTCACGGCCGCGTGTTCTCGAGTGCGCTCGGGCACGACCTCGGCCGCGTCCTGGTCGAACAGCGGTGCGGTGCGGTCCGGAGCCGCGCGCGTGGGATGCGGATCGGCGCGGTCGACCATGCCCGCGAGCAGGAGCGGTCCGGGTGGCGGCAGCGCGTCGCAGGCGTCCGCGATCGCCTGGCGCATCGTCGCCGCGTCGGGATACCGGTCGTTCGGGTCGATCGCACCGACGCGATCGATCACCGGTTCGAGCGGCCCGAGCGCCTCGCTCGCGACGATCGGTTCGAGCGTCCGCGCGGTGAGCATCCCGAGCGTCGTGTCCGCCGCGAACGGGAGACGACCGGTCACACTCTCGACGAGGACGAGCGCGAGTGAATAGAGGTCGGAGCGCGCGTCGAGCTGCGAGCCGCGCGCCTGCTCCGGCGACGCGTACCGCGCCGTGCCGAACACCGCACCCGCGGGCTCGGTCCAACTCGCCTCGGCCAGCGCCCGCGCGAGGCCGAAGTCGGCGACCCGCACGATGCCGTGTTCGTCGAACAACAAGTTCGCGGGCTTGATGTCGCGGTGCAGGACCCCGCGCGCGTGCGCGTACTCGAGCGCGGAGGCGACGTCGCGTCCGACGCGGGCTGCCTGCGAGACGGTCAGGTAGGTGCCCTGGTCGAGCATCGATCGGAGCGAGCCGCCCTCGAGCAGCTCGAGCACCATGAACGGAACGTCGTCGTCGCCCCAGTCGTGCACGGTGACGATGTGCGGGTGGTGCAACGACGCGGCCAGCTGCGCCTCGGCGCGGAAGCGCCGGAGGAACGCCGCGTCCTCGGCGAGCGCCGCATGCAGCACCTTCACGGCCACCCGGCGGCGCAACCGAGTGTCGTCGGCCACGTAGACGCGGCCGCTCGCGCCGGTGCCGACGGCGCCGTGGAGCAGATACCGGCCCGCGAGGACGCGGCCCGCGAGGTCGCTCACCGCACTGCCGGGCATGGCTTCAACGGTAGTGGCCGATTGCGCGCGACCCGCGTCACGGGCGGGGACAGCCCGTTCCCCGACACGGAGCGGGCGACGGTAGCTTCGTCACGTGTCGCTCACCCGACCTACGAACCCCGTGCGCGCAGCCATCGTCGTGGGCATCGTGCTGGTCGGCGTCAACGTGCTGATCTGGGGGGGCCGAGCACAGGTGAACGGCCCGGCCACCGTGCAACGCAACCCGGAGATCGTGACGCTCGAACCCAACGAGAGTGACCAGCTCCTCCCGCAGGGTGAGGTCGGCGCCCAGCTGCGCGGCAACTTCAGCGGGCAGATCACCATCGACGGCCGTGTCATCCCGCAAGACCAGATCACGAGCACTCCGAGCCTCGGCACGGTGTTCTTCGATCCGGGGCCCGGAAAGGACATCCAGGAGTTCACCAAAGGCGGGCACACGGCGGTGATCGAGTGGTGGCCGAGCACCATCGCCACCGCGGAGGCCGCTCGTGTCCAGCGGCAACTTCGGAGCTACAGCTGGTCGTTCAACGTCGGTTGACCGCCGTCGAGGAGCGCTTCGAAGGCGTGCTCGTCGAGAGTCGTCACACCGAGCTCCTCGGCCCGCGCGAGCTTCGACCCGGGACTCTCACCGACGACGACGTAGCTCGTCTTCTTCGAGACGCTCGACGTCACTTTGCCGCCGCGCGCGCCGATCTCGTCCGCCGCTTCGTCGCGCGTGCGGCGCTCCAGCGAGCCGGTCAGGACGAACGTCAGCCCCGCGAACGACGCGTCGACAACTTCCCGCTGCGCGCCCCGTTCGCCGGCGAAGTTGACGCCGGCCACATGCAGTCGCTGCACGAGCCGCTGATTGCGGTCGATCGCGAACCAGGAGCCAATACTCTGCGCGATGGTGGGACCGACACCGTCGATTCCGGTGAGCTCGGCTTCGCCCGCGCGCATGATCGCGTCGAGATCGTCGAAGGCGCGTGCGAGCGCCTGCGCGGCAGTCGGGCCGACGTGGTTGACACCGAGCCCGACGAGCACGCGCCACAACGGCCGTTGCTTCGAGCCCTCGATCGCCGCAACGAGCAGCTGCGCAGAACGCTCGCCGATCCGATCGAGGGGTACGAGCCGGTCGACGCGCAACGCGTACACGTCGGCCGCGTCCTCCAGTAGCCCGGCGTCGACGAACTGGCGTACGCGTTCCTCGCCGAGCCCCTCGATGTCCATCGCGCCGCGGCCGGCCCAGTGCACCAACCGCTGCACGCGCTGCGCCGGGCAGTCGACGTTCACGCAATGGTGATTCGCCTCGCCCTCGACGCGAACGAGGGGCTGACCGCACTCGGGGCACTTCTTCGGAAACTTCCAGGGCCTGGTCTTCGGCGGGCGTTTCGCGAGCACCGGCCCGACGACCTCGGGGATCACGTCGCCGGCGCGCCTCACGACCACGGTGTCTCCCGGTCTCACGTCTTTACGCGCGACGTCGTCCTCGTTGTGCAACGTCGCCATCCCGACGTTCGCGCCGCCGACGAAGACCGGTTCGAGCACTGCGAAGGGCGTCGCCCGACCGGTGCGACCGATGCTCACCATGATGTCGCGCAGCAGTGTGTTCTTCTCCTCCGGTGGGAACTTGTACGCGATCGCCCAGCGTGGCGCCCGCGAGGTCGCGCCCATCTCGGCCCGCTGGCCGAGATCGTCGACCTTCACGACGACACCGTCGATCTCGTAGCCGAGCGAGTGACGGTTGGCCTCGATCCGCTCGCAGAACGCGAAGACACCATCGAGGTCGTCGAACACTTCGATGTACGGATTCACGGGAAAGCCGAGCGCGGCGAGCCACGCGAGCGTCTCCTGGTGCGTTCGCAGCCGAGTGCCGCCCTCCTTGGCGCCGAGTTGACCTTCGTTCGCGCCGAGCTGGTACGCGTACAGCGCGAGGTCGCGGGTGGCGGTGACGCCCGGGTCCTTCTGACGCAGGCTGCCCGCGGCCGCGTTGCGGGCGTTCGTGAACAGTCGCTCCCCCGCTTCACCTTGGCGCCGGTTCAACGCCTCGAAGGCGTCGAGTGGCATGAACACCTCGCCGCGCACTTCGAGCAGCGCGGGGAGATCCTTCTTCCTCCCTTTCAGCGTCTTCGGGACCGCCGCGATGGTGCGCAGGTTCTCGGTGACATCCTCGCCGGTCACACCGTCGCCCCGCGTCGCGCCGACGGTGAACCGGCCGTCCTCGTACTGCAGTGAGATCGCGAGGCCGTCGAGCTTGGGCTCGGCCACGAAGCGGATCGGCTCGGTGATCAGTCGTTGGACACGCGTTCCCCACGCGAGTAACTCCTCGCGCGCGAACGCGTTGTCGAGGGAGAGCATCGGCATCCGGTGCACGACGGGCGCGAACGTCGACGCGCGCTGGCCTCCGGGTCGTTGCGTCGGCGAATCGGCGGTAACCAGCGATGGATGCTGCGCCTCGAGCTCGCGCAGCTCGCGCACCAGCGCGTCGAACTCGGCGTCGGAGACCTCGGGCTCGTCGAGGAGGAAGTACCGCTCGTTGTGGTACTCGATGAGCTCGCGCAGCCCTGCGACGCGCCGGACGACTGCTTTCGACGGGTGATCTTCAGTACCGCGGCCGACCACGCAAGAAATCTACGCGCCGACGGCGAGCTTCGTCGCGGCCGCGTGGTCGTGTACGCGGTTGCCGATCTCGCGCGCGAGCAGCATCGCGTGCTCGGCTTGGCTCGCGCCGTGCCCGGCGAGTCCGCATGCGGGCGCGACCAGCGCCTGGCCGCGCAGCCGGACGGGATCGCAGCCGCGCCGGGTCAGCTCGCACCACGCATCGAGCAGCGCCTTCCACAACGGCTGTGCGTGCTCGCCGACCGGCCGGTGGGTCGGGATCGCGCCCCACGCGATCCAGCCCCCGCCCTCGAGATACCGCGAGAGCGCGCTGGCGTCGTCGAGGTCGAGGGCACCGACGTCGAAGTGGGCCACTTGGGGGCCGGCGTCGAGCGCCAGGCGCAGATCGCCCTGGCCGCATACGTGCACACCCGAGGCGTCCCCACATGCCGCGAGCGCGCTCGACAGCAGATCCGTCGCCGCCTCGCGCTCGATCGGGCCCTCGGCGTCGCGCCACCGCACGAGCGCGGGCTCGTCGAGGAAGCACAGCAGCGCGGCGCCGGGAAGCTGCGCCGACACCAATTCGGCGATCGCACGCGCCCAGACTCTTGCGACGCGCGCGCCGAGCGGGAAGGCGAGCGCGGTGTCCATTCCCGCGCCGACGAAGGCGACACCGAGCGTCAACGGACCCGCGATCTGCACCTTGACACGCGTCGGTGGACGCGGCTGACGCGCCGCGACCTCGAGAAAGGTCAACAGGCCGGCGTGGGAAGCCGCGTCGAACGTCGGTTGCAACGGAGCCGACACGTCTACCGAAGAAGCGAGCTCGATCGCACCGTTGTCGTGCACGACGACGCCGGGAACCGCGCCGGCCCACTGCGCGACCACCCCTTCGTGCCTCGAGCGATACGGGAGCTGCGGGGCGGCAGGCAGCTCGGGCAGGCAACGCAACGTGAGCGCGGCGGCGGCGTGCGCGTCTCGGTGAGGAAGACTCCCGATCGCAGTTGCCATACCTGCGCAGATCGCCCCGCCGAGCAGTGGTTCGCCCATGAAGATTCGTAGGATAGGCGCACGCACGCACACTCGACGAAGCGGAGCGCACGTTGATCTGGCTGTGGTGCTCTCGCGTGACCTGGGCCCTCATGCCCGTCACGACGGGTAGCGCGTTTGCAGACGCGACGCAGGGATGGTCGAGGGGGCCGGCGCGCCTCGCCGCCATACTCCTTTGGGTGACCTGGGCGGCCGCGCTGTTCGCGTTGTTCGCACCGAGACCATGGGGGCTCACGCTGGTTCGCGTCGTCGCACCGTGCGCATTCGCGTGCGCCGTGCTCTCGTCGGCATCGACGAGCGCGGCTTCGGCCGCGCTCGCGCTCGCGGGGAGCGGCATCGCCGCGATCCTCGCGTTGTCCGCGCCCGTCGCGTCGGCGACCGCCAACGCGCTCGCGTACGGCGACGAGCAACGCTTCCCGCTGCGCATTCCGCTCCCGCTGCTCCTCGGACCTCTACCGGGCGCGGTCCTGTTGGTCGGACTCGGCGCGACGTCCGGGCCGCTGCTCCTCGCCGACGGTCGCTATGCCGTCGGCGCGCTCGCAACGGTCGTGGGACTGTCCGTGGCGGCGCTCCTCGTTCGGGCCCTTCATCCCCTGGCGTGCCGCTGGTTCGTGCTCGTTCCCGCCGGCATCGCGATCGCCGATCCCCTGACGCTGACCGAGCCGGTCCTGGTGCGGCGCGAGCACATCGCTTCGCTCCGGCGCACGGCCGTCTCCGCGCTCCCCGCCGACGCACTCGACCTCCGGCTCGGCACGCTCGCGGGCGGGATCGTGATCGACCTGTCGGAGCCGGTGGAGTTCGGCCGGAGGCGCGGCCGTGCGAACGCGGAGGTAGTCACACCTCGACAGCTCGCGGTGGCGGTGGTACGCGCCGACGCCGCGATCGCGCAGGCCCGGACGCGGCGCATCAGTGCGTGAACGCGCCCGATCAATCACGCCCGATCACCCGGCGACGATGCCACCTCCGCAGCACACGTCGCCGTCGTAGAACGCGACCACCTGTCCGGGCGCGACCCGAGGCTGCGGGGTTGCGAACACCACCTCGTCGTGTTCGAGCGTCGCGGCAACGGGTGTTCCGTGGGCGCGCGACTGCGCGAGCATCGTTCGCGCCGCGCCGGGCGCACCCACCAGCTTCACATCTCGTAGGCGCAGGTCGCGTAGGCGTACGCGATCGCGCAAGAGCGCGTCGCGCGGCCCGACCGTCACCGTCGCGCTGCCGACGGCGATGTCGGTCACGTACCGGCGCTCGCCAACCGCGACACCGAGGCCGCGCCGCTGCCCGATCGTGAAGGCGTCGATCCCGTCGTGGGCACCGACTACCGCGCCCCTTTCGTCGATGATCGCGCCGGCGCGCCTGGGGATGCGCGCGCCGAGGAACGCCTCGCGCCCGTGCCGGGTGATGAAGCAGACATCCATGCTGTCCGGCTTGTCGGCCGTACGCAGACCGAGTGCGCGAGCCTGCTCGCGTACCTCGGTCTTCGTCAGCTCGCCGACCGGGAGGAGCGTGCGAGAGAGCTCCTCGGCACCGAGCATGTAGAGAACGTACGACTGATCCTTGGCCCGGTCGACCGCGCGTGCGATCGCGGGGCCGTCAAAGCTCGGCACCACGCGCGCGTGATGGCCAGTCGCGACGAAGTCGTAGTCGAGCCGGCGCGCCCGCTCGAGCACCCGGCCGAATTTCATCGTGCGATTGCACTCGACGCACGGGTTCGGGGTCTCACCGGCCGCGTACGCGTCGACGTACGGCACGACGACGCCGGAATCGAACGCATCAGAGAAGTTGAAGACGTAGTGCGGGATGCCGAGCTGCGCCGCGACCCGGCGCGCGTCCTCGACGTCGGCGACGCTGCAACATCCGCTGTCGCTCTCGCCGCCCCACAGCTTCAACGTGACGCCGGTGACGTCGTGACCCCCCTCGCGGAGCAGCGCAGCGGCGACCGAGGAGTCGACACCGCCGCTCATCATCACCATGACGCGCGCCATCAGGCCACCCGCAGCTTGGTGACGACCTCGGGAACGATCGCGAGTGCCCGGTCGACATCAGCGCGGGTCGACGCGTACCCGAGAGAGAACCGGACCGACGAGAGCGCACGATCGCGGGGCATCCCCATCGCGAGCAGGACGTGTGAAGGGTCGATCGCGCCCGAGCTGCACGCCGAGCCCGACGCGGCCATCACGCCGTGCCGGTCGAGGGCCACGAGCAACGTCTCGGCCTCGACGTCGTCGAACGTGCAGTGCAGTATCCCGCCGACACGGGATGCCGACGCGCCGTTCACCTGGAAGCCTGGCACTTGCGCGGCGAGTCCGCGTTCGAGCTCGTCGCGCAACGCGGCAATGCGAGCGGTCTCCTCGGCGCGGCGCTCGTGGGTGACGATGAGGGCGGTCGCGAACGCCACGATCCCGGCCACGTTCTGCGTACCCGCGCGCAAGCCGCGCTCGTGACCACCGCCCTCTACGAGCGGCACGAGCGCGGTCGGGTCGCGCACGATGAGCGCACCGACGCCCTTCGGGCCGCCGAACTTGTGTCCCGAGATCGCGACCAGCGAGACGTCGGCCACGGCGGCTGCGAGATCGAGCCACTGCGGAGCCTGCACTGCATCGGTGTGCACGACTGCTCGCGGCGCATGTTCGCGGGCGAGGAGTGTGATCTCCTCGACGGGTTGGCAGACGCCCGTCTCGTTGTTGACGAGCATCACCGACACGACCGCGGTGCGCTCGTCGAGCGCGGAGGCGAGCAGGTCGAGATCGACGAAGCCACCTTCGGTCGCCGGCGCGCGCACGACGCGAAACCCTTCGCGCTCCAGCCGTGCACACGCGCCGAGCACGGCCTTGTGCTCGATCCCGCTCGTCACGACGCCGTCGAGGCGCGCGTCGTGCGCCCGGGCGGCCCAGGCCGCGCCCTTGACCGCGAGGTTGTCGGCCTCGCTGCCGGACCCTGTGAACACGACCTCGTGCGGCCGGCATCCGCATGACACCGCGACCGTCTCCCGGGCCTCTTCGAGCGCCGTCTTGGTGACGCGCGAGGCACCGTGAGCACCCGACGGGTTCCCCGGATGGTCGGCGAGGAACGGCGTCATCGCGGCGATCGCCTCGGGCCGCATCGGAGTGGAGGCCGCGTGGTCGAGGTAGACCTGGCCGAGGTGGTCCGTCACACGAGCAGGCTATGACGACAACTGCGGCAGGCTACGACGACAACCCGGGGAACAGGACCTCCGTCCCACCCGTTCGGGTACCCCGACGGGTGTAGCTGTCACACCCGGAGGAGATAATTCGATCATGAGCGCGCGGAGCACGACAACCAGCGGAACACCCCGGGAACCAACCCTGGAAATGCCGGGGCAACAGGAGATCGGCGAGCATCAGCTGCGGTTGCTGCCCGGCGGATCGGTATCGGCCCGACCCGACTGGCAGCTCGACGAGCGCACGCGATCGGTCGGACGCCTCGGGGTCGCGCAGGCCCGTGAGGTCCTCCGCCGGGCGCGCCCGCCGGAGCCGACGCAACCCCAACCGATCCGCAAGGCCAGCTGACACTCCCCCAAATCTCCATCCGAGAGGGGGCGGCCGCCAGACTGGGCCGGTGGACGAGGAACCGCTGGCCGGTGGTGTCGCGAACGCCGGAAGCGTGACGCGGGACGGTCACGACGTTCTGCGGCCGTCGAACCTGCATACGCACTCGATCCATCGCTTCTTGTCGGCCCTGCGCGACGCCGGTTTCGACGGGGCGTCGATGCCGGTCGGTATCGACGACGACGGCCGGGAGCGGCTCGGATTCATCGAAGGGGACGTTCCGCTGCCGCCCTATCCCGAGTGGGCGCAGCTCGACTCGGTCCTGGTGTCGATCGCGGCACTGATGCGCCGGTTCCACGACGCGTCCCGAACGTTCGACGCCACCGGGTCGACCTGGAGCCGCGAGATGGCCGACCCCGAGGGCGGGCCGACCATCTGTCACAACGACGTGTGTCTGGAGAACGTCGTCTTCCGTCACGGCGTTGCCGTCGGTCTGGTCGACTTCGACTTTGCCGCGCCGGGCCGGCCCGTCTACGACCTCGCGCAAATGGCCCGCATGTGTGTGCCGATCGACGACGACGTCAACGCCGCCCGACTCGGTTGGCAACCCGCCGACCGGCCCGCGCGTCTGCGATTGGTGGCCGAGGCCGCCGGCCTCGACCGCGTGTCGCGTCACGAGCTCTTCACGACGTTGTCGGACTCGATAGCGCGCGGCGGCGAGTTCGTGCACCGCCGCGTCGCCGCCGGCGACCCCAACTTCATCGAGATGTGGAACGAGATGGGCGGCGCCGAGCGCTTCGACCGTCGTCACCGATGGTGGGTCGAACACAATGAGAAGTTCCGGAACGCGCTCGGCTGACGAACGCGCGTCTAATGTCGCCCGCGGTGGAGCTCGATGAGCATTAGCGAGAACGACGTTGCGACCGTCCGGCGCTTCTACGCCGCGTTCGCCGGCCGCGACTTCGAGACGATGCAGGCATGTTTCACCCCGGACGCGCTCTGGCACCTCCCGGGTCGGGGCGCGATCGCCGGCGACCACCAGGGCTGGGACGCGATTCGCGACGACTTCTTGACCAGAGTGGGTCCGTTGTCCGGCGGCACGTTGCGCGCGGAGCTGATCGACGTCGCGGCGGGGTCCGACTACGTCGTCGCCGTGCAACATGCGACAGCCGACCACGACGGCCGGCACCTCGACGTGACCGCCTGCCAGCTCATCCGGATGCGGGGTGGACGGATCGCCGACGTCCGGGGCCACTACTCCGATCAATACGCTTTCGACGCGTTCTGGCAGCCGGAGTAGCGTGTTCGGCGCGCTCGTGGCATCACCGACACGGGATCGTCACGCGCCCGCGTTATGCCGGATCAACCCGAGGATCTCCGACGCCGCGTGGGGGATGTTGCTGCCGGGCCCGAACACCGCGGCGACGCCGGCGTCGTGCAGGAACGCGTAATCGGACGCCGGGATCACACCCCCGACGACCACGACGATCTCGTGCGCACCTTGGGCGCGCAGCGCCTCGATGAGTTGGGGCACGAGCGTCTTGTGCCCGGCGGCCTGGCTCGAGATCCCGACCACGTGCACATCGTTCTCGATCGCCTCGCGCGCCGCTTCCTCGGGCGTCTGGAACAGCGGACCGATGTCGACGTCGAAGCCGAGGTCGGCGAACGCGGTCGCGATCACCTTCGCGCCGCGGTCGTGCCCGTCCTGACCGAGCTTCGCGACGAGGATGCGCGGGCGCCGGCCTTCCTCGGTCGCGAACGCCTCGACCTCCTTGCGGATCCGCTGAAACTCCTCGTCGTCGGCGTAGGCACCGCCGTAGACGCCGGAGATCGTACGGATGCTGGCCCGGTAGCGGCCGAAGACCGTCTCGAGCGCGTCCGAGATCTCGCCGACCGTCGCGCGCGCTCTCGTCGCCTCGATCGAGAGCGCGAGCAGATTGCCGTCGGCCTTCGCTCCATCGGTCAACGCGTCGAGCGCGGCCTGCACCCGCTTCGGATCGCGCGTCGCCTTGACGCGTTCGAGGCGCACCAACTGCTGGCGGCGCACCTCGGTGTTGTCGATGCTGCGCGTGTCGATCGGAGCTTCGTTCTCGAGGCGGTACTTGTTGACGCCGACGATGGTCTCCTCGCCGCGATCGACGCGAGCCTGGCGGCGGGCCGCGGCTTCTTCGATGCGCAGCTTGGGCATACCCGATTCGACCGCCTTCGTCATGCCGCCGAGGTGCTCGACCTCCTGGATCAGCGACCAGGCCTCGTTGGCGATCGACTGCGTCAAGGCCTCGACGTAGTACGAACCGCCCAGCGGATCGACGACGTGGGTGATACCCGTCTCCTCGGCCAGGATCAGCTGGGTGTTGCGCGCGACGCGCGCCGCGACATCGGATGGCAGCGCGATCGCCTCGTCGAAGCTGTTCGTGTGGAGGCTCTGCGTCCCGCCGAGCACCGCCGCGAGCGCCTCGTACGCCGTGCGCACGATGTTGTTGTACGGGTCCTGTTCCGTGAGCGAGACGCCGGACGTCTGGCAATGCGTCCGCAGCACCTTCGACCCGGGCTCTCGGGCTCCGAGGTCGGTCATGATCCGCGACCAGAGCAGGCGCGCGGCCCGCAGCTTCGCGATCTCCATGAAGAAGTTCATGCCGATGGCGAAGAAGAACGAGAGGCGCCCGGCGAACTCGTCGAGCGACAAACCGCGCGATGCCGCGTAGCGCGCGTACTCCAAGCCGTCGGCGAGTGTGAACCCGAGCTCCTGCACCGCGGTCGCGCCCGCTTCTTGCATGTGGTAGCCGGAGATCGAGATCGAGTTGAACTTCGGCATCCGCTTCGAGGTGTATTGGATGATGTCGCCGACGATCCGCATGCTCGGCTCGGGCGGATAGATGTAGGTGTTGCGAACCATGAACTCTTTGAGGATGTCGTTCTGGATCGTCCCCGCGAGCTTCTCCGGCGGAACTCCCTGCTCCTCCGCCGCGACGATGTACGCGAACCGGCCGTGGACGATCCGCCAGTACGCGGGCTTCTCTACCGCGGAAGAGTCGAACGCGTTCTATCGCCAGAACCTCGCGGCCGGGCAGATGGGTCTGTCGGTCGCGTTCGATCTCGCGACGCACCGCGGCTACGACAGCGATCACCCGCGTGTCGTCGGCGACGTCGGCAAGGCCGGGGTGGCGATCGAC
>JBBQGQ010000043.1:0-31189 GCA_038323195.1 Acidimicrobiia bacterium | reverse complement strand
AGCTGGGTCCGGTAGAGGTCGGCGTACAGCCCGCCCTTCCGGAGCAGCGTGTCGTGGCGGCCCTCCTCGACGATGCGGCCCCCGTCGAGGACGATGATGCGGTCGGCGGCGACGATCGTCGACAGCCGGTGCGCGATCACGAGGGCGGTCCGGCCCGTGAGCGCGTCGGCCAGCGCGAGCTGGATCGCGTGCTCCGACTCGGAGTCGAGGTGCGACGTGGCCTCGTCGAGGATCACGATCGCCGGGTTCTTGAGGAGGAGTCGTGCGATCGCGAGGCGTTGCTTCTCGCCCCCGGACATGCGGTAGCCGCGCTCGCCGACGACGGTGTCGAGACCGTCCGGGAGTGATGTGACGAGGTCCCAGATCCGCGCCCGCTCGAGAGCCTGCTGCAGGTCGGCGTCGGTCGCGCTCGGGCGCGCGAAGCGCAGGTTGGCCCGGATGGTGTCGTGGAAGAGATGAGGGTCCTGGGGAACGAGCCCGATCGCGGCATGCACGGACTCGAGGGTGAGGTCGCGCACGTCGTGGCCGTCGATGCGTACCGAACCCTCGACGACGTCGGCGACGCGCGGCACGAGCATCGCGATCGTGGTCTTTCCCGCGCCGGACGCCCCGACGAGCGCGACGGTGGCCCCGGGCTCGACGACCAGCGAGACGTCGCGCAGGGTCCAGTCGCTGGGCTCGTCGGCGCCGGGCGTGCCCGGTGCCTCCAAAGACTCGAGGGAGACCTCCCGCCCCGGCGGGTGGCGGAACCACACGTGGTCGAGCTCGATGCGGCCCTGGGGATCGACCAGGTCGATCGCGCCGGGCCGGTCGGTGATCGCGGCGGGGAAGTCGATCACCTCGAACACGCGCTCGAACGACACGAGTGCGGTCAGCACGTCGACCCGGGAGTTCGTGAGTTGCGCGAGCGGTTGGTAGATCTGGTCGACGTAGAGGACGAACGCGGCGAGCGTGCCCACCGAGATCGTGCCCGAGATCGCGAGATCGCCTCCGATCCAGAAGACGATCGCGGTGCCGATGGCGGTAACGAGCCCGAGGGCGATCAGAAGCACGCGGGAGTACATCGCGGTCGTGACGCCGATGTCGCGCACACGCGCGGCCCGCGCCGAGAACTCGCTGCGTTCGCGATCGGGTCGGCCGAACAGCTTGGCCAACATCGCACCGGCGACGTTGAATCGCTCCGCGGTGATGTTGTTCATCTCCGCGTTCTGCTGCATGCCTGCGCGGGCGAGCTTTTGGATGCGCGGGCCGAGCCAGCGCGCGGGAAAGACGAACGCGGGGAGAGCCACGAGCGTCAACAGCGTGATGCGCCAGTCGAGCTTGAACATGATCGTCAGCGTCACTGCGAGCTGGATGAAGTTCTGGAGGACGGTGCCGAGTGTCGTCGTGACCGCCTGTTGCGCGCCGACGACGTCGTTGTTCAACCGCGACTGCAGCGCGCCCGTCTGCGTGCGGGTGAAGAACGCGATCGGCATGCGCTGCACGTGGTCGAAGAGCGCGACGCGCAGATCGAAGATCAACCCTTCGCCGATTCGTGCGGAGTAGTAACGCTGGACCAACGAAAGTGCGGCATTGGCGAGGGCGAGCCCGACGGCCGTCAGCGCTATCCACATGACGAGCGTGCGATCGTGATGCGGGATCGCGGTATTGATCAGGCTACGCACCAGTAGAGGCGGCAGGGCGGTGGTGACCGCGCCCGCGACCACGGCGAGAATGAATGCGATCAGCGGACGCAGGTACGGCCGGATGTAACCGACCACGCGCCGCATGACGACGCGGTCGATGCGATGCTGGCGGATGGCGTCGTCGCGCCGGAAGCCCATCATCGTGCGGTGTTCCATCATCGGCGATCGAGGGTACCGGCCTCGGCGCTGCACGAGGTTCCGCTCGTAGCATGCGGCGCATGACCATTGCGACCGATCCCGATGTGCGGCGCGAGCTCGTCGATACCGTCCGGCGGTTCATCGCCCGGGAGGTGGTGCCGGTCGCGTCCGAGCTCGAGCACGCCGACGCCTACCCCGAGGCCATCGTCGAACAGATGAAGGCGCTCGGCCTGTTCGGGATCGCGATCCCGGAGGCGTACGGGGGTCTGGGGCTCGATCTGCTCACCTACATCGCGGTCGTGGAGGAGCTCGCGTACGGCTGGATGTCGCTGTCGGGCGTCGTCAACACGCACACGATCGCCGCCCACTTGATCGTGCACCACGGCACCGAGGAACAGAAACAGCGCTGGCTGCCACGCATGGCGACGGGCCAGCTGCGGGGTTGCCTGTCGCTCTCGGAGGCCGACGCGGGCAGCGATACGCGGAACCTCTCGTGCCGGGCGGCGCGTGACGGCGACGAGTACGTCATCGACGGTACGAAGATGTGGGTCACCAACGGCGAGCGCGCGGGCATCGTTGCCCTCGCGGTGCGCACCGAAGAGGGCATCTCGTGTCTCATCGTCGAGAAGGACCCGGGGCCGCACTTCGGCGGCATCACCGTCAGTCGCAACATCGGCAAGCTCGGCTACAAGGGCATCGAGACGGTCGAAATGACCTACGACGGCCACCGGGTTCCAGCCGACGCCTTGCTCGGAGACGCGGGCCGTGGTCTCGGCTACATCCTCGGCGCGCTGGAGGTCGGCCGCATCAACATCGCGGCGCGCGCCGTCGGGCTGGCACGCGCCGCCTTCGATGCGGCCCTCGCGTACGCCCAGGAACGGCGCACGATGGGCAAGCCGATCGCCGAGCATCAGGCGATCCAGATGAAGATCGCCGACATGGCAACCAAGCTCGAGGCGGCGCGGCTCCTCACCCGCAACGCGGCCGAACGCAAGCAAGCCGGCGAGCGCGCCGACGTGGAGGCGGGCATGGCGAAGTTGTTCGCGAGCGAAGCGGCCTTCGAGATCGCGACCGAGTCGCTGCGCATCCACGGCGGTGTCGGCTACACCACCGAGCTGCCGGTCGAGCGTTACTACCGCGACGCTCCGCTCATGATCATCGGCGAGGGCACGAACGAGATCCAACGGCTCGTCATCGCGCGCGGGCTCCTCGCTCGGGCTTCTGCAAAGGGTCCTGGATAGCCTTCCGCCATGACGGTGTACGAGCGCCCCTTCGGCCGCTACTTCGAGGACTTCGAGGCCGGCGACATCTACAAGCACTGGCCCGGCAAGACCATCACCGAGTTCGACGACCATCTCTTCTGCATGATGACCATGAACCACCACCCACTGCACACCGACGCGTGGTACGCCGAGCGTCAAACGCAGTTCGGCCAGAACGTCGTGGTCGGCAATCTCGTCTACTCGCTCGTGCTCGGCATGTCGGTTCCGGACGTCAGCGGTGTGGCGATCGCCAATCTCGAGGTCGAGTCGCTGCAGCACAAGAAGCCGACCTTTCACGGTGACACGATTTATGCCGAGACCAAGGTGCTCGAGAAGAAGGAATCGCAGAGCAAACCCGATCGGGGTGTCGTCGCGGTCGAGACGCGGGGGTTCAACCAGCGCGGCGAGGAGGTGTGCTACTTCCGTCGCCGCGTGATGGTTCCGAAGCGCTCGGCCGCCCAACCGCGGGAACGGCCCTACACGTCTCCCGAGTGAAGGGCCCGACTGACGACGGTCCTTACTCGTGAACGACTTCCCGCCGCCGCCCTACGGCGCTCCCCAACCCGGTCCCGTTGGTCCCGACGTCGGCGCCGCGATCTCGTACGGCTGGGCGAAGTTCCAGCAGAACGTCGGCCCACTCCTGATCGTCGTGCTCGTTCCGATTGCCGCGCAGATCGTGCTCGCGCTCATCGGGCAGGCGTTGGTCGACTCTCGTCCCGTGTGGCTGCTGTTCCAGATCCTCGCGATCGCAGTCAATGCCGTCGCCGGCCTCGGCATCTACCGCGTCGCGTTGATGATCACCGCCGGCGAGCCGGCCGACGTCGCCAACGCGTTTCAGTACGATCGCATGGGCGCGTGGATCGTGTTCTCTTTCGTGTTCGGGGTCCTCGTCGCCGTCGGTCTCGTGCTGTGCGTCGTGCCCGGCCTGTTGTTCCTCGCGTACTTCGGCCTGGCCCCGTTCTTCTTCCTCGACAAAGGCCTGAGCCTCGGCGATGCATTGCGCGCGAGTCGAGAAGCGGTGCTCGGTAAGGCGTTGGCGTTTCAGATTCTCCTCTCGATCGTCGTCGGTGTCCTGGGTGTCGTCGCGTGCATCGTGGGGTTGTTCGTCACCGTGCCCGTCGCCTACGTCGCCGTTGCGTGCCTGTATCGCTACGCGACGGGTCAACCGGTCGCGGCGTAGGTCCTCGTGCCCGGCGTCGATTGCCTGTTCTGCGCGATCGTCGCCGGCGACGCGCCCGCACACATCGTGATCGACGAGCCGGAGGTCGTGGCCTTCCTCGACATCCGCCCCGTGTTCAAGGGCCACCTGCTCGTCGTTCCGCGCCGGCACGTCGCCACGCTGCCCGAGTTGTCGACTCCACTCCTGACCTTGCTGTTCGTGGCGGTCCAGCGGTGCGCCG
This sequence comes from Acidimicrobiia bacterium, assembly GCA_038323195.1. Classification (GTDB taxonomy): domain Bacteria; phylum Actinomycetota; class Acidimicrobiia; order IMCC26256; family PALSA-610; genus PALSA-610. The sequence continues at coordinate 26,704 of JBBQGQ010000043.1, read as the reverse complement.
CGGCCGTCGTCGCCGGACTGGGCGCGCAGGGGTCGTGGGTGGCGCAGAACAACGTCGTCAGCCAGGCCGTCCCGCATGTCCATGTGCACGTCGTGCCCCGCACCAAGGGCGACGGTCTGCGGGGCTTCTTCTGGCCGCGGCAGCGGTACGCCGACGACGACGAGATGTCGGACTACGCCCGTCGCTTGCAGCTCGCGTTGGCAGACCCGGGCCTCTGACGCGCCGGGTCGACCGCACGACGACGAGCCACCGCACGAGCGGCGCGTCGAAGACCTGATCAGTTCGGTTCGTTCGCGGCCTCGACCGCTTTGCGAACCTCCGACAGTCGGTACCGACGGTGGCCGCCGATCGTCTTGATCGCCCTGAGCCTGCCGGTTCGGGCCCACCGGGTCACCGTCTTCGGATTGACGCGGAACATCTCCGCGACCTCCGACGGGGTGAGCAATCGGTCGTTTCCTGCTTCATCTCCGGGCATCATTCCGTTTCCGCCCTCTCCGCCCTCCGGAACGTACGCCCGGATCCTCCGCCCATAGTGGCAGAAAATGGGAGAAGGGCGCCATTGAGCTCGGCCAGGCGAGATTTTCGGCGACGTCACGCTGGCGCGACGCACCGCTGCGTACTGTCCCCCTGGGACTCGGATCGCCCTCCCAGACCACCGAAGTCCTGATTGACGATGCCCCCGCCGTCCCCCCGGCTCGGGGGCATCGTCACGTCTGCGGTGCGCGGTCGCCGGGCATCCCGGCATGCCTTTTGCAATTTCGGATACGTAATGATGTAATGAAGATATGACATCGAAGCCGAACACCGCCACACTCGAGGCCTGGTTCGCCGGCCGGTTGCCCGATGAGTGGTTCACCGGCCCGCCCGCGGTGACCGCCGATCGCGAGGAGATCCTCGTCGTCGGGACCCTCCCCGAACCCGAGTACCCCGACCGCGCCGACGAATCGGGTGTCGCGGCGGCCCGGCGGGCGCGGATCCAACGCTTTCGCGAGGAGACACGCGAGCAGCGCATGTGCATTGCCGACGAGGCCGAGAGCCGAACCGGCCGCAAGGTCGCATGGGGCGCCCGTTGCGGCGACGAGGAGAAGACCTTTACCGCGCTCGCCGTTCCGGTGATGACGCGTCTGCGCATGCGGGAGCGCCAAACCCTCGACACCCTCGTCGGCGCGGGCGTTGCGCGCTCGCGTTCGGACGCGCTCGCGTGGTGCGTGCGCCTCGTACGTGAACACGAATCCGAATGGATCGACCAGCTCCGCGACGCCCTCGTCGCCGTCGAGGAAGCCCGAGCGACTGGTCCGAACCCGGCCTAGTGCCTAGCTGAGGACGCGCTTGCGGAAGCCGTCGATTCCCAGCTTCAAGAACACCGCGGTGAACCCGACGAGCGCCGCGTACACGGCGAGGACCGGCATGTGCGGCACCCCCTTCGTGAGCGACAGGCGCATCCCTTCGCTGACGTAGATGAGCGGATTGATGAGCACGCTCCATTTCAGCCACGCGAGCGGCGTGAGGCTCTGCCACGGGTAGTACACCGCGCCGAGGAACGTCATCGGGATCACGAGCAGGCTGAAGATGAGCGGAACTTGCCGAGGCTCCACCCGCGTCCCGATCGTGAGGCCGAGCGCCGCGCTCATGATTGCCGACAGCGGCAGGATGGAGACGAGGTAGAACCAGTGCACGCGCAGGTGCACGGGCGTCGCCGGAATGAACGTGGCGAGCACGAAGACGACGAGCGATGCGATGACGGCCTGGATCGCGCCGGAAGCGACCTTCTCGAGCGCGACGGCCCACACCGGCATGGGCGCGAGGACTCGGTCTTCGATCTCGCGTGTGTACCCGAAGTCCTGCACGAGGGGCAGCGCGACTGCCTGAACTCCTTGGAAGATCATGGAGCTCGCGATGACACCCCCGACGAGGAGGGTCGAGAACCGTGCGGCCCCCGCGCTTCCGCCGATCGCCTCGCCGATCTTCGGGAACACGTACGCGAACACGAATATGAGCAGGAGCGGCTGTATCACCGTGCGGCCGAGGAACATCCAGATCTCTTTGCGGAGCACCGCGAGGTCGCGGAGCAACAGCGCGCCGAACGCGCTCTGCGAGGATGCACGCGGAGACTTGACCGCGGTGACATTGGCGCTACTCACGCAGCTCCCTCCCGGTGAGATCGATGAAGACGGTCTCGAGCGTCGTCTCCTTGACGCCGACGTCCTGCACCGCAAAGCCCTTGTGGTCGGCGTGCGTGATGATCTCGGGCAGGGTCGCGCCGCCGGCGCGCAGGTACGCGTAGACGGTGCCGTCGACGACGCGTGCGGAGTCGACCCCCGGCACCTGCTCGAGCTCGCGCGCGAGCGCCTCCAGGTCGCCCGAGGCGTGGAGGCGGACCTCGGTGTCGGCGCCGATCGACTTCTTGAGCGCCTCGGGCGTGTCGAGCGCGAGCAGCCGGCCGTGATCGATGATCGCGACCCGCTCGCACAATTGGTCGGCTTCCTCCATGTAGTGCGTCGTGAGCACGATGGTCTGACCCCGCTGGTGCAGCTCGCCGATGACGTCCCAGAGCGCCAGCCGGCTCTGCGGATCGAGTCCGGAGGTCGGCTCGTCGAGGAACAAGACGTCGGGCTCGTGCATGATCGCCCGCGCGACCATGAGGCGCTGGGCCATGCCGCCGGACAGCTCGTTCACGGTGGCGGTCGCACGATCCGCCAGGCGGAACTGCTCGAGCAAGTTCCGGCTGCGGTCGCGCGCCTCGCGGGCGCCCATCCCGAAGTAGCGACCGTGGAAGAACAGGTTCTCCGTGACATCGAGCGAACGATCGAGCGTGTTCGTCTGTGGGACGACGCCGATGACCTGTTTGGCCGTGGCCGGGCGGGCGACGACGTCGATGCCGCCGACGAAGGCGCGTCCCTGGGTCGGGATGACCCTCGTTGTCAACATGCCCACGGTTGTCGTCTTGCCCGCGCCGTTCGGCCCGAGCAAGCCGAAGATCTCGCCGCGGTGGATCCGCAGGTTGAGGTCTTCGACGGCACGAACCGCCCCGCCGCGGCCTTCGAAGACCTTGGTCAGGCCCTCGGTCACGATGACGTCGCCGCCGGCGTCGAGATGCGTGTCCGTGGGCTGAGCGTCGACCGCCATCGTGGGGTTCCCTCCGAGCGGCGATTGTACGGGCGCTGTCCAACATACGGGTGTCGTGACTATTCTCCGAAACCATGTCCGACGGGATGCGCGTCGTGTTCAACGGCGTTCGGGGATCAACGCCGTGCGCCGGACCCGACTACGCGCACTTCGGCGGGAATTCCTCGTCGGTCGTCCTCGAGACCGACAACGCAGCACCCATCCTCTTCGACCTGGGTACCGGTGTACGCCGGTACTCCCGAAGGTGCGCAGGCGAGTTCCACGGCACGGTCTTGCTCTCACACCTCCATTGGGACCACGTGCAGGGCCTTCCGTTCTTCACACCACTCCACCGCGAAGGGTCGAGCCTCGACGTGATCGGGCCGCGCCAAGCCGGCGGACCGCTGGCCCAGGTCTTCGCCGAGTTGATGCGGCCACCGTTCTTTCCGATCACCCCCGACCAGTTGGGCGGTGACGTGCGGTTCCACGGCATCGGCGACGACGACTTTCCCGTAGCCGGCGCGAAAGTGCGCTCGCGTTGGGTGCGCCACGTCGGGCCGACGCTCGGCTTTCGCGTCGACCTCAACGGAACTTCCGTGGCGTACGTCCCCGATCATGGTCCGGGGTGCAATCCCGAGCACCCCGACGACTACATCCCCAACGAAATTCTCGAGCTGTGCGACGGGGTCGACCTGCTGATCCATGACGGGCAGCACACGCTCGCGGAGTACGAGGCGAAGCGGCACTGGGGCCACTGCACGGTCGACTATGCCGTACACGTCGCACGCGAGGCGGGTGCGCGGCGTCTCGTGCTCTTTCACCACGATCCTTCGCACGGTGACGACGACCTCGTCGCGATCGAGCGGTCCGCATCCGATCACGCGGCGCGCGTCGGCGCGCCGGAGGTGATCGCCGGTTACGAAGGCCTCGAGATCGAGCTGTCACCCGCCCTGCCCGCGTCGCAGTGAGCTCGATACGCAAGGAAATTCTCGCCCCTGATCCGGCCGCGGTGCGGACCGTCCTCGGACACTTCGCGACCGGCGTGGCGATCATCACCGCGCAGGACGGCGACGAGCCGGTCGGCATGGCCTGCAACTCGTTCACGTCGGTCTCGCTCGAACCGCAGCTGGTCATGTTCTGTGCCGCGAAGTCGTCGTCGACGTGGCCGCGCATCCAGGCTGCTCGGAAGTGGGCCGCGAACATCCTGGCCGAGGACGCCGAGCAGACGTGCCGGCTCTTCGCCCAAAAGGGCGCCGATCGGTTCGCGCACATCGCGTACTCGACCGGACGCACCGGTGCACCGTTGCTCGAGGCCGCGATCGCGTTCGTCGACTGCGAGACGTCGGCGGAGCACGACGCCGGCGATCACGTCATCGTGGTCGGGCGGGTCCTCGAGCTCGGCTACGCCCCCGAGGGCAAGCCGTTGCTCTTCTACCGAGGCGGATACGGCCGGTTCGAGGTGTAGACCGCGCGTCTATAAGGCGCGTCTAAAGCGCGCGGCGCAACCGGTCGCCGACGTGGATCCCCGTGGTTGCCGCGATGATCGCGATCACGGCCTCGGCGAGCGCGAGCACCCAGCCGACGAGCGCGATACCGAGCAGGAACGCCAGGCTCGCGACGGCGAGGATCGCGGCCGCGAGCGCGTCCTGCGCGCGCACGGTCGGGCCCGCGACGGTGTCGTCCGGCGCGGTACCGCTCGGCGCCGGCAGACGCGGTGTGACCCAACGCTCGAGCGCGCGGTGGAGCCCGTTGGCCCTCGGACCGGCGAGCGCACCGACCGCGAGGAGTAGCGAAAGGCCCGGGACGAGCCACGGGATGCGGAAGACGAATGCCGCGAGGAGCGCCACGCCGACGGTGCCCTGCGCCGCGCGGTCGGTCCGGGCGTCGACCCCTTCGACCGGCTGACTCACTGCTGACTCACCGCTGACTCACCGGCGCACTCTACCGCCGACCTCGTGCGCCACTTTCGAGATCATCTGCGTACAGCGGTCCCACGACTCCCGATCGTGCTTCCCGAACGCCGGACCAATTTGCTACGCTCCGTGTTCAGAGGGCTCTGGGGGAGTGAGCGTGCACCGTCGACACCCGGATCGGGTCGAGAGCAGGGCGGCGGCCAGCGCGGCAGATCTCGCCGGCATGGGCGGCACGCAGGTGCTCGCCGGCTCGCTCGACGTGAGCCGGATCCGCGAGTCGACGCGCCGAGGACGGCTCTGGCGCCTGCTCTTCTTCCTCGTGCCGGTCACGGGGTATCTCTATTACCGCATCTTCAGCGGCCGGCTCATCCACCCGGGCTTGCCCCACCTCGGGCCGAGCGCGCTGCAGATCCTCCTGCCGCTCGGTCTCATCGCGGTGCTCTGCATCGTGCTCGTCGTGCCCATGGTGGCGATGGGCAAGTCGCCCCACGTGCGTTACGACGCCAGCGAGATCTCGACGACGCTCGACGATGTGGTCGGTCTCGACCCGGTGAAGGACGAGGTCGTCAAGTCGCTCAACCTGTTCCTCGGCTACCAGACCTTCCGGCGCGTCATGGGCGGCAATCCCCGTAAGGGCGTCTTGTTCGAGGGGCCGCCCGGAACCGGCAAGACGTACATGGCCAAGGCGATGGCGCACGAGGCCGGCGTTCCGTTCCTGTTCGTGTCGGCGACCGCGTTCCAGTCGCAGTACTACGGCGCGACGGGTCGCAAGATCCGGAACTTCTTCAAGGAGTTGCGGAAGGCCGCGGCGGAAGAGGGTGGCGCGATCGGTTTCATCGAGGAGATCGACGCCATCGCCGGCGCGCGCAGCGGAATGCGTTCGACGCCCGTGCCCGATGCGCTCGCCTCCGACCCGTACGGACGCCGCATCGACCGCAACTCGACGGAGGGCATCTCGGGTGTCGTCAACGAGTTGCTCATTCAGATGCAGTCGTTCGACGCGCCCACCGGCGCACACAAGTTCGCGGGTTGGTGGATCGACGGGATGAACCGGCTCCTGCCGACGCACCGGCGCATCAAGAAGCGCCCGCCCGAGCCGTCGAACATCTTGCTCATCGCCGCGACCAACCGCGCGCTCGATCTCGATCCCGCCCTCTTGCGTCCGGGACGCTTCGATCGTTCGATTCACTTCGACCTCCCGAGCCGCACGGGCCGGCGCGAGATCATCGACTACTACCTCGATCGCAAGGCGCACGCGCCGGAGCTCGACAAGGAGGAGCGACGCGACGCGCTCGCGGCGATGACCTTCGGCTACACGCCCGTGATGATCGAGCACGTCTTCGACGAGGGCCTCGTGTGGGCGCTGCGAGACGGCCGCATGGCGATGGACTGGTCCGACGTCCAGCAGGCGAAGATGACCGAGGAGATCGGTCTGAAGCAGCCCGTCGAGTACACCGACGAAGAGCGACGCACGATCGCGACGCACGAGGCCGGCCACGCAACCGTCGCGTACCTCGTCGGTCAGAATCGCAAGCTCGAGGTGCTCTCGATCATCAAGCGGCGCGACGCGCTGGGCCTGCTGTCGCACAGCGACGGCGAGGAGCGCTTCACCCGCACCCGCTCCGAGTTGCTCGGGATGATGAAGATCGCGTTCGGCGGGATGAGCGCGGAGGAGCTGTTCTTCGGCGAGTCGGGGACCGGTCCGTCCGGCGACCTCGTGCACGCGACGCGGATCGCAGCCCAGATGGTCGGCGCGTACGGGATGGCCGGATCGCTCGTGTCGTACGAGGCGATCGAGGCCGGTCCGATCGCGCAGGGCATCGTCGGCAAGGTGCTCGGCAACGAAGATGCGCGCGGCGCGGTAGAGAAGCTGCTCGCCCAGGCCAAGGCCGACGTGCAGACCCTGCTCGACCACCACCGGCATCTCGTCATCGCGTTGCGCGACGAGTTGCTCGACAAGTCGGAGCTGGTCGGCGACGAGATCGTCGACGTCCTCCGCGAAGCCGAGGCGCGCAAACCGCTCGACGACGAGGGGATGCCCGGCTGACCCCGAAAACCTGACGTCGGCGTCAGGGACGCGCTGATAGCCTCGATCGAGGTGGACGACGCGGACGGGACAAAACAGCAACGAGCCGCGCGCAAGCAGGCCGCGCAGGTAGAGGGAGCGCAGACTCGCAAGCGGGGCTGGCGTCTCATGAAGGAAGCGATTGGCGCGCACCCGCGCCTGATGCTTCTCGGCATCCTCGCCGGACTCGTGTGGGCCGCGGCGCGCGTGACGGTGCCGCTGCTCGCCGGAGAGGCGATCGACCACGGGATCGCGCGGGGGCGCACGAACATCACCTTTGCGTTGACGGCCGCGATCGTTGGCGTGGGCGCGGTGCAGGCCATCGGCACGGGATTGCGCCGTTACGCCGCGTTCGGCCTGGCGTGGCGCGTCGAGACCGACATCCGGATGAAGCTCGTCGCGCACCTCCAGCGGCTGCATTTCGCGTTCCACGACCAGGCGCAGACCGGCCAGCTGATGGCCTTCGCGAACACCGACATCCAGCAGATCAACAACGTCGTCCTCCTCGTGCCCCTGACGATCGCGAGCACGATCCAGATGGCCGCGGTCGTCGTGATACTCGTGCTGCGGAGCCCGGGCCTCGCGCTCTTCGCGCTCGGTCTGTTGCCGTTGCTCAACTTCTCCGCGACGCGCTTCAACCACCGCATGTATCCGGTCGGTATGCAGCTCCAAAAGGAGCTCTCCGACGTGTCGGGCGTCGTCGAGGAGAGCGTCACGGGCGTGCGCGTGGTCAAGGGTTTCGGCGTCGAGCGCATGCAGCGGGCCCGGCTCGCGGCGGAGGCCGAGAGCGTGTACGACCGGTCGATGGATCAGGCTCGACTGCGCGCCCGTTTCATGCCGCTCATCGACCTCCTGCCGGCCCTCGGGCTCGTCGGCATACTTTGGTACGGCGGGCACCAGGTGTTGCACCACCGCCTCACGGTCGGCGACATCGTCTCGGCCAATCTCTTCGTGGTCATGCTCATCTGGCCGCTGCGGATGATCGGCATGCTCGTCGGTCAGCTGCCCCGGTCCGCCGCGGCCGCGGGCCGCATCGATTCGATCCTCGCGACCGATCCGGCGATCGAGGACGCGCCGAACGCCCGGGCGCTGCCCGACGGCCCCGGCGCCGTGCGTTTCGAGCGGGTGACCTTCGGCTACGGGCGCGGTCCCGCCGTGCTCGACGGGCTCGACCTCGTGATCGAGGGCGGCGAGGCCGTCGCGCTCGTCGGCGCGACCGCGTCGGGCAAGACGACGGTCGCGCGGCTCATCCCGCGCTTCTACGACGTGCACGCCGGGCACGTGCGCATCGACGGTGCCGACGTGCGCGACGTGCGGCTGAGCGAGGTCCGCCGATCGGTCGGCCTCGTGTTCGAGGACACGTTCCTGTTCTCCGACAGCGTGCGCAACAACATCGCCTTCGCCGACCCCGAGGCGCCGAACGAAGCGGTCGTGCGCGCGGCGAAGCTCGCGGGCGCCGACGAGTTCATCCGCGAGCTCCCCGAGGGCTACGACTCGATCATCGGCGAGCACGGGTACTCGCTCTCGGGCGGGCAGCGCCAGCGCATCGCGATCGCCCGTGCAGTCCTTGCCGACCCGCGCATCCTGATCCTCGACGACGCCACGTCGTCGGTCGACCCGACGAAGGAGCACGAGATCCGGGCCGCGCTGGCCGAGGTGATGCAGGGCCGGACGACGATCATCATCGCGCACCGGCCCGCAACGATCGCGCTGGCAGACCGGGTGGTGCTGCTCGACGAGGGCAAGGTCGTGGCCGACGGCACACACGAGCGACTGCTCGCCACGTCGCCGCGCTACCGGGAGGTGCTCGCCCGGGCCTCGATCGAGACCCAGGCCGGTGTCGTCGCGGATGAGGCGATTCTCGATCTGCCGGGGGTGGGCGACTAATGGGCTGGTGGGGTGACAACGTCCCCGAAGAGACGCTGTCGCGCGACGAGGCGACGCGGGTGGTCCGCCGCCTGTTTCGCATGCTGCGCCCGTGGCGGGCGCTGATCGTCGTCTCCACCTTCGTGTTGATGGCGCAGGCGTGCACCCTGCTGGCCGGGCCGTTGCTGGTGAAGCACGGCATCGACGCCGGACTGCCCAGTGCGAAGCACGCCGGTGATGCCGGCGCGCTCGACCTCACGGTCGTGATCTACCTCGCCGTGGCGCTCGCGGGCTTCGTGCTCGGGCGTTTGGCGATCGTGCTCGTCGCCCGCATCGGTGAGGGCTTCCTCAACGACCTGCGCAACCGTCTGTTCGGGCACATGATGAGCCTGTCGCTCGACTACTTCGAGACGGAGAAGACGGGCAAGATTGTGGCTCGGATGACCTCCGATATCGACGCGATGCAAGAGCTCGTCTCGCAGGGTCTCGTCCTGTTCGTGCAGAACGCGTTCGTGTTCGTCGGCGCGGTCGTGGTCGTGCTCCTGGTCTCGTGGCAGCTCGCACTCGGCATCCTCGTCATCGTGCCGCCCGTGTACCTCGGGAGCCGCTGGTTCCGGCGGGTGTCGAACAAGGCGTACCTCGAGGTGCGCGACCGCATCTCGACGAACCTGAGCACTTTGCAAGAGAGCCTCGAGGGCGTGCGGGTCGTCCAGGCATTCGGGAGGGAAGACGCCTTCACGCGCAAGTTCCACCGTACGAACGAAGACCAGTACCACGCGAACATGCATACGGTTCGCATCTCGTCCAAGTACTTCCCGATCATCGAGTACGCGGGTGTCGCCGGCACCGCCGTGATCATCGGCTACGGCGGCTGGCTCACGACGCGCGGGGTGGTCACGGTCGGAACGGTGGCGGCGTTCGTGTTGTGGCTGAACAGCCTGTTCGAGCCGATCAACCAGCTCAGCCAGCTCTACAACACGGTGCAGTCGTCGGCCGCCGCGCTGGCCAAGATCTTCGGCGTGCTCGACACGCGCCCGACGGTCCGGCAGCGCCAGGCCGCCGTCGACCTGCCGCGGTCGGGCGTCGTCGAGGTCGACCACGTCACGTTCGCGTACGGCTCGAACGAGTCGGTGCTGCACGACGTCTCGCTCAGCATCGCCGACGGCGAGCGGCTCGCGCTGGTCGGCCCGACCGGAGCCGGAAAGTCGACGCTCGCCAAGCTGATCGCGCGCTTCTACGATCCGGTCGAGGGCACCGTTCGCGTCGGTGGTGTCGATCTGCGTGATGCCGAGTTCGTCTCGCTGCGTCGCCGGATCATCGTCGTGCCGCAGGAGGGTTTCCTATTCGCGGGCTCACTGCGCGACAACGTGCGGGTCGGGCGACCGGAGGCAACCGACGCCGACGTCGAACAGGCGCTGCGCGTGCTCGGGCTCCTCGATCGTTTCGTGGCGTTCCCGGACGGCCTCGACACCGAGGTGCGCGAGCGGGGATCACGGTTGTCGGCGGGGGAGCGCCAGCTCGTGTCGCTGGCCCGGGCCGCCCTTGCCGATCCGTCGGTGCTCGTCCTCGACGAGGCGACGTCGAACCTCGATCCCGGCACGGAGCACGCGGTCGAGCGCGCGCTCGAGCAGCTGATGCACGGCCGGACGGTCGTGGTCGTGGCGCACCGCCAGTCGACCGCGGCGCGCGCTGATCGCATCGGTGTGGTCTTCGACGGCCGGCTCGCCGAGCTCGGGACGCACGGCGATCTCGTCGCCCTCGACGGTCACTACGCCGAGCTGTATCGCGCGTGGGCGATGCACCAGGCGGCACCTGAGGTCGCGTAGGCGCCGGCTCGCGGGCGGTCGATCGCGCGGTACGGTTCGCGTCGTGGTGGCGACTCCGCTGGTCTACGACCCCTACGACTACTCGATCGACGCCGACCCTCATCCCGTCTGGAAGCGGCTGCGCGACGAGGCGCCCGTCTACTACAACGAGCGCCACGACTTCTTCGCGCTGAGCCGCTTCGACGACGTGCTCCAGGCGCATCTCGATCCGGCAGGCTTCAGCTCGGCGCACACCACGGTGCTCGAGCTGATGGAGCCTGAGCCGAGCGAGTTCATACGCGCGCTGATGATCTTCATGGATCCGCCGGAGCACACGCGCTACCGCAAGCTCGTCAGCCGGGCGTTCACCCCGCGCCACATGTCGGCCCTCGAGCCGCGCATCCGCGCGCTCGCCGGTCGTTTCCTCGATGAGTTCGTCGAGGCCGGCGACGGTGCGTTCGACTACGTCGCCGACTTCGGCGCGCGGCTGCCCGTCATGGTCATCTCCGCGCTGCTCGGCGCGCCGGAGGGAGACGAAGAGCAGCTGCGCGAGTGGACCGACGCCATGTTGCACATCGACCCGGGCGAGATCATGGGCGCGCACGCGACCGAGATCCAGCGAGCAACGCACGACTACTGGCAGGCGCACATCGACGCCCGTCGTCGACAACCGCGCGACGACATCCTGAGCGAGCTCTTGACCGCCGAACTAGAGGTCGAAGACGGTTCGACGCGCCACCTCACCGACGAGGAGATCCACGCCTTTTCCGGATTGCTCTCGGCGGCCGGTAACGAGACCGTCGCCCGTTTCCTCGGTTGGTCGGCCGTCGGGCTCAGCCGGTTCCCCGACGAACGCCGCAAGCTCGTCGACGATCCGGGCCTGATCCCGAACGCGGTCGAGGAGATCCTGCGCTGGGAGGCGCCGTCGCCGATCCAGGGTCGCTGGACGACGCGCGCGGTCGAGATGCGCGGCGTGGTGATCCCGGAGGGATCGAAGATCGCCTTGCTCACCGGAGCGGCCAACCGCGACGAGCGGATGTTCCGCGAGCCCGATCGCATCGACGTGCAACGACCGATCAGCCGCCACGTCGCCTTCGGATACGGGATCCATTTCTGCCTCGGTGCCGCGCTCGCCCGGCTCGAAGGGCGTATCGCGCTCGAGGAGACGCTGAAGCGCTTCCCGACGTGGGAGGTCGACGACGGCGGCTGCGAGATGGTGCACACGAGCACCGTGCGCGGCTACGCCAAGGTGCCGATCCGCGCCTGAACGGAACCGCGCTCCGATCAGCCGAGATCACCTCGGTGGTGCAGGAGCTCGTGTGTGGTGTGGATTCCGATCCACTCGACCGTGCGGAGCGCGGGTTCGGGATAGTTGTACATCCCCGTGCGTTCCCAGCCGGCGGCGTCGAGACCTTCGAGCAGGGAGGCGAAGGTCTCGGCCGAGCTCAGCAATTCCTCGGTGACCCGGGCCGGATCCTGTTCGTTGTAACGGTCCTCGATCACGCGCTCGTCGCGCCCCATCGGAACGAACGTGGGATCGATCTCGCGTTGCGCAAGGAGGGCGCGCTCGGTTTGGACGCGCAGCACGTCGCGCACGTGACACGCGTACTCGAGCGGCGACCAGACATCGGGTGCGGGCCGGACGCGAACCGAGGCGTCGTCGTAGCGCCCGAGCTTCTCGACGAATGCGTGCGCATCCGAGCGCAGCCACGGCGTGATCTCGGCGCGTCCGATCGAGTAGCTGAACCCGCACTGCGAGCAGACCTCGTCGAGGTTGCGGAAGCCGACGAAATCGAAGATGCGGACGTCGCCTCGGAACGGCCGGGGTGGCGACACGAGCCGGTGCACGCCGATACCGAACATCGTGCCTTCGGGCGCGAGGAACGCAACCTCCTCGAACCCGTTGTCGGCGAAGCGCCGGCGCACGCTCGGCGTCGCGTCGGGAGGTCGACGATGCCGCGTCCAGATCACCGTCGCCTCGGGCGCGCACAAAGTCGGCAACAGGTCGATCGTGCGCATCATGTCGGCATCAGTGATGTTGCCGAAGACACCGCACACGAGCGCAAGATCGGCCGGAACCGCGCCGGCATACGCGCTCGTCGTGCCCGCATCGGCGCACCACACCTCGAGGCCCGCCGGCGCGCCGGACCGGGCCGTTGCGGCGAGCTCGGGGTCGAGGTCGACGAGTCGGCCGCGTACGTCGGTGCGGCGGGGATGGTCCTCGAGCACGCCGAGCAGATCGCGTCCCTCGCCCGCGCACATGCTCACGATCCGGATCGGACCGGGCGCCGCCGCCTCCAACGCGGCGGCGATGCATTGCTGCACGATCGCGAGCCGGCGGGCGAGCGGGCTCCCCGGGTGGTCGTACGCCGCGTGCCACTCGCGCCAGTCGTGCTTCATCGGACAGAATCATTGCATGACCTATCGCGTCGTTCAGTGGGCAACCGGGCTCGTCGGCAAGGAGGCGATCAAAGGCGTGCTCGCCCATCCCGAGCTCGAGCTCGTCGGCTGCTGGGTGCACAGCGCCGACAAGGTGGGCCGCGACGCCGGCGAGCTGTGCGACGTCGGCCCCATCGGAGTGCGGGCAACCGGGAGCATCGACGAGATCTGCGCGCTCGATGCCGATGCGGTCGTGTACTCGCCCGTCATGGCCAGCACGCGCGACGTGATCCGGATCCTCGAGTCGGGCAAGAACGTCGTGACGCCGGTCGGCTGGATCTATCCCGGCGACTCACCCGGCGTGGCCGCGCTCCAGGCCGCGTGCCTCACGGGCCGGGCGACCTTGCACGGCACGGGCATCAATCCCGGCGGTATTACCGAGCGCTTCGGGCTCATGTTGTCGGCGCTGTGCCGGAACATCCGTCACCTGCGCGCCGAGGAATTCTCCGACATCCGCAACTATCCGACCGAGCTGGTGGTGCGGGAGGTGATGCTGTTCGGCAAGGAGCCGGACGTCGCGGCCAAGAGCCCGATGATCGACGTGCTCGGCCACGGGTTCATGCAGTCGATCGACATGGTCGCCGCCGAGCTCGGCTGGGAGCTCGACGCGCAGAAGCGTTCGTTGCACGAGATGGCCGTCGCGACGCGCCCGCTCGACACTCCGGTCGGCGTGATCGACAAGGGCACGGTCGCGGCGCAGCGATTCACGTGGGAGGGAACAGTCGGCGGCGAGCCCGTCATGACGGTGCGCGTGAACTGGCTGATGGGATCGGAGGCGCTCGATCCACCCTGGACGCTCGGTGAGCAGCGCTTCGAGGTCGAGCTCGATGCCGAGCCGCCGGTGGCGTGCACGTTTCACGGTCTGCATCCACCCGTCATCGGCGAGCAGCCCGAGATCGGGCTCATCGCGCCCGCCATGCACTGCGTGAACGCGATTCCGTATGTGTGCCGGGCCGAACCGGGCATCAAGACGTACCTCGACCTGCCCCTCCTCGCGGGCCGCGCCGCGTCCCTCTGAATGTTCAGAGACGTTGGAAGGGGATCGTGAACGCGGGAGCTTCGACGCCGCCGTCGACCTCGAAGACCTTCCCGGTCACGAACGACGACGCGGGCGACGCGAGGTAGACGACCGCCGCGGCGATGTCCGCTGGGAGGCCGACGCGCTGCATCGGAGTGTTTCCCTCGAGTTGGGCGCGCACGGCGTCGTCGGAGAGCACGTGGGCGAGCGCATCGGTCTCGATGCCGCCGACCTCGATGGCGTTGACTCGGATTTTCGGCGCCAGCTCTGGTGCCATCGCGCGCGTCATCATTGAAAGCGCGGCCTTGGCTGTTGCGTACGCGGTGAAGCACGGCTGCACCATGCTCGCGGAGCGCGACGAGATGTTGACGATCGCGCCACCGCCCGCTTCGACCATGTGTGGGACGACGAGCTTGCTCAGGAGAAACGCGGAAGTCACGTTGAATCGCAATGCCATTTCGAACGAACGCTCACTGGTGGCCATGAACGCCCGCGGCAGCGATCCGCCGGCGTTGTTGAGCAGTATGTCTACGCGACCGAACTCCTCGACCGCCCGCGTGACGAGCCGTTCGAGCTGCTCGGTCACGGTCACGTCGGTTGCGACCGCGAGCGCGCGGCGTCCGATCGCTCGTACCTGCGTGGCGATCGCCTCGATGTCGGCTTGCGTACGTGCCGCGCACACGACGTCGGCGCCGGCTTCGGCCAACGCCCGCGCGCATCCCGCGCCGATCCCTTTCCCGGCGCCGGTAACGATCGCGGTCCGGCCGTCGAGCCGGAATTCATCGAGGATCATGGGAGCGGGCCGGAACCGGATCGGACTAGTTCGCGAGCGCCTTCTCGATGGCACCGACGACGTCGGCGTTCTCGGGTTCGACCATCGGCGAGAAGCGTTCGATCACCTCGCCGTCGCGCGAGACGAGGAACTTCTCGAAGTTCCAGCGAATGTCGCCGGTGTGGCCTTCATTGTCGGCCGTCGGTGTGAGTTGCTGGTACAGCGCGTGCCGCTGGTCGCCGTTCACGTCGATCTTCTCGGCGAGGGGGAAGGTCACGTTGTAGTTGGTGCTGCAGAACGTCTTGATCTCGTCGGCCGTGCCCGGCTCCTGGGCGCCGAACTGGTTGCACGGGATGCCGACGACCGAGAAGCCCTGCGGGCCGTAGCGCTCGTACAGCTTCTCGAGCCCCTCGTACTGCGGGGTCAGTCCGCAGAACGAGGCGACGTTGACGAGCAGCGTGACTTTGCCCTTCTGGTCGGCGAGCACGCCGGCCGTGCCGTCGAGCGAATTGATCGGAACGTCGTACAGCGACATGGGTTGGCCCCTTTCGAGTGTGCCTGCATTCACCCTATGGCACGAGGGAGCGGGACTGCACGGCTACCCGTTCGTCCGCAGTCGTTCACGCGAGGAGTCGCTCCAGCAGGTCGACGCAGCCGAGCTCCTCGCACGCCGCGGTCGCACGTCTCGTGCCGCCCAAGCCGATGTGCAGAGGCTGCCACTTCGATCCCATGCCGGCGGTCGACGTCGCCGACACCCACGAGTAGACCGCGAAGAGGCGGTACTGCTCCCACGCAACCTCGGCGTCGAGGTCGACCCGGGCCCCGGCGAGCAACGCGCAATAGCGCTCGACGAGCGCGCGCTCTTCGCCCGCGCGGACCTCGGCCGGTATCGAGTTGCACAAGACGTACGCGACGTCGCGCAGGCCGGGCGAGCGGCCGAGCATCGCCCAGTCGAGGAAGCCGGTGCGATCGCCCGCGACGGTGTCGACGAAGAGATTGCCGAGATGGGGGTCGCCGTGCACCAGCGTGCGGGGACCGGAGTTCCACAGCCGCACGATGTCGTCGTTGCGCGCGAGGTAGATATCGGCCAGACGGTGGAACGCCGGGGGCAGGCGGTCGCCGACCGCGTCGACCGCCATCTTCACGAACCGCGCGCCGCCACCCGCGGCGCCCGTGCCCTTGGGCGCGAGCCACGCGAGATCGCCTTCGTCGTCGAAGCGGGGTGACTCCCAGAATCGGGAGTGCAGTGCCGCCATCTGCTCGACGATGTCGCGTGCGCGCCACCCGATGTCGTCGTCGGCAGGGTGGGGGAAGCGGCACCCGCCGGCGACGAGGTCTTCGAGCACCATCACGTAGCCGTCGGCTTCGGTGTCGGCGAACCACACACCCGGGATCCGTACCGGGATCTCGGGCGCGAGATCGCGGTAGAAGCGGGCCTCGGCCACCCCCATCCCGACCGAGGTGACGAACTCCCGCCGGCGTTCGTCGAAGGGCGCGAGCTTCACGAAGACGGTCGGCGGAACGCTCGGATCGCCGGTCAACGCGACGTGGGCGCGGCCGGTGGTTCCGGAGCTCAGGTCGAGCAACTCCATGCCGGTGACGTCGCGCTCGAGCACCGCGCCGAACCACTCGGCGGTGAGATCGGCCACGTCGAGCGGCAGCACGGGCGTGAGGCTACGTGCTCCCGCTACCTTCTCGCCGTGCCCGAGTCACGCGCGCATCGATTGACGAATCGACAGGTCGTGCTCGCGAAGCGCCCCGTCGGGATGGTCACCGAGTCGTGCTTCGACACGACGGAGTCTCCGGTGCCGCAACTCGCCGAGGGCGAGGCACTCCTCGAAGTCCGCTATCTCGGCATCGATCCGACGATCCGCGGCTGGCTCGACGAGCGCGGCAACTACATGGCCGGCGTCGGGATCGGCGAAGTCGTCCGATCGAATGGCATCGGCGTCGTGATCGAGACGAACAACTCCGACGAGTACCCGCTCGGGCGCACCTTCATGCACCTGACCGGCTGGCAGCAGTACTGCGTGGTGCAGTCGAACCCGTTCCCTCCCATCACGATGGTGCCCGAAGGCGTGGATGTGTTCGATGTTCTCGGCGTCCTTGGCCACGTCGGCATCACCGCCTACGTCGGCGTGCTCGAGGTCGCCAAGCCGCAGCCGAACGAGACGTTCTGCGTCTCGGCCGCCGCGAGCAGCGTGGGATCCATTGCCGGGCAGATCGCGAAGATGCAGGGCGCCGAGGTGATCGGTATCGCGGGGTCTCCCGAGAAGTGCGCGTGGGTGACCGACGACCTGGGCTTCGACGCGAGCATCGACTACAAGCGCGAGGACGTCGCGGCGCGACTCAAGGAGCTCGCGCCCAAGGGAGTCGACGTCTTCTTCGACAACGTCGGCGGCGAGCTGCTCGATACGGTGCTGCGCCGTCTCGCCATGCGCGCGCGGATCGTCTTGTGCGGCGACATCTCCACGTACAACCTCGACGGGCCCGCGCCCGCGCTCCACAACATCCGTTACCTGATGGGAAAGCGGGCGCGGATGGAGGGGTTCAACACGCTCGACTACTGGGACCACTACACCCCCGCCGCCGAACAGCTCGCCGCGTGGCTCGCCGCGGGACGGATCAAGCACCGGGTGCACGAACTGGACGGGCTCGACCGCGCGCCGGAAGCGCTCGTGCGCCTCTTCTCGGGCGAGCACCTCGGAAAGCTCGTGGTCCGCCTGTAGACGGGTCAGGACTCTTCGAGATCGGCGATGGGGATCGTCGCGGCGTCGACTTGGGGGTCGGCTGCGTACCCGTAGGCGGGGTCCGCTTCGGGCGTGATCGGCACCGTGAGCGGCAGATGCACGCGGAACGTCGAGCCCCGACCGGCCTCACTTTCCACCTCGGCGCGGCCGCCGTGCGCGGCTGCGATCGCGGCCACGATCGCGAGGCCGAGCCCCGCGCCTCCGCTCGCGCGGGCGCGTGACGGGTCGGAGCGCCAGAATCTCTCGAACACGCGGCTCGCGGCGTCGCTCGGCATTCCCGGGCCCTCGTCGGCGACCTCGATCACGGCCTCGCCGTCGCCGTTGACGACCTGCACGTGCACCGGAGTGTCGGGCGGCGTGTGCCGGTTCGCGTTCTGCAGCAGGTTCGCGAGCACTTGGCGCAGTCGCGCCTCGTCGCCGGGGACGAAGATCGCGCCGTTCGGTGAGCAGTCGATCGGCCGGTTCGGTGCGACGGCGCGCGCGTCGTCGACCGCGTCGCGGGTGATGCGCGTGAGATCGACCGGACGCCGCTCGAGCGGCCGCCCCTGGTCGAGGCGCGCGAGCAGCAACATGTCGTCGACCAGTGACCCCATACGATCGGCCTCTTCCTCGATCCGGCGCATCGCCTTCGCGAGGTCTTCCGGACGGTCGGCGGCGCCGCGACGGAAGAGCTCGGCATAGCCGCGGATCGAGGTGAGGGGAGTACGCAACTCGTGCGACGCGTCACCGACGAAGCGCCGCAGACGCCCCTCCGACGCCGCCCTGGCCTCGAAGGCCGTCTCGATCTGCTGCATCATCTCGTTGAGCGCGAGTCCGAGCCGCCCGACCTCGGTGTGCTCGTCTTCGACGTCGACGCGGCGAGAGAGGTCGCCCGCGGCGATTGCACCGGCCGTCTGCTGCATGTCTTCCAGCGGTCGCAGACCGAGCTTGATGACCCACCACGCCAGAACGGCGAGGCCCAGTAGCACTCCGAGGGTCACGATCAGCTCGACCAGCAGCAGCCGGTGGAGCGATTCGTTCATGTCACGCAACGGGATCGCGACGATCAACGTCCCGCTCGGCGCGAACCGGCCCGGGCCGATCTGCACGCGTCCAGCCAGCACGCGGTAGCTCGGGTGATGGACCGCGAAGATCTGGCCGATCGTGACGGTCGCCGGCAGGTTCGGTTTGACCTGGGACGAGCTGCGGTCGGTGTTGAACACCTGAGTTCCGCCGGCGTCGAGCCGGAGCTCGCCGTAGGTCCCGAACGGCAAAGGTCGATTGGCATCGCCGGAGCCGTTGTTGGCGACCGCACCGAACTGGTCAGGAACCGCGAGGGCCGACGCGAGCTGTTCGTCCACGCGCTTCGACAGGAATGACTGTTGTTCGTGATACGTGACGCCGCCGGCGACCGTCAGTCCGATCGCGCTGAGCACGACGAGGCCGAGAAGCAGCCGCACGCGCAGCGTCATGAGTGCTCAGCTCTCGGGAGGGGTCCGCAACGTGTAGCCAACTCCCCGAATGGTATGGATCAGCGGCGGCCCGAGCTTGTCGATCTTCTTGCGCAGATAGCTGATGTAGGTCTCGACGACGTTGGCGTCGCCGTCGAAGTCGTATTCCCACACGTGGTCGAGGATCTGCGACTTCGAGAGCGCGCGGCGCGCGTTCAGCATTAGATAGCGGAGCAGCTTGTACTCCGTCGGCGTGAGCTCGATGCGGGAGCGTCCGCGCCACACCTCGTGCGTGTCGTCGTCGAGCTCGAGATCGGCGAACACGAGGCGGGCCGATCCGTCGCCGTTGACCGCGCCGGTTCGGCGCAAGACCGCGCGGACGCGCGCGACCAGTTCCTCGAGGCTGAAGGGCTTCGTCACGTAGTCGTCGCCGCCGACGGTGAGGCCCTTCACCTTCTCCTCGGTCGAGTCGCGCGCGGTGAGGAACACGACCGGCAGGTGGTGCCCGTCGGCGCGCAGGCGCTGCACGACCGCGAAGCCGTCGCGGTCGGGAAGCATGATGTCGAGGACCATGAGATCCGGGCGGAACGCCGCCGCGGCCTTCAGGGCATCGGAACCGGTGCTCGCGACCTCGACTTCGAAGCCTTCGTAGCGCAGGGCGGTCGCAACCAGGTCGGTGATGTTCGCCTCGTCGTCGACGACGAGGACGCGGGTGTCGGCCACCCACCTATGGTGCCACCGTTTCTTGTGCGATTACTGTGCGCGCCCTGAGGGGTCGGTCCGGAACGGGTTCGCGAGCTCCCAGGCCGATCTCAGGGTGCGGTACAACACTGCGTCTGCGGTACGACACTGCGTCCAGCACGAGTCGGAGGAGCTCAGGATGATGCGAAGTCGGGTGGTGACGGGCATCGCCGTCGTGACCGCGGTGGCGGCCGGCGGCGTGGGTGGCGCCCTCATCGGCGTGCCGGGACTGTCGGGAGCGCAACCATTTCCGAAGGACGCGACCTCGACCGCGGCTTCAGGGACCGACGGGGTGGGACGGGTGCGCGGCGACTCGGCGTTGCTCGACGCCGCGGCCAAGGCCCTCAAGCTCACGACCCAACAGCTGACCGACAAGCTCAGTGACGGAAAGACGACGATCGCCGACGTCGCCAAGCAACAGAACGTCGACATCAAGACGGTGATCAGCGCGATGACGGCCGCCGACAGCGATCGCATCGGCAACATCGTCAACAAGCCGTGGCCGAAGTTCGCCGAAGGTCCGCCGCTCGGGCCCGGGGTCGGTGGTCACTTCGGTGAGGGCGGCCGGGGGCGCCTCGGCGCCGTCGCGCTCGACCCCGCCGCGAAGGCGCTCGGTATCTCGACTGCCGAGTTGAAGACCGACCTCGCCAATGGTCAGACGATCGCACAGATCGCGAAGAGCAAGAACGTCGACCTGAACAAGGTGATCGACGCGCTGGTCGCCGACGAGTCCGCGAAGATCGACGCGGCGGTGAAGGCCGGACACCTCGCCCAGTCGCAAGGCGACAATCTGAAGAGCCATCTCAAGGCCGTGATCACCATGACGGTGAACAATGCGTTCCCCAAGGGTCCGTTCGGCGGCGGGTTCGGTGGTCGGTTCGGCTTCCCGGGTCGGGGAGGGGTCGGGGGTCCGCCCTCGACGCCGACTGCGCCGGATTCGCCGACGTCGTAGGCGTGTCGTAGTCATTGTGCCGTCACCTGGCCGGCCCTTCCGGACCGGTGCGCGCGCGACCTAGATTGCGAAACGGCCGAAGCGACTGACGAGGAGCCTGCGATGCCGGAACGCAAGAGTTACGTGTCGGGAACGCCGAACTGGATCGACCTGCAGACGACCGATCAGGCGGCCGCCAAGCAGTTCTACGGGGAACTGTTCGGCTGGATCTACAACGACCAACCGATCGACGAAGAGAACAAGGTCTTCTACTCGATCGCGACGGTCCAGGGATTGGACGTCGCCGCGATCGCGCCGCTCGGCGACCAGGCCGCGGCCGGGGTGCCCCCGCACTGGAACTCGTACGTGAGCGTCGACGACATCGAAGCGACCGCGGGGCGGGTGGAGGCGGCCGGCGGAACGGTCATCGCGCCGCCGTTCGACGTTGTCGACGCGGGCCGCATGGCGGTGATCCAGGACCCGACCGGCGCGATCTTCGAGTTGTGGCAGGCGAAGAACCACCTCGGCGCAGCACTCGTCAACGAGCCCGGCGCGTTCTCGTGGAGTGAGCTGCTCACTCCCGACGTGCCGAAGGCCGCGGCCTTCTACAACAAGCTGTTCGGCTGGACTACCGAGACGCACGGCGAGGGGATGCCTTACACGGAGTTCAAGCTCGACGGCAACAGCATCGCCGGCGCGATGAACCCGCCGATGCCCGGCATCCCGCCGCTGTGGGGCATCTACTTCTCGACCGCCGACACGGACGCAACCGTCGCCAAGGCGAAGTCGCTCGGCGGTGCGGTGTTCGCGGAACCGATGGACATCGAACCGGGACGGTTCGCGGTGCTCGCCGACCCTCAAGGCGCGATGTTCAACGTCATCAAGATGAACGAGGCATAGCCTCGGTGCCGTAGTCGCGTTCAGCGTTGCTCGAGCTCGGTCCGCATCACCTTGCCCGTGCCGTTGCGGGGGAGCTCTTCGACGAACTCGACCTCACGGGGCACCTTGAAACGGGCAAGATTCTCGCGTATGAACGCGCGCACCGTCTCCGCGTCGAGTGCGGCATCGGGACGAGCTACCACGAACGCTTTGAGGCGCGAGCCGAACTCTTCATCGGGAACGCCGACGACCGCCGCCTCGACGACGCCCGGGAGGCGGGTGAGCACGTTCTCGACTTCGCTCGGGAAGACGTTCTCGCCGCCCGAGACGATCATCTCGTCGTCGCGGCCGTCGACGAACAAGCGACCGTTGCGGTCGACATGTCCGGTGTCGCCGGTGTGCATGAACCCGTCGACCACCGTCTTCGAGCCGCCGTCGGTATAGCCCGAGAACGCGAGGGGGCCCCGCACGAAGATGCGTCCGTTCGCGCCCGCCGGCACCTCGCGGTCGTGCTCGTCGAGCAGTCGAACGAGCGTGCCGCGCGGTGGGAGCCCGGCCGTGGTCGGTGCCGCGCGGAGATCGACCGGCGTCGCGACCGACACCGATCCGACCTCGGTCGAGCCGTACAAGTTGTAGATCACGTCGCCGAAGGCATCCATGAAGCGGGTCGCGAGGTTGCCGGGCAATGCCGATCCCGAAAGTGGCACGAACCGCAACGACGACGTGTCGTATCGGGCCCGGACCTCGGCCGGCAGCTCGAGCATGCGCAGGAGCATCACCGGCACCGCAACGAAGACTTCCGCTCGATGCCGCGCGATGAGGGCGAGCGAGCGTTCCGGATCGAAATGCCGCTCGAGCACCATCGTGTCGCCCAGCAACAAGCTCGTGGTCGCGTTGGCGAATCCCCAAGCGTGGAAGCACGGTGCCGCGATGACCATCTTCTCGCGCGCCCGGTACGGGAGCCGTTCGAGCAACGCGATCGCGGCGCCGGGATGCGGCGCGCCGGCGACGAGCGCACCCTTGGGTGGGCCGGTCGTTCCCGACGTCAAGATGATGATTCGGCCGTCGCGGGCCGGGCGCTCCAACGGCGGGCCGTCGGCATGGCGCCGCGCCAGGTCGTCGAGGGTTCGGGTCGCGTGTTCCGAGGAGCTCGATTCGTCGGTCCAGGCGAGTAGGCGTGCCGCGGTCGCCGCACCGGCCGCGACCGAGGCGAACTCGTCGTCGTGCACGAGAACGATCGCCCGCTCCCGTTGCATCACTTCGCCCACCTGCGGCGCCGCGAAACCTGTGTTGAGGTGCAGCGCGTTTGCGCCGAGCTTCGCTAGCGCGCCGGTGATCTCGAAGAAGTAGCGGTGGTTGCGGCACAAGACGGCAACGGTGTCGCCGGTGCGCACGCCGGTTTCGATGAGCCCGCGCGCGATCGCGTCGCTCCGTGCGTCGAGCTCGGCGAAGCTCACCGAGCCCCGCTCGTCGACGAGCGCGGGTTGTCCGCCGTAGCGCGCCGCGCCCATCGTGAAGGCGGCGGCGAGCCCGGGGCCCCAGTGCCGAACCGCGTGCGCCATGCGCCATACGCGATCGGGCCGTTCGGGACGAAGGAGGCCGGAGCGGAGGAGCGCCTTGGTCGCGCGCGCCGCGTCGGCGAGATGATCGGCAGGACGCACGGCCCGATGCTACGAGCCCGACCTGTCTCCCGTGACGTAGCCGTGACGCCCCCCGGATCATGGTTCGGGACGTGCCCGACGTTTGCGTCCAGCGTCGAACCACGCTGGGGAACGACGCTGAGGCGCCGCGGCTGCTGCCGTCGTCCGAGCATCTGCGGCTGGAGACGGCCCTCGCCGGCAGCTTCGAGTTGGTCGCGGGCATCGCGTTGTTTGCACTCGCGGCGACGGCTCTCGTCGTCGTGCTCGTTCCGCGCTCTGCCGCGACGCGGCTGGAATTCGCGGTGGAGCTCGTGTTCGTCGGGGTCGCACTCGTGGTGCTGGCCTTGCTGCTCAGCCGCCGGAGCGCCCGGGCGGTCATGCGGCCGCTCGAGGTGCTCGATGTCGCGTTGGCGGCCGTCACTTGTGGCGATTTCACCGTCCACGTAGAGCTCGAGCGGGCCGCGGCCGAGATCCAGTCGGTCGGGGAGTCCGTGAACGCGCTCGTCCGCGAGTTGGCGCGGCTGCGGGTCATCGAGATCGAGCGGACCAAGGACCAGCGCGTTCGCCGGGAGCTCTCCGAGGTGGTCCACGCTTCGCTCGACCTCGACCACGTCGTGCAACGGGCCGTCGAGGTCGTCGGCCCCGCGCTGGACGTCGACCGCGTCCACATCCGACTGCGCGACGGCGACGGCAACGGGGGCGGCGACCAGGGTTGGCTCGCGGCCGAGTGGCGCCGCTCGGACGATGTCGCTTCGGTGCTCCCCTTGTCAGCCGCCGTCGAGCCGGATCCCCTGATCGCCCTGATCGGCGTGACGGACGACCGCCGGGCGGTCGTGATCGACGACACAATCGACGAGGCGCGGTTCGATGTCGAACAGCGCGAGGCACTCGAAGCGCTCGGCGTGCGCGCCTCGCTGACGTATCCCCTCGTCGTCGGAACGCGGGTCGCCGGTGTGCTCGTCGCGAGCGAGCAGCGCGCGCCGCGGTCGTGGTCGGACGGCGAAGTCATGCTCACGGAGGGGTTCGCGCTCGAGATCGGCCGAGCGCTCGATCACGCGCTCGCCTTCAAGCTGCGCGACGAGATGGTCGACCGAATGGGGGTGCTCGACCGGGCCAAGAACGAATTCCTGTCGGAGGTCTCGCGCGAGCTCCGTGGCCCGCTCGCGAGTGTGGTGGGCTACATCGAGCTGCTGACGGATGGGTCCGCGGAATCGGTGAGTGCGGAACAACGCCGGATGTTGCGCATCGTGGAGCGCAGTGGCGAACGGCTCCTCGTCGTCATCGACAACCTCTTGACGATGTCTCGCATCGAAGCCGGAACCTTCGACCCGAAGCTTGCGCCGATCGACCTCGGCGTCGTCGTGCGGCGGGTCTGTGACGCGGCCTCGACCACGGCCGCGAAGGATTCCCTGGAACTCGACGTGAACCTGGAACAGGATCTCGATCTGATCGCCGACGAGAAGCAGATCGAGCGCGCGCTGCACAACCTCGTATCGAACGCGATGAAGTTCACGCCCGGCGGTGGCCACATCGATCTCTCCGCGCGCACGGAGGGCAGCGAGGTCGTCATCGACGTGCGCGATACCGGCATCGGCATACCGGCCGAGCAACAAGACGAGCTGTTCACGAGGTTTTTCACGGCGAGGGCTACGCCGCGCCGGGGCACGCTCGGCGCGGGCCTCGGGCTCTACATCGTCAAGCAGATCGTTGACGGTCACGACGGGAGTGTCGGCGCGGTGTCGGTTCACGGTCGCGGGAGCACGTTCACGATGAGGTTGCCCGCACATCCAAATCCCGGGGACCGAGGAGAATCGTGAGTCTCATATTCATTGCCGACGACGATCCCGACGTGCGCGAGCTGGTCGAATACAAGCTCGTGCACGCCGGGCACCAGGTGCTCAGCGCCGCCAACGGTCAAGACGCATTGCGCTTGGTCCCCGCGGCGCGGCCCGGCCTCGACTTGCTGCTGCTCGACGTCATGATGCCGGGCTTTTCCGGCTTCGACGTGCTCACCCGGCTGCGTAGGCACGAAGCGACGAGGCTGCTGCCGATCATCATGCTCACGGCCAAGGCGCAGGACACCGACGTCGAGCGTGGCTTCACCCTGGGTGCGGACGACTACGTGCTCAAGCCGTTCAGCCCCCGGGAGCTGATGAATCGGATCGTCGCTCAGCTGGTTCCCACGGGTTCGCGCGGTACCGTTCACCTGTAGCCGACGGCAGTCGGCCGGGCAGGTGGGATCGATGTCGAGCGACGTCCCGAGGACGAGATCTGATGCGAGCGTCGACGAAGTCGAGGCGGCGCTGCGCGCATCGGGCTGCGTGGTCGTCGAGCGGCTCGTACCGGACGAGCACATGGATCGCATGGAGGCCGAGCTCGCGCCGTTCCTGGGTGCAACCCCGGCGGGCGGCGACGAGTTCACCGGCTACAACACGCGCCGCACCGGCTCGTTGCTCGCCCGGTCGCGCGACTTCGGTGCACTCGCGGCGCACCCAATCGTGTTGGGAACGCTCGACCGCGTGCTCGGAGACCACGCGACGAGCTATCAGCTGCACCTCACCCAGGTGATCGACATCGGTCCGGGCGAGCCGGCCCAGCTCGTGCATCGCGATCAGTGGGCGTTCGATTTCTTCCCGTTCCCTCCGGGATTCGAGGTCGAGTGCCACACGATGTGGGCGATGACCGACTTCACGGAGGAGAACGGCGCGACACGCGTGATTCCCGGTAGTCACCGCTGGGAAGACAAGCTGCGACCGTCGGTCGACGAGACGGTTCCCGCGGAGATGTCCAAGGGTTCGGTGCTGTTCTATCTCGGTTCGCTGTATCACGGCGGCGGCGCCAACTGCTCGGCGAGCGCCCGACGCGGGGTCAACGTCGGCTACACCTTGTCGTGGCTGCGCCAGGAGGAGAACCAGTACCTGGCGTGTCCGCCCGACGTCGCGCGCGAGCTTCCCGAAGACCTGGCGCGCCTCGCGGGCTACGCACGCGGCGCCTACGCGCTCGGCTACTACGGCGACCTCCGCGATCCGTATGACGCGGTACGCGGTGAGCACGCCGACGGCCCGCCGAGCTTCTCCGCCGCGCCCTGACGCCTCGTTCCCGTAGCGGCGCCGCGACCTGGACGCCGGAGGTTGGACTTGGCCACGTGGGGCGGGGTGCATACAATGCTTGGTCCGCCGCGGGGTGGAGCAGTCTGGTAGCTCGTCGGGCTCATAACCCGAAGGTCGTAGGTTCAAATCCTACCCCCGCCACCAACGAGAATACGACGAAGGCCGGTGCATCTGCGCCGGCCTTCTGCGTCTCGGGTCTTGCCGCGCGCGCGGTGCCGAAGATGGCATCAGTTCCGTCAT
>JBBQGQ010000042.1:0-31610 GCA_038323195.1 Acidimicrobiia bacterium | reverse complement strand
ATCGCATTGCCGAATGGTCATGCGGCTGATGTGGTCGCGGACGCGCTCGCCGCGAAGATCGTCGAGCTCCCCGCGCAGTTGCGTCGCTCGCTCACGTGGGATCAAGGCAAAGAGATGGCCGCCCACGCGCAGTTCAGCGTGGAGACCGGTGTCCCGGTCTACTTCTGCGACCCGCGCAGCCCTTGGCAGCGCGGCAGCAACGAAAACACCAACGGTCTGCTCCGTCAGTACTTCCCCAAGCGGACCGAGATCGCGCACTACACCCAAGCCGACCTTGACGATGTCGCCGCAGAACTCAACGACAGGCCTCGACAAACCCTCCGATGGAGATCACCATCACAAGCACTCGACGAAGTGTTGCGTTGAACCCCTGATCTCGCAGTCGCGGCTGGCCGCGGGTATCCACTCGCTGGGTGGCTCGGGACTCCCATCCGACCGCCCCCCAAAACCCCGTATTGCTGACGATGCCTCCCACCCTCGCACGGGAGGCATCGTCGCGTCGGGGCGGCGTCCTGTAGCCCGCGCTCCGCTCGTCGCGGGTTCGCCGTAACGTCACGCGAGGGACTGACGTTCGGGATCTTCGGCGGTACGACACCGGACCAACGGCGCAAGATGCGCCTCGCCGGCGTCGACACCGAATCCGCGGTACGGGCTACGGAGAGCCGCCGGGAACGTGCGGCCCGGCTCGAGGTCGAGTTCCCGGAGCTGACCGAGGAGGAGGAAGAGGCCGCCGAGGAAGCCGAACACGAAGCCTGGCTCGCGCGATTCGACTGACGACGGAGAGGCGTCGGGGGAGGGCTCTCGCGGCCACTCCCGTAGGCGCCCGTCCGGAAGGCCCACATGTCGCGACAACCGGGGCCCTCTACGCCGAGCCGATGGCGTGACTCACGTTGTAATGCCCGTGCCCATCGGTGTCGAGGTGGCATCGACCATGCGGGCTACGAGACAGACGCGAAGAGACGCCCCCGACGGGCGGGAATGCTTCCGAAGGCGCCTCTCCAGAAGGCCAGCCCACTAAAGGGAAACACTGACCCCAGCCTTCTACGCTCACCCGTTACCGGTGCTCAAGCGCTCGCAAAGCGTCCGCCCCTCGCGTTAGCGCGCGGTAAGGGCCATCGCTGACGCGCACGGCACCCCAGGCCGCGGCCAGGCCGCGAGATGTGTGAAAACGGGGGGAAGCGACGAGTACCGGCAAGGAGCGTTCCGCAGGTCAGCCGCCATTTGTGCAGGTAGGCGAGGTGGCTGTATCGGTTTCCTAAACCGTGTGTCGTAGGTTCGAATCCTGCCGAGGGCGCTTCGAAAGTGCTGGTCGCAGTGCTGACGATCGTCAAACAAGGGTTGCGCTCCGTGCCCAGGCCGTCTCTAGGCCGTGCCGCCTCAGACGCGCGGCAGCAAACATTCCCCGGGATTGGACTGGACGCCTGCCCGCTGTGGTTCCTGCGCCCGTCACACCAATCCTGATTGGGACTGGAGTTCCCGATGATGCAGGCGACGAGCGGCGGCGGTAGTAGTCAGTTTGAGATCGGTCGGCTCGGCCACGCGAACACGAACGCTGCGGCGATGAAGCAACTGGCCGTAGGAACGCCAGGAAGGAGAGCGTTCCAGTAACTCATGTGGCTCTCGGAGAACGGGAGGCCGCTGTTCTGATCGACAAGGAGCACGACCGCCGTGATGAACACGCCGACGAACCCGAGTAGGACGAGGCCGAGCGCAACGTAGCGTCGTAGGCTTCCATCGACCCGGTCGTCCTGGGCTGCTCGCACGCTGTGCACCGTAGTGCGAGTGTCAGTCGAATAGTTCGCCGATCTGCGCGGGCGACCACGGTGCCGCTCGATGCCCGGCGGGAGCGTTGAGCACGATCGGAAGCCATGTGCGCTTTCGCGCGCACCAAGGGCAGACTGGCGAGGTGCCCTCGATTACCGGTCGCATCGAGGTGAACCTTACCGTCCGGGATCCGCTCGCCAGCGCGGCGTGGTACGCACAACTGCTCGGGATGGAGCACCTATACGAGTTCGTCCCCGCTGATGGTCGAGTGAGCTATGCGTGCCTCGTCGAGCCCGGCAGCGGTCTCGTGCTCTGTTTCGTCGGTCACCAAACGAATCCCGGAGATCCTTTCGATGAGACTCATACTGGCCTCGACCACCTGGAGTTCCTCGTGGCGACGCGCGACGAGTTGGACGAGTGGGCGTCACGCCTCGATCATCTCGGCGTCGAACACTCCGGAGTGAAGCAACCGGCGCACACCGAAAACGCGATGCTCACGTTTCGCGACCCGGACAACATCCAACTGGAGTTCTTCTGGCGCAGCATGCTTGGGCGTCACCAGTAACGGCCGGTTACGACCGCACACGACGGGCGCCGCTCAGATCGGCAGATTTGGCACGTCGACTCAGTTTCGACGTTCTGCCCGCACAGCCTCACCGATCTTCGCAGCCGCGTCTTGCACAGGTTGAATCTCGGACCACCGTCGGGAGAACCTCGATCGCTCACGTACGGGTTCCCAGAGGTTGTGGGACGGAACGGAGACTCCCTCCGTGATGCGTCGCAAAGAAATCGGCCAGGAACTCGACCAAGAAGACGGCGCCAGGAAGTCGACCAAAAGAGCCGTGAAGCACGAGGCCACGCGAGCCGACGCTCATTGCCTGGCGCGCTGCGCCTGATCCTCGGCTGGCGTGTGAGCCGAGCGGAGGTTGGCACGTTGGGCGTTGAGTACGGCTCCGAGTAACACGACGTAGACGGCCAGGTAGGTGCCGATCATGCCGATCACGGTTCCGGCGAGGGCTCCGTAGACGGCGGTGTAGCGAGTCGAGAATCGAAGGTATACGGCGAATGCGCCGACGACGATGCCCAGGCCGACGCTCGCCGTGATCGCGCCGGGCAACTGTGCGCGCAGCACGAGCCGGTGGCCGACGGAGTAGCGGTACAGGATGGCGATAATGGCGGCGACGGCGCCGACGAACAGCGGGACCGCGATGATCACGACGACGATGACCGGGAGGTAGTCGGTAACGATCGCGGCGGCGGTGGAGATCAAGGCCAGGATGCCGAGGCTGAGGACCACCACGACTGCGCCCACGAGCGCACGGCCTCGCGCTCGCACGTATTCCTCGGGCTTGTGGCCGTATGCGGCTCGGATGGCCCGTTCGAGGTTGTAGATGCCTGCCGATGCGCTCCACAACGCGAGGAGCATCGAGATGACCAATCCTGCGGTCAGTCCGCCATGATCGGTCGCGGCCACCTTCTGGAGTTGTTGGGCCAGGGTCGCGCCCAGGGACTGCGGGCCGTTGTTCGCCAGTCCGGCCAGATTTTTGGCGACGGTCTGCGGACTGACAACCAACCCGTAGATGCTCACGGCCGCGATCGCGGTCGGCAACACCGAGATGACCAGCCAGAACGCTGCGCCCGACGCCGACAGCCCGACCTGCTCGGCCGTCTGCTCTCGCACCACCTCGCGCAACAGCGCCACCAGTCGAACCGAGCGGCGAGAGGCGACGGCGCGACGATCCACGCCGTGATTCTGTACTCCATCTCTCGTAATCCGTCGCACCGCCTCGTTCCCGTCCCCGGACATGGCGACCCGTCCGGTCGCGCTGATCGTTCACGCCGACGACACCGTCTTGGCCTGCACCGAGGACGAAAGGCCTGCTACTGGTTGAATGTCCCGCCGTTGAAGGAAGCGACCGTGTCGGTGCCCGGGCCGCCGTTGAAGGTACCGTCGTTCATTGTGGTAACGGCGTCGTCTCCGATGTTGCCGTTGAAGGTCCCGTCGTTCAAGAGTTCGACGCTGTCGTTCCCGGAGCCGCCGTTGAACACTTCGCCAGCGTCGTCCTCGGCATACACGCTGTCGTCGCCGTCACCGCCATTGAAGGTGCCGCCGCCCAAGAGGTAGCGCACGGAATCATTGTCCGCACCGCCGTTGAACACACCACCAGCGTTGATCCCGGCATACACATTGTCGTCTCCTGGGCCGCCGTTGAAGATCCCGCCCAAACCGATTTCGCGTCCGACGCTGTCGTCGCCGTCGCCGCCATTGAACGTCGCGTTTGAGAGATTGGTGGAGATGCTGTCGTCGCCGGGTCCGCCGTTGAACGTGCCACCGTCCATTGCTTCGACGGAATCGTCTCCCACTTGGCCGTTGAAGGTTCCGATGAAGACGGTCTGGACGTTGTCGTTTCCGGCGCCTCCGTTAAATGTCGGGGAGCCGTACTGCGGGTCGTATCCCAAGTATTTGACGGAGTCGCTCCCAGTACCGCCATTGAAGATTCCACCACCGATGAAGTAGTTCATGAAATCATCGTCCGCGCCGCCGTTGAATACACCACCGGCGCCGATTCCCTCATACACGGAGTCGCCGCCGGGACCGCCGTTGAAGATCCCGGCAGAGTCGACGAGGCGGGCGAAGTCGTTTCCGTCGCCGCCGTTGAAGATGCCTTGTGTGAGTGCGAGGTCGACGCTGTCGTTGCCGGGTCCGCCGTTGAAGACAGCACTCCCTTCGACGAAGGCGACGTCATCGTCACCCGCACCCCCATCAAATGTCCCGCCGCTCAGGTGATCGACTTGGTCGTTGCCGTCACCGCCGATGAACATCCCTCCGAACATCGCATCCTGGGACCGCTGGGTTCCGATGGTGTCGTTGCCAGCGTTACCGAGGAACATGTCCCCGGCGTGCAACGTGTCCACGAAGTCGTTCCCGGCGAGCCCGCACATGAGGTCCGCTCCCGGCGTATCGGTGAACGTGTCATTTCCAGGCGTACCGACTTCGATGTTCACATGGGCGAAGTCCTGTAGACCGAGGGTATGCAGGTATGCGATAAAGCTGTCCAGAGGCTGACCTTCCGCGCATGCCTTCAGCTTCTGTCCGACTGACTGCCCAGCCGCGCCCGCCGGGATCGCTTTCGCGGTCGCAGCGAACAGCAACACCGCCGTGCTCAATACTGCACGAACCCGCAGACTGCGTATCACGTCACTCCCGCCTCGCGTGGAGCCCGGCCCCGCAGCACTGCACACTCGCGCCGGGTGTGAGTGTCGTCAAGGAACAACAACTTCGACGCGGTTACGGGCCGAGGTGAACGAGGTACGTCACGAGCGTGATGCCGCCGATGCCAACGGCGATCGCGAGGAACACCCACTTGGCCTGAGCGACGAACGCCCATGCACCTCGAGTGCCGTTCCGTTTGAGCTGGCGCAAGAAGAACCCGTTGCGTTCCAGATTTCCGGCCGGCGAATACGGCCCCCACGTGAACCGCCCGAACAGACGACCGGCGTCGCCGGGAGGGAGCGTGTCCGGATCGAGACGCTCCCTTCTCGGCTTTCGTCGTCGGATGCCCTGAGCGCCCATGCGGAGATCATCGTCGCACGTTCGCACTCAGTGGTCGAACCTCAGAGCCCGAGAGCCGTGATGCCGGACGGTAGTGTCGGTCGGGGTGTGTGATGCCTGAGCAGTTTCACTTCGATCCCGGCACCTATCTGGACATGGTGCGGACCGAAGTGCCCGACTACGAGTACCTCCAGCAGGTCGTCGCCGATGCGGCGGGCGAGGTCGCCGCGGTGACGATCCTCGACCTGGGGACGGGCACCGGAGAGACGTTGCGCCGCGTCGCGAGCTGCCATCCCACGGCCCGGCTGACCGGCATCGACGAAAGCGATCGCATGCTCGCGGTCGCGCGCGGCGTCGTGCCCGGCGCCGATCTGCGGGTCGCGCGGTTGCAGGACGACCTGCCCGAGGGACCATTCGACGTCGTCGTCTCGGCGCTCGCGGTACACCACCTCGACGCACCCGAGAAGGCGGAGCTGTTCCGTCGCGTCGCGGCGCGCCTTGCTCCGGGAGGTCGCTTCGTGCTCGCCGACGTCATCGTCCCGGTCGATCCGGCCGACGCCGTGACTCCGCTCGACGAGGGCTACGACACGCCCAGCCGGGTCGACGAGCAGTTGCGCTGGCTGCGCGACGCGAACCTCACCGTCACGCTCCGATGGCAACGACGCGACCTCGCGGTCTTCGTCGGCGATCGCAACGAACACTGACGGCTCCGCGCCGGTCAGGACCTCGTCTGGGGCTCGAGGTTCAGCTCCGGTTCTGCGGGGTCGAAGCGGATGGGCGCACCGAACGCCGCGCGTCGTGCGGCTCGTCTGAGTGCGGCGAGTACCGGAGTCCCGGCAACGAGGACGAGGAGGGCGTTGCCAACGGCGCGGGGGATGTCGAAGCCGAGCGCGCTGGCAAGGTGGAAGGCCCAGAACCGGCGGAGGTTCTCGGTGATCGCCGCGCCCGCGATGAAGTGGAGCTGGGTTCCCGACGTGCCGAACGGCCAGAACCACATGTCCATCACCAGGCCGTACGCCAGGCCGGCGACCGCGCCGTACGTTGCGAGCAGCGCGAGCTCGGCGCGTCCTTGCGCGCGCGGTAGGCAACCGGCGAAGAACCCGACCCACGCGGTGCAGAGCATCTCGAACGGCAACCACGGACCGACACCACCGATGAGCAGCGCCGACGCGAACATGGTCAGCGCGCCCTGGACGAACCCGAAGCCGCGGCCGAACACTCGCCCTCCCGGGATGAGCAAGAAGAACACACCGGTGAAGCCCGTCACGCCGGTGCTCGGTGCACGCAGCGCGGCACCGCACGCGACGAGCACTCCCAGCATCGCAACCGCCTTGGCGTCGAGCGCGCCGTCGGCGATCTCGGAGAGCAGGATGCCGACGAGCAGCGGGACGAGCACGATGAACACCCACGGCGCGTCGCCCGTATGGGCAAGGTTCTCGCTGCCGTGAGGCCGAGTGAACAGCGGCCAGGTGAACGCGGCGATCCCTGCAACCGAAGCGGCGGCGAGCAGCAAGCTCGAACGCCACTGGAACCGGATCTGGCCGGAGGCGAGCGCGGTCATGACGCGAGCGCGGCCGATACCTCGGCGACCGTGAGCCATTCGGCGGGGGCGAGGATCTTGGCGACCTGGGGCGCGAACACCGGCGAGTGGCAGACGACGTCGCGCGCGGGACCGTCCGAGACGATCTCGCCGTCCGCGAGCACGACGGCGCGGGTAGCCGTCTCGGCGACGAGCTCGACGTCGTGTGTGGCGAGCACGACCGCGTGGCCTACCGCCGCGAGCTCGTGGAGGATGCCGGAGAGACGGGCCTTGGCCGCATAGTCGAGGCCACGCGTCGGCTCGTCGAGAAGAATGAGTGGCGGCGCGGGAGCCAGTACGACCGCGAGCGCGAGTGCGAGTCGCTGGCCTTCCGAACAGTCGCGCGGATGACGGGAAGGGTCGAGTCCGGACTCGATGCGATCGAGCGTCTCGCGAGTGGTACCCGCGGGAAGCCGATGATCGTGGTCCGCGACCGAGCACTCCGTCGCGATCGTGCGCTCGTACAGGAGCGCGCTCGGATCGGGTGGGACGAGGCCGACCTTGCGAACGAGCGCGGATGCCCCCAACGCGTGCGGTGCCATGCCCTCGACGGCGACGCGTCCGGCGGTAGGGCGCATCAGGCCCGCGAGGAGTCGCAAGAGGGTCGACTTTCCCGCGCCGTTGCGACCCATGACGGCGACGATCTCACCCCGGGCGATCGAGAAGTCGACGTCGTGCAGCACGTCGGTTGGTCCGTATCGGGCGGCCACGTCCGTCATGCGGGCGACCGGCTCACCGAATGTCGGCGCGATCCGAGCGGACGGCGTGATCGAATTGAGCCGATCGAGCAACGGTCGCGCTGCGCGCCGCGCATCGCGTACCGACAGCGGCAGTGGCGTCCAACCGGCAAGGCGTGCGAGCGCGACCACCGGCGGTGCAACCGGCGCGCCAGCCATCATGGCCACAGGCGCTCCGACGGTCAGGCGACTGTCAGCTCCCACGACTGCGATACGCGTCGCGTATTGCACAACCCGTTCCAGTCGATGTTCGGCGAGGAGAACGGTGAGGCCGAGATCGTCGACGAGTCGGGTGAGGATCGCCAACACGTCCTCGGCCGCGCCCGGATCGAGCGCCGAGGTCGGTTCGTCGAGTACCAGGACACGCGGCGATGCCGTGAGCACCGAACCGATCGCGACTCGCTGCGCCTCACCCGACGAGAGCGTTGCGAGCGTTCGCCGCCGAAGTGCAGCGATGCCGAGAAGGTCGAGCACGTCCTCGACGCGGCGGCGCATCACATCGGGCGCGACGCCGAGATTCTCCATCGCGTACGCGAGCTCGTCCTCGACGGTGTCGGTGACGAAGCTCGCGGTCGGGTTCTGGCCGACGACGCCGACTCGGTCGGCGAGCTCTCGCGGCGGCGTGACGGTCGAGATGCCGTCAACGGCCACTCGTCCGAGCAAGGTACCGCCGGTGAAGTGCGGGACGAGCCCGTTCACGGCTCGCAACAACGTCGACTTCCCGGCGCCCGTCTCTCCGACAACGAGGAAGAACTCGCCCTCGTCGACTGCGAAGTTCGCATCGATCAGCGCGGGCGCCAACGCGTCGGGATACGTGAACGTCACGTGGTCGAACGTGATCACGGGGTCGTCTCGGCCGGAAGTCGTGGCGACGCGAAGGCGGGGGTCGCGGCCGCGAGTATGCCGATCGCAGGAAGCAGGGGAAGTCCCGGCGCGACGAGCGGGCTGTAGTCGGGATGCAGCCCGCCGATCCCGAGATGACCGGCGGCAATGAGCGATCCCAGCGCGCTCACACCGGCCGCGACCGTCAGCCACTCCGGCATTCCCCACGGATCAGGGCGATAGCGCGACCGGGTCGAACTCGACCTCGCGGCCCGCAGGCTCGCGAGGAGCAGCACTGCGCCGACCGCGAGCAACGGGAGTCCGAGCACGAAGGGTGCGCCGCCGTCGAGCACACCGAATACGCCGACGATGATCGCCAGGGTGCCGAGGAGTGTTGCCGTCTGGCCGGCCCGTCGACGACCGTTGGGCACGTCGCCGCGTCGACCGTACCCGCGGCTGTCCATGGACGCCGCGAGGTCGAGGGAACGTTCGAGTGCTCCCTCGAGGACGGGAACCGCGAGACCGCGCAACCCGCGCAGCCCGCGATGGGGCCGACCGCGTAGCCGGCGCGCGTCACGAATGCCGGCCGCGGCGACAACCGTCTGAGGCGCGAAGGAAAGTGCAACCGTCACCACGACGCCGAGCTCGTAGAGCACCGAAGGGACCGCGCGCAGCAGACGATACGGGCTCGCGAGACTGTTCGCGGCACCGACGCACGCGATCAGCGTCGCGAGTTGCAGCCCCTCGTTGAACGCGGAGACGACGGATTCGGTCGTCACCGCACCGCCCAGGGTCACACCCGCCGCCCACGACGGCAGGGCGATCTGCGGCAGCGAGAAGATCACGTGTCCGGGCAGCCGTTCACCGAACAACATCTGCAAGACGATGCGAACGACGACGATCGCGAGCCCGAAGCGCAAGAACGTGCCGAAGGATCGTGCCCACGGTGCGTTCGGGCGCCGGGCGGCAACGACGAGCCACGCGACCGCGACGAGCAATGCCAGCAGGAGCGGATCAGTCGTACGCAGCGCAGCCATCGCCAGCGCGAGCGCCCAGATCCACCATGCGAGCGGATGCAGCGCGCGCGGCCTCACGAAGCGGGCCGGCGGCGGCGGCGAGCGGCGACGGCGCCGCCCGCGCCCAATGCGATCACCAACGACACTCCGACGAGAAATCCAACCGGCGCGCCGCCGGCGCCGCGCCGGGGCGGAGCCGCGGCGATGCCACGCACGGCGATCGCGATCGTTGATGACGACGACTCCCCCGGCGGGCGCGTCGACGAACGACCGCCGGCGCGCGTCACAGTCGTCACCGCAGCTGAACTCCGACGCCGCGCCGTTACCGAGGTGGGCGTCGACGAAGCAGTCCCGGTCGCCGGCGAGATATTCGGCAGTTGCTGCCCACCGCCCGTGACCGACGGTCGAACCGTGGCCTCGGGCGGCGGCGCACTCGCGACCGTCGTCGGTGCCGCAGTCGGGCGCGGTGGTGTCGGGGGGCAGATCGCGGTCGCGTCGGCCGGTCCGCGCGGCGGCGGATCGGTTGGCAGCGCGGAGCCGTCGGGCTCCCAACGCCAGCCTTCGACGGTCCCGGGATCGACATGTCCCGAGGCCGGACCGACGTTCGCGTACGACCACTTCGCGCCGCTGCCGTGCCAATACGACCAGTACGCGTAGTGACCGTCGTGCGCGACGCCGCAGCCGGTACTCGGCAAACCGTCGATCGCGCACAACAAGCCCGACGCGGCGTAGCGCGGTTGCGGCGTTCCCAACATCGAGGCGCGCGCCGCGAGGATCGTTGCGCCGTTGTCGCCGGAGCTGCTCGGAACGCACACCGCGCTCACGGCACTGCTGCTGCCGTTGTCGACAACGACCGCGACGTGCAGGTCACCGGACGCGCACGCACGCCCCAGCGCGCGCCCGCCCAGCGGCGTCGCGAGCGCAAACGCGGCGAGGACCGTCAGCGCAATCGCACGCGACGACCGCGTCATGCCCAACCGAGTCATGTATGACGCCGGCGCGCGCCACCGACGAACAGGGTTCCGGACGCGAGCAAACACAACGCGACGATCGCGATCGGCATGGACGAAGTTCCGGTGCGCGGGAGTTGGGCGCTCGTGGCGGTCGCGACGGTGGTGGTCGACGCTTGCACTTTCG
Organism: Acidimicrobiia bacterium; assembly: GCA_038323195.1. Classification (GTDB taxonomy): domain Bacteria; phylum Actinomycetota; class Acidimicrobiia; order IMCC26256; family PALSA-610; genus PALSA-610. Next base: position 21,002 of record JBBQGQ010000042.1, on the reverse strand, counting down.
AACCCGCGCTCGCGACCGTGGACCCGGCCACCGCGACCGTCGTCGACGTCATCGACACCGTCGTGGTCGACGTGGACGCGCAGGGCGTCGGGACGTCGCTCGAGATCGTCGCGGAGGTGATCGGTAGCGCGACCTCTGCCAACGCGGCCGTCGCCTGCACCGTCGCGAACATGTCGCCGGCGAGGCCGCCTTGGCCGTCGGGCTGGAACGCGATCCCGCCCCGGTCGGCGACCGCGCCGGCGCACCCCACTTGGAGCGTCAGGAGGGCGCGGAGGCCCTGCTGGTCGGCCACACCGGTCACGGTCCGCAGTGCTTCGAGCACGAGGCCGGTGGAGTTCCCGTCGGTGGCCTGCGTGCTCGCAGCGAAGAATCCCCATCCGCCGCCGGCATTGCGCACCGCACGGAGCGCCGTCTCGGCCTTCGCGGCCGCGGTGGTGTCACCCTGCGCGATCAGGCCGAGCAGGGCCAGCGCGGTCGAGTTCGTGTCCGGACCGACGAACGTGGACGTGTTGACCGCCGGGCACGCGACCGTCGTGTCCGCGCGAAAAGCGGTGAAGGAGCCGTCGTCACACTGCTGGCCCTCGAGCCACGTCACCCCGTGCGGGTTCGCGATCCCGGCCGCGTGCAGCGCGAGCAACGAGAGCCCTTCGTCGAACGCGCCCGTGAACGTCGCGTTCGCGGCGAGACCGAACAGGCCGTCGGACTGCTGGGTCGCGACGAGCCGCGTGACCAGGTCGGCGTGGGCGGGACCGAACGACGTCGGGTCGGCACCACCCGCCTTCGCCGCGAGAATGAGATACGCGATGGCACCCGGATCGTCGAAGCCATTCGCGGTGACGAATGCGTCGATGTGGCTGCCGAGGTAGGCGAGCAACGCCGTGACCTTGGACTTGCCCACACCGGCGGCGGCGAGCGCGGTGACCGCTTGCGCGGAGGAAGAGAAGTCGGCCTTCGTCGGGCTCGTGGCCGATGGAATGAAGCCGGACGCGTTCACCCGTTCCGCGATCCACGCGGCGGCGGCTTTGGCGTCGGTTTTCGGATCGCTACTCGGAGGTGCTGCGGTCGCGGGTGCCGCGACCGCGAACACGAGACCGGCAGCGAGGAGGAATGTCACGACCCTTTTCATCGGGTGTCCTTCCGCTCGTGCCGCAGCAAGAAGGAATGGACGGCCCGATCGAGATCGAGCGCTCACTACCCGCGAACCACGACGGTGTCTTCGGAGCTGCTCTTCGCGGGTATCCCGGCTCGCAGGGACAATGCCCTGCCTACGGTTGCGGGTCAGCGCCGGATTTCGACCGGACTTCCCCCACTGGGAGCACGGCCATCGGACCACGTCCCGCGTCGAAGAGTCAAACCCTGGCACCCGCGGCACCAACGCACGGCCGCGGGACTGCTCAGCCGATGCTCACTCGCAATGCCCGATCCGGCACGCACCAAGCCATGAGCCAACGCATCCCCGCCCCCCAACGCCATCCCGAGCACGAAGAGTGACCGCTCCGACCACGTACCGTCAAATGTCGCTCGAGCTCGGGCCGTTGGGAAACGAGAAGGAGCCTGATCTCGGCCGGTCCGCACGGGGGGCAACCGGGCCCGGCCGAGATCCAAGGCGTCGTGGCGCAGTCTGCACCGCCTCGTTGAGGGCGGCCTGAGAGCCCGGTCATGAATCTCTGAGTGGCGGCGCACTCGACCGCCGAGCTCGGGTATTGCCGAGCTCGGGATCCCGCGGCGACGCCCCCGGCGGGGGTGGCTGGAGGGCATCGCCGTGGGGCATCCGGGCCGAGCGGGCCGAGCGTGGTGTCCCGAAGTCGCGAAATTTACGAATGCCGCGTCACCACTTCGTGACGAACCACCTGGTCAGGATCCACTGCGGATACCGCGCCGAGTTATCCACCGGAAAGTCACAGCGTTGTCCTCTTCTCGCGCACAGCGCGGAGGGCGCACACTCCTGGGTGAAAGCAGGTCGCTGGTGACGGCCCCCACCACCCCCACCCGTTGGGGGCCGTCGCCCGACTGCGCGGGGCCTTCGCATTTCGCTCCGGCGATGCTTCCTGGATTTTCGCTCCGGCGATACTGGTGCCGTGAACCGCGCAACGACCGCCCCGACGAGCACGCTTCGTCGTGTCGCGGCCCTCACCGGCGCGGTCGCCTTCGCCGTGCTCACGATCTTCATGTGGCACTCGACGAGACCGATGCGGTGGGAGCGCCCGATCATCCGGGCAGCCGACTGGATGCCACTCCCGTTTCGCGACTTCTGGATCGCCGTGTTCCAACCGGTTCCGTTCGCGCTGACCACCGTTGCGCTCGGCGCCGTGGCCGCGGCGCGCGGCCGACACCGGCTGGCACTCACCGGGGTTGCCGGGTGCCTCGGGGCGGTGGTCGCCGCCCAGGTCGTGTTCAAGCCACTCGTCGACCGCATCCGCACGCACGTCGAGGGCGACGACCATCACCTCGTCCGCGTCGGAAGCCGGCTGTTCCCGTCGACGCACGTGACCGCGGCCGCGGCATGGGCGATGTTCGCGATCCTGATCTTCGGTCAACGCACGCGCCTCGCGCGCCTCCTGTTCGCACTCCCGGTCGTCGTCGGGTGCTCGGTCCTCTCTCTGGAATTGCACTATCCCGCCGACGTCCTCGGCGGCTTCCTCTTGGGGTCGACGTTCGTGTATTTCACCGTCGACCTCGCGTGTACCGTCGATCGAGCACGCGACCGGCGAGCATCACACCTCGCGGCGGAACGGCTCGTGCGCGCAACGGCGCCCGGCGGAGCCGGGGCGAGCTCACCGCCGACCACGCGTCCGCGAGGCCGGGCTCGTGCCTCGCCGCGAGAAGGTGATCGATCATGCCAGTAGGGATCGGAATGATCGGCGCCGGGATGATCGGACAGGGTCACGCGTACGCGCTGCGGCTTCTCGCCGAAGATGGTGAGGTCCGTCCCGTCGCCGTAACCGACTTCTCTACGGATGCCGTGGAGTCTGCTCGGCGCATCTGCAGTTTCGAACGCGTGGCGGCCGACGCGCAGGCCGTCATCGACGACCCCGACGTCGAAGCGGTGGTGATTGTCACGCCGACGACGACTCACCGCGATCTGGTGCACGCGGTCGTATCCGCGGGCAAGCCGCTGCTGTGCGAGAAGCCTCTGGCGACGAGGTTCGACATCGTCCGCGAGATGTGCACGCTCGTCGCGTCGTCGGGCCTCACGGCGCAGGTCGGATTCCACTCACGGTTTCATCCGCTGATCAACGAGCTCGTAAGGCTCGTCGCGACGAACGAGCTCGGCGCGCCGATGGGTTACACCTTGCGCGACGACCAGTATTGGCCGACCGGCGACGTCGTCCCCGGCCACAGCTCGTGGCGTTCGCAGCGCGACCACGCGGGCGGCGGCGCGCTCCTCGAGCACTCGATCCACAGCGCCGACATCCTCACGTGGCTCTTCGGTCCGGCGGCGCGCGTCTACGCGCGTACGCGCAACGTGTTCGGCTACGACGTCGAGGACACGGCGGTCTGCACCATCGAACACTCCTCCGGCGTCGTCGGCACGTTGATCTCGATCTTCAACGGCGTACGCGGGCGCGAGGAGCGCCGGCTCGAGGTGTTCTTCGAGCGGGGTGCGGTCGAGGTGACGACGGACTTCCTCGTCGGCGCCCGTGAAGACGGCTTTCTCGTCCAGCGACCCGATCAAGAGCCCGAACGACTCGATGTCGCCGCGCTGCGCGATCGGCACTTCGAGGCCGCCGGTATCGATCGGCGCGACTTCTTCGTATACCTGTATCCGGCCGCGCGCGCGTTCGTGCGTTCCGTGCGCGAGAAGCAGCCCGCCTCACCGACGTTCTCCGACGCGCTCGCCGCGCACGCGCTCGTCGACGCCGCGTACCGCTCCGTCGGAGGCGATCTCGCAGTCGACGTGCAGTACGCGGACTAGCCGGTCGTCCCGGTCACGAGCCCTGCGCCAGTCGTCGGAGGGTGTACGGCAGGATGCCGCCGTCGAGGAAGACGGCCAGCTCGAAAGGCGTGTCGATTCGGGCGCGCATCGAGAACTGCCGGTCGTCGGCGTGCACGGTTACCGTGCGCGGCAGCGGACCCGGGTCGGCAAGGGCTTCCAAACCGACGACCCGGTAGATCTCGTCGCCGGTGAGGCCGAGGGACGCAACCGACGCGCTGCCGAGGAACTCCAGCGGCAGCATGCCCATCCCGACCAGATTCGAACGGTGGATGCGCTCGAAGCTCTCGACGAGCACGGCCCGTACGCCGAGCAATTGCGAACCCTTGGCCGCCCAGTCGCGCGACGAACCGGAGCCGTATTCCTTGCCCGCGAGCACGACGAGCGGAACACCCTCGCTCGCGTATCGCATCGCCGCGTCGTAGATCGTGGTCTGCTCGTCGTCGGGGAGATGCACGGTGACGCCGCCCTCGGTCCCCGGCGCGAGCCGGTTGCGCAGCCGGACATTGGCGAACGTGCCGCGCACCATCACCTCGTGGTTGCCACGCCGCGACCCGTAGGAATTGAACTCGAGCGGCTCGACGCCGTGCTCGAGCAACCACCGCCCCGCCGGACTGTCGCGCCGGATCACACCCGCGGGCGAGATGTGATCGGTGGTGACACTGTCGCCGAGCAGCGCGAGCACGCGCGCCCCTTCGATGTCGTGCAGCTCGGGCGCGCGGGCGGCGATGCCCTCGAGGAACGTCGGGCGGCGGATGTACGTCGACGCCGGGTCCCATTCGTATCTGTCGCCAACGGGCGCGGCGAGCGCCCTCCAGTTTTCGTCGCCGTCGAGGATCGTCGCGTAGCTCTCCTCGAACATCGCGCGGTCGAGCACGGCGGCGACGACCTTCGAGACCTCGGCTTCCGCCGGCCAGACATCGCGCAGGTACACCGGAGTGCCGCTCGGATCGTGGCCCAGTGGATCGTGCGCAAGGTCGACGTCCATCGATCCCGCGAGTGCGTACGCGACGACGAGAGGTGGCGACGCGAGGTAGTTCATGCGGCAATCGGGATGGATGCGGCCCTCGAAGTTGCGGTTTCCGGACAGCACCGAAGCAACCGACAGGTCGCCCTGACCGATCGCCTCGGAGATCTCGGGTGCGAGCGGCCCCGAGTTGCCGATGCAGGTGGTGCAGCCGTAACCGACGACGTCGAACCCGAGCTCGTGCAACGGTTGCAACAGCTGCGCGCGTTCGTAGTAGTCGGTGACGACCAACGAACCGGGCGCGAGCGACGTCTTCACCCACGGCGGGACCGTCAGCCCGCGCGCGACCGCGTTCCTCGCGAGCAAGCCCGCCGCGATCATCACCGACGGGTTCGACGTGTTCGTGCACGAAGTGATGGCCGCGATCACGACGTGTCCGTCGGCGAGCTCGAAGCTGCGCCCGTCCGCCAGCGTCACCGGGCAACGGCTGCGATCCACGAGGAGGGGCTGCGCACCTGCACCCGCCGGCGCCGGCTCCTGGGTCAGCGCACTCGACGCGGGCGCGGGCGGGTCGCTCGCCGGGAACGACTCGATCGACGACTCGTCGGCCTTGGACCGTGTCGCCCCGATCGGTGCGGTCGAGCGCGACGTCGCCTCTTCACGGCGAAACGCGAGCAACGCCTGCTCGAAGCTCGACCGCGCCCCCGACAACGACACCCGATCCTGTGGCCGCGCCGGACCCGCGAGCGACGGCTCGACCGTCGAGAGGTCGAACGAGATCTTCTCGTCGTACACGGGCCGGGCGTCCGGATCGTGCCACAGCCCCTGCTCCTTCGCGTACGTCTCGACGAGGGCGACGAGGTCGTCGGGGCGACCGGTGGCGCGGAGGTAGCGCAGCGTCTCGTCGTCGACCGGAAAGATCGTGCACGTCGAGCCGTATTCGGGCGACATGTTGCCGATCGTCGCCCGGTTCTCGAGCGGCACGCGGCCCACACCCTCGCCGTAGAACTCGACGAACTTACCCACGACGCCGTGCTTGCGCAGCAGCTCGGCGACGGTCAACACGAGGTCCGTAGCCGTAGACCCGGTGGGGAGCGCGCCGACGAGCTCGATCCCCACGACACGCGGCAACAGCATCGATAGCGGCTGACCGAGCATCGCCGCTTCGGCCTCGATGCCCCCGACACCCCAACCGAGCACGCCCAGTCCGTTCACCATCGGCGTGTGCGAATCGGTGCCGACCAGTGTGTCGGGATACACCAGCCCGTCAGCGCTGCGGAACACGACCTGCGCGAGATACTCGAGGTTGACCTGATGGCAGATACCGCGGTTCGGCGGGAAGACGCGCAGCGTGCGGAAGGCGGACTGAGCCCACCTGAGGAAGGTGTATCGCTCACGGTTGCGCGCGAATTCGAGCTGACTGTTGCGAACGAACGCGTCGGCAACTCCTGCCACGTCGGCAACGATGGAGTGGTCGATCACGAGGTCGACGGGGATACCGGGCTCGATCGCACGCGGATCGCCGCCGAGATCGGCCATCGCGTCGCGCATCGCCGCGAGATCGACGATCGCCGGCACCCCGGTGAAATCCTGCATCAGCACGCGCGCGGGCATGAACTGCAGCTCTCGGGTTCCCGCCTCGGTCGATGCCCGCGAGCGGTCGGCGAGCGCGCGGATGTCGTCGTCGCTGATGTTCTCGCCGTCTTCGTGCCGCAAGACGTTCTCGAGCAGGATGCGCAGCGAGTACGGGAGGGAGTACGGGTCGTCGACGACTGCGTCCAGCCGGTACAAATCGTACGTTCGTGCGCCGACGGTCATCTCGGCGCGGGCCCTGAAGCTGTCGAGCGTCACACCGGCAACCTACCTGCGCACCACCTCTGCACGCGAGCCCCGCTGTCGCGCCGAACTGCCGGCCGGTAACCTGGTGGCATGGGCCCCGAGGGTTCGGCCGTCATCGCCGTCGAGGTGCTTCACGATGCCGGGGCCGCGGTGGTGACCCTCGGAGGCGACCTCGAGTTCGGAACGGCCGCGTCGCTGCGCACGACCCTCAGCGACCTCGCCCGCCAGAGTTGCGATCCGGTCGTCGTCGACCTGGCCGGCGTCCGGTTCATCGACTCGACCGGGTTGAGCCTCCTCGTCCAGGCCAAGCAGCGCTTCGCGTCCCAAGGTCGGCGATTCGAGCTCCGGCGGCCGACTCGCCGCGTGGTGCGAGTGATCGAGACGTCCGGCCTCGCCGACCTGTTCGCGCTCGACGGCGACCTCTAGCCAACCGCACTCCCTCGCTGCGGCGCACGCGATCCCTCGCTCCGGCGCGCCTCCGCTACGTCCGCACCTCGTCTACGGCTCCCTCGCTCCGGCGCGCCTCCGCTACGTCCGCACCTCGAACCAGACGCGTTTTCCGGGGGCCTCGGGATCGACACCCCACCGGCGCGCGATGCGGTCGACGAGGAGCAGGCCCCGGCCGGTGACCGCTTCGGGGCCGTAGTCGCGCAAACGCGGACGGGTCGGGCTCTCGTCGTACACCGAGAAGCGCAACGTCGCGCCGTCACGTTCGATCGTCAACCGCGTCGCGGAGCGCGCGTGCAACACGGCGTTCGTGACCAACTCCGACACGAGGAGCTCCGCATCGGGTATCGCATCGTCGCAGCCCCACGCGCGCATCGTGTCGGACACGAAATGTCGTGCTCTCGCCGCGGCCGCGTGGTCCGGCGGGAGCTGGAGCGAGACCACGGCGGTGAATGCTACCGACCGCATCCGTCGCACGACGGCCGGGAGCCGACCGACGACTCGACGCCGCTCGCTAGCATCGGATCATGGTCTCGCGTGCGCGGGGGGTCGCCTCTCGGGGGCGTCGAGCTCACAGGTCGCGCGTCTGGCTCATGGCGGGTCTCTTCGCCGGCGCCGTGATCGCGCTCGTCGACGGCGTTCGTCATCACGACGTCCTGCTTACCGGCGTCCTCGTCGGCCCCTTCGTCGCCGCCGTCGGGGCGTCGACGATCGAGGTTGCGATCGTGGCTGTCTACTCGGTCGCGCTCGCAGTGCTCCTCGGGCAGGTGAACGGAATCTTCTTCACGAGCGAGCACGTCATCCGGATCTCGGTGGTTGCAGTCGCCGCGATCGCCGCCACCGTCTTGACTCGCATCCGCGAACAACGCGAGACGGAACTCGACATCGCACTGCCGCAAGCCATCGACGCCCAACGCCTCCGGCTCGCGCTCAGCGCGAGCCGGATGGGAACCTGGCGCTGGGACCTCAGAACGGGAACGGTCGACTGGGACGAGCAGCTCGAGGCGCTCAACGGGCTGGCGCCCGGAAGCTTCGACGGCTCGACTGAGATGTACCGATCGCTCTTCCATCCCGACGATCGCGACCGGGCCGTCGAGATCGTGCGCGAGGGAATGCGCCGCGACATGCCGTGGCGCTTCGATCATCGCGTCGTCTGGCCCGATGGCAGTGTGCACTGGCTCGAAGGACGGGGCGACCCTGTTCACGACGCGACCGGCGCGGTCGTCGGCGCGACCGGCGTGTCGGTCGACATCGACGAGCGCCGGCGACTTCTCGAAGCGGAACAGTCGAGCCGGGCCCGTTTGCGCACTCTGCTCGAGTCCTCCGAGCGGCTCGGTGTGCTCGACGACCCCGACCGCGTGCTGGAGACGATCTGCCAGCTCGCGGCCACGCGGATCGGCACCTGGGCGACCGTGGTACGCGTCGCATCCGACGGAACACTCGAACGCTCGAACATCGCACACCGCGACCCGGCCCTCGCGCCACTCCTCCGCGAGGTTCTGGAGCCGCTGAGCGACCACAACTCGGCGGCGGTCGTCAAGGTGCTGAAGACGGGCGAGCCCCTTTTGTTCCACGGCCTCGCCGCGCAGGTAGCCGGGGCGATCGATGCCGATCCCGCGTTGCGAGTCAAACTCGAACGCGTCGGTTTCCAATCATGCCTCCTCGTGCCACTCAGCATCGCCGGTCGTCGTCTGGCGGTGCTCTCCATCGGTGACGAGCGTCAGGAGCGCCTCGGACCGGACGACGTGGAGCTCGCAGTCGACCTCGGACGGCGCAGCGCGTCCGCGCTCGAGCGCGCCCGGCTGTGGCAGGCGAGCCGACAACGATTCGAGGCTGAGCACCGCATCGTGGAGCTGTTGCAGACGTCCATCGTTCCCGACCGGCTGCCCCTCATCGCCGGCGTCGAGGTTGCAGCCGCGTACCGGCCCGCCGAGGTCGATGTCGACGTCGGTGGCGACTGGTACGACGCGTTCGAGACGCCCGACGGCCGCATCGTCATCGTCGTCGGCGACGTTGCCGGTCACGGCGTCGAAGCGGCGAGCTTCATGGGGCGCGTGCGCAATGCGCTCCGCGCCTACGCATTCGAAGACTCCGATCCCGCGACCGTCCTGCTACGCCTGCATCGCCTCATCCGCAACCAGGACGACGACGCGATGGTCACTGCATTCGTTGCACGCTACGACCCTGCGACCGGGCTCATGTCGTGGTCGCGCGCCGGTCATCCGCCTCCCCTGCTCGTCGCGCCCGAGGGCACTACAAGGTTCCTCGACGACGTGAACGGCGCTCCCCTCGGAACCATGGTGCGCGAGTACCGGACCGCGACCACGCGCCTCGACCCCGGCGCGCTGATCGTCTGTTACACCGACGGCCTGATCGAGCGCCGCGACCGGATCCTCGACGACGGTCTGGCGTGGCTCGACGAGCGCGTGCGCGAATACTCGGGCGATGCGCTCGCCACACTGTGCGACAAGCTCGTCGACGATCCGTTCGTGCCGCACCCTTCGCCCGACGACATCTGCGTCGTCGCCCTTCGCGTCGAACCGCTGCGCGTCGAAGCGTCATGACCGCGCCCGGCGCGCCCGGAACGGTCGTCGCCATCGACATCGGAGGCACCAAGCTCGCTGTAGGTATCGTCGCTCCCGACGGTCGGGTCCAGGATCGGCGGCTGGTCCCGACGCCGCGCGACGTCGATGCCGACGCGTTGTTCGACACCCTCGCCGCTGCGATCGACGATCTCGGCGATGACGCTCGCCACGCACGCGCGGTCGGCGTCGGATGCGGAGGACCGATGACCCGCGGCGGCGAGACCGTCTCACCCCTGAACATCCCCGCCTGGCGCGACTTCCCGCTGCGCATTCGGCTCACCGAACACTGCCGGCTCCCCGTCCGGATCGACAACGACGCCAAAGCCCTCGCCCGCGCCGAAGGGTGGATCGGCGCCGCGGCCGGCGTCCGCGACTACATCGCGATGGTCGTGTCGACGGGTGTGGGCGGCGGCATCGTCGTCGACGGCCGGTTGCTCGAGGGCGCCGACGGGAACGCGGGCCATGTCGGCCACATCATCGTCGTGCCCGACGGTGCGGTCTGCGGCTGCGGGGCGCGGGGATGCGTCGAAGCCGAGGCGTCGGGCACCGCGATCGAGCGCATCACCGGACGCTCACCGGCCGCAGCCTCGCCCGAGGTTCGCGCGCGCACGGGACTTCTGGTCGGTCGCGCGATCGCATCGGTCGCGAACCTGCTCGACCTGCAACTCGCAGTCGTCAGCGGCTCGGTCGCGCTCGGCTATGGCGAAACCTTCTTCGCGGCCGCGCAGGCCGAGATCGACGCGCGCTGCCGGCTCGACTTCTCGCGCGGCACACGCGTCGTGCCCGGCGCCCTCCGCGACGACGGGCCCCTCGTCGGAGCCGCCGCAGTCGCCCTGTTCACATGAGATTCGTCACGTGAGCGTCGTCACGCGAGTTGGAAGCGACCCCCGTCGATCACGACGACACCTTCTTGATTGACCGTCTGGAAGATGGACGCACCCGAGCCCTCGTCCCACATCTTGACGCTGAGGGTGTCACCCGGATAGACGGGCTTGGAGAAGCGAGCATCCATGCTCCCGAACTTCGCGACGTCCGACCCGCAGAGCTCGTGCAACAACGCGCGTCCGGTGACGCCGTACGTGCACAGACCGTGCAGGATCGGGCGGTCGAAGCCCGCGAACTTGGCGAGCTCGGGATCGGAGTGCAACGGGTTGCGGTCGCCCGAGAGACGGTAGAGCAGCGCCTGGTCGGGACGCGTCGCGTAGGTCACCTCGTGGTCGGCTTTGCGGTCGGGCATCTTGGGCGGATCCGCGATCTCGGGGCCGCGATTCTCGCCGAAGCCGCCCTCGCCGCGGATGAACGCGGCGAAGCGCGTCGTGAACGCGGGCTTGCCGCTGCCGACATAGGTCGACTCCGACTCGAGCCGCACGACCGCCGCCTTGCCCTTGTCGTACATGCCGACGATCTTCGTGACGGAATCGACCTCGCCGTCCGCCGGGATCGGGCCGTGCACGGTCACGCCTTGCTCGCCGTGCAAGAGCATGCGGAAGTCGAACTCACCCCAGCTCGGCAAGCCCGGTCCGCCGCCCATGCCGAGCACGACCGGCATCGTCGGCAACACGCGCGGTTCGACGTTCTGCGAGTTCTCGGTCGTGAACTCGAGCTCGAAGCCGGTGGGGTCGATCTGACCGGCACCAACGCCGAGCGCGTAGAGCAATGCATCCTTCGAGGTCCACGAGTTGCGGCCCGGGTTCGAGACCGCACCAACGGCCTCCAGATTCATCGGCATGGTGTTGCTCCCTCACTTCTCGGGATCACGAAGGCTGCTCACGAGAGCATGTTGGACGGTGCGGCGGCCTTGGCGACGAGGTCGGGAACGACCTTGGTCAGCTGCGCGGGCTGCCAGCGCATCTTGTCGTTGGTCGCGGTCGGGCCCCGGTGCCAACCCTCGGCCACGGACACGCGATCACCGTCGACCAGGAAGACGCGCCCGCTCACGTCTTCGTTGTCGTTGGAGCCCAGCCACACGACGAGCGGTGAGATGTTCGCGGGATCGAGCGGATCCCACGCGCCGGCTTCGGGGGCGCCACCGAAGCCGAGATTCTCGGTCATGCGGGTACGCGCGACCGGAGCGATCGCGTTCGTGCAGACGCCGTACCGGCCGAGCTCGAGCCCGCAGATGATCGTGAACGCGGCGATACCGGCCTTCGCGGCGCCGTAGTTCGTCTGGCCCGCGTTTCCGAAGACACCCGACGGCGACGACGTGTTCACGACCCGCGCCTTCAGCGGCGTCCCCGCCTTCGCCTGGTCACGCCAGTACGCGGCCGCGTGACGGGTCGGAGAGAACGCACCTTTGAGGTGGACCGCGATCACCGCGTCCCACTCGCCCTCCTCCATGTTTGCGAGCATGCGGTCGCGCAGGATGCCCGCGTTGTTGACGAGCGTGTCGAGATGGCCGAAGGTGTCGATCGCGCGCCGCACCATGCGCTCGGCGCCGGCGAAGTCGGCGACGTTCTCGCCGTCGGCGACCGCTTCGCCGCCCATCGCCTTGATCTCGTCGACGACCTCCATGGCGGGACTCGCGGATCCGCCGTCGCCGTGCATGTCTCCGCCGAGGTCGTTGACCACTACCTTCGCGCCCTCACGGGCGTAGGCGAGCGCGTGCTCACGGCCGATGCCGCGCCCGGAACCGGTCACGATGACCACCCGGCCGTCACAAATCCCCATGCTTTCGCCCACTTTCCCTTCCGCTCCTGGCGCTCACGCGCCGGGCCCCTCGGGCCCCGGTTCGCTACTCGGCGGGCTTCCCGCCTCGCTGACGCTCACCTCAGGAGTCGCTCGGAGCTGCTCGCGCAGCTGGTGCTTGTAGAGCTTGCCGTTGTCGTGCCGGGGCAGCGCCCGGACGAAGATGACCTTGCGGGGACACTTGTAGTGCGCGATGCGGTCCCGGCACCCCTCGACGAGCTCGAAGCCGAGCGCGTCGGACGGTTCGACGCCGGTCTGCGGCTCCACCGCCGCCACCACGACTTCGCCCCACTCGTCGTCGGGCTGGCCGACGACGCCGACATCGCCGACGGCCGGGTGTGCGAGCAGCGCCGCCTCGACCTCGGCCGGGTAGATGTTCACGCCGCCGCTGATGATGAGATGCGCGCTGCGGTCGGTGAGGAAGAGATAGCCGTCGTCGTCGACGTAGCCGACATCGCCGAGGGTGAAATGCCGATCGTGGTACGCGCCCGCAGTCTTCTCCGGCGCCTTGAAGTACTCGAAGCGATCGTCGTCCGGCGCCTTCAGGTACACGGTGCCGATCTCGAAGGACCCGGCCTCGCTCCCGGAATCGTCGATGATCCGCACGTGATCGCGCGGGTTGACGCGTCCGACGGTGCCGGGTTTGCGTAGCCACTCGTCGGGTCCGACGAGCGTGCCGGCACCTTCGGTCGCCGCGTAGTACTCCCATACGATCGGGCCGAGCCACTCCATCAAGCGTTGCTTCACATCGACCGGACACGGCGCGGCGCCGTGAATGATGAAGACGAGCGACGAGATGTCGTAGCTCGCCTTCACGTGGTCGGGCAGCGCGAGCAGACGGTGGAACATCGTCGGCACCATGTGGGTGTGGGTGACGCGATGCTCTTCGACGAGCGCGAGCGTGCGCTCCGCCGACCAGCCGTCCATCATCACGACCGGCACGCCCATCGCGGCCGGCGCCGCCAGCGAGAACGACAGCGGCGCCGCGTGATACAGCGGCCCCGTGCAGAGGTGCACGTGCCGATTGCCCCGGTATTGCGTGAGGCGCGCGACATCGAGCGAGCTCCGCGGGTCGGGCGGCCGGCGAACGCCTTTCGGTCGGCCGGTGGTTCCCGACGTGTAGAGCATCGTGCTGCCGACCACGGGATCGTCGATATCGACGCCGGTTTCCGGTGCGAGCGCGTCGCCCCACTCCTCGAATCCGTCGATCGAGCCGCCGACGGCGATCGACGCGCGCAGCCGCGGCGAGAGATCGGCCGCGCGCCGCGCGACGTGCGCAAACCGCGCATCGGCGACGAACGCCGTGGCCTCGCAGTCGTCGACGATGTAGCCGGCCTCGTCGCCGGTGAGGTGCCAGTTGACGGTTGTGAGACGGAGGCCGGCCCGGCGCGCCGCGTCGAACGACTCCAGGAACTCCGGCCGATTCGAGCACATCAGCGCGAGGCCGTCGCCGGCCTTCACACCGCGTGCGCGTAGCACGCGCACCAAGCGGTTCGCGTTCGCGTTGGCTTCGGCGCGGGTGCGATGACCCGCGTCCGACATCACCGCGGGGACGTCACCGTGTTCCTCCGCCCAGAAGGCCGCGAGCATGCCCCGATCGGCCGACGCGTTGAGCCGGTCGAGATCGGGCGCGGTCACGCCGACGATGCTTGCCGGTCCCTCTCGACCTCGTCCAGCGCCGAATACTCCTCGCCGGTGTCCGTCCAGTCCTCGAACTGGATGACACCGATCTCGGCAAAGCGCTGGCGCAACCAGCCGTCGGCCGCGTCGAGCAGACCGAGCTTCTTGCAGTTCGGCACGATCTTCGAGAACAGGAGCTGCTGGAAGACCTGCTGGGCGGGTGGATTCACCTTGTCCATCGTGCGGTAGATGGCGTCGGGATCGACGCCCATACGCGCCCACATCTCGGTGTGCGCGAATCGCCGCTGTAGCCGGCGGGCGACGTCGAACGCGAATTCCTGGCGCTCGCGCATCTCGGTGTCGGTGAGCTCCTTGTAGAACTCCTGCAACGAGAGCACGCCGAACGCCACATGGCGGGCCTCGTCGCTCATGACGTAGCGCAACAACTTCTTCAGCAATGGCTCGCTCGTGATCTGTTGCATCAGCCCGAAGGCGGCGAGCGCGAGACCCTCGACCATGATCTGCATCCCGAGATACGCGATGTCCCAGCGCGGGTCGGAGAGGATGTCGTCGAGGATGCCCTTCAGGTTCTCGTTGATTCCGTATTGCGTACCGAGCTTCTCGTAGAGGTAGCGCGCGAACACCTCGACGTGGCGGGCCTCGTCGACCACCTGGGTCGCGGCGTAGTACTTGGCGTCGATCCACGGCACGGTCTCGACGATGCGGGCCGTGCACAGCAGCGCGCCCTGCTCGCCGTGCATGAACTGCGACAGCAAGGAGTTCTGCAGCTCGATACCCACCTTGCGCCATTCCTTGTCGCCGAAGTGCTTCACCGGCGAGCCCTCGGCCTCGGCGAGCGCCTGGAAGCGGGCGGTACCACCCTGGCCGAGCTCGTCGGCGACCTTCTCCGGGTCGACATCGACGGACCAATCGAGATCGGTCGACGCGTTCCACTGCGAGGTCTTCGCCTTCTCGTAGAGCTTGACGAGCGGCACGCGGCTGCGCTCGTAGTCCCACGTGAAGATCGTGCCGATGTCGGCGGAGACGGCGTGGATCAGGTCGAGCTCGTCGCGTGAGATGTCGCCAGAGATATCCGTGCTCATTTCGGTAGCTCCTCCGAGAGTGCGTCGAGCAGACGCGAGATGAGTTCGTGCCACGCGCCTTCGGCCGGCGCGTCGATCTTGAGGGTGCGCAGCACCAGCGCGCCCATCGCGAGCGTGAGACCGAAGCGCGCGAAGACTTCTGAATCGAGCGCGGGATCGATCGCGCCGTCGAGCTTCGCCCGCTCGACGATGTCGACGAGGACGTGCTCGCGGGACTCGAGCCGATGGCGCAGGGCCGCCGCGAGCTCCTCGTCGCGTCGAGCGGACGCGATCGCGTCGATGAGCAGTGGCGGCTGTCGCCCGGGAGCGACCAGCCGGTCACCGAGCAGACCCAGGAGCTCGCGGGGCTCGCGGTCGTGCACGTCGGCGAGCACGGCGTCGACCTCGACGTCGGCGCGCGCGCCGATCGCCGCGAACAGCAATTCTTCCTTGCCGCGGAAGTTGGCGTAGACGGCGCCGGTAGTCAGGCCGGCCGTACGGGCGATGTCGTGCAGCCGGGCACCTTCGTAACCCTGCTCGACGAAGACCTCGACCGCCGCGGCAAGGAGGCGGTCGCGGGTCGTTGTGTCCTGCACCGCGGCCATCCGTCCATGATAACGGTCATTATCCGAGGTGGCAACGCCCCGACCCCCGAGCCGGGTGCGAAGATGCCGCCGTGGAGCTACCGGTGAGCCTCTCCGACGTGCAGGCCGCGGCCGACACGATCGGGGACGCGGTGAGGCGGACGCCCACGTCGCCGTCGGAGACGCTCTCGGTGATCACAGGCGCGCACGTGTGGTTGAAGTTCGAGAATCTGCAGTTCACGGGCGCGTTCAAGGAGCGCGGTGCCCGCAACTTCCTGGCACTCCTCGCTCCATCCGAGCGCGCACGCGGTGTCGTGGCCGCGTCGGCCGGCAATCACGCGCAAGGGGTTGCCCATCACGCCCGCCTGCTCGACATCGCGGCCACGATCGTCATGCCCGCCGACACACCGTTCACCAAGGTCTCGAACACTGCGCACCACGGCGCACACGTCGTGCTCGAGGGGTCCGACTACTCCGGGGCACTCGCGGCCGCGGAACGGCTCGCCCACGAGACCGGTGCGACCCTCGTGCCCGCGTTCGACGATCCTCGCATCATCGCGGGACAGGGAACCATCGGGCTCGAGCTCCTCGCACAGACGGGAGTCGACACACTGGACGCGGTCGTGGTGCCGATCGGCGGTGGAGGCCTGATCTCCGGAATCGCGGTCGCGGTGAAGGCGCTCCGCCCGAACGTGCGGGTCGTGGGCGTGCAGGCCGAGGGTTACGCCGGAATGATGCACGCGCTCGGCCAGGCCCCGACGCCGACCGGAGGCCCGACGATCGCGGAGGGCATCGCAGTCGCCGCCCCCGGCGAGCTGACGCGCACCATCGTGAGCGAGCTGGTCGACGACATCGTCGTGGTGTCCGAGAAACGCATCGAGGAGGCAATCGCGCTCGGGGCCGAGATCGAAAAGACGATTCTCGAGGGAGCGGGCGCAGCGGGCCTGGCCGCGCTGCTCGAGTATCCCGAGGAATTCCGCGACCGGAACGTCGGCGTCGTCTTGAGCGGAGGCAACATCGACGCGCGGATGCTCGCCTCGGTACTGCTGCGCGCACTGGCACGTTCGGGGCGTCTCGTTCGGCTCCGCATCGAGGTGCCGGATCGGCCCGGAGTGCTCGCGTCGGTCGCGCAGATCGTCGGAGGCCAGCGCGCCAACATCGTCGACGTAGAGC
Source organism: Acidimicrobiia bacterium (assembly GCA_038323195.1). Classification (GTDB taxonomy): domain Bacteria; phylum Actinomycetota; class Acidimicrobiia; order IMCC26256; family PALSA-610; genus PALSA-610. Next base: position 4,086 of record JBBQGQ010000042.1, on the reverse strand, counting down.
ACCGGCGCGATCTTCCCGGCGTGGCCCTCAAGAGCGCACGGCTCGATATCTCGATCGAAGCGCGCGATCGAGTGCACGCCGACGAGATCGTGAAGGCGCTCGAGGCGAGGGGATTTCTCGTCGAGGTCGCCTGACAATCGGCCAAAAAGCGCGGAGCAATGGGTGTAAACGGTGCACGGGCGGACGTCCACTGGACGGAATCGCATCCGAAGGCTAGACGTACTGCATGTCACGAAACCGCAGACCACACCGTACGCCGCTGTTGGTAACCCTTGTCATGGCCACGATTGCCTCGTCGTTCGGGGCGATCGCCGTTTCTACTTCCGCCGGCGCGGCTGCGCCGGTGGGCATCGCGAAGATCAACCACATCGTCGTGATGATGCAAGAGAACCGCTCCTACGACTCGTACTTCGCCCGGCTGCACTATCAGGGTCAGCCCGCGTCGGAGGTCGAACCGCTTACCGGGAACCCGGACCCGTTGGGCGGCGCGACCATCCATCCGTTCCTCAAGACGGCCGAGTGCGAAACCGCCGACCTGAACCACTCCTGGAATGGCACCCATCAGGAGTGGAACGGCGGCCACATGAACGGGTTCACTGCCGCGAACGTCGACCCGTCGGACCCGCACGGGAGCCGCACGATGGGTTACTACTCCAACGGCATTCTGCCGTTCTATTACGGGATCGCGAATCAGTTCGCGATCGCCGATCGCTACTTTGCCTCGACGCTCACCCAGACGTTCCCGAACCGCTTCTATCTGTACGCCGGCACGTCGTTCGGCCACATCCGCAACGACGCCCCAATTCCTCGGGGCAGCTTTTACACGCAGCCCACCGTGTTTGGGGAGCTGGCCGCGGCGAACGTGAGCTGGAGGCTCTACGTCTCCAGCTTCTCGGTCGCCCAGCTCTTCTCCGACGTGCACAACCACCCGAACAACGTGAAGCCGATCTCGCAGTACTACACCGACGCCGCGAACGGCCAGCTGCCTCAGGTCTCGTTCGTCGAGTCCGATTTGCTCGGCGGTGTCAACCAGGAGAGCGACGAGCACCCGCCCGCCAACGTACAGGTCGGTCAGAAGCTCGTGCACGACGTCATGCAGGCGCTCGTGCACAGCTCGAACTGGGCGCAATCGGCGATGTTCTTCACCTACGACGAGCACGGCGGCTTCTACGACCATGTCGCTCCGCCGGCGGCCGTCAAGCCCGACAACATCGCCCCGATGCTGCAAACGGGCGACACGGCGGGCGCGTTCGACCGGTACGGCATCCGGGTCCCGGCGATAGTGATCTCGCCCTACGCGAAACAGCACTTCGTCTCACACGCGGTGTACGACCACACGTCGATCCTGCGCTTCATCGAGACCCGCTTCGCGCTTCCGACGCTGACGAATCGCGACGCGGCCGCCGATCCCATGCTCGGCATGTTCGACTTCACCACCGTGAGCCACGCCCATCCGATACTTCCCAACGCCCCCATCGACCCCACCGGCGCCAACAACTGCGCAACACTGCACCCGTGATCGGACCGAGAACCTCGTAGCTCGCGACCGTTGCAGGACCAAAGGGAAACGGCCCGGATCTCGGGGAGATCCGGGCCGTTCCGCGCTACCCGTCGGTGTCGGGCTGGTTCAGCTCGATGAAGTTGCCGGAAGGGTCGTGCAAGAACGCCTGGTGGCCGGCGCCGCGCATGTGATCGATCGCGTTCACGGTCACGCCGCTCGCGCGAATGTCGGCAACCGCGGAATCGAGATCGTCGACCCGGATCGCGAAGTGGTCGCCGCCCGAACGTAAGCTCTCGCTCTGCATCAGGTGCAATTGCTGGCCGCCGGCATCGAGCCAGTACCCGCCGAAGCCGAAGTCGGGCCGGTCGAGCACGGTGAGGCCGAGCACGTCGCGGTAGAACGTGACCGCTTCGTCGGCATCGCGCACGCAGATCGCGACATGATGGATCCCAGACGGTTTCATGGGCGCCACATTAGGTGCGCCTGCCGCAAACGGGCCACACCCGAATCGCCCGGCCGACCGCGCGACTTGTAGCTTCGCCGTCCGACTGGAACCGGCTCTCGGAGGCGACGTGGGTGCACTCGACTGCAAGGCGATCGCGATTACCGGCAGCGGACGCGGGATCGGTCGGGCCGTCGCGCTGGCGGCCGCCGCCGAGGGCGCGGCCGTCGTCGTCAACGACTACGGCGTGTCCATGGACGGCAACGAGCCGACCAGCGAGGTTGCCGACGCCGTCGTGGAAGAGATCGAACAGGCGGGCGGCCGCGCGGTCGCGAACGCGAATTCGGTCACGACCATGGCGGGCGGTGCCTCGATCGTGCAATCGGCGGTCGACACCTTCGGCCGGATCGACGGCGTCGTCTGCGTGGCCGGCATCCTGCGCGAGCGGATGCTCTTCAACATGTCCGAAGACGAGTGGGACCCGGTCATCGAAACGCACCTGAAGGGCACCTTCAGCGTGTTCCGTGCCGCGGCGGCGATCTTCCGGGCACAAAAGGCCGGCTCGATGGTCGGATTCACGTCCGGCGCGTTCGCCGCGAGCGTCGCCCAGGCGAACTATTCGGCAGCGAAGGGCGGCATCGTCTCACTCGTCCGCAGCGCCGCGGCGGGCATGCACAAGTACGGCGTGACGGCCAACTGCATCGCGCCCGTTGCCAAGTCGCGTATGTCGGGGCAGGTGCCGTTCGGCCTCGAGATGGGCGAACCCGAGGACGTCGCCCCGATGGTGTGCTTCCTCCTCTCCGACCTCGCGCGCGAGGTCACGGGCCAGATCTACACGGTGAACGCCGGGCGAATCGCAGTGTGGAACCAGCCGATCGAGGTGCGCGAGATGCGCAAGGACGGCCGTTGGAGTGTCGACGAGATCGCGTCGCGTTTCTCCGAGGTGGGCCAGGAACCGATGCCGATCCTGGCGCGCCTCGCGGCAATGGAAACTGCGGCCCGGGCGAAGGACAAGCCGAACAGCTGAGCCGAGGCAGGCGCTCGTGTCGGAAATCACTCTGCGCGCCGGCAAGTACGAGGCGACGTTCCGGCCCGACGATGCGATGCTGTGTGCATCGTTGCACCACGGCGGCGACGAGTACGTGGCGTGGCCTCGGACCCTCGACGAGTTCCGCGCCGGACGCGCCACCGCGATCCCACTCGTGCACCCTTGGGCCAACCGACTCGCGGGCGACAGCTATCGCGCCGCCGGTGTCGACGTCTCGCTCGCGGCCCTCACGCTCCCCCGCGATCCCAACGGACTACTGATCCACGGCAACCTCTTCGCGGTTCCCTTCGAAGTGCAGCAGACGAACGACACGCGCGTCGTCGCGCGCCTCGACTACGGCGCACACCCCGACAAGCTCCGCGCCTTCCCGTTTCCGCACACCGTCACGGTCGACGCGCGCCTGCACCCCACGCGTGGACTCAACATCGTCACGCAGATCAACCCGACGTCGGACCGCGCCGTTCCCATCTCCTTCGGCTGGCATCCGTTCGTCCAACTCCCCGCCCTGCCCCGCGCCGAATGGGAACTGCGGTGGCCGGCGTGCGAACGCGTCGAGGTCGACGACCACCTGATCCCGACGGGAACACGTACGCCGCAGCCCGCGCAGCGCGAGCCCATCGCCGGGCGCACCTTCGACGACCACTATGCGCTCGGGCCCGACCGGACGTTCTCGATCGCCGGCGGCTCGGGACGCGGCCGGCGCACGCTCACGCTGCAGTTCGATCCCGCGTATCCGTTCGCACAGCTGTTCGTCCCGCCCGCCGGCGAGCTCGTCGCGATCGAACCCATGACCGCCGAGATCGACGCACTGGGACGCGGCGCCACCCCCGTCGTCGAACCCGGAGGCAGATTCCTGGCCGCGTTCAACCTCGCCGTCACCACAAGCTGACGTCGACGTCAGGTAGCTTCCTTACCGTGCGGACGCAGCGGAGGTGCGCCGAAGGGCGCGCCGCAGCGAGGGAGCCATGTTGACCGTGCGGACGCAGCGGAGGTGCGCCGAAGGGCGCGCCGCAGCGAGGGAGCCATGTTGACCGTGCGGACGCAGCGGAGGTGCGCCGAAGGGCGCGCCGCAGCGAGGGAGCCATGTTGACCGTG
>JBBQGQ010000041.1:0-32042 GCA_038323195.1 Acidimicrobiia bacterium | reverse complement strand
GCGAGGGTGCCCGAACCTTCCCGGAACAGCCCATCGTCGTACCCCTGCTTGAGCTTGCGCGCTTCACGGAAGCGGCGTGCTCGTCCTTTTCTGGGCACGTCGTCACCTGCCTCGAAGTCGTGACACCCATTATGCCGTGTCGGCCGCTCCCGAGTCGCGCCGGGCGCGAAAGGGCTGGTGACCCCAGCGGTCGAGGTGGACGACATTGCCGGCCAAGGGCGACGGCGCGCCCATCCCGGACGGGGCACCTGCCCCGAGCGGCCATCCCAGCGCCACGATCGAGACCGGAGTGACCCTCCGGGGCAATCCGAGCGTCCGGCGTGCCTCCCACACCGACCACAGGGGCAAGGTCGTCGCGGAAGCGCCGAGTCCGCGCGCCGCCGCCCCGAGGAGCAGGTTCTGGACGGCGGGGAACGCCGCGCCGTAGAAGGCGGCCGCGCCCACGGCGGGGAACAGCGGCCTCCGGCCCGGCAGGCACGCCGCCACCAGCACCGGCACGTCCTCGAAATGATCGGACTCCCACTGGCGGTCTTCGATGTGCGCGTCGTCGCTCCAGCGGCTCCGCAGGACCCGTTTGTAGATCGACCAGCCCTGTCGGTAGGTGCGCGCGAGCTGGTGGCGGACGTCGGGGTCGCGCACGACGACGAACGCACACCGCTGCCGGCGACCGGTCGTGGCCTGCGCGGCGAGGTCCAAGAGCGCGAGAACCGTGTCGTCGTCGACCGGGTCATTGCGCAGTCGCCGGTTCGCGGTCTGCGCATGCATCAGCGCGGCGACGTCGTCGAAGGTTGTCACCCCTCGAGGCTTGCACCGCTCGCGAGCTTGCGCCAGAGCGAGGTGTAGCTGCGGTACTCGAGCCCCTCGACGACATAGCCGGCGCGGCGCAGCTCGGCGTGCAATTCGGGGAGGTGCGCCATCGGTACTCCGGCGTCGACGTGGTGCGCGAGGTGCCAGCCGATGTGGAAGGGGACGAGGAAGAAGCGCGAGAGCGGCGACTGCTTGACCGAGTGCGTGGTGAGCCGACGATCCTTCGATCGCTGCATGCCGCCGTGCTCCGCGATCGAACGGAGCCGGTTGATCACTCGCCAAACGGTGAGATACGGCGCGAGCCACAGAAGGAAATAGACCCACGGGTGGTGCAGCGCGACGCCGAGCGCGATGAGGACGAGTTGACTCGCCACGATGGCGCGTGCCTGGAAGCGAATCGATGCGTTCTCCGATCGCACCGCGCCCAGCAGGCCCTTGAACAGCTTCCAACCGGTGCGGCCGGTCGCGTCGCGCAAGAGCTTGCGGCGCATCGAGTCGGCGGCGATCGGATAGCCCCGGTACAAGGGGATGTCGGGCTCGTCGGGCCCGAACTCGTCGCGGTGGTGGGCCATGTGGCCGCGTCGGTACGCGTCGATCGGTGTGAACGAAGGAAAGCCGAGCAACCATCGACCCACGAAGTCGTTGATCTTGCGCTTGCGGAACAACAGACGGTGCGCGGCTTCGTGCATCAGCGCCGCGAATTGCGCGTGGGTGCGGCCCATCAGGATGAACGCGGCGATCCAGACGAACCAATTGTCGAGCCGCACGGCGAGGACGACGATGGCAATTGTCTGCGCGTACAGCGCCAGCACCGCCAGCGCGTTGCGGGTGCTCGGGATCCGGCGCAGCTGCTCTCGGAACTCCGGGGTGGGCCGCCCCGCGGGAGTGATGCGTTCGGTCGGGCGGACTGCATCGAGGAGCGCCGTTTCCGGGATCATCGTGAGGGCCACCAGGCCATATTACACTCTCTCGACAGATGCTGCGAGATCGTAATGCGACGGATATGGACCCGCTCCTCGAGCGGCCACTGGCGGCCCGTTCCCTGATTGCGAGCCTGCTGCTGCGGACGCGACCGCCCCGGATGCGCGGCTCGCGCCTCGTGCAGTGGTGCGAGCTCTTCGGAGTGGCCGAGGGGACGACTCGGGTCGCGCTCAGCCGCATGGTCGAGCGGGGAGAGTTGCGTAGCCGAGACGGCGTCTACGAGCTGGCGGGCCGAGTGCAGAGCCGCCGGGGTGCGCAGGACTGGAGTCTCGATCCGGTGCTGTCACGATGGCGGGGAGCGTGGCGGATCGCGGTCGTCGTGCCCGGGGCGCGCGAGGCCTACGAGCGGACCGCGCTGCGTGACGCCATGCGGCGCGTCCGTTTCGCGCCGGTGCGCGAGGGCGTGTGGACCCGCCCCGACAACCTCCCACGCGCGTCGGCACCGACCGAATCGTGGAAGATCGTCGACCCGCAGTGTCTTTGGTGGTCGGCTCGTCCCGAAGGCGATCCGGTCGAGCTTGCCGCCGATTTGTTCGACGGCGCGAGCTGGTCACGACGCGCCGAGATGCTCACGAAGCGCCTGGGCGTCGTCACGAGTCTTCTCGGCGGATCGGACCCGGGCGCGCTCGCCGATGGATTCGTCGCCGGCGCGGCGTCGCTCGCACACATCCGCGCCGATCCGCTGCTTCCGCCCGAGCTCGTGGCCGACGCATCCGCTGCCGTCGCGCTGCGGAATGCGTACCGAACCTACGAGGCCTCGTTCTCGGCGGCCCTGCGGGCTTGGTTTCTCCAACACTGAGTTAACCTCGAGTGCGTGACGACGAACGGGTCTGCGGAGCTTCTCGCCGACGCGCAGGATCTGCTTCCGGAGATGGTCGAGGTCCGCCGGCGTATCCATCGCGCTCCGGAGCTCGGACTGGATTTGCCGAACACGCAGGCAACGGTGCTCGACGCGATCGGTGGTCTCGGCCTCGACGTCAGCACGGGCGCGGCGGTGTCGTCGGTCGTCGCCGACCTCGAAGGCGGTGACGGGCCGGTCGTACTGCTGCGCGGCGACATGGACGCGCTGCCGATGCCCGAAGACACCGGGCTCGAGTTTGCGAGCGCGATCGACGGCTGCATGCACGCCTGCGGTCACGACGCGCACACTGCGATGCTGATCGGAGCGGCGCGGCTGCTGCACACGCGGCGCGCGCGGCTGCCGGGAACGGTGCGGTTCATGTTCCAACCGGGTGAGGAGGGACATCACGGCGCCCGCTACATGATCGAGGAGGGTGTGCTCGACGGCGACGAGCCGGTCGACGCCGCGTTCGCGCTGCACGTCTCGCCGAACCTTCCGTCGGGGACGATCTGGACGCGCGGCGGATCGCTGATGGCGTCGGCCGACGTGCTCGAGATCAAGGTGACGGGCAAGGGCGGTCACGCGTCGTCGCCCTACCTTGCGAATGACCCGATGCCGATCGCGGCCGAGATTGTTCAGGCGTTGCAGGTGATGGCAACGCGACGTATCAACACCTTCGACCCGGTCGTCGTGACGATCACCAAGATCCGGGCGGGCACGGCCGACAACGTGATCCCCGAGACGGTCGACATGCTCGGAACACTCCGGGCGGTGTCGGAACACAGTCGAGCGATCGCGATCGACGCGATGGGTCAGCTCGTCGAAGGCATTGCCGGCGCGCACGGGATGCGAGCGGAGTTGACCGTACACACGGGATATCCGGTGACGATCAATAACGACGAGAGCGCGAGCTTCGCGCTGCAGGTCGCTTCCGATTTGCTCGGCACCGACGGCGCGGGACAGATGCCGGCGCCCGTCATGGGCGCCGAAGACTTCTCCTACGTGCTGCAGCGCCGGCCGGGTGCGATGTCGTTCCTCGGCGTGTGCCCGCCCGGTGAGCATCCGGCGCGCGCCCACGCGTGCCACTCGAACCGGATGATGCTCGACGAAGACGCGATGACGGTCGGCGCCGCGATGTACGCGGCGATGGCGATCGAGTATCTCGCGCTCGGCGGTTAGCGCGGCTGCGACGCGCTAACCTCGTCCTCTCTCGGGGGCGGTTAGCTCAGTCGGCTAGAGCGCATCCTTCACACGGATGAGGTCGGAGGTTCGAGTCCTCTACCGCCCACCACAAGCCTGTGACTAGGCGAAACAACGGTCCCGACGCCCTATCCCGTCATCGCACTATGCTGCTTCAGGCGATAACCTTGCTTCAGTGCGATAACCAAAATCGGGACAATTGGGAGCGGAGATGAAGAATTCTGCACCGTCACTAACCGACCTCGCGCCGGGCGACCTGCGGGCGCTCGTGCGCTCTTGGGACCGCTCACTTCGTGCGCTGAACCGCTCGCCGAACACGCGTGCCGCGTACGGCGAGAGCATGCGCCAACTCATCGACTTCATCGTCGCGGCGGGCATGCCCACGGAAGCCGCGAAGGTGCGGCGCGAGCACGTCGAGGCGTGGCTCGCCGATCTCGCGGAGTCGGGCCGTTCGCCCGCGACGTGCAACAAGCGGTACATGGCTGTGCGCGTGTTCTTTGGATGGTGCGTCGAGGAAGGCGAGTGCCCAACATCGCCGATGGCGAAGATGAAGCCGCCGCCGATCCCCGAACAGCCCGTGCCGGTTGTGACGGACGACGCGCTCAAGAAACTGCTGAAGGCGTGCGACGGCAAGGACATGGTGGCGCGGCGCGACGTGGCGCTGATCCGACTCCTGCTCGACTCGGGGCTGCGTCGCGCCGAGGCGGCCGGACTCACACTTGACGACCTCGACCTCGACAACGACGTGGTGATCGTGATGGGCAAGGGCCGTCGACCGCGCGCGGTGCCGTTCGGTGCGAAGACAGGGCAGGCGATCGACCGTTACCTGCGAGTCCGTGCGCAGCACCCGCAGGCTCGCAAGAGCAACGCGCTGTGGCTCGGACCGCGTGGGCAACTGACTGGCTCGGGTGTCGCGCAGATCGTCGAGAAGCGTTGTGCGCAGGCGGGGATACCGAAGCTTCACCCGCACCAGTTACGTCACACCTTTGCGCACAACTGGCTACGCGACGGCGGTACCGAGGGCGACCTCATGCGCCTCACGGGATGGCGTACACGGTCGATGGTCGACCGTTACGCGTCGTCGACCGCGGCGGAGCGGGCGCGCGAAGCCTTCGCACAGCACTCACTCGGCGACCGGCTCTAGATCAGAAGCTCGCCAGTCGTGGCCGCGTGACGAAGCTCGCGGCAAAGCTCGGAAACGTGCCGCACGACCTCGCGACCGCACGGGCATCGAAACCGACGGGACCGCCCGTCGAGGTCGTCGGGTAGCTCGGCCATCTTCCGCACACTTCGGCCGGTCACCTCGACGCGTCGCATGAGGCGGTGCTCGTCGTCGGGAACGAAGGTTCCGCCGTAGCGACGAGGGGTGCCCGATCGGGTCACGACGCGAATCTCCCATCCGCCCGCGACGGACTCGTCGGGTAGCGCGGCACCGATTTTCGGCTGGGCACGGCACTGCCCACACCGAATGTTGACGGTCCGCGCGTCCTGACTCATTGCTCGCTACCGTAGTGCGGTCAACGTGTAGGCCCTTGCGCCTCGACTTCGCCACAGCCAACGCGGATCGCGCGGTAACTGCAGGTGTCGGGGAGCACTGTGCCCGCGGATCACCTCACACCCGCCGAGCGTTCGCTACACGCTCGAATCGCTGCAAATACCCGTTGGTCGCGCGAAGACGGCCGGGCAGGTACCGAACGTGCCCGCGCCGAGGGGCCGGGCCGCAGCGCCTATTGGGAGCGCGTCGTCGATCCGGAGGGCGCGCTCACCGGAGCGGAACGGCACCGCCGTGCCGAGGCTGCCAAACGGGCGCACTTCCAGCGGATGGCGCTCCGCTCCGCACAGGCCCGCCGGTCGCGTGCCGGGTCGCCATGAGTCCGCCCCACGCGGAACGGGACGCCCGTGAAGACGCCCCGACCGAACCCTCAACCGTGACCAACGGCAAGGCAAAGGCTAACGCACGAGAGAGGTTCGCGATGGTTCCGGAGTCTGTGATCCTCGGCGAGCTACCTGACGTCAACCGAACGCATCACGGCTCGGTTGCGCTGTTCGCGCTGCTCGAACTCCAACAGGGCACGTCGGGGCGACCGGCTCGGAACCTCACGCGCCTCGCGGAGGCGCTCGGCGTCCAGCCGCGCACGATCCGAACATGGGTAAAGCCTCTCGTCGACGCCGGGTACGTCGAGTTTGAACAGGACGGCTTCGAGGCCGCGACGTTGCGGATCATCTGCAACCCTGCACACGAGGACGCGGACTGCACGCGGCCACAGATCGACCGTCACTCTCCTCCGAAGCAAGGGACTCGGACCGGTCATCGCGGCCGTCGTGGCAAGAAGCGCAAGCTTCCGACTGCAGCGCGAACTTCGCGTGCGTCGACTCCCGCTGACGACCGCGAAGAACGCGGGCAGGAAGCGCGAACTTCGCCTGCGCCGTACCGCGCACTGCAGCGCGAAGAACGCGCACCAGTCCAGGTCTCTAAAGGTCTGACAGGTCTGGAAGCCCCCGCGCGCGACAAGGGGAAGGTGGTCGGCAACTGTCGGAACTGCGCAGCCATCGGTCCGGTCGACGACGCGGGCGACTGCAAACTTTGCGAGCGGTTCTGAGCATGATCGACCACACCTGCAAACTCTGCGATCACCGCGTCGCACGCGGCGAACGATGCCCCTACTGCACCCCCGGCCGCGGCCGGGGCAGCCCCACGACACCCGACGATGCAGACGCCCAAGGGGCTGACTCGGCGCCGTCTCGGTCGGCGGTTGACCACGACGCCGAAACCCGCGCGCGAGAGCCGCGACCGCTGTGGAAAACGCGCACGGATCGCCTGAAGCCACGCCCGCGCGCGACCGCTGCGAGCATCGCCAGTCGGGAGGCGGGTCGCGGCCGTTCAGCGGGTGCCGATACCTCCCAAGGATGCACTGAGTGATGGGCCGCGATGCCACGCCCTACCTCATCGGGAACTTCGAGGCCGAACGGCACGGCGCACTCTCGCCTCGACGCGTCCAGCCGGTCGCCGATGAGATCGCGGCCGAGCTTGCCGACGTCGCGCCCTGGACCGCTCAGAGGGCCTTCGGTGCCTCGGTGGCGTCGTGGGCGTTCGCCGAGGCTCAGTGCCACTTGCTGCGCCGCTACATCGACGAGCGCGGCATGCTCGACGACCAGGGCGTGCCGTTGCCTGCGACGGCACTGCTCGACAAGGTGGAAGCACGCGCCGGCCGACTGCGCGGGGAACTCGGCCTGACGCCGAACGCGTGGGCGAAGCTCGTCGCGCGGCTCGGCTCGGCCGACCACGACGCGGCCGCACGCGGACTGGAACACCTGCGGGCGGTCGGCCGGGAGCTTGCTCGCACCGCTGCGCTACCCGGAGGCGAACAGTGACGCACGCCCTCGACGTGCTGCACGCCCTCGTGCTCGAAGACGGGCGACGGTGGGGCGAAGCTGCGGCCGACTTCCAGCGGAACGACGCGGCCGCGGTGCTCGACCCGGACGGCGGTCCTCGGTTGCATTTCCAGACGCGCGGCCGGGGCGGGTCGAAGACGGTCGACGCGGCGGGCGTTGCGCTCGCATGGCTGACCGAGCAGGCCGGGCCGGGAGATCAGGCGTACGCGGTTGCGGCTGACGCCGATCAGGCCGCCTTGCTCGTCGAGGCAGCCGCAGGGTTCACCATGCGCACCTCGGAACTTCAGACGCTCGTCAAGGTCGAGCGCCGCCGCGTGACCGGGCCGACTGGCGCGGCGGTGAACGTCGTCCCGGCCGATGGCGCTTCCGCGTACGGGCTGCGCGGGCCGTTGTTCATCGCCGACGAGCTAGCGCAGTGGGGTGCGACGCCCGAACCGCGGCGGGTGTGGGAGGCGGTCGTATCCGCAGTGCCGAAGGTGCCGGATTGTCGTCTGCTCGTGCTCACGTCGGCGGGCGACCCGGCGCACTGGTCCGCGAAGGTGTTGGAGCAGGCGTGCCGGTCGGCGGCTTGGCGGGTGAGTGAGACGGCCGGGCCGGTGCCGTGGATTGCGCCGGAGGCGCTCGACGAACAACGGGCGCTACTGACCGAGAGCCAGTTCGCTCGGCTGCACTTGAACGTCTGGACGGCTCCGGAGGACCGGCTGACGACGGTCGGCGCGGTGAGGGAGTGTGTGACCCACGAGGGCGTGCTCGCGCCGCGCGCGGGCGTGTCGTATCGGATCGGTGCTGACCTCGGCGTGAAGCACGACGCGTCCGTCGTTGTGGTCGCGCACGCGGAAGGCGGCGAGGATGGTCGGCGGGTCGTTGTCGATCGGGTCGACGCGTTCGTGCCGCGCCGCGATGCGCCCGTCGATCTCGCGGTGGTCGAGGAAGCGATCCGCACCGCGTCGCGCGCGTACAACCGGGCGAGCGTTGTGCTCGATCCGTGGCAAGGACTCTTGCTCGCGCGGAACCTGCGCGCGTCGGGCGTGCGGGTCGACGAGTACCAATTCTCGGCGCAGTCGGTCGGTCGCATCGCGCTCACGTTGTACGGGCTATTGCGCGACCGGCGCATCGGCCTACCTGACGACGAGGAACTGCTCGACGAACTCGCGCACGTCCGGCTGCGGGAAACCTCACCCGGCTGCTTCCGCCTCGACCACGACGCCGACCGTCACGACGACCGAGCGATCGCGCTCGCCCTCGTCGCGCACGCCCTCACCGATGTCGGCCCGACCGGCCCGGCTTCCACGTCGGCCCGGGCCGCCGCACGGCGACAACTGCCGGCGGTCCCGACAAGTTTCGAGCCACCGCGAAGCTACGCGGAGCGGGTCGCGATCCACCGAGGGCTACACCGATGACCGTCACGGTGGATCTCGGCCAACGGCTCGCCGCGCTCATCGCCGCATGGACGGCGGACGGCGCGTGGCGAGCGCAAGCGGCCTGCGCGGCCGCCGTCACCAACGGCGAGGCCACAGTCGACGCATGGTGGCCCGAACGGGGCGCCGATATCTCCGGCGCGCTCGCGATCTGCAGTAAGTGCCGAGTGCGACGCGAGTGCCTCGACTTCGCGCTCAGCAACTCGGAGCGGGAGGGCATCTGGGGCGGCCGATCTGCCCGCAGGCGACGAGGCCTAGCGACGATGAGGGAGGAAGGCATGAAACGACGACGAGACCCGTTCGCGACCGATGCCGAGATGCGTGAGGCGCAGGGCGAGATTGATCTCGAAGACCTGAACGCTCGACCCGACATTGAGGGTGAGGCCGAGCCGACCGACGCCCAGCGGGCCGCGTTCAGGGCCGCCCGGGATTCCGAATCACGCGAAATCCTCGACGAGATCGCGGCCTATCGCGAGGCGTTCGGCAACCGGTGGCCGGAGGCGTTCCACGCCAATCTCGACCTGCCGTGAGCCGCGACGACGAAGCCCTCGCGGTGCTTCGAGAGCATCGGCGGCGCGTGGTCGCGCACGAGCGTTGGCATGGCGAAGCGGGAGCGCCGGTCGACTGCTACTGGTGCGGGCGCGATGGTGATCTGGACGTCACCTCGGTCGCCCGCCGTGCCCGGATGCGCCGACGACTTGCGCGCCGGGCGATCGACCGTCTCGTCGCGGCCGGACTCGTCGAAGCTGTCCCAGGCGAGGCGTACAATGACCTACGCCGGTTCCGTGCCGCCAGCGATGGCCGCGAAACCGCCGAACGTCTCGGCTAAAGGCGCAAGCCACGAGTCGCATCCGATCCAACATCTTCGGAGGCCCCCCGTGGACTTGTCAGAACTTCTCGCCCGTGCCGGTGATCTCGACGGCCTCGACGCGCTCGAGCTAGCTGCCCTCCGACGCGACCTCGCGTTCGCGGCCCGACAACTTCGCGACGACGCCGGGGATCGCGTGACACCCGAGGCGCTCGCCGCGATCGAGGCGGCCGCGGATGCCGTCCATGCAGTCGGGACCGTGCTCGCCGACCGGCGCGTCGCCGAAGTCGACGCCGAAGTCGAAACCTCGGATGCCGTGGCCGAGCCGGTCGCCGCATCCGGGCAGGTACCGCAGCGGCGTGCGGTCGTGCCCGTGCGTCATCAGCCGCGCGGGTCGACGCCCGAGCCGCGCGTGCCGGTGTTGAACCGGCGGGGTGCGCAGGGCGCGACATTCACGACGGAGGACGAGATCGCAGTCGCGATGATCGACGCAGTCGGGCCAGGCCGCGGCGCCGATGGCGAGATGGTCACGATCGGCTCACTCGACCGGCGCGGCCTGTACGGCACCGACCGTCGTATCGAAGCGTCCGCGGGCGGCGATCACATCGGCCAGGTGTTGGCCGTCACCGCCGCGGGAGGCATCCCCGGACCGCCCGAGGCGGTGTACACCCAGACGATTTTCGGAACCGCGCGCCGGCCGCTCCGCGACGGTCTGCCCGGCGCGCTCGCGACGCGCGGTGCGATCACCTACAACATTCCCGCGACGCTCGACTCGATCCTTTCCAATGCGGGCGCCGGTTCGGCCGTCGAGATCGTCACCGCCGCGCAGGACCTCTCTGGCGCGACGAAACCGGTGCAGACGATCCCTGGACCGACCCCCGCGACCGTCACCGTGAGGGCGATCAGCCAACGCCTGCAGCACGGGAACTTCGGCACCCGGTTCGAGCCGGAAATCCTCGCGAGCTGGTTGAGCCTGGCCGCGACCGCGCACGCCCGCTTGGCCGAGGAAAAGCTGCTCGCCGACATCAAGACCGGCTCCGTGCTCTACACGGATACGCCCGCCGAATACGGCGCATACCGCGATCTCAAGAGCGCGGTGCTCGGTGTCGTCGCCGAGCTACGGGACCGGATGCGCGATGACACGGCGCCGATCACGCTCGTCCTGCCGTCCTACGTCCCGGCGATGCTCGCCGTGGACCTCACCCGCCAGCAGCCGGGCGACAACGCGTGGGGCGTCACCGTCGGCCAGGTGCGCGCCGCGATCGCGGGATGGTCGGAGAACCTCCAGCCGGTCTTCGCGCTCGACTCGATCCGGGGCCGGACGTTGACGACGCCGACCGCGAACGGCCGGACCGCGAGCTTCGACGCGGACGTGGAATGGGCCGCGTTCCCGACCGGCGCGTGGGTCTACCTCGAAGGCGGCCTACTCGACCTCGGCATCGTCCGCGACTCCGTGTTGAACGCGACGAACACCTTGCAGACGTTCTTCGAGTCGTGGGAGGCCGTCGCGCAGATGGCCCCGATCTCCGCCTGGTGTACGTCGAGCCTGTGTGCCTCCGGTACGTCGCAGGCGCCCGCCAACGTCTCGATCTGCTCGCCCGGCGGGTCGTAAGCAAGCTCACGGCCGCGGCGGGAGCCGGTGCCTCCAGCCCTCGTCGCGGCCGTACAATTGCGGAATGAGCGGGTGGGGGCGGCTAGCTACGATCGTTGCATTCGCGTTGTGCGTGAGCGCATGCAACAACGGAACAACGACCGCGGCGAGACACGCGGGGCCACCGTCGACGACGAGCACGACCGTTCGCCCTATCCCGGTGGGGACCGTTCCACCGAAGAAGGTCGTCCCGGTGCTCGGCGTGGGCGGAACCCTGACATTGACGATCCGCCGCGCCAGTGGCACGCCAGATATCGCCAAGGTGACCCTGCTGTCGGCTTCCTACTCCGCGCAGCCCGGACCCGCTGGTGGCACTCCACCGAACGAGGGCGGCTACCTGATCCTCTCTGTACGCGTCGCGTGCGTCGCGGGGCTGTGCAGTCCCGACGCCGGAAGGTGGGCATTTCACACGCCTGACGGGCGCGATTACTTCAGCATCGGACCCGGCGCGACCGGTTACGAACCGGCGCTCGGCTACGACGCTCCGTTCGGCACTGGCAACGTGCCACTGAATCCGGGGCAACAGACAATGGGCTTGGTCGGCATCGACTCACCGCACGTCGCGGGGATCGTGTATCTCGTCGGCGCCGACGCCGACACTGTGGCCTCTGGAACCGCGCCCGACCTCGACCTGAACCCCGTCGTTGGCGGATGGTCGCTCGCCGGTTGAGTGCGCCCCGCTTCAAGCGATAACTCGCGCCATTACGCTCGCCGGTGACCTGCGTTTCCGCAGGTGCGCACTATGCATCCGGCCCGAGACTTCACACGGATGAGGTCGGAGGTTCGAGTCCTCTACCGCCCACCGTATAAGTCCTGATTACAGCGTTGCGGGAGCCGCCCGCCTCCCTCGGCCCGGCCCCCTAGTACACGCCCGGTACACAGTGGTACACGCGCCGATACGATTCCGGTGTGGCCAGTATCGAGAAGCGAATCCGGGGCGGCAAGACCGTCTACTTGGTGCGTTGGCGGGGGCCGAACGGTGGTCAACGCTCCAAGCAGTTCGCGACGAAGCGCGACGCGCGTATTCATCTCACCGGTGTGACGAGCGACATTCAGGTGGGTTCGTACGTCGATCCTCGGGCCGGCCGTGTGACGGTTGCCGAATGGTGGGACGAGTGGTGGCCGTCCAACGTGCACCTCGCTCGCAACTCGCGCGACCGCGACGAACGTTCGTTCAAGAATCACGTCAGGCCGGCCTTCGGCAATATGAAGCTCGTTCGGGTCGAGCGATCCGCGGTACGCGAGTGGATCACGATGTTGTCGGAGTCGGGACTGGCGCCGGAAACGGTGCAGAAGATCCACCAGACGCTGCGGAAGCTGCTCCAGGCCGCCGTGGAAGACGGCAAACTCCGCGTCAATCCGGCCGATCACTTGGCGCTTCCGCGCATCGTCCGTAAGGAACCCCGCGCGCTCACGGTCGAACAGATCGGCACGCTCGCGAAGACCATCGATCAGCAGTACCGGCCGTTCGTGCTCGTCGGCGCGTACTGCGGCTTGCGGATCGGTGAGTTGGCCGGGCTCGCGTGGCGACGCATCGACGTGAGGGGTGGAACACTCCACGTCGCACAGCAGGTGATTGATGTCGCCGGCGTGGTGGAAGTCACGCCCCGGCTCAAGAGCAAGGCCGCCTATCGCCGTGTTCCGGTTCCGGCCTTCGTGTGCGAAGCGTTGAGCGAGACTCGCGGCACCGCATCCGATGACGACTTGGTGATTACCGACGCGCGTGGCGGCCCGCTGCGCACGAGCAACTTCCGACGTCGGATATGGAACCCGGCTTGTACCGACGCTGGCCTCGACGGGCTCGACGTGCACGAGTTGCGACACTCGGCGGTGTCGTTGTGGATCGCGCACGGCGCGACTCCGGTCGAGGTGGCCCGCTGGGCCGGTCACTCGTCGGTGGCGACGGTCTTCAATCTCTACGGCCATCTCTTTCCGAGCCACGGCCACGAAGTTGCGGCGCAACTCGACGCGATCGGCCGCACTGCATAGCCAAGCCAGGCGCAGAGCGCAGGCCCGGACGGTCACGAGAAGGGTTCGTGTGACGGAGGGCCGGAGCTCGTAGCCGAGTAGTCACGAAGCCTGCTCGTCGAGCCAATCGTCAACGTCGGCGCGGCGGTAACGGAGGTGTCGCCCGACCTTGATCGAGGTCGGGCCCTTCCGCTCGTATCGCCAGTCGTAGAGCGTCTTCACAGAGAGCTTGAGATACTCCGCGAGCTCTTCGGGCGTGAGGAGCTCTTCTCGACGATCCATCAGAGCTCGATGCCGTAGTCGTGTTCTACGGCGAGCTGTTGGGCTTGACTGCGTTGGAGATTACGGGCGAGTTCTTGGCGAGCGTCGTGGGTTTGGTGGTGGCCGTGGTCGGTTTCTTTGGCGAGGGAGTGGGCGAGGTAGATCCGGTTTTCGGTCGCGCCTCGTGACATCGCGGTGTATGCGGTTTCGCGGGAGAGTTGGTCGTCGGCGTAGATGAACGCGCGGTCGACGGTGCTGCCTTGGGCCTTATGGATGGTGGTGGCGTAGGCGTGAACGACGGTGTCGGGGTGCAGGTAGACTGCGGGCAGGGTGACGGAGCTTCCTTCGTCGGTGCGCATGGCGAGGGTTCGGGCCTTCGGGTCGACGGTTTCGATGGTGCCGGTCGTGCCGTTGGTGATCCCGAGCCGGCGTTGGTTGCGGAGGGTCATGACGCGGTCGCCGGGTTGGAAGTCGCGGCCGCCGATCTCGAGGACAGGTCCGTGGATGTCTCCGGCGTCGAGGAGCAGGAGTCGGGCGCGGTGGTTGAGTTCATGGATGTCGTGCCATCGCATCGCGACCATGAGAACGCGTTCGCCGGCGTGATGGGCAGCGAGGTAGTCGTGGACGAGGCGGTCGCGCGCGGCGCTCGCGGTTGGCTCCGAGGTGATGCGGTTGTGGAGTTCGTATACGGGAAGCGCTTGGTGCGCGCGGCCTTCGCGTAGGTTGGCGAGCGCTTCGCGTTCCCAGGCTTCGTGTTGACGTCGGTTCTCTTTGAGGTCGATCCCGCCGATCCGGTGATCGAGCGCTCGGAGCATTCCCCCGGCGTCGATCTCGGGAAGCTGCTTCGGATCGCCAACCAGGACCGTCTTGATCCGCGCGGCCTTGGCGGCGTCGAGGAGCGGCGCGAGGGTGCGGGTGCCGGCCATGCCGGCCTCATCAACCACGAGCACGGCGGACGGGTGGAACGCCTGTCCGTTTGCGAGCTCTTGGCGAAGCGCCGCGATCGTGTAGGAGCGGATCCCGGCACCGGTTTGGAGCTGGTGTGCGGCCCGGGCCGACACCGCGCAGCCTATGACGCGGTATCCGGACGCGTGCCAGGCGTCGCGCGCGGCGGCCAGGGCGGTGGTCTTTCCTGCGCCTGCGGGTGCGATGACGATATCGACGCCGCGTCCCGAGGTGGTGAGGATGCGGACCATCCGTCGTTGTTCGTGGCTGAGGTGGGGGTGGCGGCGGGCGGCCTCGACGAGGTGCCAACGGTCGACCGCGCCGACACTTTCGGTCGCGCGCTCGACGGAGTCGGTGAGGAGTCGTCGTTCGAGCGCGAGCAGCTCGGCGGTTGAGTACCGGGCGCCGAGGTTGGGGGCTTCCATGCGGCGGCGATCCGCGCGTTTCATCGTGACCGAGGCTTCCCGACCGCGAAGTTGCACCATCGCGGGGTTGGTGAGCGTCCGATCCGCGAGCTGTTCGACCTCGGTGATCGGCGCGCCGGCCGGGAGCTCCGTACACCAGGCTTGGAGGACGTGGCGGCGATCGAACGTTGACGCGTGCGCGGTCAGTCCGTTCGGTCCAGCCAACCGCTCGCCGATCTCCCGCAGACGCCCCGACAGCAGCGGGGTTGCCTTGGCTCGGGCGGTCAACATGGTCAGCGTCTCGCTGGTGATGCCGTGGTCGGCGGCGATGTCTCGCCAATCCACGGTGAGTGCATCGACGTCGACGTTGGGGTCTTTGATCGTGCGGGTGTCGAGGGTGGCGACTTGCGCGGCGCGCGCGGAGTGCCAGCCGAGCTCGTCGAGCCGTTCGAGGATCTGATGACGTCGCTGCGATAGGTCGTCGATCAGTGGTCGGGGGACACCAGCAATGTCCGCGACGCCGTTTCGAACCTCAGTCCATTCCGCGCCGATCTGGGCGGTGAGTTCGTGGCGGAGTTGTGCCTCGTAGAGGTAACCGGCGGTCTTCGCCAACGCGTAGAGGTGTCGAGCGTCGAGCGCGCTCCAGTGACCTTCGGGTCCGCGGGTCAGGTTCGCGACCAACACATGGGTATGCAGATGGGGATCACCGGCACGGCTGGTCCGATGCCGGAAACCCGCCGCGACGAACCCGTCACCCGGTGAGGTCTGTATCCCGCCGGCTCCGCGGCGAACGACGCATGCGTTGCGTTCCAACCATGTGAGCGCGGCGACGACAGCGCGATCGTGCGCATCACGCACCTGGACACGCAGGTCAGGGTCGGCGAGGGCATGGAAGATCGACACCGATTTCGGTGCCGAATAGGTGAGATCGAAACCCGGGGCCCGGTTCGCCCGGGCCCGGTCCAACCGGGCCCCGTCGCTCGGGTCGACACCTTCGAGCACCGCGTGCAGGGAGGCCGGTTCGACGGTGCCCTCGAGACCGAGCGTCGCGGCGTGTGCGCCGAGCCAGACGCCGGGAGCTTCTCCTGCACCCAGGTAGTAGTCCTCCCGGCCGGACGCGACGGTGTCCAAGTAGTACGCCGCGCTCGAAGCCCCCAACGCGCCGATGCCCAACATCAGCATCCTGCCGATGCGGCAGGCCGCGTTGGCAACGAGCGCGTCAACGCGATGGTCAAGACCCGCGCGGCGATCATGCGGCGCGTGTTGGTGTGCGTGTTGCGGGCATCGCCGGATCTCCGTCGCGCGAATGGGGCGTCGAGAATGCGCCGCGCGTTTAAGCAGATACCTGCACCAACGGCCTGCACGCAAGGTCTGTACAACCAAGAAAGTCGGCGTCAAACGATCCGCTCAGTCCGGGCAGTACCGACCCGTTCCGACGCGCGGACGCCGCTCATCGACGCATCCGAAACCGTCGACACCGTCCGTGTCGAAGACTTCTGATCGTCTCGCTGGCGTCAGGACCGGTGATGACGTAGCACGCGACCTCGAGGGATGTCGGCACCAAAAGCCCTGTACCCGATGTCTGCACGCCAGCCGAAATCGATGCGGCAATCGTTGGCTCGCGTCCCGGCACGTTCGACGCGCCACGCTTCTAGCCGCGGCTTCATGGGCGCATCTCACCATGTCGGCACCGACGGACTCGACGAACCCCCGGGCCGTCGCTCATTCGATCTCGATGGACTTGTCCTTGGAGCACTCTGCAGGGCGATCCAGCAAATGACTGTGCGGGCGCGCCGGCTCAGCGGCACTCGAATGAGTGCAAGTGCGTGTCCGGAATTTCGGAGGGTCGAGGTCGGTCGGTGAGGTTGCGGTGGTCGTCGCAGGATTCGCAGGTCGGGTATCGGTGGAGTCGAGTCCGGTGGGTGGGCGCTCTACTCGCGTGAGGCATTCAAGGTGGCACTTCATGGCGTCGCTCGGCATTGATCGAGGTACTCATCGGTCGTTCCGATTGTCCAGCGCCGCCTCGCGTCTTCTCGAGGAACACCGTTGGGATCGAGTTCGTCGGGTGCGACGGCGTGCTCCTGCAGCACGATCCATCTCGACGCATAAGCTGCGCATGTGGCCGCGCCGAGAGAGCGACGGAGCCTCTCCCGGTACCTGACAAGGGGCTTTAGTCCTTCGAGTTGTGGTCGTCGGCCTCGTCATTCACGGCTGGGCGATGCCGAAGATTAGGGCAGGCACGACAGCGCCTGCGGACTCGTTTTTGCTCGGCCGATACCGCCGATTGACATCCCTAATGCGCTCGAGGCCTGAGCGAGAGTCGCGTCGCGTGTTGTCACTGACGCGAACGCACTAGGTAGCTCGGCAATGAATCCCTCGACTCATCGGGATGGAGCCGGATCAGATCGCACCGCGACCGGTGGGGTCGACAGGGCGGAACAGTCGACACCTCAGCCCCGAGAGGCACGTACATGAGCACAGATTCACGTTCGCGCCGGGCGGGGACCGGCGTGACCACGCGCACAATCGCCTTGATCATGCTTCCCTTATCCGCGATGTGCGTGCTGGCCGGATCGGTCGTTCTGTCCCACCGGTCGTCAGCGTCCGAGGCGGCACACGTTGATTCTGGGGTCGCCACCCTCGGCGAGCTCGTCGCATTCCGACATTCGCTCCACGTACTGCAGTCCGTCGCAGCATTTAATGCGCGTGTCGTCGACTTCGGAGTCACCCCTGCAGCCGCCACCGCGTTTCTCGGGTTCGATTGGGGGGCACAGCTCGCTCCGGCCCGAGCCCAAGCCGAACAAGCCCTTGCCGCCCTCGGCGTCGCCAGTCCCGTCAGCCAGCAAACTCTGCAAGCGCTGGACGCCGACACCGATAGCGGCGCGACCACGCCCGCCGAGACCCAGCGACGGCTCGCGGGCATGGTCGACGCCATCTCCGGCGCGCTGACCCGCTCGTTCGACCAGCTCGAGGGCGAAGCCCACAACTCGGACTTGCAACGGGCATTGCGCTCGCTGCAAACCGCGACTGGCCTCGTGGATGCCGCCACTGGAATGGGCACGGACCTGAGCGGCGTCATGTTCCCGTCACCGGGCGCCACGTCCACGGCGACGGTTGCGGTGTTCGGTCGCTTCGCCGCCGAGAGCGCCGACTACACCCACGCGGTGGCCCGGCTTCGCGAGTCGAGCCCGTCGCGGATCGTCGTGGCGCTCGAGCGCGTCGAAACGGAAACCCGGGC
This sequence comes from Acidimicrobiia bacterium, assembly GCA_038323195.1. Lineage (GTDB taxonomy): Bacteria > Actinomycetota > Acidimicrobiia > IMCC26256 > PALSA-610 > PALSA-610. The sequence continues at coordinate 14,127 of JBBQGQ010000041.1, read as the reverse complement.
GCAGGCGTTCCAGCGAGCGGTAACGGGCGCGCTGGCGGGCGAGCCGCCTCCCGCACTGGCGACGCCGGAAGGCAAGGCCAAAATCGCTGCCGCCTTCCGTGGCTACCTCGCTCTCGACGCCACCCTCACCCACCTCGTCGCAACGGCAACCTCCGTAGCTCGGGACCAAGCTCGACAACTTGCCGCCTCAGAGCACGCACGCTTCCTGGCCGCCGTCGCCGGTGTAGCCGTTCTGACACTCGCGTCGGTCGGCTCCGCGCTGGCGATGGCCCGATCCAACTCCAAGCCGCTCAAGGCACTCGCGCGCTTCGCCCGAGCGGTCAACGAGGGCCAAGTCGCGGCCGAGCCCTCCCTCAGCCGGAGCCACGGCCCCCGCGAGACCCGAATCGTGTTCGATGTGGTGGCCGACCTGGCGACGAACCTTCGTCTGCTCGACGCCAAAGCCAACGCGCTCGCCAACTGCGACTTCGATGACCCCGTTCTGTTCGAGCCGCTCCCGGGGCGGCTCGGCCAATCACTCGAGAGTTCCGTGGCATTGCTTTCTGGTTCCATCGTCGAACGCGACAAACTCCAGACCCATCTCGCTCATCAAGCAGCCCATGACTCCCTCACCGGGATCGGCAACCGCTCCGCGGCCATCACCGCGATCGAGACGGCCATGCGTCGCGGCTCGCGAACTGGCGCCACCACCGCGGTACTGTTTTTCGATCTCAACGATTTCAAAGCAGTCAACGACACACACGGCCACGAAGCGGGCGACGAGATCCTGCGCCGCGTCGCGGAACGCATCAAGGTCGAGTTGCGCGGCGGAGACTTCGCCGCCCGCCTCGGAGGCGACGAGTTCGTAGTCGTCGCCGAGGAAGTCGCGGACGTTGGCGACGCCACCCGCCTTGCTCAACGCATCCTCGACAGCGTCAACGACCCGATCGACATCGGCGGGATCCAGATAGGCATCGGAGCGGCGATCGGTATCGCCCTGTCGCTTGACGGACCAGAGGAACCCCTCCAGCTGCTCGCCCGAGCCGACACGGCGATGTACCGCGCCAAGCGTCACGACCGGTCCGCCATCGAAATCTTCGACACGGGCCTGCAGCGGCAGCTGATCGAACGCGTCGACGTCGAGAACGCGCTCACCGCCGCACTGACGCACCCGACCGGCGGTGGCCTGCAGTTGCACTACCAGCCCGTGCTCGACGCCGCGTCCGGTGAGCTCGCGGGCGCGGAAGCGCTCATCCGCTGGGACCGGTCCGGCCACGGAATGATTGCCCCCGACGCGTTCATCCCGATCGCCGAAGCGAGCTCAGTGGTCATCGACCTCGACTGCTGGGTGTTGAACGAAGCCAGCCGCCAGCTGCGCGAATGGTCCACCACCCCTGGGCTCGCCGACCTGACCGTGGCCGTCAACATTTCCGGCCGACATCTGCTCAGCCGTCGACTCCCGGCCCACATCCGCGCGGTCCTGGACCGAACTGGCATCGACCCGAACCGCCTCAGTATCGAGATCACCGAAACCGTCCTCCTGGCCGACCTCGTCGCAGCGTCCGCCGAGCTCGACGCCGTTCGGGCTCTCGGCACCAGAGTGGCGATCGACGACTTCGGCACGGGCTACACCTCTCTCGCGCATCTCCAACGACTTCCTATCGACATCATCAAGATCGATCGCTCCTTCATTCATCAACTCAACCGGAGTCGCGGGAACGCGCTCGTGCAGATGATCACCGACCTCGGCCACGCCCTCGACGTCAACATCGTGGCTGAAGGCGTCGAAACCCCCGAAGAGATGACCGCGCTGCAGAAAATCGGTGCCGACCACCTCCAGGGCTATCTGCTCTGCGGACCCATCGAGCCCAACGCGTTCGCAACCTGGGCGCACACGCACGCTTCGAGCGAACGTCCCACTCCCACGCCCGTCGGATGACTGAGTTCGGAGTGGGTTCGCAGGCGGCGCAGGGTGGCTGTCGATGTTCTGACTTCGGCGTCCAAGTCAAGGTCGCATGGTTCAATTCTTGTCGATGACGCCGGCGTCAAGAATTTGGCGTGCCTGACCGGTCCACCACTCGAGTTCCGATCGTTCACGGGCTCGTTTCTCCGCTTTGGGATGATCGGTTGTGTCGAGTGCCTTGTTCCAACCCAGATCGCACAGCGTGTGCAGCAATGAGAGGCGCATCGCAGTTTCGTCATGTTCCGCGCCGGAGAGTTTTCGGAAGTCGCTAATCAGTTCATCATGGCTCGCGGCGGCATTCGACATGGCGCCCATGAGAAACGTCGCCGCGTCGAGCCACGACGGCCCCCAGGTCGCAAGGCTCCAATCGAAGAACGACACCTGCGCCGCATCCAGCGCGATGTTCACCGGAAACAGGTCGCCGTGGAGCAAGGTGCATGATCGTTCGCCCAGGGCATGGACGAGCCGAGTCGGCTGTTCGTGTATCGATCGGACCGCGTCACTCACATCGACCGGAACCAGGTCATGGAACCGTTCCCAACCAGTCAGCACCGCAGCGGGAACTGGATTGTCCCATCCGACAAATCGGGTTATCCGTTGTGGGGACAGCAGCCCAACCCTCGTCTCCAAGGAACACACCGAACCTGGCCGAGGTCTGGTCAGTGCAAAATGATGGACGGCGATCATCGCCGCGAAAACGCGATTGCAGTCCTTGCGTGACAGCCTGCGATCCCAACTCACCACGGCGTTCCCGAGGTCGCGCATGACGAGCACGGCCCCTTCGGCCTCTACCCATCCCGCCACAATCGGATGACTCACACCCGCGGGAAAACCATCCAGCGCCCCCTCTCGCCATAGCGCGACCTCGCGACCGACAGCATCGCCCGTCGCCGCCATGACCAGATCTCGTCGTGCATCGAACCGCTTGACGATCAAGCGGGTGCCATCGCCGAACCGCACTCGATCAAGGCGCGCTCCGGAACGTCCGTCATGTTCGCCGAGCGGCTCGATGGTCACGACACCTGCAAGCACCTCGGAACCCGTTTTCGCAGCCACAAACGTGCAGTCTCGCATTGGCGTCCGCAGACGATGGGACTGCCGTCGGTTTGGTTGACTCCTTGACGTGACGTGTGCGTTCGATCCTCGCTGCACGCGCATCGGCGAGCAGGTCATCGTGACGGCACCCCCGTTCCGTGGTCATCCGGACCACTTTCCGAGGGGGTTCCGTCGCTCTGACCGGGGCATTTCGCGAGATGCCACAAAACGAGTTGCGCTTGCGGACCGTGGTTGACCACGGCAGAAGGATCAGTGACCGAAGCCGGGCCGTTTGTCGTCACGTTTGGACTGCTTGTCGGCGCGCTTCTCCTTCAACGACTTGCTTGGCTTCTTGACGTTCTGCTTCTTCGGGGATTTATCTCCCATGGCAAGGGTTCACTTTCGTACCTCGGTCGTGGTGTCCGCACGAGTCGGTGGGATCGATTTCAAAACCGACGACGAGCGGCCCGACTATCAGGACTTCGCCTACGTCGCGTTCACGGTCGGCATGACCGTCCAGTGTCCGATACCGACATCCAAGCGCGCCGGACAAGACGCACCGTGCTGCGACACGAGCTACTTGCCTATCTCTTCGGTGCGGTCATCGTGGCCGTCGTCGTCAACGTGATCGCGAGCTTGCTACACGGCTAGCGCCAAGCGATCGCGGTACCGAACAATGCGATGAAGTGGCGTGAAACCCGCGGGCGCATGAGCCTCTACCTCGATAGCGCGCGACCCACCGTCCGTGTTAGTGATTGGCGAAAACAGCGTTGGCCGGTGTCGATTCCTGTTCGGGTATCTGGGTCGTCGGGGTGCTACCCGTAGGTCAGGACGAGGTATGCGATTGCGGCGGCTGCCATGAGCAAGGTGGTGGCCCAGCCGAGGGTGCGGGCGAGGTGACCGTTGGCGTAGTCGCCCATGGTGGTGCGGTCGTCGGAGACGAGCATGACGAGCACAAGGAAAGGCGCGGCGAGCAGGCCGTTGATCAGCGCCGAGTAGACGAGGAGCTTGACCGGATCGACACCGGTGAGCGTGACGAGGGTGCCGCCTAACGTGCCCAAGATCACCAGGCCGTAGAAGACGGGTGCCTCGCGCGGGGACCGGGAAAAGCCCCATTCCTTGTGAAGGAGTCCGGCCATGCCCACCGAGCCTGCCCCGGCGAGTACGGGGATGGCGAGCATTCCTGAGCCGATGAACCCGAGGGCGAAGAGTGCCTCGGATAGTCCTCCGGCGACGGGTTTGACGGCTTGGGCGGCTTGGGCGGCGGTGGTGATGGTGACGTTGCCTTTCGCGCCGATGGTGGCTGCGGTGGAGACGATGATCGCGAACATGACGATGTTCGAGAAGCCCATGCCGACGAATACGTCGGCGCGGCTGGTGCGCTGCTTGTGGGTCGCTTGGTGGGCGGGAAGGTTTCCGATCGGGGTTGCGTTGTCGCCGCCTTCGGGTTCGTCGCGCAGATCCTCGATCCGGTGGGCGCTCTGCCAAAAGAACAGGTACGGCGAGATCGTCGTGCCTAGCACGGCGACGAACAACAGCATGTAGTCCTTGGTAAACGAGACATGGGGGATCAGCGTGTGGGACAGCACTTGGGACCACGAGGGGTGCGCGAAGAACATCACGACGACGTAGGTCAACAAGGCCAAGCACAGGAACTTGAAGATGCGGGCGATCGTCTCGAACGACCCGGCGATAATCAACACGGTGATGAACATGCCCGCAAGCAAGGCCCAAAGGGTCGTCGGCCCCAGGTGTAAGAGGTTCATGCCCGCACCGATGGCAACGGCATCGGCAGTGATGTTCAACAAGTTCGCGAGGATCAACGCGCCGATCAACGTCCATAAGACCGGCCGCCATCGTGGGAACTTCCGCACCGCCAACTCGCCCATGCCTCGGCCGGTCGCAAGGGCCGTTCGGTCACAGATCTCTTGCACCGCGGCCATCAGCGGCAATGTCAACAGCGCCGTCCACAACATGTTGTAACGGAACTGGGCACCTGCCTGGGCGTACGTCGCGACACCAGACGGGTCATCATCCGACGCGCCCGTGACGAGTCCCGGCCCCATCGCCCGGAAGTAGCCACGCCACCCAGGCCCCGACGACGCCCGAGTCACGTCTACCCGAACGCGATCATCGTCGCGCGGCTTCACACCGCCACCGGACTCTCCAGAAAGACCGGAACCATCATCTGCCACCACCCCGTCCTGCCCACACCCAGACACGCACAAACTCCCGATGGTGGACGGGGTGCGGTAGGTGGGTACGCACGAGATTTCCCACCGGCCACCCTGAAACTGAGCCTCCACCCTCGCGGTCGAGCGCGGTTTGGGTAGAAGCCCGCGACTGCTCGCCTCCCGGTGAGTGTGGGATGGCCGCCGCGGTCGCTGGCCCGGTTCGGCCGTTCAGTGAAGGCGTGCGACGCCGAGCGACGACCCAGGGGAATCCCAGACGGGACTTGTCGCTTCACGACGCGTTGTACGACGATGCGGCGACCACCACACCGTCCATCAAGACGAGGAGGCGAGCAGTGACTATTGCCGTCGTCATCGTTCTCATCGTGTTGGCATGCGCGATCAGGGCAACGCTGCTTTGGCGTAGCCGTCGTCAGCCTAAGGGACCGCCTCGTCGTTCCGCGAACCGGTACAGCGATCCTGGATAGCTGCCGCCGTTGGCGCTTATCAATCGGCTACACCGATACGTTGCGGGTTACCGAGGACAGCTTGCACTTCACCGGCCCTTCGGCGCTCACGGTGCCGGTGACGGTCCAGTTCGCCGTCGTTCCAGGATCGACCTTGGCGACCGCGGCTACGCCGTCTCCGACGCCGTTGCCCGACGAGTCGGTGAACTTGACATGGATCGTGTAGAGGCTGGACTTGCTGCTGTGGTTCAAGATCTGACCGGTCGCGCTCGGATGGCCACCGGTCGGGCTCGCGGTACAGGCTGTGATGGTCACGTCTTTGGCCGCGGTGGATCCTGAGGTCGAACAGCCGACTGTGAGTGCCGAGATGCCGAGCAGCACGATCAATGGTCTCATCGATGTCCCTCCTGGGTACTCAAGGTCGCTGCGTTCCGGACACTCTTAGCCCGCTGACTGTCTACCTGGTTTCATGTCGACCGCGACGGGTTCTTGTTGGTTTCTTGGGCGACGCGGAAGTTGACGCGTGCGGCATCGAGGACCTGACGCGCTGAAGGGGACGGGTTCCGCAGCAGGAGGTTTCCGCCGTCGAGGGTCAGGGAGCCTTGCGCCCAGATGAACACGTCGATGCCGGTCGAATCCATGCGCCGTACGCCCGACAGGTCGAGAATGATCGTGCGGTGCCGACCGAGGTAACGCTCGATCGCGTCGCGCAGTCGTTCGGAAGTTGACAGGCCGATTTTGCCGTAGACGCGGATAACGGTCGTGCCGTTGATCGCGGTCGTCAAGGTGTGCAATTCCGGGTCCACGCGTGACATCTCGTCGGACCGGCTCCTCGTCACGCTGCGCACGACTCGTCTATACCCATGCGACAACCCGAAACCTTCCTGGTGCGGCGCACCGCGTCTTCGTCATGAGTGACCGTCCCTTGCCGGGTAGAAGAGGCCCGACTCCGGGCTGCGCGACGTGCGCAGCCGGTTCTGACGAGGAGGTCACGATGAGCGAGGGCGACAAGGACACAGGACCGGAAGCCGGCGCGAAGGGCGTTGTCGAAGATGTGAAGGGCAAGGTGAAAGAAGCGGCCGGGGCGTTGACCGGCAAGGAAGAGTTGAAGCGCGAAGGCGCGGCTCAGCAGGAAAAGGCTGAGGCTGAGCGCGAGGGTGGGGTGAAGGAAGCCGAGGCGGAAAACGCTCGCGCCGAAGCTGCCGCGCATGAGGCCGAGCAACGCAGCCACCAAGACTGACTGCGGAAAACTCTCAAGGTAAGAGCAGCGGAATGTATATCGGAGTCGGCACTGTCGTGTTCATCCTGATCATTGTCCTCATCATCTATCTGGTTCGCCGAGCGTGATGACGTGGGCGAGGGTGCGCGGATCCGCCTCCGTCCAGTCAGCGATCCGGGTGTGCTGCGCACCGAAGATGGGGGGATCACATTTTCGCGTCGCGGGTGGTATGAGGCGTGTTGACCGTCGAGTGGGACATCGAGCACACCGATGGCAGCCGATTCGCGCATACCGCGATCCCGGACGAGCATCCGCTGCACAGCGAAGCGATCAACGCAGCCGTGCTCGCCGCGCTGAGCGGCGGACGCCAATTGCTGCGTGAGAACACAATCTTCGCTCCCGGCGAGGTCGATCACGTCTCTTTCGAGGTTTGGCACGATGCTCGGCGGCCGGTTGTGGTACGCGGCGCGGCCCCTGGAACACGCGATCTGAGAGCCGAGCTTCCCGAGGCAGGCCAGTCCGGCTTGTCTCGTTCGTGACAACCGGGGTTGCATTCCGGGGCGAGGACGGGGCAACCATTTGGCTCAGCCGCTTATCACGTTTGGCGCGATAACCGCCACGGGTAGAGGCAATGCGAACACGAGCCGCAATGGACAAGCCGACCTGAAAGGCCGACCCGCCACCTGGTGGGACATCTACTCGGAGGGCATACGTCATGGGTATCACTACAAGCCTGCTCTTGGTTGCCGCTGGCGCGATCATGCGTTTCGCGGTCACGGCTCAGGCGAATGGATTCAGCGTTCACACGGTCGGGGTCATTCTGATGATCGTGGGCATTGTGGGCGCGGTCCTTTCGATCGCGTTCTGGGCGAGCTGGGGCGGCTTCCGGCGACGGACCGTCGTTCAAACGCAAGCTCCGGTGGCCAGGGAAGAGACCATCGTCCGGTAGACGCAAGGCGCACGGAGCGGGAACAGATTTGAAGTCCTAAGAAGCCGAGCACGTCACGTCGCTCGCCGCCTAAGGCGCGCTCTGCGGGTTTCGCGTCGAGTCACGGCGGGAAGCCTGGCGTCATGGGAGTCGTCGTTCTCATCGTCGTGGTGGTACTCCTTCTTGTCGGCGGGGGCGTTATGGTCGTGCGCCGAAGCCGCGAACACAAGGTTGAGGAGCGGCGACAGCAAGCTGTGCAGGTGCGAGCCGCAGCGAAGGCCCGAGAACTCGAAGCGAATCGTCAAGCCGCAGCCGCAGAAGAGCGTGCCGCCCGGGCCAAGCGGGAACAGATTGCGGCCGAGCAGCAAGCCCAAAGCGCGAAGGCAGAGCGCGCCCAAGCCGACGAACTTCGCTCCCGTGCGGACGAGCTTGACCCGGACGCCGAATAGGAAACGGTGCGGGATCGGAGCGTGACCAGTCCGGTCGGTACGAGTCCCGCGATTGGCTGGCGGCATTACTTCCCGCGTTAGGGCTACCTGGAGGTCGCAGTGGCTGATGGATTCGAGGTCTTGTCTTCGCAACATCGAGAAGTCGAGGGACAGTTTCGGCGATATTCCGACAGTCCGGACGACATGATCGCCCGGAAGATCTGCGAGGCGCTGACGTTGCACGCGCTCGTAGAAGAAAAGGCGCTGTATCCCGAGCTACGCCACATGGTGGACGACGGTGACGATCTGGCTGACGACGCGGCCGCTGAACATGGTCTGGTGAAGACGATCATCGGGCGCATCTACGACTCGCCACCCGATGACCTTCTCCCGGTCGTCACGTCGTTAGCGCGCAGCGTGGCTGCCCACGTCCGGTTCGAGGAAGAGACCCTGTTTCCTGCTTTGCGCGAAGCGGGCGTCAACGCGGATGACCTTGCGAAGCGTCTCGACGCGGCCGCCTCGGAAGCTTCGGTTCGCCTTTCCTAGCCCCGCGGCGTCGCGAGGAGGCGCGCCGATCAAGATTATCCTATTTGTCCGACTTCTACGCTTCTTCCGCCTACTGTTGAAGTGAACGTATGCTGACAGCCTCTGGCGGCGATCCACCAGCCGCGGACGGTATTGAGTTCTGTCCATCGTCTGTCCCGACCGGTCGGGTGACTTGAGCCCACAAGGAAGCAACCGAGTTGAGCCTTCCCGAAGGGTTCGGGGCCGAGATCGCGCACGAGAAGTCGGGAGTCGTCCGCCTGATCCTTCGCGGGGAGCTTGATGTTTCGACTGCCCCTCAGTTTGGCGCGGCGCTGGACGACATCTTCACGACGAAACCGGTGGAGCTAGACATTGACGTGGGCGAGTTGACGTTTTGCGATTCGTCCGGTCTTCACCAGTTCGTCAGGGCGTCGAGGTTGTGCGCGGCGAACAACACGCCGCTTTCAGTTATCGGCGCGAAGAACGTCGTACGACGCGTGTTCGAGGTCTCTGGGCTCGACCTCCTCGCGCCACCACCGGAGCGCACATAACCGTACCGGTGCGGCTGTACGGGAGTGTTATCCGGTCGCCAGCGAGCGTTTCGCGGCCCAGACGATCTTGCCGAGTTGGGAGGGTCGTACTCCCCACCGGTCGGCCAGCGACGCGACGATCCGAAGACCTCGACCACCCGGGTCAGGGTCGTCGGCGGCTCGGAGCCGGACGCCCTCGCCGCGCGGGTCGCCATCGAAGACTTCGATGGTCATGTCGGACGCTTGGAATGAGACCGACAAGACGACAGGTGCGTCCCCATGGACGATTGCATTCGTCACCAACTCGCTCGCGATCACGACCATCGCATCTCTCGCTTCGCCGTCAAGCCGGTAAGCGGCGACAAACGCTTCGATCGAACGACGCGCCAGAGAAGGGCTGAGGAGGTCGTTCGGCAACGCCACGACGGTACTTGCCACGCGTTCACCTCCTTGGCTCGGGGCCGGAAGGAGCTATCCGCCCCACCCAGGACCTGTATTCAGCCGTCCACATCGGGGCGTCGTTACTGACCTACCCGGCTCAAGCGCGTGGTCTCATGAATTCGGATTGCGAGTACAAGAGATCGTGCACCGCGCTTCAAAAGGCTTTAGAGTCGTCGCTGCACTTCTCGTTCGCTCCGCCGCCAAACGGCGGGGATTGGTGCGCTGGTTGACGACGGCGATCCAACCGCGCCAGGCGAATGGCACCGACGGTTCGATCGAGGGTCGGTCAGCGTAAGGGTGATATGGCATCGGTGTGCCAGCCAGTTGCAAAAGAACACGATGAGGTTGCCCCGGTTGACCGGACTCTTGTCGTGAGGCGATTCTCGCCTCCGGAGAGGAGTCGTTATGCCGAGGCCACATCCGCCGGAGTTCCGTGCTCGCGCGGTCGAGCTTGCTCGTGAGCATGCGAAGCCGTTGGATCAGATCGCGCAGGATCTTGGGATCAGCTCGAGTTGTCTGCGGAACTGGGTCAAGCAAGCTGCGATCGATCGCGGCGACCGCGACGGTCTGACGACCGAGGAACGCGCCGAGCTCGTGAAATTGCGACGCGAGAAGCGCACGCTCGAGATGGAGAACGAGATCCTCAAGCGCGCCGCGGCGTATTTCGCTCGGGAGAACATGCTCCCAAAATGATGTTCACCTTCATCGCCGAGTCCTGCTCGGACCTGCCGGTCGCGACGTCGTGTCGCGTGATGAAGGTGACCACTTCCGGGTTCTACGAATGGCGCCAACGCCAGGCTGATCCGGCACCGCGGGTGCGGGAAGACCACGAGCTGACCGCCACGATCGTCGAGGTTCACCGCCAATCGCGAGGAACCTACGGCGCACCGCGCGTGCATGCCGAGCTGCGGCTCGGTGCCGGCATTCGGGTCGGCCGTAAGCGCGTCGCCCGGCTGATGCGCAACGCCGGTATCGAGGGCGTCTATCGACGTCGCCGTCGTGGGTGCACGCGTCGGGATCCCGAGGCGGTCCCATCCGACGATCTCGTGAACCGTCGCTTCACCGTCGATTAACCGAACAAGCTTTGGGTGAGTGACATCACCGAGCATCCCACCGAGGGCGGCAAGGTTTATCTCGGTGTTGTGCTCGACGCGTTCAGCCGGCGGGTGATCGGCTGGTCGATCGCCGATCACCTCCGCGCCGAACTCGTCGTCGACGCGCTCCAGATGGCGATCTGGCGACGCCAGCCGGCCGAGTCCACCGTTGTGCATTCCGATCACGGAACGCAATACACGAGCTGGGCGTTCGGCCGGCGACTCCGCGCTGCCGGTCTGCTCGGATCGATGGGCACCGTCGGCGACGCCTACGACAACGCGGTCGCCGAGAGCTTCTTCGGCACTCTGCAACTCGAGCTCCTCGATCGCCACCGCTGGTCGAGCCGCGACGAACTCGCGTCCGCGATGTTCGAGTGGATCGAGTGCTTCTCTACAACCCGACCCGCCGCCACTCACACTGCGGGATGCTCAGTCCCGTCGACTACGAGACCATCACCGCGGCATGATCAACAGAACCAACCCGTCCGGAAGAACGGGCCAACCTCAATCGCGGTTGGTATTTCTGTCCCGGTCGTGTCGGGTGGGGCGGCGTTCGGGTCGGCCGCGCAACCGGCTGCGACGGTTGGGATGCCGTTCGCGGGCACGTGGGCGTCGAACGCGTTGGTGCCTCCGCCGTATACGGCGGCGAACTCGAGTTACCCAGCCGTCAACCCCGCGAACAATGGGGGTGACTGGTCGACCGACCTGTGGGCCGCCGAGGGAACGCCGATAACACTGCTGGTCACGAGCGCCGACGGTCCGGTCACGTTCGTCTGGGATTCGAGCACGACGAGTTGTGGCACGAGTTCGAAGGTCGAAGTATTCGTGAACGGCACGAGGGTGGGTTGGATCTTCTACGGGCACCTGCTGGGCGGGCGCGGGCTCGACACCGGCGATCCGCAACCGACGAATGGCATGACGTTGGGGACGGTGCACGATTTTGGGAATGGCTGTAATGACGGCCCCCACCTTCACATCGAGATGAGCAACCACTTGGACAGCCCCTTTTCGTGTTGGACCGACAACGGTCAGCCCGGTACCACGCTCGCCCAGGGCGCGGCGGTCGGCATGCTCGGCACGCACAACAGCGCACCCAAACAATCCTGCACGGACGGGAGTTTCGTCACGACCCCCGACACGGCGAACTGGCAGATCGTCGGCAGCGCACCGCTCGTCGTCGACAACTGGGCCCCGTTCGGCACTCCCCAGCCGACGACCACTCCCGTCGCGGACCTGTCCGCCTTCCACACCTATCCCGCCGACGGCACGGTGTTGAACGCGCAACCATCGAACCAAAACTGGGAAGTGGTCGGAGGCGCGCCCCTCGGCGTCGACGACCTCGGCACGCTCGGCAACCCGCGGACGTTCATCGTGAACGACGATGTCCTCACCGCGACCACGCAGTTCTCATTCGGTCATCTCCGTCAGATCCCCGCTGACGGCACCGTGGTCCAGGCCGAGCCGAGCGGAACGTTTTGGACGGTGAACGGCGGTTGCCGAACTTCCGGCCAACTCGGTAGCGCGACGCCGGTCGTCGCGACCGACTTCGGTATCAATGCGGTCCCGGTGTGCCCCACCGCACCCGACGCACCGACTGGGGTGACGGCAACGGTTTCCGGTACGCAAGCGTCGGTGCAGTGGACCGCTCCGGCGGACAACCGCTCGTCGATCACGCACTACACGGTCACCGCGTCGCCCGGCGGCGAGACCGCGACCGTGACTGGAACCCAAGCGACGATCTCGGGCCTGTCCCCGGGTACTTATACGTTCACGGTTGTTGCCGCGAACGGGGTCGGTGACGGACCGTCGTCGTCGCCGTCGAACGCGGTGACCGTCGCGACTGCGCCCGACGCACCGACTGGGGTGACGGCAACGGTGTCCGGTACGCAAGCGTCGGTGCAGTGGACCGCTCCGGCGGACAACCGCTCGTCGATCCGCACTACACGGTCACCGCGTCGCCCGGCGGCGAGACCGCGACCGTGACAGGAACCCAAGCGACGATCACGGGCCTGGCCGCGGCAACGTACAGGTTCAAGGTTCGTGCCACGAACGCGGTCGGCGACGGACCGTGGTCTTCGGCGTCGAACGCGGTGACCGTCGCGAAGGTCGTGGTGGTCGTTCCGCCGCCGCCCGATCCGGGGAGTGGCTACTGGATGTTGGGCGCCAACGGCGCCGTCTACCCCTTCGGCAACGCGCCAAGACTCGGATCGGCGCCCGGACCGGTAGTCGCGATCACCGCACGCGCCGATAGCCCCGGCTATTGGATGGTCGACGCATTCGGAAACGTCTCTCATTTCGGTACCGCGGCCGGTCACGGCGGAAACCCGCCACTACGTTTCGGCGAGACCGTCAGCACCATCTCCGCGACGCCGTCCGGCAACGGCTACTGGCTCTTCACCAACCGCGGACGCGCATTCCCCTACGGCGACGCGCACTTCTACGGCGACATGTCCGGCACCGTTCTGAACGGTCCCATCGTCGCGTCGGTCGGGACGCCGACCGGGCACGGCTACTACATGATCGGCTCCGACGGCGGCGTATTCAGCTTCGGTGACGCCCACTTCCACGGCTCCATGGGCAATGTCCGACTGAACAAGCCCGTCGTCGGGATCGCCCCAACCCCCGACAACCGCGGGTACTGGCTCGTCGCCTCCGACGGCGGCGTGTTCGCATTCAACGCCCCGTTCCACGGATCCATGGGCGCCACACACCTGAACAAGCCGGTCAACGGACTCGTCGCGTACGGCAACGGCTACCTCATGGTCGCCGGCGACGGCGGCGTCTTCGACTTCTCCAACAAAGCCTTCGTCGGCAGCCTCGCAAACAACCCACCCCCGGCACCGATCATCGGCATCGCCGCCACGTAACCCCGGATCCTGAGCGCGCAACGAGGTGACATCGACCCTCCGACGGGCTTCCGAAGGGCGCCGGTCGGAGGGTGAACGCCATCGCAATGATCGTGACCGCGCAGTCTCGCCGCCTCGGTACGTTCAGGGCATGGCGACATGACCGAGCGCGCTCATCGTGCACGGCGACGACACCGTCAAGGCCTGCACTGAAGACGAAGAACCCAGCGGCTGGCAATGGCCGTAACCACCGCCACGAAGGTGACCCGATCGCCTGCTGCACGTGGACGTTGACGGTTGCAGCTACTGCGGTGTCCAGTAGACGAGGCGGTTCGGTCATGGACGTCGCGACGATGCGAGGGGGCGCCGAGAGTGGTTTCGCGTTGCGATCAGGGTTGGTCGGTTGGCGTGCCGTGGTAGTCGATGAGTAGGAGTGTGGCGTCGTCGGTGAGGTTTGCACTGTTGTGGGTCATGATTGACGCTGACAAGCGACGCACGGTT
>JBBQGQ010000040.1:0-33112 GCA_038323195.1 Acidimicrobiia bacterium | reverse complement strand
ACGCAGCGCATGTTCCTTGGCGCCGACCAGGGCGGCGACCGGCACGCCGTGCTTCTTGCCCATCTCGATCATCGCCTTCGGCGGCACGCCCAGCGCATTGGCAATCAGCCGGATCGGATGCCGGAACGAGACCTCGAGCACGTCCATCGCGCGCTGCGCGTCGAACGGCTGCGGCTGGTTGTCGGCGACGTTGGTCGTCGTCAGTTCGATGCCGTGTTTCTTCAGCAGGTTCCTGGTGAAGGCGCGATGTTCCGGCGAAATCCGCGCCTCCAGGCTCTTCCAGGTGACGTCCTTTTCGCCCGCGGTCGAAATGTTTTCGGGAATCAGCACGTCGAGCCCGTAGGGCTTGCCGTCGACGTGGTCGTCGATCCATTTCAGTTCCTGCTCGATCGACTCGGGCGAATGCGCGGTTGCGCCGAGCACGCCGAAGCCGCCGGCGCGGCTGACCGCTGCGATCACGTCGCGACAATGCGAGAACGCGAAGATCGGGAACTCGATGTCGAGCCGTTCGGCGATCGGTGTGCGCACGATCTCGATGTCCTCCGTGTCAGCGCAGCGCGGCCGCGGCGTCGGTGATCGGGATCACGTTCAGCGCGTCGCCCATCATGTCGGCCTGGAGCCCGTTCTTCAGGAACGAGAACGAGATACCGGTCGCGGGATCGGCCCATGCGACCTGACAATGGGCACCGGCATGGCCGAAGCTGCCGGGTGAGTTGTCCTTGCCGAACATGCCGTAGCGGAACTGGTGCAGACCGTCGTCACCGGCGATCACGAGTCCGAGGGAGCGGTTCGCGGCAACGTGCATCAGTGGATCGGGGAGCGAGCAGCGGACGATCGTCTTCGCGTCGTGCAGCACGTCGGGGTCCCACACGCGGTTCGAGTCGTGAAGCAGTGCCTGATAGAAGCGGGCCATCGTTGCCGCGGTCATGATTGCACCACCGCCGGGGACTCCCGCGGCGCGCACGTCGGGACGATCGAGGATCTTGGTGTCGACGGTCGGGAGCGGCGAGTCGGCGGGCGCGGCGCCGAGCGGGACACCGGGCGCGATGTCGTCCTGCTCCTCCTCCAGGAGCCCGAGCACGCGCGGGAGGCCGTTGGGCGCGCACACCCGCTCCTCTATGTAGTCGCGGAAGTCGTGGCCGCTCAGGCGATCGATCAGCTCGGCCAGCACCCAGTGCGCGGAGAGCGCGTGATACTCGAAGCGCGAACCCGGTTCCCACTCGAGCTTCCATTCGGTGAACCGCTTGACGCGCGGAACCGTGTCGCCGCCCTCGACCGGGTCCATCGGCGCGTTCGGGAACCCGGCGGTGTGGAGCAGCACCTGCTCGACGGTGACGATCTGCTTGCCGTTCGTCGCGAACTCCGGGATGTAGTGCGCGACCGGCCGGGCCGGGTCGAGCAGCCCTTCACCGATCAGCTGCCAGACCGCCGACGCGACGATCGGCTTCGTCGCGGAGAACACACAGAAGCGGGTGTCGTTGGTCGCTGCTCCGAAGGTCTCGAAGCACACGACCTCTCCGGCGCGCGCCACCGCGAGCTGGCACGCGGGCGTGATGCCGTCGTCGACGAGCTTGCCGGCAGCCTCGAGCAACGGATCGAAGTCCACGGGTCGAGTCTCCTATGGTGCCGTCGCTCTCGTCCAGCCGCCGTGGAGGTTCGCCGTGCCGTATCCGCTCGAGGTCGGCGGGGTCGACGACTACCGCATGAAGGTCGGCAGCATGCTGTTGACGCTCGTCGATCCGAACCCTGGCTACGAGGTCGCGTACAACCGGTGGTACGAGCGCGATCACTTCTACGCGGGTTGCATGATCGGCCCGTTCCTCTTCGCCGGCAGCCGGTGGGTGGCGACCCGCGCGTTGAAGGACGCGCGCTGGCCGGACGACGACGAGACGATTGCCTCACCGCCCGACGCGGGTTCGTACGTCGCGATCTACTGGGTCGAGCGCGGTCATCACGCCGACCATTTCGACGTGTGGGCCCGGCACCAGGTGCGTGAGCTCTACGCCCAGGGACGCGGGTTCGCCGAGCGCCGCCATACCCACACCGTCTTGTTCGACCACCTCGGCGCCGTGTACCGCGACGCCGATCCGGTGCCGATCGAGCTCGCGCTCGACCACGGCTACGACGGGCTGGTCATCGCCTGGTTCGACGCGCGCGGCGGACGCGACGCCCGCGCGCTGCACGACGAGCTCGCGCGCTCGCACGCGCCGCAGTTGCTCGCCGGGTCGCCGATCGAGATCGTGAGCTCCTGGACGCCGTCGGCCGGTGAGAACGATCCGCGCGATGTCCCCATGGATCTCGGCAGCAAGGCCGGGGGCCCCGAGCGGTTGTGTCAGCTGCTGTTCGTGGGCGCCGACGTGCAGGAAGTGTTGCCGGCGATGCGGAGCTACACCGATGCGATCAAGGCCGACGACCTCGCGACCGTGCGTTTGGTCGCGCCGTTCTTCCGGACGGTCGTCGGCACCGATCGCTACGCCAACCAGCTCTGGTGAGGACCGCGGCCCGGTAGGTGGCCGTGCGCACCGGTTCGGGTGCTCGCGGCGGCCGACGTGGCGGTCGTGCCGCTCCTGCGATGGGTCTTCGACACGCAGGTGCGCGTGGGGCCGGCTCGACCCGATGGTCGGATCGCCGTCGAGGTCGCGGGCCCGAATGTGGCTGCGTTCGCCGGTCAACTCGCGGGATTCGGCGCGCGGCTGGAGATCATCGAGCCCAACGAGATGCGCGTCGAACTGGCTCGAATCGGCCGCGAGCTGGCCGCGACCTACGGTGCCCACTGAGGGTCGCGCCCGTAGAACGCGACAAGCCGCTCCGCGATGGCGGCGTCCGCGGAGATCGGCACCTCCGGGCCGATCGTGGCTTCGTGCCGCCGGAACTCGGATGCACGCGCGGCGGCATAGGCGCGGGCGTACAGCTCCTCGTCGAGAGCGGCGGTTTGCCCCACGGCGCGGGCGAGGTCCCAGGTGTGGACGAGCACATCGGTCGTGAGTGCTCCGATCATCGTGCGCGGCGTGCTCGCTCCTCCGCCCGGTAACTCGGTCGCGCGATCGAGCACGTCTTCGGTCGTGAGCGCGGTGAACAGCGCGAGCGATGTCGCGCTCCAGCGTGCCGCGGGATCGTCGCGCGGTCGCCGCGCCCGCACGCCGAGCGGCCGCAGCAGCAGGAACTCGTGAAAGCCGATGACGTGCTCGACGATGTCACGCGCGGTCCACTCGGTACACGGCGTCGGGACCGACCACGAATCCGGCGCAACCGCGTCCGCGACGCTCGAGAAGCCATCGCACGCGCGGCGATGCCGGACCACCTCCTCGTCCACGAGGGGATCATCCACGACCCGGGAGGTCGGCACAACCTGCGTTGGACCCCGGCATGCGCGAGGCGGTAGGACACATGGCGTGAGCGAAGACCTGCGCACCGTCTGCATCACGGGCTCCGCGGGAGGGATCGGCGCCGCGACGCGCGACCGCCTGGAGAAGGAAGGTGCGCGGGTTATCGGTGTCGACGTTCGCGACGCGGAGGTGATCGCCGATCTCTCGACTCCGCCGGGGCGCGACGCGATGGTCGCGGCGGTCGCCGAATGCTGCGACGGGGTACTCGACGGGGTCGTCGCGGCCGCGGGCATCATGGGCGATCAGCCGCTCGTCGTCGCGATCAACTACTTCGGTGCGATCGCGACGCTCGACGGTCTGCGACCGCTCTTGGCACGCGGTACGGCCGCATCGGCGGTGGCGATCAGCTCGAACTCGACGACGACGACGCCGGGGCTGCCGTCCGCCCTCGTCGACGTGCTCCTCGCCGGCGACGAAGCCGATGGCCTGGCCGCGACGAGCCGCGCCCCCGGCGTGTACGCGTACCCCGCGTCCAAGCTCGCGCTCGCGCGCTGGGTACGCCATCACGCGCCGACGACCGAGTGGATCGGCGCGGGCATCCGCCTCAACGCGATTGCCCCGGGAGTGATCGAGACCCCGATGACGAAGAACGATCTCGAGTTCATCTTCAGCATCCCCGACGTGTTCCCGGTGCCGATCGGCCGTCCCGGCCGTCCCGAGGAGATCGCGAGCCTGCTCGCGTACTTGCTCTCGCCCGACGCGGGGTTCTTCTGCGGGTCGGTCGTCTTCGCCGACGGCGGCACCGACGCAGCCGTGCGCGCCGACGATTACCCCACGCCGCGGGCGTGAGTTCTCCTGATGCGCGCGTGACAAGATGGGACGATGCCTGAAGAAGAAGCGGCAATGGAGCTGGAGACGCCGTGGCGGCGCGATCTCGACGAGGTCGGGCCCGCGGTCGAGAAGTGGGCGCGGGCGACGCTTTCACCCGATGCGCGCGTCTCGAGCGCGTCGGCTCCCGGCAACGGCATGTCGAGCGAGACGGTGCTCTTCGAGATGACGCTCGGCGGCGAGCACGAGCGCTATGCGGCGCGCCTCGCGCCCATGGCCGACGTGTACCCGGTGTTTCCTGAGTACGACATCGAGCTCCAGGCCAAATGCATGAACCTCGTGCGTGCCCACACCGACGTACCGGTGCCCGATGTGCGCTGGGTCGAGCTCGACGCGCGATGGCTCGGTACGCCTTTCCTCGTGATGCGGCGCATCGACGGCGAAGCGCCCCCGGATATCCCGCCGTACGTGTTCGGCGGCTGGGTCGCCGACGCGCCGGCGGAGGCACGCGCCGCGATGCAGACGCGCACGCTGGAAGTGCTGAAGAAGCTGCACGAGCTGACGCCTGCGAACGTCGACCTGGCATTCCTCACGCGGCCCCAGTACGGATCGACCGCGTTGCGGCAGCAGGTCGGGCACGAGCGGTGGTACTACGACTGGGCGCGCGAAGGTCTCTCGTATCCGCTCATCGACGCGACGTTCGCGTGGCTGGACGCGCACTGGCCCGACGAGGGCGAGACGGTCCTCAACTGGGGCGACGCGCGGGTCGGCAACATCTTGTACCGAGACTTCATCCCGATCGCGGTGCTCGACTGGGAGATGGCAACGGTCGGGCCGCGCGAAGTCGACCTCGCGTGGATGATCTTCCTGCACGAGTTCTTCCACGACATGGCCGTGCGATTCGGGCTGCCGGGGATGACCGATTTCATGGGGCGCGATTCGGTCATCGCCGAGTACGAGCGTCTGAGCGGGCACGCGGTGCGCAACCTGGGATGGTTCGAGGTGTTCGCCGCGCTGCGGTTCGCGATCGTCTCGATCCGTACCGGCAAGCGCGGCATCGCCTACGGCACGATGGAGGCGCCGGGCGACCCCGACGACCTCATCATGTTCCGCAACCTGCTCGAGGCCATGCTCGCGGGGACGTACTGGTCGTAGGAGAGGCTGGTCGTGGGAGAGGAGTTCGTCGTGCTGCTCAAGGGCTTCAACCACGTCGCCACGATCACGAACGACGCCGGTCGTCTGATCGGCTTCTACGAGGACGTGTTTGACGCCGAGATCCTCCATGACGGGTCCGAGCTCGCCGACGGGACCGGTCCTCGACTCTCGATCATCAAGATCGGCGAGTGGGCGGAGCTCAACGTGTTCCAGCTCGACGGGAACACCGAGGCCGACCGTCAGACCCCGATGTTCGGCCGGGGCCGCATCGACCATCTCGCGGTGCAAGCCGCGTCGCTCGAGGCGTTCGAGACGATCCGCGAGCGGCTCATGACCCGGGGAGCCGCCGACGACTTCGTCACGGACTTCGGGCCGATGCTCAGCATCTTCTTTCGCGATCCCGACGGGCTCGAGTGCGAGGTCTGCGTCGAGAACCCCGACACGGTCCCCGGTGAGTTCCATCCGCCCGGGACGCGGGCCGCGCGCTACTCGTAGCCCTCAGGGTGGGTAGACGACGTGCCGATTACCCGGTATGGAGGTTCGCGCGCGGGAATTGACGGCCTCGACGGTTCCGGTGACGGAGCCGTTGCGGCACGTGGAGCGGCACGTGGAGCAGGGCCGACGCCGGTTCTACGTCCCGGTCGCCGCGAAGTTCATCTTGTCGGTCGTGGTCGCGGTGCTCTGGGTCGGTGCCGCCGTGTGGGTGTCGCTGCCCTGGTTCCGGGATCTGCGAACCGACGTCGGCTCGGTCGGCGCGATCGTGATCGTGGCCCTGCTGGCGTACGTGCCCGGTCTGATCGTGTCGTTCATGGCCATGTCCCTGTTGCTCGACCGTCAGCCGCCCTTGCGCGTGCTGAACCCGACCACGGCCCTCACGATCGTGATCGCAGCCCGCAACGAGGAACGCGGCATCGCCGAGACCATCCGTCACGCCTCCCGGAGCGACTACGGCGGTCCGGTCACGATCGTGCTCGCCGACAACGGCTCGACCGACCGCACCTGTGCGATGGCTCGCGCCGAAGCCGAGGAGCTCGGCATCGATCTCGTGATCGCGCGCGAGCCTCGGCCGGGCAAGGCGCACGCGCTCAATCACGCGCTCACACTCGTGACGACGCCCTACGTCGTGACCGTCGATGCCGACACGCTCTTGCATCGCCAGGCGCTGCGTCGGCTCGTCTCTCGCCTCGAGAGTGCGCCACCCGACACCGTCGCGGTCGCGGGCGCCGTGTTGGTTCGCAACTCACGCGTCAACTACCTCGCCCGCATGCAGGAATGGGACTACTACCTCGGCATCGCGGCCGTGAAGCGGATGCAGGGCTTGTATCAATCCACACTCGTCGCCCAGGGCGCATTCTCGCTCTACCGAACCGACGAGGTTCGCCGGATCGGCGGGTGGCCCGACGCGATCGGCGAGGACATCGTCGTCACGTGGCGGCTCATGGAGACGGGTGACAGTGTCCTCACCGAGCCCACCGCCGTCGCGTTCACCGACGTACCGGTTCAGCTCAGACACTTCATGCGACAACGAGCACGCTGGGCGCGGGGCATGGTCGAAGGCATCCGCGCGGTGCCGCCGTGGCGTCAACGCCGGGTTCTCACCCGCGTCATCGCCGGCATCGATCTTCTCATCCCGCTCCTCGACATCGGCTACGCACTCATCTTCCTTCCCGGCCTGGTCCTTTGGACGTTCGGGTATCCGATCATCGTGTCGCTGTGGACGCTGCTCGTGCTGCCGGTGACGCTCGTCGTGTACGGCGCGCTCCGCCGCTACCAACAGCGCCGCGTGTTCGGTCCGCTCCGACTGCGCGTGAGACACAACCGGCTCGGCTACATCGCGTTCCTCCTGTGCTACCAGGTCCTGTGCTCCATCGCCTCGCTCACCGGCTACGCCCAGGAGCTCGCCGGCAGCCGCCGGCACTGGAAATAGCGCGCGCCGGTTCGTTACCGTCGCTCGTGACGGCGGATGCGCGCGGCCGGGTCCTGTTCGTAGAAGTCGCGCAGGACTTCGTAGAGCCTCGGTTCGTGCTCTTCGAGCGCTTCCGGCACGTCGAAGAAGGCCTCGGTCGCGACGGCGAAGAATTCGGCCGGGTTGGTCGCGCCGTAGGGCTGAAGCGGCGGGCGGTCGATGCCGGCGCGTAACGCTTCGTACGCCTCGGTGCACACCTCGACCCACCGGTCGAAGTCGCCGCGACGCGCGAGCGGTGGGGTGCCGTCGAGCAGGTCGTCGAGCATGTCGAGCTTGTGCGCGAACTCGTGGTACACGACGTTGTGCCCGCGTCCGGGACTGCGCGCCGCGTCCCGCGTCTGATCCCACGCAAGCAACACCGGTCCGCGGCGATCGTGCGCTTCGCCGAGCACGGGGATGACCCCGTCGGTCACGGTGCCGCGCACGGGACCCGCGTAGACCCCGCGCGATTGCATCGCAGTGGGGTACACGATGATCGCGCCGACCTCCCGATATTCGTCGACGCTCAGGCCGAGCACCAGCACCGCGGCCTGCGTCGCGATGGTCACGGTGATCTCGTCGTCGAGCGCGAACCCGGAAGCCGCCTCCCAGTGCTTGTGCCGGAGCAGCCAGTCGCTCGTCGCTTCGAGCACCTCGCGCTCGCCGGCATCCAGCACCTGCCACATCGCGACGCGCTCCTCGACGATGCGCATCCAGCCGTCGGGCAACCCTCTCCGTCGGTGCAGCACGGTGTCAGTCACGGTACTCGGGGGTGCGCTTCTCCTTGCGGGCGCGGACGGCCTCTTCGAAGTTCTGCGTGGTGAGGCGCACATAGAGCTGAGCGATGCCTTCGTGGTCCATGTGCGCGTGCAGGCTCGCGGCGTCGAGGCTCGACCACAGCATCCGCTTGGTGACCTCGACCCCGACGCGCGAGAAGCCGATCATGCGCTCGGCGACGGTGTAGCACTCGTCGAGCAACTGGTCGCCGGGGACGACGCGGGACACGAGTCCGATCCGTTCCGCCTCGACCGCGTCGACGTCGCGACCGGTGAGCATGATGTCGAATGCGCGTGCCGAACCGATCTCACGGGGCAGGAGGTAGGAGATGCCGAGCTCGCTCGCGGTGAGACCGTTGTTGATCCCCGCCGCCCGGAAGTACGCCGCGTCGGATGCGATGCGAATATCACACGCGCACGCCAAACAGAAGCCGCCGCCGATCGCGGCGCCGTTGATCGCGCCGATCACGGGTTGGTGCATCTTGCGAATCGCGGTGATCACGTCGTCGAGCAGCTCGAGCGCGCGGCGGGCGATCGAGGTGACGGTCAGACCGTCGATGTTCGGCACGATGCCGGCGTCCTCGAGGTCGGCGCCCGAGCAGAACCCGTGTCCGGCGCCGGTGAGCACCACGATGCGTACGTCGTTGTCGTGGCTCAGCTTCTCGAGTGCCTCTCGGAGTGGGATCATCACGTCGAACGCCATGGCGTTCATCCGCTCCGGCCGGTTCAGCGTCACCAGCGCGACGTGCGGGCGGGGCTTTTCGATCTCGACGAATGACATGGGTTCCTCGGACTCGGTTCGCGCGATGGGCAGGGTCGGAGACGATCAGGGCAGGATGCCGGCGTGTCGTACCGGCCGGAACGAACCCGACGCGCGGTTCTCGCTCAACGTCAGGCCGTGGAGAAGCGCGTTGCGCAGGTCGCGGGGGTCGATGACGTCGTCATAACCCATACCGGACGCGCTGCGGAAGGCCGCGGCCGCCTGTTCCTCCGCGATGCGCGCCGCCTCGTCGTCGGTGAGCTTCGCGGACGCCGCTCCACTCGACGCGGGCAGCGCGCCGAGCGTGATCGCGGGGAAGGTCAGTGAGATGGTTTGGCTGTCGAACGGGTTCATGCCCATGATCGACGAGCCGAACCCGAACGCCTTGCGGACGGTGACGTGCAACTTCGGCCCGCGCAAGCGATGCTGCGACGCGAACATCCGTGCCACCGCTCGCAGCGCGCCGGCGCGCTCGGCCTGGGATCCGGCCATGACGCCGGGATTGTCGGCGAGGAAGATGCACGGCAGATGGAACGCGCCCGCGACGTCGATGAAATGCGCGGCCTTCGCCGCGGCGGCGGTGTCGACGGTGCCGGCGCGCACGTTCGGATCGTTGGCCACGATCGCGACGCTGCGGCCGCCGAGCCGGGCGAGCGTGGTGACGATGGCCGCGCCGTAGTGCGGCTGAACTTCGAAGCCGGACCCCGCGTCGACGAAACGCTCGACGACGGCCCGCATCGAGTACGGCTGGCGCGGGTTCGGCGGGATGAGGTCGAGGATGTCGTCCAGCCGGCGCGGACCCGTATCGGGTGCTCCCGGCGAATGCGTGGGTGGCGCCTCCCACGCGTGCGCCGGGAAGTACGACAGGTAGCGACGCGCGGCGGCGATCGCGTCCGCGTCGTCGGCAGCCAGGTTGTGGGCGACGCCCGACGTCTCGACGTGCACCTGCGGGCCGCCGAGGTCCTCCTTCGTCACCTCTTCGCCGATCGCGTCCTTGACGAGGGGCGGGCCGGCGCTGAAGAGCTGCGAGTCGGGGGTCATGACGACGAAGTCCGACAGCGGTGCGGTCAGGGCGCCGTGTCCGGCCGACGGGCCGAGCACCAGGCACACCATCGGCACGATGCCCGACAGCTCGGCCAGCGCCTGCAGGTCGTTCGGCTTGCGCCCACTCGGCTTGTTCGTGAGCCGGTGGCCCGCCCCCTCGAGCATGAACACCAGCGGCACGCGTTCCTGGCGCGCGAGCTGCGCGAGCCGGTAGCGCTTGTCGGCCGCGCCGACCCCGATCGAGCCGCCGAGCACCGTGAAGTCCTCGACCCCCGCCAACGCGGGACGGCCGTCGATCCGGCCCAACCCCGCGACGAGAGCATCCGCGGGCGTGTCGGGCGAACCGGTGAATGCGCCGAGCTCGGCGAAGGTTCCTGGGTCGAACAACGCGACGATGCGCTGGCGGGCGTCGAGCTTGCCGCGCGCGTGGTGCCGGGCGACGCGTTCGTCGCCTCCCATGGCGCGACTCGACGCGCGGCGCCGTTCGAGTTGCGAGAGGATCGGCTCCCACGCGTGCCGGTTCGTCGGATCGGTCACCGGGCCTCGCTCGTCGTGGGGGTCATCGGCCGGTGGCCTGCTTCACGCTCTCGACCGCGTCGCCCGCGAGCAACGCCTGTACCGCCGGCAGCTTGCTCGCCAGGCCCTGGAGCTCCGATCCGGCGCGCAGCCCGGTGCGTATACCCATGATCTCCATCGCGCGGTGCACACTGCGCTTGTTGATCTGCAACAGCTCGGCGGGCACTCCCGCGATCCGCTCCGCGATCGCGACGACGCGGGCGTCGAGCTCGTCGGCGTCGAACGCACGATTCGCGAGCCCCATGCGGACCGCGTCGTCGCCCGTGACCGGATCGCCGGTGAGCACGAGCTCCATCGCGTTGCGCATACCGACGAGCCAGGGGTGGTACTGGAAGTCGGGCGGGCTGATGACGCGTACTACGGGATAGCTGAACGTCGCGTCGTGCGCGACGTACACGAGGTCGCACGCGGCTGCGAGCTCGGTGCCGCCCGCCATCGCGTACCCGTGAACCTGCGCGATCACCGGCTTGGCCAGATCCCAGATGCGCACCCAACCTTCGGTGACGTGCCGCGACCAGCTGCCGTCGCCGCCCGCGGTGTAGTAGGGACGTTCGTCGTCGGCGGCGCGCTTCAAGTCGTAGCCCGAAGAGAAGCACTGGCCGGCGCCGCGCACGATCGTCACGTGCACCGCGCCGTCGACGTCGGCGTCCTCCAGCGCCGCGAACAGCTCGGCCCGCATGCCGTTGTTGATCGCGTTGCGCTTCTCGGGACGGTTCAGGGTGATGCGGCGCACTCCGGCCGCCGGGTCGTCGATCGCGATGAATTCGTATGTCGATGCATTCGTCACGTCGTGCTCCCTTGTCTGGACGGCGCGGCGAGGACGGCCATGAGCTCGATCGCCTCGTCTTGGTCGGCGTGGATCGTCAGGCCCGTGACGCCGCATTCGGTCCACGGCACGAAGCGCTTCCCGATGCGGTCGGGGGAACCGAGCAGCGCACCCTCGTCGACGTATTCGTCGGGGACTGCCGTCGTCGCGTCGTCGCGCCGGCCCGCGAGGAAGAGCTCCTGGATCCGTTCGGCCGCGTCCGCGTAGCCGCGCCGCACCATGGCGTCCTTGTGGAAGTTGTGATCACGCGCACCCATCCCGCCGACGTAGAGGGCGACCCGCGGCTTCATCTTCGCGATCGTGCCCGCGACGTCGTCGGTCAGTCGCACCGTGGTTGCCGCGTGGATCGCGAGCGTGTCGAGCGGCCGCCCGGCGCACGCCGCGCCCTTCTCCAGGGTGGGACGAAACGCGGAGGCGTTCGCGGGGGAGAGGCCCATCGGGATCCAGCCGTCGGCGACCTCGGCCGCGAGCGCGACGTTCGCGGGACCGCCGGCCGCGAGGTAGATCGGCAGCGCCGGATTCGGATGCAGGATCGAACGCAACGGCTTGCCCATGCCCGTTGCGTCAGGCCCGGCGTACGGCAGCGTGATGGCGCGACCCTCGTGCGCGACCGGTGCCTCGCGCCGGAAGACCTTGCGCATGATGGCGACATAGTCGCGGGTGCGCGCGATCGGCTTCGCCCACGGCTGGCCGTACCAACCCTCGACGATCTGCGGGCCCGAGAGACCGAGACCCGCGATCACGCGGCCGCGCCCGGCCAGCGCTTCGAGCGTCGCGAACGCCATCGCGGTCGCAGCGGGCGTGCGCGCCGAGATCTGGACGACGCCGGTTGCGAGCTTGATCCGGCTGGTCGACGCCGCGAGATACGCGAGCGGTGTCAGCGCGTCGGCGCCGTATGCCTCGGCCGTCCAGACCGAGTCGTAGCCGAGTCGCTCCGCGAGCTGCACGCGCGCGACGGGGAGCTCGACATCGGCGCCCGACCAGGCGTCGAGAGCAAGTCCGAGCAACACGGGCGCACCTTACGACACGCGGTAGCGGTCGAACCCGGGCGTGAGCAGCACGGCGTGCTCGTCGGTGATGCCCATCCCTTCGTATCCGACGCGCGTCGCGAGCCAGCGCATGCCGACCGAGGCGCCCAGGACCACGGTCGCGGTCGCGTAGGCGTCGGCGACCGCGAGGTCGGGACCCACGACCGTGACCGACGCGAGCCCGATGGCCGGGCGGCCGCTGCGCGGATCGACGACGTGGTCGCCCCGCTCGTAGCGACCCGAGGTCGCGATGGCCGCGTCGGAGACCACGAGCACCGCCGCGACCCGGTCGCGTACCCACGGATGCTGGATGCCGAGGCGCCACCCGGTGACGTCGATCCCCGCGACCGCGTCGGCGTGGCCCCGGGTCAGCACGTCGCCGCCCGCGTTGACGAAGAAGTTCGTTGCGCCTGCGGCGCACAGTAGGTCGCCACCGCGCGCGACGGCCCAACCCTTCACGAGACCCGAAGGGTCGAGGGGAGCGAGCCCGGGTCGCATTGTGACATCGGCGCGCGCGCCGAAGGTGACATCGAACGCGCCATCCGACTCCAGTCGCATCTGCTCGCACAGCGCGAGCACGGTGCGAACTTCCGGGCTGGCATCCTCGACTGCGAGCTCGCCGCGGCCGATCCGCATGATCTCGGTGTCGGGACGCCAGGTGCTGAACAAATCGTCGACGCGTGCGAACCACGCGACACAAGCGTCGACCGCGCGTTCGTCGAACGGCGGCTCGTCGTCGGCTCGGCGCACGTCGATGCTGATCACGGTGCCCCACTGTTCGACGACGCGGCGCACCGATTGCATGCGCGAGTCTCGGGCTAGTTCCCGGCCCTGTCGAGCGCGCTCTGGAGCGACTGTGCGTAGCTCTGGCTGGTATACGACGCGCCGCCGACGATATCGATCTGTGCGCTCTGCGCCTGCAGCACTTCCTGTAGCAGGAGCGGCGCGGCCTGCTGGCTGATCTCGGCGGAGCGCTGACGGTCGACCGGCATCTGCAACGGGGTGACGTCGGTGATCTGGTGTCCTCGCAGCGTCACCCGGACCTGAACGGTGCCGTATTGGTTGTCGAACGGGCCGCCGTCGACCGTGCGCGTCGCGTTGGCGCTCGTCGCGGGAGGACTGGCACCGGGATTGGTGGCGGGCGTGGAGCCTCGGGTTGCCGGTGGCGCGGCGGTGGTGGTCGTGGTGCTGCGATGCGGGGCCGCGGCGGTCGCGCCCGACCGTTTGCCCGGAAGCGCGGCCGCGCTCTTGCCGGGGACGCCCGGCGACGACTTGAACGTCGCGAGCGCCACCAGTCCGAGAAGGGTGGCGACGACGGCGGGTGCGGCGCGGCTCATGATCCATCCATGTTCGTGCAGCTGCTCCTAGAGCTCGAATCGTTCGTAGTGGATCTGATGACGGGGGACGCCGAGCACCGCGAGGCGTCGCTGCAGCGCGTCGATGAACGCGGGGGGGCCGCAGACGAAGCAGTCCCGCGTCGCGATGTCGGGGACACCGCGTCGCAACATCGGAAGGCCGAGGAGGTCGGTCTGGTCGTCGCCGATCTCGTTGCCCGCGATCACGTGGATCCGCATGTTGGGCGAGCCGGCGAAGTGTCGGAGCTCATCTCCGAAGACGGCTTCGTCGGCGGTTGCGACGCGGTGCAGGAGCACCACGTCGTCGTCGGGCCCGAAGGTATCGAGCAGTGCGCGCAGGGGCGTGATGCCGATGCCGCCCGCGATCAGCAACGCGCGCCGGCGCGTCCGGCGGTCGGCGGTGAACGTTCCGTACGGGCCCTCGGCGACGACCCGCACGCCCGGCCGTATGCGCTGGAGCTTGGCGGTGTGGTCGCCGAGGTCCTTCACCGTGATCCGGAGGCGGTTCGACCGCGGCGCCGCCGACAGCGAGAACGGGTGCGCCTGCCACCAACCCGTCGGGGTCACGAATCGCCAGAGGAAGAACTGTCCGGGCTGGGCGCCGATGAGGTCGAGATCGCGCCCGCGCATTTGGATCGATACGACGCCGTTCGCTTCCCGTTTCACCGAATGCACGCGGAACTGGTGGCGAAGATTGAGCCGCCACGGCTCGATCACGCGCCACCAGAGGATCGCGCCGAACACGATGAGATAGAGACCGACCCACCACACTCTGGCCGCGCGGTCGCCGCTGAAGTCGGTGCCGACCGCGAGTTGGTGGGCGAACGTGAGCGCGACCGCGAGGTACGCGTACAGATGCACGAAGTACCAGGTCTGGCGTTGCAGCTTGCGACGCGCGAGCCGAACCGACGTGACCGCCACTGCGAGGAACAGCAAGAAGCCGACCCACGCCATCAGCACGTCGGGGTAGTGCGAGATGAAATCGCGGGTCTGCGCCCACAACGACACGCGATCGCCTTGGGCATAGCCGACGGTCGTGAACACGACATGGCCGACGAGTAGCCAGACGGTCGCGAACCCCGTCCAACGGTGCCAGACCGCCAGGCGATCGAGACCGATGGCGCGCTCGAGCCACACGATCCGGGACATCAGCAGCAGCTGCACGAGCACGGCGTTGGTTCCGACCAGCGCGGTGAGTTGGCCAACCGCGGTCGCAAAGCCTCCCGGACCGGTCGCGCTCGCGACCCCGCCGTGGCGGATCCAGAGCCCGACCGTGACGGCGACGCCGACGAGGCCGATCCACACGACCACCTGCGCCCGCCCGACGGCCTGTTCGCGCCCGCCGCGCCCGACCGGGGCGGGGGGTGCGGCGCGCGCGACCGGGTTCGGCGTGACCGCGGTGGTCACGCGACGCGAGCCGGGCGGACGGGCCGGAAAGTCACCGTCTCCACGGTCTCCGACCCAGTTGTGAGTCTCCTGTGGCCCGGGTTAGCTCCGAGAAAAGGTCCGGAGCGCTCAGTTCACCTGGCGCGTCCGCCCTTCCCAGTACGGCGCGCGGATCTTGAACTTCTGGAGTTTGCCCGTCGAGGTGCGTGCGAACTCGGCGCGGAACTCCACCGACGTCGGGCATTTGAAGTGCGTGAGGTGCGCGCGACAGTGCGCCACCAGGTCGGCCTCGGTCGTGTCGCTCCCCGGTTTCAGCACGACCAGCGCCTTCACCGTCTCGCCCCACTTGTCGTCGGGCACGCCGATCACGCACGCCTCCGCCACGCCCGCATGTTGGTAGAGGCAGTCCTCGACCTCGATCGAGCTGACGTTCTCGCCGCCCGAGATGATCACGTCCTTCTTTCGGTCGCTGATCGTCAGGTAGTGATCGTCGTCGATGGTGCCGCCGTCGCCGGTGTGGAACCACCCGCCCTCGAGCGCGTCAGCCGTAGCCGCGGGCTGTTCCCAGTAGCCCTCGAGCACGACGTTCGAACGGGCGAGCACCTCGCCTTGGTCGCTGACGTCGAGGCGTACGCCCAGCGCGGGCGCGCCCGCACGTCCGAGCTTCTGCGCGCGTGCTGCCGGAGAGAGCGCGTCCCATTCCGCGCGTCCGCGCGTCATCGTCAAGAGCGGCGCCGTTTCGGTGAGCCCGTAGATCTGGATGAACTCCCAGCCGAGTTCGGTTTCCATCTGCTCGATCATCCGCGTCGGTGGCGGCGCGCCGGCGACGACCATGCGCACCCGGTCACGTCCGGGAACCGGACCCTCCCAGGTCTGCGCGGCGTCGAGGATAGCGGCCACGACCGCCGGGGCGCCGCAGAGGAGCGTCACGCCGTGGCGTTCGACCCGGCGCAGGATCTCTCCGCCGTCGACCTTCCGCAGCACGATGTGCCGGCCACCCATGCCCGAAATCGCGTACGACATCCCCCAGCCGTTGCAATGGAACATCGGGAGCGTCCAGAGATAGACGTCGCGATCGCTCACGCCCGTCTGCCAACCGAAGGTGGTCGCGTTGATCCAGAGGCTGCGGTGCGTGAGCTGGACGCCCTTCGGACGCGCCGTGGTGCCGCTCGTGTAGTTGATGGTGCCGGTCGCATCCTCGTCGGGAATCCACGGCTCGGGTTCCGTGTCGAATCGGCACAACGCGTCGTCGGACGACGCGCCGATGACGAACCGGTGCCGGGCGGTGACGCCTGCGAGCGATGGCTCGAGCTCGGGATCGACGAGCAGCACCGACGCGCCCGAGTGGTCGACGATGTATCCGATCTCGTCCGCGTTCAGACGGAAGTTGATCGGCACGAGCACGCGACCGTACGCGGAGACACCGAAGAACGAGGTGAGCAGGCGTGCGGAATTGTGCGAGACGATCGCGACGCGCTCGCCCGGTGCGACGCCCAGCGCGTCCAGACCCGCGGCCTGGGCGCGGGCAAGGCGCGCGACCTCGGACCAGGTGAGCTCGCCGAGCGACTCCGCCGGCTGGTCCGGTTCGTCGACGACGCCGATCCGATCTCCGTATACGAGCTCGGCGCGCTCGATGAAGTCGAGCACCGTCAAAGGCACACGCATGGTCAGCCTCGTTGGTCTGGTAGGGCCAGTCTGGTGGGGCCAGTCTGGTGGGCAGGGTACGCGTGTGCTCGACTGCATGTCATGCCGCTGTTGCCGATCCACCTCGCCGACGAGCGGACGCCGCCCGCGCTGCTGTTCCTGCCGCCCGCCGCGCAACAGCCCGTGCCGTTGATCCTGTTCGGCCACGGCGCACATCTGTCGAAGGACGATCCGGTCATGCAGATGATCGCGAAGGGATTCTGTCGGGGCGTGCCCGCCGCGGTCGCGTTGATCGACTGTCCCGGACACGGAGAGCGGCGCGCCGCGGAGGTCACCGGCGAATTGTTCGAGGCCGACATCGGCCGCCGGATGTCGGATCCCGCGAACTACGTGCAGCTCACCGCCGATTGGGGCGCGGCCGAGACCGCGGCGCGCGCCGTCGACGCGCGCATCAGCGGACCGACGGGCTACGCCGGGTTCTCGATGGGAGCGATGTTCGGGCTCGCGATCGTCGCCGACCTACCTTCGGTCTGCGGGGCCGTCTTCGCGCTCGGCGGCCTCACAGGCGACGACGGGCGCGACGAGTTGATCCGCGCGGGCGTGAGCCGCCTCGGCGGCCGGGAGGTGCTCATGCTCAATATGACGCGCGACGAGCACTTCCCGATCGACGGCGCGGTCGAGATCCTCGAATCGATTCCCGGGCCCAAGCGCATGGGCGTGTGGGCGGGGACGCACGTCGACCTCCCGCCGGAGGCGGTCCAGCTCGCGGTCGACTTCTTCCGGCGCACTCTCGTGTCCTGAGGCCCTCGTGTCCTGAGGCCCTCATGTCCAGCAAGTCAGCGGCTGTACCAGCGGCTCTCGCCGGACCGGAACGCGAAACCGGCGAGCCAGAAGACGGCGACGACTACCGCGAAGATCCACAGCCAGTGCACCGCGAAGCCGAGCCCGCCGAGCAGCAGCGCCATAAACGCGCGTGAGCGCGAGGCGGGACACGGTTTCGCGTGCCTCATGCCCGCCGTACGATCCGCCCGTGCCGATCACCGTCGTGCCGACCGCGTACGGGCGCAACGCATCGCAGGCGTTGCGCGACGCGGTCGCGCGCGCGAAGCGATCGGATGTGCTCGCGCCGGTGACGGTTGTGGTGCCCACCAACTCGGTCGGCGTATCGGCGCGTCGCCGGCTCGCGTCGGGAGAGCTCGGCGCGTTGAGCAGCGTCGGTTGCGGCGTCGTCGCGGTGACGTTTCTCACCGTCTACCGGTTGGCGGAGCTGCTCGGCGCGGCGGAGCTCGCGGCCGAGGGCCGCCGGCCGGTGTCGACACCCGTCGTCGCGTCGGCGGTGCGCCGCGCGCTGGCGCGGGACCCGGGTCTGTTCGCACCGGTCGCCGATCATCCGGCGACCGAAGAGGCGCTCGTCGCCGCGCATCGGGAGCTGGCCGACCTCGCCGCCGCGCAGCTCGACCTCCTCTCCGCGCACGCGCAGCGAAGAACGCGTGAAGTCGTCCGCCTGCACCGCTCGACGAAGTCGTTGCTGCAGCGGGAATGGCACGACGAGCACGATCTCATGGAGGTCGCGACTGCCCTCGTGGCTTCGGGCGCTCCACTCGCTCGAGAGCTCGGCACGATCATCGCCTTCCTTCCGCAGCGCTGGAGCACACCGGCGGCGCGCCTCTTGCGGGGGTTGGCCGAACACGCCGAGCTCGAGATCATCGTCGGCCTCACGGGCGCGCAGGCTGCCGACGCGCAGGTGGTCGCGAGCCTGCGCCGGATCGGCATCGCGCCGGCCGACGACCTGGCCGCGGGCATCGCGCCGGCCCTGGGCACCGAGGTGTGGAACGCCTCCGACCCCGACGACGAGGTGCGCGCGAACGTGCGCGACGTCGTCGCCGCGATGCGCGTGGGCGTGCCGCTCGAACGGATGGCCGTGCTGTACGCGTCCGACGAGCCCTACGCCCGGCTGCTCCACGAGCACTTCGTCCTCGCCGATATCGCGCACAACGGAGCGACGACGCGGTCGATGTCGGACTCCGTCCTCGGCCGTGGATTGGTTCGCATCCTGGGCCTGGCCGACACCGAGTTCGCGCGCGACGACGTGTGCGGCCTGTTCGCGTCGGCACCAGTGCTCGACGGGCGCGGCCGTCCCGTCCCGGCCGCGCGATGGGAGCGTGTGTCGCGCGACGCGGGCGTGGTTCGAGGAGTCGACGAATGGCGCAGCCGGCTCGCCGCGTACGCGGCGACGTTCGGTGACGACGAGCGGGAGGCGCGCGCGCGGGCCCAGGTCGACGCGCTGGCGGCCTTCGTCGCCGGTCTCGCCGACGCCCTCGATCCCGTCGCGTTGCCGCGTACCTGGAGCGGGCTGGCGAGCTTCGCGCACCGGCTCGTGTCCCGGTACCTCGGCGCCGAGGCGCGGCGCGATTCGTGGCCGCCGTTCGAGCAGGTTGCGGCGCGACGGGTCGAGAGCGTGCTCGACCGGCTCGGCACGCTCGATGCGATCGATCCTGCACCGACCATCGACGTCTTCCGGCGCACGTTCGAGCTCGAGCTCGATGCCGCGCGCGACCGCGTGGGTCGTCTCGGTGAGGGAGTCCTCGTCGGCCCGGTCGGGATGGCACTGGGAGTCGATCTCGATCGGCTGTGGGTCTGCGGTCTCGCCGAGGGGCTGTTCCCCGCCGTTCCCCGCGACGATCCGCTGCTGTCCGACCGCGACCGGGCCGCGCTCGGCGGCGAGCTCCGCCTGCGTTCCGACCGCACCGCCGAAGATCAGCGAGCGTTCCTCGCCGCGCTCGCATCCACGTCGGGCGCGCGGGTGTGCACGTATCCCCGTGGCGATCTGCGCCGGAGCACCGAGCACGTTCCGTCGCGGTTCCTCACGCCCACGATCGCCGCGATCGTCGAGGAGCACGCCATCCCTTCGTACGCGTACGCGGCCGCACACATCACCTTTGCCGCCAACCGGCACGAGCTCGACGTGCGAGCTGCGATCGGACGAGAAGCCTGGGTCGAGGCGCAGCCGGCGATCGCGCGCGGTCTCGAGCTCAGCACCGCGCGGGCCGGCTCCGCGTTCACCCGATTCGACGGCAACCTGTCGCGTCTCACCGACCGACTGCGTGCGATCAGCCCGGCGAACCCCGGGCGAGTGACGTCACCGACGCGTCTCCAGGCGTGGGCGTCGTGCCCACACGCGTACCTCATGCAGACCGTCCTGCATGTCGAACCGGTCGAGCGCCCCGAAGACATCATGCAGCTCGCGCCGATCGAGCGAGGCAGCCTCGTGCACGAGGTCCTCGACCGTTTCCTTGCCGAGACGCGCGAGCACGCGGACGCCGGCCGTCCGTGGCGCGAGGGCGACCGCCGGCGTCTGCGCGCGATCGCGGAGGAGGTGAGCGCAGCCGCGGAAGCGCGCGGGCTCACTGGTCGCCGCCTGCTCTGGCACCGCGATCGCCGTGTGATCCTCGCGGAGCTCGACGCCTTTCTCGACGCCGACGAGGAGTACCGTAAGACCGGCATCGCCGAGACGCTCGCGACCGAGCTCGCCTTCGGCATGCCCGGCGGCGGCGCGGCTGCCGTCGAGGTGTCGCTCGGTGACGGCCGGGTCGTGCGCGTGCGCGGGAAAGCCGATCGTGTCGATCGCCGCGCCGATGGCGCGCTCGTCGTGATCGACTACAAGACCGGATCGGAGCGAAGGTACACGTCGCTCAGCCACGACCAGCCCGTGACGGCGGGGACGCACTTGCAGCTTCCGGTGTACGCGTACGCGGCCCGCGCCGCGTACGCCGCTCCCGACACAACGGTCGAGGCTTGGTACTGGTTCGTCGGGCGCGGCAGGAACCGGCGCATTGGTTACGTCGTCGACGGCCCCGTCGACGACGTGTTCTCGACGACGCTGCGGACGATCGTCGACGGCATCGAAGACGGGGTGTTCCCCGCGTGGCCGGCCGAGCCGGCGCCTACTCCGTTCGTCGACTGCGTCTTCTGTGACCCCGACGGAATGGGGACCACCGACCGCTGGCGCGAGTGGGAACGCAAGCGCGCCGCGCCGGAGCTCGAGGCGTTCCGGAGTCTTTCGGCCGCCGCCGAGGAGGGTGGCGGGTGACAAGCCAACCTGCCCTCTTCTCCGAACCGGGCGACGCGCCCGCGCGCGCGGCGATCCGCACTGACCTCGACGCGACGTTGTTCGTCGAGGCTGGTGCGGGAACGGGCAAGACCGCGGCGCTCGTCGACCGCGTCGTCTCGCTGGTTACGGGAGACGACAGCGAAGCGACCGGAGGGGAGCGGAGTGCGGAGTCGACCCAGAGGACGGGAGACGACAGCGAAGCGACCGAAGGGGAGGGAGACGACAGCGAAGCGCCCGGAGGGGAGCGGAGCGCGGAGTCGACCCATAAACATGTACCTATGGCGGCGATCGCCGCGATCACGTTCACGGAGAAGGCGGCCGCGGAGCTCCGCGATCGCATTCGCCGGAAGCTGCGCGAGCGCGCCGACGACGACACCCAAACCGACGTCGTACGCGCCCGCTGCGAGACGGCCGGCGCCGATCTCGACGGCGCCGCGATCTGCACGCTGCACGCGTTCGCGCAACGCATCCTCACCGAGTTCCCGATCGAGAGCGGACTCCCACCCCGTATCGAGGTCCGGGACGAGATCTCCTCGCGCGTCGCGTTCGAGGAGCGTTGGCGCGCGTTCGTCGACGAGCTCCTCGACGACGCCGAGCTCGAGTCGACCGTGCTCGTCCTGCTCGCCTCGAACGTGAAGTTGACGCATCTCCGCACGGTCGCGGAGATCCTCGACGACAACTGGGACCTGCTCGATCGCATCGAACCGCCGCGGCCGCTCCCCGCACTGGAGATCCACGGGTGGCTCGAGGAGCTCGACGAGGCGTGCC
Organism: Acidimicrobiia bacterium; assembly: GCA_038323195.1. Lineage (GTDB taxonomy): Bacteria > Actinomycetota > Acidimicrobiia > IMCC26256 > PALSA-610 > PALSA-610. The sequence continues at coordinate 11,584 of JBBQGQ010000040.1, read as the reverse complement.
GGGCCGGGGCCGACTGTCGCACCGCCGACGACAACCTGCTCGCTCGTCTTGGTCGGCTCGCCGAGTATCGCGACGACTTGCGCGCCGCGTTCGACGATTCGGAGCGCATCGAGCTCCTGCTCGCCAAGCAGCCCTCGTTCGGTGTGAGTCGTACCGGCAACAAGAAGAACTGGGCCGACATCGAGAGCGTGCGCGGCAAGATCATGAAGTTGGGCGAGCAGCGCAAGGCCATGACCGACGCGGTACTCGACGTCGCGATCAAGCGCGCCGTTGCCGCGATCGCGGAGTACGTCGACCAGGCGGTCGCGAAGCGCCGCGTCGCGGGCGAGCTCGACTTCCACGATCTGCTCGTCCTCGCCCGCACATTGCTGCGCGATCCCGAACACGGCGCGCCCGCGCGCACCCGCCTGCGGCAGCGGTACCGCCGGATCCTGATCGACGAGTTCCAGGACACCGATCCGATCCAGGTTGAGCTGGCCGCCCTCCTCGGCTCGGACGACCCGGACGACGGTAGGCGCGCGTGGAACGAGATGACCGTCGACCCGGGTCGGTTGTTCTTCGTCGGCGATCCGAAGCAGTCGATCTATCGCTTCCGCCGCGCCGACATCGCCACTTTTCTCGCGGCGCAGGAGCGCTTCGCCGACCCGGCCCCGCTGTTTCTCACGTGCAACTTCCGGTCGGCGCCCGCGGTGCTTGCGTGGATCAATCATGTGTTCGCCGAGCTCATCCGGCCGTACCCGGCCTCGCAGCCCGCATACCGCGCCCTCGATGCGGCCCGAACCGTGGCGCCCGAAACCGATCGCGGCGCCGTGCTGTTGGGTGTCGAGCCCCACTCCGACAACCCTGACGCGGGAGAGATGCGCAGTCGTGAAGCGGCCGACGTCGCCGCGATCGCACGCGCCGCAGTGGCGGAGGAGTGGTCTGTCTACGACAGGGAGCTCGACGCATGGCGCCCGGCTCGGCTCGGTGACGTGTGCATCCTCCTACCCGCCCGTACCTCGCTCGGCTACCTCGAGCAGGCGCTCGGTGCCGAGGGCGTGCCGTACCGCGCCGAGACGAGCTCGCTCGTCTACAGCAGCCGAGAAGTGCGCGACTTGCTCATGACCCTCCGCGCGGTCGACGACTCGAGCAACACGCTCGCGCTGGTGTCGGCGCTGCGATCGTCGGTGTTCGGTTGTGGCGACGACGAGCTGTTCACGTACCACGTCGAGCACGGAGGCCGGTGGAACATCGCGGCTCCGCTTCCCGAGGACGTGCCGCGCGACGGGGCTGTCGCCGACGCGATGCGATTTCTCGGTGAGCTGCACCGGGAACGCGTGTGGTCGACGGCGAGCGAGCTCCTCGAACGGATCGTGCGCGAGCGCGCCGTGATCGAAGTCGGTGCCCTGACCGGCCGGTTCCGCGATGTCGCACGGCGCGTGCGCTTCCTCATCGACCAGGCGCGAGCGTACGCCGACGCGGTGGGTGGCACGCTGCGCGACTATCTCGCGTGGGCGGAGATGCAGGGCGCCGAGGGTGCCCGGGTCGTAGAAGCGGTCGTGCCCGAGACCGACGACGACGCGGTACGGATCATGACGATCCACGGCGCGAAGGGCCTGGAATTCCCGATCGTCGTCTGCTCCGGTATGACGACCGCGGCCCAGATTGTCGGGCGAGGCGTCGACGTGCTGTTCCCACCGGCGGGGGGTTGCGAGGTGAAGATCGTCAAGGGCGTGCAAACCGCGGACTTCGAGCTGCACAAGCCGATCGACGAGCAAATGGGCTTCCACGAGAAGCTGCGGCTCCTCTACGTGGCGTGCACGCGGGCGCGTGACCATCTCGTGGTCTCGGTGCACCGCAAGGTCCGGGATCTCGACCCCGCCGACCGCCCGCACTGGACGCACGCCGAACTGCTCTGGGAGGCGGCCGAAGGCGCAGCGTGGTCCGAGCCGAGCGGGGCCGCCGACATCGCCACCGGCGGCCGCGGAAAGGGTGACTCGGCCGCGCCCGGGCCGACTCCCGGACTCGCGCTCGACGTGTGGCAGGCCGAGTACGACCGTGCTCACGACCGCGGGAACAAGCGCGGCTTCGTGTCGGCCACCACGCTCGCGCACCGTCTCGACGCGTTCCCGGTCGGCATCGCCGGGATCGAGTCCGATCCCGGGCTGGCGAAGGATGGTCGCGACCTCGAGCTACCGCCGTGGAACAAGGGTCGGTACGGCACTGCGATCGGTCGCGCAGTGCACGCCACACTGCAGACCATCGAGCTCGGCACGGGCCGAGGCATCGAGGCGACCGCCGCCGCGCAAGCTGCGGCCGAAGGTGTCCTCGGCCACGAGGAAACCATCGCCGCGTTGACGCGGGCCGCGGTCGCGAGTCCGACCGTGCAGCGCGCGTCGGAATGTTCGCACTGGCGCGAGACCTACGTCGCGGTCCCGCTCGACGGCATCATGCTCGAGGGCTACGTCGACCTCGTCTTCCGTGACCACGATGGGCTCGTGGTCGTCGACTACAAGACCGACGCGGTCGACGCCGACACACGCGCCGACCGCATCAGCCACTACCGGATCCAGGCTGCTGCGTACGCGTTGGCGGTCGCGGAGGCGACAGGTGAGCCCGTCACACGCGGCGTGCTCTGCTTCCTCGACCCGTCCGGCGCGACCGAGGTCGAGTTCGCGGGAGACGACCTCGAGGCCGCGGTGGCGGAGGTCCGGGCGCTGGTCGCGGCCGAGCGCGACGACCCGGGGCCGCGGCCGCCGCCGGTTCCGTCCGACGGCTGACGGGCGAACCGGGCCCGCGGCTCGCCGTGTGCCATCCTGGTCGCACCCGTGAAAGGCCTCAAGTTCTGCCTCAAGTTCTTGGTGACGGTGGCCTTCGGCGGTGCCGCGCTCGCGGGTTCCCTCGCGCTGCTCGGCCCCGCGGCCTCGCCGCTCGCCCACGCGACCACCCCGATCGGCGACCTCGAGGTGACGATCAACGCGCCCGCGGCCCGCTCGGTCGTCTACGACCGCTACGGCAAGGTGATGGCGACGCTCGCGACCGAGGACCGCTCGCCGGTGAAGCTGAAGGACGTCCCGCAGGTCCTGATCGACGCGGTCATCTCGATCGAGGATCGGAAATTCTACGAGCACCACGGCGTCGACTGGGCCGGAACCGCCCGGGCGTTGTTCAAGAACGTCGACGTCGGCAGCATCGCGCAGGGTGGGTCAACGATCACGCAACAGCTGGTGAAGAACACGTTCAGCGTCGGCCGCAAGCGCGACCTCACCACGAAGGCGCGGGAGGCGGTGCTCGCGATCGAGCTCGAGAAGCAACTGACCAAGAGCCAGATCCTCGAGGACTACCTGAACCTCGTCTACTTCGGCAACGCCGCGTACGGGGTGCAAGCCGCCGTCGAGCGCTACTTCCCGTTGACCCCGCTCGCCAAGCTCGACCTCGCCCAGTCGGCGCTTCTCGCGGGCCTCATCCAGTCGCCTGAGGCCCTGAACCCGATCAAGCATCCCGGTGCCGCGGCCCGCCGGCGCAGTGAAGTGCTCGATGCGATGGTCGCGAACAGGAAAGCGAAACCTGCAGCCGCCCTGGCGGCGAAGTCGGTGCCGTTGCCGACGTCGGTCAGCTACCCGAACTCCGCGCCGCTCGACTACTACATGGACGAGGTCAAGAACGTCTTGCTCACCGACGATCCGACGGTGTCCGGCGATCCGGCCGAGGTGCTCGGTTCGACCCAACAGGCGCGTGCCAATGCGGTGTTCCGTGGCGGCTTGAAGATCTACACGTCGTACGATCCTCCGCTGCAGTTCGAGGCGTCGGTCGCCGTCACCACCGTGCTTCCGCAGTCGCCCTTCACCGCGTCGCTCGTGGTGATCGACAATTCCGACGGCGGCGTGCGTGCGATCGCGAACGGTCGCACGTTCGCGCAGATGCAATTCGACCCGGCCACGGAAGGCCCCGGGCGTCAGGCCGGCTCCGCGTTCAAAGTGTTCACGCTCGCGGCCGCGTTGAGTCGCGGCTATACGCCGAACGACACTGTGTCGACCGGGCGGTTGAGCTGGCGGCTCAACCAGGGCTCCGGGCCGAACTCGTTCTACAACATCGGCGGGAAGAGCGACGACTGTGGCGGCGACACCATCACGCTGACGCGCGCGATCTCTCGCTCCGACAACTGTGCCTTCGTGCGGACCGAGCTCTCGCTGGGCCCCGGCAACTTCGGTACCGACGGCGTGAAGACCGTCATCCAGACCGCCAAATCGATGGGCATCAACACCGCGAACTTCCAGCCGGTCGTGTCGACGACGCTCGGGACGAACGGCGTTCACCCGCTCGACATGGCGCAGGCCTATTCGGTGCTCGCCAACAACGGTGTCCTCAAGCGCGCGAGCTTCATCATGAAGATCGTCGACCGCAGCGGCAAGACGATCTATCTGGCGCCCAGCGGCGGCGTGCAGGTGCTCGAGCCGAATGTCGCGCGCACCGAGACGAACATGTTGAAGAACGTGTTGCACAACGGCACGGCCAGCAGCACGCTGGGCAGCTTCCCGCGGCCCGCGGCGGGCAAGACCGGCACCACCGACCACAACCAGGACGCCTGGTTCGTCGGCTACACGCCGCAGTACACCGCCGCGGTCTGGATGGGCAACCCCGTCGGCGAGATCCCGATGACGAACGTCGGCGGGATCCGCGTCTTCGGGGCGACCTATCCCGCGCAGATCTGGCGGAAGTTCATGACCTTCGCGTCGGGGCCGGTGCCCCCGCTCGATTTCCAGCCGCCGGGCGAGGGTTCGTTCACGCGGTCACGTTTCATCACCGAGCTCGGCCGCAAGGTCACCTTCAGATCATCCTCGCCAACCGTGCCCGCGGGCCCGGTTCCGGTGAGCAACGCGACGCCGACGACCGGACCGGCGGCGGCGCCACCGGTGTCGACGGCCACGAAGAAGAAACGCCCACCCGTAACCGTGCCGAAGCACACGTCGCCGCCGTCGACCGCCGCGCCGGGACCGTGACGTGAGCCTCGAGGAGCTCGAAGCCCTCTTGCTGGTGCAGGAGCGCGACATCACGCTCGATCAGCTGCGCCACCGGCGCGATGCGATGCCCGAGCGCGCGGAAATGACGGCGCGCGCCGCCGAGCTGGGACGCACGGTTGCAGAACGCGACGCACTGAGCGAGCGCCATCGCGTGGTGCACGCCGAGGAGCGTCGCATCGACGACGAGGCGCAGGTGGTGGGAGAGCGCGCCGAGGAGGTCAACAAGCGCCTCTACTCGGGAACGATCTCGTCGCCCCGCGAGCTACAGGCGATGCAGGCCGACATCGACATGTTGCTCCGGCGCCGCTCCGACCTCGAAGACGAGGAGCTCGAGGTCATGGAGAAGCGCGAAGCGCTCGACGGTGAGCTTGCGACGCTCGACGCCGCGATCGCCGCCCTGCACGAAACCGTCGCGCGGTTGCGCGCCACGATCGCCGAGACGGAGAAGGAGCTCGACGACGAGATCGGCCGAGAGGCGGAGGCGCGGGCCGATCTGGCCAAGCCGATCGCGGAGTCGCTCCTACGCGAGTACGAACGCCGGCGGGCGCAGAACCGCGGCGCCGGTGCGGCCCGGCTCGTCGGCACGACGTGCCAGGCGTGCCACCTGACGATCCCGTCGACGGAAGCCGAGCAGATCCGCCGCGCCGCGGGAAGCGTCGTGTCGTACTGCGACAACTGCGCCGCGATTCTCGTGCCGTGACGCAAGAGCCGTTGTTCGGCGAGTCCACGGACGCGCGACAACTCGCAGAGATCCTCATCTACTGTGACGGCGGGTCGCGCGGGAATCCGGGACCTTCCGCGATCGGGGCGGTCGTGCTCGATCCGTCGACCAATCCGCCCCGGCCACTGGCCGCCGTGAGCGAGCGCATCGGTGTCACGACGAACAACGTCGCCGAGTACCGCGCACTGATCGCCGGGCTCGACGCGGCCGCGCCGTTCGGCGCCCGCCGCGTGCGCGTACGCGCCGACTCGAAGCTCGTCGTCGAGCAGGTGAAGGGCACGTGGAAGGTGAAACAGCCCCATCTCCGACCGCTCCTCGAGGAGGTGCGCAAGTTGCTCGCCGGCTACGACGACGTCGACCTGCAGCACGTTCCGCGCGCCGAGAACACCGAGGCCGACGCACTCGTGAACGCCGCGCTCGACGCGCCCGCCCCCGAAGAGTGACCGCTGATGCTCCTGTGGTTCGTCTTCGGCGCGATCTTCGGCGTCTGGAACGTGTTCCAGAGTCCCGGACTCGACTTCCGCCTGATCGTCGCCGGGGCCCTGCTGCCCGAGGTGATCGACCTGCCGTTCGGCGCCCAGGCCTACGCGCACACGCTGCTCGCCGCGACGCTGGTGCTGATCGCCACGATGCTCGCGACCAGCGGACGCGGCCGCCGACTCCGCCGCCGGCGCGCGCTCGGCCTCGCGATCGGCTGGTTCGCCGGTCTCGTTCTGAGCGCGGCCTGGGCTCACAAAGAGGTGTTCTGGTGGCCCGCGTTCGGCGTGGCGCGGCCGGACGCACCATTGCTCGGCGCTTGGCCCGTCGTGGTAGGAGAGGAGCTGCTCGGCGCTGCGGCCGCCTGGTGGACGTGGTCGCGCTTCGGTCTGCGCGACGCGACCCGTCGCCGTGACCTGCTGCGATGCGGCCGTCTGACGATCGTCGGGGAGGGCGAGTGATCGCGTTCGTTCGTCACGGCCAGACCGAGCTGAATCGCGGTGGCCGGTTACAGGGACGTATCGACGCGCCCCTCAGCCATCTCGGCGCGGAGCAGGTAGCCGCGCTCGCGCAAGGTTTCGCGTCGGAACCGGTGACGCGCGTGCTGAGCAGCCCGCTCCAACGGGCGCGCGACACCGCGGCCGCGATCGCGGCTCGCCACCGTCGCGCCGTCGAGGTCGACGACCGGTTGATCGAGCTCGACTACGGCTCGTGGGACGGCCTGGCGCTGACGGACGTGTCGCGAGACGACTGGGCGCGGTGGCGGAACGACCCGGAGTTCGCGCCGCCCGGCGGTGAGCGGCTTTCCGACGTCGCCGCGCGCGTCCTCTCGTTCTGTACCGACGTGCTCAGCGACGATCTCGTCGTCGCGGTCAGTCACGTGTCGCCGATCAAGGCGGCCGTATGCGGCGCGTTGCGCGTCGACGATCGGGCCACTTGGCGGATGCAGCTCGAGATCGCGTCGGTCACGCGAATCGGCCGGCGTCCCGACGGGACGGCCTACCTGATCGCCTTCAACGACGCGTCGCTCGTGAAAGCCGTCGGGAGTTGACGTAGCGTCGGCCCATGCCGATACTCGAAGCCCGCCACGACTTCGCCCATCCGGTCGAAGGCGACCGCGCCTGGTCCGAGAGCTACTACTTCAACGCGTACTGCCCGGTCGCCGATGCGGGTCTGTTCACGCGCATCGGGGTGCGCCCGAACGAAGGAACCATCGACGTCTCGCTGGCGGTGTGGCTGCCCGGTGGCGAGCTCGCGCACTTCAGTGCCACCCGCGAGCAGCACGAGATGACCGACGACGATCTCGCGGTCGGCGGCGTGCGCTACGAACGTCTCGCGCCGATGCAGTCGTGGCGGCTCACCGCCGACGTCGACCGGGTTGCGCTCGATCTCACGTTCGATGCGCTCACACCCGCCGTTGGCGTCGACGGCCAGGGTCGTTTGGGGAGCGGTGCGAGCGCGGCGACCGGGGCGATCGTCGGCAAGGGGCATCTCGAACAGGCGGGTCGGTGGTCCGGCTGGATCGATGTCGACGGGACGCGCCACGAGCTGGTCGACGCGCGCGGCAACCGCGACAAGTCGTGGGGTCCGCGCCGGTGGGGCGCACCCAATATGTGGCGCTGGTTCTCGATCAACATCGGCGACGACACCCACTTCGGGGGCATCCGGATCGGCACCGACGCCGGTGACCTCCATCGGGGCTGGGTGTGGACCGACGGTGCTCACGTGAGCATCCGCGAGTGGAAGGTCACGACCGAGCTCGCCGACGACGGTGTGACGCACACGGCCACGCACGTGCACGCCACCGACAAGCAAGGACGCGTGCACGAGCTCGACGCCGAGATCCTGCGCGTTTCGCCTGGGCGCGCGGGCGTGAAGCCGAACACCACGATCGTCAACGAGGGCCTGGCCCGTTGGCACTACAACGGAGCGGTCGGCTACGGCATCAGCGAATACCTGCACCAGCTCGACGCAGACGCCCACCCCGTCGTCCCTGTCGAGTAACCCGCTCGCGGGGTCGTGGTGATCGGGTAGAACGCCCGGATGCGTCTCGGGATCGTCCTGGCGGTGTTCCCGCTGATCTTCTTCGGCGAACTGCCCGACAAGACGATGTTTGCGTCGCTCCTCCTCGCGTCGCGCGGTCGCCCGCTCGCGGTATGGGTCGGGGCCGCACTCGCGTTCACCGTGCACGTCGCGATCGCGGTGAGTGTGGGTGTCGGGCTCTTCCACGTGCTGCCGCACCGCGCGGTCGACGGGCTGGTCGCGATCTTGTTCGCGGTGGGCGCGGCGCTCGCCTTTCTCGAGAAGGAAGCGGACGAGGAGCATTTCGCCGAGGAGGTCGTCGAGGAGACGGCCCTACGTGTGCGGCGGGTCGTCGTCACCGCGTTCGTCGTCATCTTCCTCGCCGAGTGGGGAGACCTCACCCAGGTGCTGACCGCCAATCTCGCGGCGCGGTATCACTCGCCGCTCAGCGTCGGGCTCGGCGCCGAGCTCGCGCTGTTGTCCGTGTCGGCGATCGCGACGATCAGCGGGCGTCAGCTCGTCCGCGTCCTGCCTGGCATGTTGCTACGCCGCATCACCGGCGTCGCGTGCAGCGTGCTGGCGGTCGTCGCCCTCGTCGCCACGATCCGGGGTTGAAAACCCTCCGCGCCGGCGCGCGAAACCCATCAACGCGATCGGCCAACCGATGATCCCGATCGCGGCGAACGAGAACCACTCGATCGCGTACTCCATGTGGTTCACCTGGTCGGGCGCCGGCGGTTGTGGCAGTGCGGGCGAACCCGCCGCGGGCCGAGGCGTCTGCGCCTGAGCCTCGACCCAGCGCGGTTGCAGCCGGCGGGCGACCTCGCGAGCGATGCGGCCGAGGTCGACGCGCGGCAGCGCGAGGTGCCCACCGATATTGCTGACCGCGTCCTGCGCGCGCAACGGGCTCGAGATGTGCGCGATGCCGCGCACCACGACCGCTCCTGTCGCGGCCACCGTGTTGATCGGTGCCTGCCGGTCGCCGGTCGCGGCGACCCAGCCTCGATCGACGATCACGGCCGAGCCGTCGGCGAGCACCAACGGAGTGAGCACGTCGTCGCCGTCCTTGCCGTCGTGGACCTGGTTGCGGAGCAGCACCTCGTGCGCCGTGTCGTAGTGACCCGACGCTTCCACCCGGCTGCCGGGCGGTACGGACCCCGAGACGTCGGGCGCGGGCGCGGCGAACGCCGCTCGCGCGTCACGGACCAGCCTTTGCTTGTGGTCGTTGCGGGCGAGTTGCCAGAATCCGAGTGCGATGAAGCTGGCCGAGAGCACCAGCACGAGCAAATGGCCGGCGACCCAACGCGGTCGTAGGAGCGTCACAACAGACCTAGTCTCTCGCGTCGAACGGTGATGTCCCGAGTCGGAGGAACGTCATGGCCCTGATCGAGTCCGCACCCCGCGCCGTCCACATCGGCGCCGACGACCTGCCGTTTGTCGACATCGGTGGTGGCAACCAGCTCAAAGTGCTCCAGGTCAAAGAGCGCGAGGGCCTCTGGATCGTCGAGAACATCTTCATGTCCGGCTTCGAGGTACAGAGGCACCGTCACACGGGTCCGGTGTGGGGGTACACGACCTCGGGCGCGTGGAAGTACAAGGAGTACGACTACGTGAACCGAGCCGGGTCGTTCCTGTACGAGCCCGCGGGATCGGTGCACACGCTCCAGTGCGTCGAGGACGACACCCGAGTCTGGTTCCAGATGTACGGCGCGAACCTGAACCTGGACGCCGACGGCAACGTCGAGAGCGTCGCCGACGGTGCGGGCACACTCGCGTTCTACCTCGCGATGTGCGAGCAGATGGGGCTGCCCCGCCCGCCGGTGCTGGTCGACTCGTGATCCAGGACCTCTACGACCCCGATACCTATGTCGGCGCGCCGCCGCACGCGGTGCTCGCCGAGCTGCGCCGCACCCAGCCCGTGTACTTCCAGGAGATGTCCGGCGAGCCCGGATACTGGATGGTGCTCAAGCACGCCGATGTCGTGCACGTCGCGCGCGAACCGAAGCTGTTCTCCGCGAGCGAGGGCGGGGTCATGCTCGAGAACCTCGAGCCCGCACAGCTCGACATGATGCGCAACATGCTGCTCGCCATGGACCCGCCGCGCCACGTCGACTACCGGCGCCCCATCGCGCCGCGGTTCAAGGCCCGCGTGATCGCCGACATGGAACACCAGATCCGCTCGATCTGTCGCGAGATCATGGCGACGGCGGGCGAGCAGGGCGACGTCGAGTTCGTCCACGATGTCACGTCCGCGCTGCCGTCGCGCGTGATCGGTCAGCTCATGGGCCTGCCCGTCGACGATCTGCCCTTCATCCACCGGCTCGCGGAGATGAATACGAGCGGGCAGGACGCCGACTATGTAGCGGACGTGTCGCAGGGCACGATCGACATGGCCATGTACGCGATCGAGTTCGCCGCGGTGAGGCGACAAGAGCCGCCGCGTGAAGACCTCACGACCCTGTTGCTCGAGACCGACTTCAACGGGCAGTACATGACCGACGTCGACTTCGGCAGCTTCTTCGTACAGCTCGTCACGGCAGGCAACGACACCACGAAGACGATGCTCTCGTCGGGTCTCAGAACTCTGCTCGACCATCCCGATCAGCTCGCCGACCTGCGCGCCGATCCTGGACTCGTGCCGGGCGCGGTCGAGGAGATCCTGCGCTACGACAACCCGCTGCACTACTTCCGGCGCACGGCTACCGGCGACACGGAGTTGCGCGGCGTCGAGATCGCGGCGGGCGACAAGGTCGTGATGTTCTACACGTCGGCCAACCGGGACGAAGACGTCTTCGACGACCCGCAGCGCTTCGACATCCACCGGTCACCGAACCCGCACCTGTCGTTCGGGATCGCCGAGCACTTTTGCCTCGGTGTGCACCTGGCCCGGCTCGAGGGGCGCGTGTTCTTCGAGGAGTTGCTCGCGACGTTCCCGACGATCGAGCCGACGGGCGAGCCGGTGCGAGTGAGGTCGAATCTCAACAACGCGTTGAAGTCGTTGCCGGTTCGTCTCGCCCGGTAGGCGCGCGCCGTCAGACGACGTCGATCGCTTCGAACGCGCTCACCGCGTCCTCGGCGATCGATTGCCGTGCGACCACGACGCGCGGGATGAGGATCGACATACCCGCGCCGAGCGCCACAACCGCGCCCGCGAACAACAGCGCGGGACGCGCGCCGTTGGCGACCGCAGTGGGCGAACCGCCGGCGCGCGTCGACGCGTCGATGAAGGATGCGAAGGTCGCGATACCGAGGGCGAGACCGACCTGGCGCACCGTCGTGTTCGCGCCACTGGCCACGCCGGCCTTCTCCGGATCGACGTCCGAGAGGATCACGTTCGTCAACTGCGAGCTCGCGAAGCCCACTC
>JBBQGQ010000039.1:0-34836 GCA_038323195.1 Acidimicrobiia bacterium | reverse complement strand
CGGTCGTCGAAATGTTGTGCCCGGCCACGAGCATGATGTCGTCGACCCGGCCGAGCAGCCAGAAGTAGCCGTCGTCGTCGCGCTTGGCGCCGTCGCCGGCAAAGTACTTGTCACCGAACCGCGACCAGTACGTCTCGCGGTAGCGCTCGGTGTCGCCCCAGATACCGCGCAACATCGACGGCCACGGACGGGTCAGCACGAGGTAGCCGCCCCCGGGAATCGCGACCGGCAGACCGGCGTCATCGACGATGTCGGCGCCGATACCGGGCAGGGGGAACGTTGCACTTCCCGGCTTCAGGGTTGTGGCCCCCGGCAGCGCGCTGATCATGATCGCGCCGGTCTCCGTTTGCCACCACGTGTCGACGACCGGACAACGCTCGCCCCCGATCTTCGCGTAGTACCAAATCCACGCTTCGGGATTGATGGGCTCGCCCACTGTGCCGATCAGGCGCAGCGACGAGAGGTCGTGCGCCGCCGGGAGATCGTCACCCCACTTCATGAACGTCCGGATCGCGGTCGGCGCGGTGTAGAAGATCGTCACCTTGTACTTCTCGACGATCGACCAGAGCCGGTCGCGGCCGGGATGGTCGGGCGTGCCCTCGTAGAGCACCGACGTGGCCCGGTTCGCGAGCGGCCCGTAGACGATGTACGAGTGGCCGGTGACCCATCCGACGTCGGCCGTGCACCAGTAGACGTCGGTCTCCGGTTTCAAGTCGAAGACGTACTTGTGCGTGTAGGCGACCTGCGTCAAGTAGCCGCCGGTCGTGTGCATGATGCCCTTCGGCCGTCCCGTGGTGCCCGACGTGTACAGGATGAACAGCAGATCCTCGGCGTCCATCGACTCGGGCGTGCACTGCGTGCTCTGGCGGCCGACGTCGTCGTGCCACCACAGGTCGCGTCCTGCTTGCATCGCGCACTCCGACTCGGTGCGCCGTAACACGACGACGTGCTCGATCGACGGGGTTTCGGCCAGCGCTTCGTCGGCGATCTGCTTGAGGGGCACGACCGAACCGCGGCGCCAGGCGCCGTCGGCGGTGATGAGCACGCGTGCCTGTGCGTCGTTGATGCGGTCTCGGAGCGACTGCGCGGTGAATCCACCGAAGACCACCGAATGCGCGGCGCCGACACGCGCGCAGGCGAGCATCGCCGCCGCGGTCTCGGGCACCATCCCCATGTAAATGGCGACCCGATCACCCTTGACGACGCCGAGCTCGCGCAGCAGGTTCGCGACCCGGGAGGTCTCGTCGAGGAGGTCCTGGTACGTCACGGCGCGGCTGTCGCCGGGCTCGCCCTCCCAATGCAGCGCGACCTGGTTGCCGTGGCCGGCGCGGACGTGACGGTCGAGGCAGTTCTCGGAGACGTTCAGCTTGCCGCCCACGAACCACTTCGCGAACGGCAGCTCCCATTCGAGGATGGTGTCCCACTCGCGGTGCCAGTCGAGCGCGAGCGCCTGCTTCGCCCAGAAGCCCTGCCAGTCGCGCTCGGCGTCGTCGTAGACGCTCGCATCGGTGATCAACGCGTGCTTCGCGAAGTCGGGTGGCGGCGGAAAGGTGCGGCCTTCTTGGAGCAGTGCGGACAGCGTCTCGGCCATGCCCGCGGAGGCTAGTCACACCGAGCGGCGGACGACGCCGGCTACCAGGCGAAGTCGCGGCCGGCAGCACCGTTCGAGGCGAAGAGCACGACGTGATGCGCGCCGAGACCACCGCGATCGCAGAGCGCGGCCGCCTCGGAGACACGGCTGCGCCCCGCCAACGCCTCGATGTCGCCGCGGTCGGCGCCCGCCTCCCAGATGCTGCGCCCAACAGCTACGAGCTCGTCGATGCCGAGCGCGGCGAGCCAATCGGCCTGTCGGTCGGTTCGCACGCGCGCGAACGGGGCGGCGGCCTCGAGCTGTTCGAGCACGACGTCGGCCGTGATGTCCTGCTCGCCCGGCGCGTCGAGCGGGTCGGTGCCGACCGAGTTGGCACGGTATGTGCGCAGCCACGGTCGAGCACCGAGCTCGGCGACGGTCGTCGCGTAGTCGATGACGAGCACGAAGCCGGTTCGCACGACCCCCTCGCACGCACGCCACCACTCGTCCATTCCCGTCGGCATGGGCACCCGCGTCCCCGGAGTGACGACATACCCGAGGTCGGCATCGGTCGGTACGAGCACTTCCTCGAAGCGATCGACGCCGAGCAGGCCGATACGCACCTCGAGCCAACGTCGTCCGTCCCACTGCGCGATCCCGAAGGGCAGATTGTCGAGAAGCTCGTTCGCGAGCACGACGGCGGCCGAGGCCGAGAGCGCGGGCAACTCCTCGAGCGCGGTGAACACCGGTCCGGCCGACGGTGCGGGTACGGGGTCGTCCTGGTTGGCGCGCCGCACGAACGGCCCGAGTGCCTCGTCGGCCGGTTCGATCGCAAGGCGCGTCCGCTGCTCGGCGCGCAGCGTCGCCGACCGCTCGACCAGAACGTACCGGAGCGCGCGGAGACACGAGGGTGCGGCGCGGAGCACCTCGCGGGCGAGACGACCGTTGCCGGCACCGGCCTCGACGACGAGGAAGGGGTCGGGCTCGTCGAGGGCGCGCCACAGCCGGTCGAGCGCGCGTGCCGTACATGCACCGAAGAGCGGGCCGACCTCCGGACTCGTGACGAAGTCGCGACCCGCGCGCCCGGCGCCGTGGCCCGCGGCGAAGAAACCGCCCTCTCCGTAGAGGGCGATCTCCATGAACCGGTCGAAGGTGATCGGGCCTTCCCGGTGGATCAGCTGCGTGAGCTGCGCGACGACGGTGCTCACGTCAACACAGCTAGCTGATCCACCGCGCGGGCGCTCGCGTCAGAACGCGAGCTCTCCGACCCGGGCGAAGACCTGCGGATAGACGCCGACCACGACCACCACCGCGACGCTCAGGGCGATCGCGGCGAAGAGCGGCTGCGGGATGACGAACGGCGTGCGATCCTCGGTCGCCGGCGGGTGGAAGATCATCGCCCGAATCGGGCGGGCGTAATAGAAGAACGCGATGACCGAGTTGACCGCGGCGATGATCGCCAGTGCGATCGCCCAACCCGTCCCGGCGTCGATGATCGCCCGGAACATCACGAATTTGGCGAACCAACCCGCGAAGATCGGGATGCCGGCGAGCGAGGCGAGGAAGATCCCCATGACGACCGCGAGCGTCGGGGCGGTTTGGAACAATCCGTCGTACGAAGAGATCTCCGCGGTGCGGGTACGGCGCGCGACCGCGATCACAACGGCGAACGCCCCCAGGTTCATGGCGCCGTAGATGAGCAGGTAGATCACGACCGCGCTCATCGCGGCCGCGGCCTTGTCGGGATGGCCGTCGGCACCCGCGATCCCGGCCGCCGCGAACGGCACCAGCATGAATCCGCCCTGCGCGACCGACGAATACGCCAGCATCCGCACGATGTTGGTTTGACGCAACGCGGAGAGGTTGCCGAGGGTCATCGACAACGCCGCGAGCACCCAGAGCACCGGCCACCACGAGTTGGCCGCCCGGCCGTTCGGGAGGAAGAAGCCGAAGTACACGATGTTGATGAGCGCGACGAACCCGCCGGCCTTCGAAGCGACCGACAAGAACGCGGTCACCGGCGTGGGAGCACCTTCGTACGTGTCGGGAGCCCAGAAGTGGAAGGGGACGGCGCTGACCTTGAACGCGAACCCGACGAGCGAGAGGAACATCGCGACCGCGACCAATGGAACCGTTCCGTGCTGCGACATGTACGAGGAGATGCTGTTCGGGCCGGACAGCTTGGTGGCGCCGGTGACGCCGTAGATGAGCGACATCCCGTACAGCATCAGCGCCGACGACAGCACTCCGATCAGGTAGTACTTCACCCCTGCTTCGTTCGAGGCCCGATCGTGCTTGCGGAACCCGGCGAGTACGAAGGTGGGAATCGATATCGTCTCGAGCGCGACGAAGAGCGTGATGAGATCGCGCGCGCCGGCCATGACACTCATGCCGAAGGCCGAGACGAGCAAGAGGAAATAGAACTCGCCGTTGTAGTAGTCGCCCTCGGCGATGTAGTCGACCGACAAGAGCACGGTGATGTATGTCGCGATGATGAAGAACGCCTTCAAGGCGAGCGCGTAGTGGTCGACGACGTAGGCGCCGTCGAAGAGCGACCGGTCGTGACCGGAGTGCGCGAGGGTCGCGATGGGAATCAGCGCGCCGAGCAGGCCGACCGCGGTGATGCTCGACGTCCGCCAGGTCTCCCGGTCGGGCAGGAGCAGATCCGCGATCAGCACCACGACCATCGTCGCCACGAGAACGAGATCGGGCGCGAACGCGTGCCAGTCGAATGCCGGGGTCGGGATGTGCGCGGTCGCGGCGAGCAGCACGTCAGCCTCCGGAGACCTTCGCCGTGGTCTGCGCGGGGAGCGGCGACGCCGGACACTTGAGCGTTGGTGAGACCGGAGTGGTCGTCTTCGACACGAAGGGCGCCGCGGTCTGACACGCCACCGCATCGTCGGTGACCCGGAAGATGAGGTTCGGGAAGACGCCGAGCGCGACGATCAACAACAGGATCGGCACCCAGGCCGTCCACTCGAAGGAGTTGACGTCGTGGATGTGGGCGCCGGCGAACTCGGGCTTCGGTACGCCGAACGCGACCTTCTGCAGCATCCAGAGCAGATAGCCGGCCGCGAGCACGGTGCCGATCGCGGCGACGACCATGTAGGTGCGGAACAGCGGCTGCGACAGGTTCCCGCCCGGGTTGAAGGTCGACAGGACGGCCGGGAACTCACCCCAGAAGCCCGCGAGCCCCGGGAGCCCCAGGCTCGCCATCGCACAGAAGCCGAGGATCCAGCCCATCTTCGGCGCCTGCTTGAGCAGACCGCCGAGCCGGGACAGCTCGCGGGTTCCGTAGTTGTGCTGCACCGACCCGGCGATGAAGAACAGCATTCCGGTGATGAGTCCGTGCGCGACCATCCCGAAGATCGCGGCGTTGATGCCGAACGTGGTGAGCGTCGAGATCCCGAGCATGACGAAACCCATGTGCGCGACCGACGAAAAGGCGATCAGGCGCTTCATGTCCTTTTGCGCGAGACATCCGAGCGCGCCGTAGATGATCCCGATCACCGAGAGCAAGCCGATCCAGGGGGCCCAGCTCTTGGCGGCCTCCGGAAGGATCGGGAGCGCGATGCGGATGAAGCCGTACGTACCGAGCTTCAGCAGGATCGCAGCCAGGAGCACCGAGCCGACGGTGGGCGCCTCGGTGTGCGCGTCGGGCAGCCACGTGTGGAAGGGGAACATCGGCACCTTGATCGCGAAGCCGATGAACAGCCCGCCGAATATCAGGAGCTGGGTGCCGTGCACCACGCCGGAGCCCGCCGCCTTCGAGAGCAACACCATGTCGAACGTGTGCCCGACGCCCGGGACGTCGACCTTGAAGTAGAGCGCCAGGAACGACAGCAGCATCAGGGCCGAGCCGAACAACGTGAACAAGAAGAACTTGATCGACGCGTACTCGCGGTTCGGGCCGCCCCACACCCCGATCATGAAGAACATCGGGAGGAGGACGATCTCGAAGAAGATGAAGAACAGGATCAGGTCCTGCGCCACGAAGGTGCCGTTCATGCCGACCTCGAGGATCAGCAGCAGTGCGAGAAAGGCCTTGGGGTTGTGCGGCTCGGGGAAATGGTTCCACGAGTAGATGACGCACAGAACGGTGATGAACGACGACAGGGCGAGCATCGGCAGCGAGATGCCGTCGACCGCGACGTGGTAGTGGCTGTTGATGACGTCGATCCAGTTCTTCGTGACACTGAACTGCAGGGTGCTCGTCTTACCGAAGTCGAACTTGGCGATGGTCGCGATCGTGAACCCGAGCGTGGCGAGGGTCGTGAGGAGCGCGGTCCACTTGATCGCCTCTTCTT
Source organism: Acidimicrobiia bacterium (assembly GCA_038323195.1). GTDB lineage: Bacteria > Actinomycetota > Acidimicrobiia > IMCC26256 > PALSA-610 > PALSA-610. The sequence goes on along the minus strand of JBBQGQ010000039.1, from coordinate 28,959 downwards.
CTTCGCGCGGGAGGAGCATCGTGATGACCGCGCCGATAGCCGGTATGAAGACCACGAGGGTCAGCGCCCAGGAGTCGAACCAGGAATGCATCGAGCCGATTCCCCTTGCCTAGGTGGCGATCCAAAGGACGCCGGCGAACACGACGACGGCGACGACGAGCACGAGCGCGTAGAACTGCAAGCGACCGGTCTGGATCTTGCGCACTTCGCCACCGGAGTCGCCGGTGAGCGTGGCGAGACCGTTGACCAGACCGTCGACACCCTTTTGGTCGACGTAGTCGTAGGTGACGCGACCGAGCGCTTGCGCGCCGCGCCCGGTGTAGTTCAACACGTTGTCGATCACGTTCTGGTTGAACCAGTAGACCCCCGCCGCGATCGGGCCCTTGATGCCGGCGACGATGACCCGCTCGTACAGGAAGTCGAGGTAGTACTTGTTGACGAGGAATCGCTTGCCCGCGTGGGCGAGCGCGTTGCGTTCGCTCAGCCCCTGCGGCAGCTTGCCTTGGTAGTAGGCCCAGGCGATGCCGATGCCGCTCCCGGCAACGAGGACGGAGACCGTCGCGAGGATCGGGTTGAACGCGACCGGGTGCAGGATCTCGGCGAACCCGGCCGGGAAGCGGGGCTGGAACCACTTCTCGAACTTGTCGAAATGCGGGAAGTTCAAGAAGCCCGCGAACACCGCGAAGAACGAGAGCACCCAGAGCGGACCGGTGAGCAGACGGTTGCTCTCGTGCGGTGAGTGGACCTCGGCGTCGTGCTCGACCGATGCGGCCGTGTCGATCGGGTCGTGCTCGGCTTCGTCGACGTGGGGGATGGCGTGGGGTTCATGCGCACCGCGGTACTCGCCGTGGAACGTGAGGTACACGACGCGCGTCATGTAGGCCGCGGTCATGAACGCACCGACGAGGCCGATGACGAGGAAGAGCTTGTAGTCGTTGTGCCCGGCGTTGACCAGGATCTCGTCCTTCGACCAGAACCCGGCGAGCGGGAAGATACCGGCGAGCGCGAGCGAACCGATCACGAACGTCTTGTACGTCTGCGGCATGTACTTCTTGAGGCCGCCCATGTCGGTCTTCATGTCGAAGGAGTGGTGCGAGCCGGAGTGGCTCACCGAGCCGGCGCCGAGGAAGAGGTCGGCCTTGAAGAACGCGTGCGTGAACAGGTGGAACACTGCTGCGGTCCATGCGCCGACGCCGAGCGCCATGACCATGTAGCCGAGCTGGCTGATCGTGGAGTACGCCAGCACCTTCTTGATGTCGTCCTGTACGAACGCCAGCAGGGCCCCGATGATGACGGTGATTCCACCGATCGCGGCCATGGGGTTGACCCCACCGTCGGCGATCGAGAAACCCTTGTAGAAAACGGGGTAGACGCGCGCGCCGAGATAGACGCCCGCGACCACCATCGTGGCGGCGTGGATGAGCGCGGACACCGGAGTGGGGCCGGCCATCGCGTCGGGCAACCACGTGTGCAGCGGGAACTGGCCCGACTTGCCCACGATCGCGAGCATCAACGCCGCCGCGCACCACAAGATGAGCGTATGGCCGACCTTCGCGTTGGGATTCGTCACGGCCGAGTTCAGCGCCACGATGTTGAACGAGCCCACGCCCGTTGCGCGCTGCACGATGAAGAAGGTCATGATGACGCCGGTGAGCAAGCCGATGTCGCCGGTTCTTGTCGTCAGGAACGCTTTCAGCGCCGCATCGCTATTCGGCTTCTCCTCCCACCAGTGGCCGATGAGCACGAACGAGCACATGCCCACGAGCTCCCAGCCCACGAGGAGCTCCAGGGTGTTGTCGGCCACGACGAGCAGCAACATCGACGCGGTGAAGAGCGAGAGCATGGCGTAGAAGTACGTGAAACGGCTGTCGCCGCGCATGTACTCGAGCGAGTACACGTGTACGAGCAGCGAGACAAGCGTGACGACGAACATCATCACCACCGCGAGGCCGTCGATCTGGATGCCTGCAGTCAGGCGCACCCCGCCGTTCTGGAACCAGGTGACGTGGTGCAAGACGGGAAGGACGGGTGCTTCGGCATTGTCCGCTCCGAGGCGGCCGATGCTCCGGCCGAGCGCGCCCAGCGCGGAGCCGCCCTTGGCGTCCTGGACGCGCATGATCCAGCGGACGACAGCGCCACACGCGAGCACGAAGGACGCGCCGACCGACACGACCCCGACTTCGGAGCCGTGGCGCGGCATGCGCTTGCCGAACAGCAGGATCACGACGAACGAGAGCGCCGGGATCAGCGGGACGAGCCAGGCCTGGTCGAGGAAGAACATCGCCGGTCAGCCCTTCAGGGTGTCGACGTCGTCGAGGTCGGCACTGTGCAGATTGCGGTAGATGAGCAAGACGATCGCGAGTCCGATCCCGACCTCGGCCGCGGCGATCGTGAGCACGAAGAGCGCGAACACCTGGCCGATCGGGTTGTTGTGGAACGCGCCGAAGGCGACGAGGTTGAGGTTGACGCCGGCGAGCATCAGCTCGACGCTCATGAGCACGAGCACCGCGTGCTTGCGCGCCAGCACACCGTACACGCCCGTGCAGAACAGGAACGCAGCCAGGATCAGGAACTCGTTCAGCAGCATCCCTAGTCCTTCCGCGCCAGGACGACTGCGCCGATCAGCGCGCCCAGCAGGAGCACGCCCACGACTTCGAACGGGATGATGTACGTGGTGAAGATCGAGTTGGTGATCTCCCCCGTGCGGATGGGCGCCTGCACATCGACCTTGTCGGCGTGGAACGTGTGCACCAGCAGACCGACGAGGATCCCCACCAAGAAGAGGGCGGTCACGGCCGCGGGCCACCGGAGGTCGTTGTCGAGCGAGTCCTTCGGATGCATCGGTGCGCGGGTCAACATGATGCCGAACAGGAACAGCACGATCACCGCTCCGATGTACACGAGCACCTGTACCCAGGCAACGAACTCCTGGCCGAGAAGAATGAACTGCGCAGCACCGCCCGCGAGAACGACCACGAGATAGAGCGCGGCATGCACGACGTTCTTCGTGCGCACGACGCCGATCGCGCCGAGCGCCATCGCCGCCGCGATGATCCCGAAGGCCACGTTCTCCGCGATCATTTCTTGCCCTTCACCTCCGCGCCCCGCTCGAGCGGCTCGGGCTCGGGCACCGTCGACATCCACTCGCCGAGCTTGTGCTTGTCGTGGAGCAGTTCGGCGATCCGCGTCTCCGAATACTCGAACTCGGGGCTCCAGAACAGCGCGTCGAACGGGCAGACCTCGACGCAGATGCCGCAGTACATGCACAGCGCGTAGTCGATGTCGAACCGATCGAGCAGACTGACACTGCGCGGGCGGCCGCCTTCGCGGCGAGGCGGGCGTTGCTCCTTGTGCCCCTCGATGTAGATGCACCAGTCGGGGCACGAACGCGCGCACAGCATGCACACCGTGCAGTTCTCTTCCTTGAGCGCGATGACACCACGTGCGCGCGGAGCCGGGTCTTCTCTTTCGTGCGGGTACTGCACCGTCACCGCGGGTTTCATCATCGTGCGGAACGTGACACCGAGGCCGGTGAGCATGCCCTTGATCTCGCGCTTCATCGCTCTCCCATCAGAACGCCACCTTCAACACGCCCGTCAGGAGGATGTTCGCCAACGCGACCGGAATGAGCCACTTCCACGCGATGGCCTGCAGTTGGTCCTCACGGAAACGCGGGTAGGTGAAACGCGCCCAGAACATCAAGAACGCGACGAACATCACCTTGGCGAAGAGCACCACGGGCCCGAGGAAGTCGGCCGCAGTGCCGTGCACCCACGGCACCGACCAGCCCCCGAGGAACAGCGTGGCGGCGAGCGCCGCGAACGCGAACGCGGTCCCGAACTCGCCGATGAAGAAGAACAAGAACCGGAAGCCGGTGTACTCGACCATGTAGCCGGCGACGAGCTCCGACTCCGCCACCGGCATGTCGAACGGCGGCTGGGTCAGCTCGGCCTGCGCGGCGACCATGAACAGCGCGAAGCCGACGAACTGCGTGAGGATGAGCGGGAAGCCGACGCCACTCCAGCCGAAGAGGGAACCGTGCTGTTGGAAGCTGACGATGCCCTGCAGGCTCATCGTGCCGGTTTGGATCACCACTCCGACGACCGCGAGCACGAGCGGTAGCTCGTACGCGATGAGCTGCGCCGCGGCGCGGAGCGCGCCGAGCAATGCGTACTTGTTCGAGCTGGCCCAACCCGCCATCAAGACGCCGATCACCGACAACGACGAGACCGCGAGCGCGTAGAACACGCCCACGCCGTCGAACGCGCCCTTGGCGAACGGTGCCGAGTCGAGCGACGCCACCGAGACACGCGGACCGGCCGGAATGACGACGAACACCAGGAAGGTCGAGAGCACGACGATCGCGGGAGCGAGCGCGAACACGCGCCGATCGGCCTCTCCCGGCATGATGTCCTCCTTTTGGAGGAACTTGATGCCGTCACCGATCAACTGGTACCAGCCGTGGAAACCGCCCGGATCCATCGGACCCAGCCGGCTCTGCATGTGGCTCATCATCTTCAACAAGAAGACGTAGCCGAGGATCAGGGCCGTGAGCGGCACGATGCCGAGCACGATGACCGTCTTGATCGCGAGCGTCGTCCCCCACCCGATCTCGATTGCGGTCACCTGTCGATGTCTCCGAGGATGAAATACAGGCTCGCGAGAATGGTGACGATGTCGGGCACGTACACGCCGCGCAGCAACCAGGGCAGGATCGAGACGTTGCTGAACGACGCGCTGCGGATCTTGGTGCGGAACGGGCCGGTCGCGCCCTTCGAGATGACGTAGTAGCCCATCTCGCCGAGCGGGTTCTCGGTGTTCACGAAGACCTCGCCCTCCGGCACCTTGATGATGCGCGGCACCTTCGCCATCAGCGGACCGCTCGGCATCTGGTCGAGCATCTGCAGCACCATGCGCGCCGACTCACGCGTCTCCTGCAGCCGCACCCAGTACCTCGAGAACGAGTCGCCGTCGGGGTGCGTCCAGACCTGCCAGTCGAGCTCGTCGTAGACGAGGTACTTCGGACCGTCGCGTCGCAGGTCCCAGTCGACGCCCGACGCGCGCAGGTTCGAGCCCGACACGCCGTACGCGGCGCCGAGCTCCCGCGGGATGATGCCGATGGAACGCGTGCGCTTCTGGAAGATCGGGTTGCCGACGACGAGATCGTCGAACTCGTCGCACGACGCGAGCGTCTTGTTCATCACACCGCGACACTCCGAGATCCAGCCCCACGGGAGGTCGTCCTTGATCCCGCCGATGCGGTTGAAGTTCGGGTGGAACCGCCCGCCGGTCACGGCCTCGATGAGGTTGAGCACGTACTCGCGATCGCGAAAGCCGTAGAAGGCGGGCGTGATCGCGCCGACCTGCAGGCCCATCTCGCCGAGGAACAAGAGGAACGTGGCGATGCGCGACAGCTCGGTCAGGATCGTTCTCAGGTACTGCGCCCGGGGCGGGGCTTCGATCGCCATCAGGTGCTCGGCCGCCTCGATGAACGGCACCTCGTTCGCGAACGACGAGAGCCAGTCGATGCGGTTGATGAGCGTCGTGATCTGCGGGTAGGTACGGAACTCCGTCAGCTTCTCGTAGCCGCGGTGCATGTAACCGATGATCGGATCGGCCGAGACGACGCGCTCACCGTCGAGGCGCACGACCAGTCGCAACGTGCCGTGCGTCGCGGGGTGCTGCGGACCGATGTTGAGCACCATGTCGCCGGTGTCGAGCTCGACGTTCACCTGCGCGTCGGCGAGGTGGCGGAACGCGGCCGGGTCGACCGCGATCTCGGGCAGGTCCCCCGGCGGCGGGAGATTGGTGGTGGTCACGCCGATTCACCCGCCTCGATCGCCCCTGTCTCGGTCCCCGTTGGGGCGTCATCGTCGGCGGGCTCGCCGGGCATCGGCTCGACGTCGACGAGACCCGGCCACGGCTTCACCTCGCGCGCGAGCAACGGATAGTCCTTGCGCAAGGGATGTCCCTCGAACTCCGACGGGAGATAGAGGTGACGCAAGCTCGGATGCCCGTCGAACACGAAGCCGTACATCTCCCAGGCTTCGCGCTCGTGCCAGTCGGCGCCCGGGTACAGCGACACCCACGACTCCGCGTGGAGGTCGTCGTCGGGCAGATCCGTCTTCAGGATCACGCGCCAGCTCTGGCGCCGGGTCGACTCTACGAGCGCGAGCAGTTGGTACCGGCCGTCGCTGCCCGCGACGCCGTAGGTCTGGTCCTTGGGCTGCGCCGGCGCGGACGTGTCGCCCGATCCCTCTTCGACGACCGCCGGCGTCGGCATCCAGTCGATACCGGCGATGAACGAGAGGTAGTCGCAACCGAGCCCGTCCTTGCACACCTGCGCGCTGCGGCGCCACGCGTCGCGGCGCACGCGCACGACGACGTCGCCGAACATGCCGGCGTGCTCGACGATCGCGTCATCCAGCTCGGCTTGAAGTCGGGTGAGCGCGTCTGCGGCCTGCTCGCGCAGCGCGGGCACCTCCTCGGTCGCGACGGGAGAATCAGCCAACGACGATCGGCTCCCGCGTCACCCCGCGCCACCGCTCGGCCGGGTCCTCGCTCATGATGCGCTGCTGCAGCAACACGATCCCCTGGATGAACGCTTCGGGTCGGGGCGGGCAGCCGGGAACGTAGACGTCGACGGGAATGATCTGGTCGACGCCTTTCGTGACCGAGTACGAGTCCCAGTAGGGACCTCCGCAGTTCGCGCACGATCCCATGGAGATGACGTACTTCGGATCGGGCATCTGCTCGTAGAGACGCTTGATCGCCGGCGCCATCTTGTCGGTCACAGTGCCCGAGATGACGATCAGGTCGGCTTGGCGCGGGCTGGCCGGGAACGGGATGACGCCGAGGCGCATCACGTCGTAGCGCGGGCCTGCGAGCGCGGCGCCCATCTCGATCGCGCAGCACGCCAGGCCCCACTGGAACATCCAGAGCGAATACTTCCGGCTGTAGTTCAGGAGGTGTTGGAGTGGTTTCGGTGTTTTGCCCGAACTGACTAGGCCCACCGCAACAGCCCCTTCCGCCAGACGTAGGCCAACCCCATGAGCAGAACGGCCACGAACGCGGTCATCTCGATGAGCCCGAACCAGCCCAGCGGCTCGACGTTGACCGCCCAGGGGAAGATGAAGACGGCTTCGACGTCGAAGATCACGAAGAGCAGGGCGTAGACGTAGTAGCGGACGTTCATCTGGCCGAACAGCGGCAGCGGGTCGGATCCCGACTCGTAGGTGATGTACTTCTCGTCCTGCGGGACCTTTGGGCGCAGAACGCGCGCCACGCCGAGCATCGCACCGACCATCAAGAACGCGGCCAGAACGAAGACCGCGACGGCGAGATACTGCCTGTAGAACTCGGTCACGCGCGCTTCCGTTGCCGGGTTGTTTCGGGGTCGGGCGGAGTATATGCGGGGGCTGTTTTACGGTGACGAACCGTGTCGAAAGGGCGCGGGCGGGGACTGTCGACCGCTCCGGCCTGGGTACCGTCGTGAGTAGATGCCCGCCGCGATCCCCCACAAGCCACGCCGCGAACCGGCCGATGAACCGACCATGGGAACGAGGTTGCCGTTTCCGGCCGGTCACCGGGCGCACCCCGCGCCCGCCCCGCCGCGACCGCGTACCGCGTTCGTCCTGTCGGGCGGTGGCAACCAGGGCGTGAGCCAGGTCGGGATGCTGCGCGCGCTCCTCGAACGGGGCATCGTGCCCGACGTCGTCATCGGGACCTCCGCCGGCGCGCTCAACGGGGCGGCGGTCGCCTACGCGCCCAACCTCACGGGCGTCGCACAACTCGCGGCGGTATGGGAGCAACTCCAGGCCGACCACGTCTTTCCGGGCGGGCGCATCCATCGCGCGTGGAACATCGTGCGACGCGGCACACATCTCTTCGACAACGACGGCCTTGCGGCGCTGATCCACCACTCCACGCCGGCTCGCTCGTTCTCCGATCTCGAGATCCCGTTGCGCGTGATCGCGACCGACCTCGACACCGGCGAAGAGGTCGTCATCGCGCGCGGACCGCTGAAGCCCGCGCTGCTCGCGAGCTCGGCACTCCCGGGCGTCTTTCCCATCGTGGTGCACGGCGGGCGCCGGCTGGTCGACGGAGGCGTGGTGAACAACGTGCCGCTCTGGCACGCCTTGTCGGGCCCGGTGGACCGCGTCTTCGTGCTGAACGTGTCTGCGAGCGTCGGCGACCACGCCGTGCGCTCACCGCTCGACGTGGTGATGACCAGCTTCATGCACGCGCGCAATCAGCGCTACGAGCTCGAGCGCCGGCATGCGATCGAGCACGTCGACATCATCGATCTCCCGCGCCCGCGCGACGCGCGCGACCTCTTCGACTTCTCGGGCGCGCGCGAGCTGATCGAGTCGGCCTACACGCTCTCGATGGCGAAGCTCGACACGTACGAACGGGAGCTGGCCGCGATGCACGAGGCGGCGGCCGAGGCGGCCGCGGCCGCCGAGGCCCATGTGCGCGACCAGCGCCGCCGCTTCCGTCTGCGCCGAGGCGCCTGACCTCAGGTCGTCCGCGCCGGTGACGTCGGGTCGCGCCGGCGGCCGGTCCGCACGAGGGCGACGCCGAGCCCGACGAGTGCGGCCGCGATCGCGAGCACCTCTGCGCTCGAGAGCGGACCGAACGACGCCCCGGTTCTCGGGAGCCCGGTCACCGTGAGGCTTGCGACGACCCCGAGGTTGCCGCCACCGCAGCGGCCCGTGATCGTGTAGGTACCGGCCGCGACGCTCGGTTTGAGGGTCACGCTCGACGAGAAATGGCCGGTCGCGTCGACGGGCAGCATCACCGCGCCCTGTCCGGCGAACTCGGAGATCCCCGAGAACGCGTTCGAGATCAACGTGACCGGGCCGGGAACCGCGCAGCCGAGCACTCCGCCGGCCGAGACGTCGCCCGACACCGTCACGGTGCCCGACGTCGACACCGTCGTGGGCGACACGACGATCGTCGCGGCCGACGCCGGCAGCGCGGCCGCGCACACGATGAAGATGACGATGCCCAGGAGGGCGAACATCCGGCGCACGGTGGACCTCCTCGTCACGAAGACGCGCACGTACGCTAACCGGGCCGCGGCGCACGACTCGCCAATCCGCTCGCTAGTGGGCGAGGAGTTGGGTGGCGGCCCGGGCGAAGTCCAACATGATCCCCGGGACGACGCCCAAAAAGACGATCGCACCCGCGGCGATCGTGAGGGCGACACCGGTTCCCGCGTCGACGACGATGCCGGCACCCTCGGGCGCGGGCGCGTCGTCGGACGGCGCGTACATCGCGAGGACGATGCGCAGGTAGACGAAGGCGCCGATGACCGCCGCGAGCATGCCGACGAGCGCGAGCCAGTACTGACCGACGTCGATCGCCGCGCTGAACACCGAGAGCTTGGCCACGAACCCGCCCGTGAGCGGGACGCCGGCCTGGGCTAGGAGGAACAACGTGAGCAGGCCAGCGAGCACGGGCCGCGCCGACGCCAGCCCGCGGTAGTCGGAGAGCTCGTGCCGGTCGTCGCCGCGGCGTGCGACGAGCATCACGATCGCGAACGCCCCCGTGGCCATCACGGCGTACGTGCAGACGTAGAACAGTGCCGCGCTCGTGCCCTTGTCGGTCGCCGCCTGTACTCCGATGAGGACGTATCCGGCGTGCGAAATCGACTGGTAGGCAAGCATTCGCTTCACGTCGGTCTGGACAACTGCGGCGATGCTCCCGACCAGCAGCGAGAGCACCGCGATCCCGAAGACGGCCGGTCGCCAGTCGACCTCGTACAGGCGGAACGCGCCGACGAAGATGCGCAGCACCGCCGCGAACGCTGCGGCCTTGGTCGCCGACGCCATGAACGCGGTCACCGGAGTCGGTGCGCCCTGGTACACATCGGGCGTCCACATGTGGAACGGCGCGGCCGCGACCTTGAAGCCGAGCCCGACCAACAGGAGCGCGAACCCGACGAACAGCACGCCGTCGTGGAGGAGCACGACCTTCGCCAGGAACTGCGCGATGCCGCTGAGGTTCGTGGTTCCCGTCGCCCCGTAGACGAGGGCGATGCCATAGAGGAAGACGGCCGACGAGAACGATCCGAGCAGGAAGTACTTGAGGCCGGCCTCCTGCGACGAGAGGCGCCGGCGGTCGAACGCGGCGAGCACGTACAACGCGATCGACAGGATCTCGAGCGACAAGAAGATGGTGATGAGATCGTTCGCCGACGCCATGAGCATCATGCCCGTAGCCGAACACAACATGAGCGCGAAGTACTCGGGACTCTCGAGGTGCTCACGACGCAGGTAGCCGCCGGACAGCAACAGGGCGAGGAACGTCGCCCCGAGGACCACGGATTGCATGAATACCGCGAAACCGTCGACCGCGACGAGGCCGCTCAAGGCCTGGTATGGGCCGTTATCGTGCACGAAGCCCCACTGGACGCCGGTGAAGACGCCGGCGGCCGCGACGCCTGCGAGCGCGATGAGCATCGAGGCCTGGTGCACCTTCGGATCGTGGCGTACGACCGAACGCAGGACGACGATGAGGAGTGCGGCACCGAACAGTGAGATCTCGGGCGCGATCGCGAACCAGTCGACCGGTGCGTGCGTGATCGGCGTGATGTCGGCGCCGATCACTTGCCCGCGCCTCGTGCCGGTGCGGCCACGGGTCCGTTCGCCGGCACCGCGGGCGCCTTGTAGTTGCTGTTCTGTTCGACGTGCTGGATCAGCTCCGTCACCGAAGGCTGGAGCCGGTCGAGCACCGGCTTCGGGTAGAAGCCGAGGAACAACGAGAGCCCGAGCAACGGCAGGACCGTCACGAGCTCGCGCGCGCCGATGTCGGGTGTGGCCCGGTTCGCGTCGTCGGGTTCGCCCATGAACGCGCGTTGCACCGCCCACAACAGGTAGACCGCGGCGAGGATCACCCCCGCGGCCGCGACCACGACGTACCAACGATTCGTGAGGAACGCGCCAAGCAACGAGAGGAATTCGCCGACGAAGCCCGAGAAGCCCGGAAGGCCTATCGACGCGAACGTCGCCGCGACGAAGAGCCCGCCGAACACCGGCGCAACCTTCCAGATACCGCGGAAATTGCTGAGCTCGTAGGTGTGCCGGCGGTCGTACAGCATGCCGACCAACAAGAAGAGTGCGCCCGTGGTCAATCCATGCGAGAGCATCGTGAACAATCCGCCCGAGATGCCCTGGTCCGTGAGGGCGAACACGCCGAGTACCACGAACCCCAGGTGCGCCACCGAGGAGTAGGCGACGATGCGCTTCAGGCTCGGCTGCATCGCGGCGACGATCGCGCCGTAGATGATGCCGATGACGGCCAGCACGATCAGCGCCGGCGCGAGGTCGACGGCCGCCTGCGGGAAGAACGGGATCGCGAAGCGCAGGAATCCGTAGGCGCCGATCTTGAGCATCAAACCGGCCAGAACGACGGATCCGGCGGTGGGCGCGTCGGTGTGCGCGTCGGGGAGCCACGTGTGGAACGGGAAAAGCGGGACCTTGACCGCGAACCCGACCGCGAAGGCGACGAAGAGGACCTTCGCCGTGCCACCGTGGACGTGCGAAGCCGCCCAATCGGTGAGCGTGCGCACGTCGAAGGTCAACACGTGCGTCGAGTGCTGGTGCATGAACGCGATCGCCAGGATCCCCGCGAACAGGAACGCCGAACCCGCCGCCGTGAACAAGAAGAACTTCATCGCCGCGTAGCGCCGGTTGTCGTGACCCCACCCGGCGATGAGGAAGTACATCGGCACGAGCACGAACTCGAAGAACATGAAGAACACGATCGCGTCGAGCGCGAGGAAGACACCGATCATCGCCGACTCGAGCAGCAGCATCCAGATCGTGAACGACTTCGGCTTGGCCACCTTGGCCGACGCCAGCAACGCGATCGGGAACAGCAGCGCGCTGAGTGCGACCATGAACAGGCTGATCCCGTCGACACCCAGCGTCCAGCGCACGCCGAGGGCGCCGATCCACGAATGGTCCTCGAGGAGCTGGTAACCGGGCTTGAGGGGGTTCGTGTCGAACTGCGTCAGGAGGAACAGCGCCATCCCGAACGTGGCGACGCTGGTCACGTAGCCCACGGCTCGGGACATGTCGGGACGCCCCGCCGGCACCACCATTACAACCAGCGCACCGATGGCGGGCAGGAACACGAGGGACGTCAGCAACGGATACCCGAGCTTCGACGAGGTCGACACGACGGGCGTGAGCTCGCCGAGCAGCGGCAACATCAGAACGTCACCCGCGTCGCCACGTAGACAAGGAGAGCAACCGTTCCGAACGCGATACCCAGTGCGTAGTTGCGCACGAGACCGGTCTGCAGCCGGCGCAACGCGCCGCCGCCTTCCCGAGCCGCGGTGGCGATGCCGTTGACCGCGCCGTCGATGCCGGCCCCGTCGACCCCCTCACTCAGGAAGCGCGCGAACGCAGTGATCGGACCGCTGACCACACGGGACACGCCGTAATCGATGTACCACGCGTTCTGTAGCACACGGGCGAAGCCGCCCAGCCGCTCGACGGTCGAGTCGGTGCCGTCGCCGCGCAGGCCGTTCTGGTAGACCCTAACGCCCCATACGATCCCGATCAGGCCGATGATCAGCGCGACCGTCGAGAGGAGGAGTCCGAGCCCGAACGACGAGGCGGCGTGCGACTCGGGCAGATCGAGCCAACGATCGAGCACGTTGAGCTTCGCATTGGTGAACGGAAGGTCGAGAATGCCGCCGAAGAACGCTAGTGCCGCGAGCCCGAGCAGCGGCACGTACATGGTCCACGGCGACTCGTGCGGCTCCGGCCCAGACGCGCTCTGGACGCGCACGTCGTCGCCCTCGTGCGCATCGCCGGTCCCTTGCACCACGTTTGCCCGTACTAAGGCGGCGTCGTCGCGCCAACGTTCGGGACCGTAGAAGACGAGCCACACCTGGCGGGTCATGTAGAACGCGGTCATCACCGCGGCGGCCGCGCCGACCGACCAGAGCGCGTAGTTGTGGCTGAACCAGGCCTTGGCCAGGATCTCGTCCTTCGACCAGAAGCCCGCGAACGGGATGATGCCCGAGATGGCGAGCCAGCCGACGATGAACGTGCCTGCGGTGATCGGCATGTATTTGCGCAAACCGCCCATCCGGCGCATGTCCTGTTCGTCGTGCATCCCGTGAATCACCGACCCGGCGCCGAGGAAGAGCAGCGCCTTGAAGAACGCATGGGTGATCATGTGGAATATCCCGGCGCTGTACGCACCCACGCCGACGGCCAAGAACATGTAGCCGAGCTGGCTGATCGTCGAGTACGCGAGGACTCGTTTGATGTCATCCTGCACCAAGGCCACGCTCGCGGCATAGAGCGCGGTGATCGCACCCACCCACGCCACGACCGTGCCCGCGTGGGGCGCGAAGTCGAAGTAGGTGTGGGCGCGCACGAGAAGGAACACGCCGGCCGTCACCATCGTCGCCGCGTGGATCAGCGCCGAGACCGGAGTGGGGCCTTCCATCGCGTCGGGCAGCCAGATGTGCAGGGGAACCTGCGCGCTCTTGCCCATCGCGCCGACGAACAAGAGCAATGCAATCGCGGTCACGGTCGAATGCGGGAGCCGCGCCGCCGCGCCGAGCGCCGAGTAGTTGAGGGTGCCGACCTTTTGGAATATGAGGAACATGGCAATCAGGAAGCCGAGGTCACCGACGCGGTTGGTGACGAACGCCTTCTTGCCCGCCACCGCCGCCGAGTTGCGTTCGAACCAGAAGGAAACGAGGAGGTACGAGCAGAGCGCCACACCCTCCCAACCCAGGTACGTCATCAAGAAGCTCGAGGCGAGCACGAGTACCAGCATCGACGCCGCGAACAGGTTCATGTACGCGAAGAAGCGCGAGAAGCGCTCGTCGTCGTGCATGTAACCGATCGAATAGAGATGGATGAGCGTGCCGACGCCGGTGACGAACAGCGTCATCGTGGACGAGAGCGGATCGACGAGGAAGCGCAGGTCGACTCGGAACGTGCCCGCCTGGATCCACGTGAAACCCTGCGAGACGTTCGAGCGCGCATCGGGACTCAACGAGCGCAACGCGAAGAACGCAATCACCGACGCCACAAACGACAAGAAGATCATCGTGGTGCCGAGCCAACCGGCCTTGGGCTCGCCGATGCGCTTGCCGACCAACAGCAACACCACCGCGCCCAACGCCGGGAAGGCGGGAATCACCCACGCGACGTCGAGAAGGTTCCGGGCGCTCATCGTTTGCTCAGCCCTTCAAAAGATCGACGTCGTCGGCGTTGACGGACTGGCGGCGGCGGAAGATCGCGATGATGATCGCGAGACCTACCGCGACCTCGGCCGCGGCGACGACCAGCGTGAAGAACACGATCACCTGCCCGCTGATGTCGTTCAACGCGTTCGCGTAGGAGACGAAGGTGAGGTTCGCGGCGTTGAGCATCAGCTCGATGCACATGAACATCACGAGCGTGTTCTTGCGCACCAGCAGCCCGACCGCGCCGATCGTGAAGAGGATCGCGGCGAGGACCAGGTAGTAGGTGGCCGTGATGTGATCCGGGTAGGCGAGCGCGCTCACACCGGCGCCCTCTCGCCCTCGGCCCGAGCGCCCGGTTCGCCGGCTTCGGCGTCGGGCGCTTCCGCCCGGTGCCCGCTTCGGCGGGCCAGCACCACGCTGCCGACGACGGCGATCACGAGCAGCACCGCCGTGATCTCGAACGCCCAGAAGAAATCAGTGAACAGGCTCTTCGCGAGCGTCTCCACGTTGCCCGACTCGGCGGTGCCCAGCGCGCCGCGGGTCGAGTGCGCGCCGGTGACCCATCGATTGCCGTGCACGAGCACGAGGATTCCGGTGAGTGCCAGCGCGCCCAGGACGATGGCGGCCACGCGTTGCACCGGGTGGGAGTCGTCGGTCGGCTCTTGCTTGTCGACCCCGAGCAGCGTGATCACGAACAGGAACAGCACAACGATCGCGCTGGCATACACGACGATCTGGATCGCGGCGACGAGCGCCGCGTGCTGCTGTAGGTAGAGCACGGCGATGCTGACCAGCGTGAGCAGCAGGAACAACGCCGAGTGCACCGCGTTACGACCCGTGATGACGCCGAGCGCGCCGACGACAACCGCGGCCGCGCAGATGAAGAAGACGACGGCGTCCACTAGTCGTCCTGTGGCTTCTCGGGCGCGGGGACCTGTTGGCCGTGCTCCGCCGGGCGCACGCCGAACCCGAGCTCGCCCGACCAGCTGACGCGCCCCTCGTACTCACGCGAGCCGGACGGCGAGGTCGAACGCATCCACGCGCTGGTGTGATCGTCCTCTCCGCCCAGCCACAGCTCCCACGGCATCCGCCGGGCCCGGCCGTCGTCGTCGACCAGCAGTTGGTCCTTCGTATAGATGGCGTCGCTGCGGTTCGTGAATGAGAACTCGAACAGCTTCGTCTCGGTGATCGCCTCGGTCGGGCACGCCTCGACACACAGATCGCAGTGGATGCACCGCAGGTAGTTGATCTCGTAGACGAACCCGTAACGCTCTCCCGGCGAGACCGGGTCGTCAATCGGGTTGTCGGCGCCGCGCACATAGATGCAGCGCGCCGGGCATATCCCCGCGCAGAGCTCGCACCCGATGCACTTCTCCATGCCGTCTTCGTAGCGATTGAGGACGTGCCGGCCGTGCAGGCGCTCGGGCTTTTCGTGCTTCACCTTCGGGTACTCGGTGGTGACGCGCGGCCGCCACATCTGGCGCAGCGTCACGGCAAATCCGGAGATGCGGCCCATCAGTGGAACTCCTCGATCTGCTCGCCCGACTTGGGCATCGCCGCGTACAGGACGCCGTAGGCGGCGAGCGCGGCAATGAGCGCGATCAAGGCCGCGACGAGATGGTCCCAGTGCTCGACCGTGGCGACCTGCACGGTCGCGGTCACGAGGACCCACAGGATCGCGATCTCGATCAGCCACTTCCAGCCGAGCGACATGAGCCGGTCGTATCGCATCCTCGGGAGCGACGCCCGGACCCACACGGTCGCGAAGAGGAGGGCGAGCACCTTCACGAGGAACCAGACCATCGGCATGACCCACACGTTGAGCACATTGTCGCCCGCCACGAAGCCGAGGCTCGGCCCCGACGGCCCGCCCAGGAACAACGTGACCGCGATCGCCGACATCGTGATGACATTCATGAACTCGGCGAGGAAGAAGATCGCGAACCGGATGCCCGTGTACTCGGTGTTGAAGCCGCCAGCGAGCTCCTGTTCGGCCTCGACCAGGTCGAACGGCGGATGGTTCGTCTCGGCCGTCGCCGCGATGAGGAAGATCGCGAAGGCGACGAAGGTCTTCAGCCAGAACCAATGGGTCGCGAACGACCAGGCATTCGTCCAGTGCTGCTGCACGAAGATGTCGTGCGTCGAGAGCGTGCCCGCTTGGATCAGCACACCGAGGATTGCGAGACCGAACGCCGCCTCGTACGAGAGGAGCTGCGCCGACGCGCGTACCGAGCCGAGCAACGGGTACTTCGAGCCGGACGACCAGCCCGCGAGCATGACGCCGTACACGCCGAGGCCCGACATTGCGAGGATGAACAGCGCACCCATCGGCAGGTCGACGACCTGAAGGTACGTCTGGTGGCCGAGGATCGAGACCGTGCCCCCGATCGGCACCACGCAGAACATCAAGAACGCGGGCATGATCGAGAGGTAGGGCGCGAGCCGGAACACGGGCCGGTCGGCCGAGTCGGGGATCGACTGCTCCTTGAAGAACAGCTTGATGCCGTCGGCGAGGGTCTGCAGCACGCCGTACGGCCCGGCCCGGTTGGGGCCGATGCGGTTCTGCATGTCGGCGATGACCTTGCGCATCGCCCAGATGTAGAGCAGTACCGCAACGAGCAGGATCACGAACGCGACGACAACCTTGATGATCACGACCGCGAAGACCGACCACGAGATCGAGCCCCGCAGCAGGGGATCGAGCGCGAGCAGCTGATTCACCGCAGGCTCTCCACCCGGAGGTCGACCACCGGCTGACCCGAGTCGACGAGCAGTGCGGCGCCGAGCGCGTCGGCCGAGAAGTCCATGCACGCGATGCCCGCCGGGACCCCGGCGTCGGACCGCACCGCCACGATCTGCGAGCCGCGCGTCGACGTCACCTTCACCTGGCCGCCCGAATCGACACCGATGCGGGCGAGATCGCTCGGATGGATGCGCAGCTGGAGATCGCGAACGAGCCGCTGCAGGAGCGGCGTCTCCGATACCAGGCGACCATCGTCGTACAGCGCGCGACCTACCACGAGACGCAGAGCGTACGCGTCGCGCGCCGGCGCCTCGGGGTGCAGCGCGCGGCCGTCCCACTCGTGCAGGGCGGGCGCGTCGACGTGCGCACTGACCGAAGACGCGTCGGGCACTTGTGCAGGTGGCTCGCCCTCGACCTTGATCGGGTCCCACGACGTTCCCGATCCGTCGTCGGCCATGATCGACAGGTCGCGCGTACGGATCACGATCTCGTCGAGGTGGGCGGACAGCGGCACGACCACTCCGTCGCGCGCGTTCTTCACCATCCCCGACGTCACGCCCGCGAACGCGGGCGCGACCCGTGCAATCTGGTCGGTGACCTCGTCGACCGTCGCGAGGTCGAGGTCGGAACCGAGCCGGAGCGCGAGCTCCGCGGCGATGCGCCAGTCGTCCATCGCGGTGCCCTCCGGCGCCACCTTCCGGCCGACGCGCTGCACGCGACCCTCGAGGTTCGTGACGGTACCGGCCTTCTCGCCCCACATCGTGCACGGCAGGAACACGCCGGCCCGTTGCGTCGACTCCGACTCGAACCCGTCCACCGTGATGATCGTGTCGACCGCGTCGATCGCGCGGCGCGCGATCGTGGCGTCGGGGAAATCGCTCACCGGATCGGCGCCGAGGAGGACGAGCACGCGGATCTTGCCGTCCGCAGCGGCGCGCAGGATGCCCCCGGCGTCCAGGCCGGTCTCGGCGGGCACCGCGCCCCACCAGTCGGTGAACCACGCGCGGGCCGCGTCGAGCGTCGTGCGGCCGGGCAGGAACCCGGGCGCGAGACCCGCGTCGAGCGCGCCATGCACGTTCCCGCGCCGCAACGCCGAGAGGAAGAGCACGTCGTGCACGCCCGCGAGCTCGGCCGCCGCTCCCACCACCGAATCCGCGCTCGCGGCCACGTTGCCGCGCCCGATGACGACCACGACCGGACCCGCCCGGCCCTCGCCGACGCGCGTGATCTCGTCGTGCACGCTCGCGCCGACGGGCTCGCCCGGCACCCTGCGGGCCACGACGGCCGCGTGCGCCGAGAGCCCGTGCGCGACCGGAGCGAGGTCGACGAGCGGCACCCCGAGCTCCAAGATCGCCCGGCGAATGCGCAAGAACAGGACGGGAACCGCGTCACGCAGGTCCTGATCGAGCACGACGATCGCGCTCGCGCGGTCGAGATCGGCGATCTCGGCCCGCTTCATCCCCAATACGAAATCGGCGGGGAGGCCGTCACCGAGCTGGGCGTCGACATGGTCGGTACCGATCACGCCCTTGGCCAGCGCCGACCACACGTACGCGTCCTCGTTCGTGCCGCGCGCGCCGCCGAGGACGGCGATCGACCCCGCGCCGTGAAGCTCCTTGGCCTTCTCGATCACGTCGGCGGCGCGGTCGAGCGCGTCGGGCCACGACACCTCGCGGCGGGCACCGCCGTCGCGGATCTGCGGCTCGAGCAGCCGGTTCCCGGAGTGCACCCACTCGAGACCGTAGCGACCCTTGTCGCAGAGCCAGCCGTGGTTCACCGGCTCCGAATCGACGGCGAGCAACCGCACCAGGCGATTCGACGACGACTGCACCGCGCCCCGACACTGCACCGAACACGTCGTGCACGACGTTTCGACCGTCGACAGATCCCACGGCCGGGCGCGGAAGCGATACTGGCTCGCGGTCAGCGCACCGACCGGGCAGATCTGCACGGTGTTCCCGGAGAAGTACGAGTCGAACGGCTGCTCTTCGAAGTTCAGGACCTGCATGCGCTCGCCGCGGTCGATGAAATCGATCAGCGCGTCGCCCGCGATCTCGTCGGCGAAGCGGATACACCGAGCGCACTGGATACAGCGCTCGCGATCGAGCAACACGAGCTCGCTGAGCGGGATCGGCTTGGGGAAGTGACGCTTCTCCTCGACGAAGCGCGACTCGCCCGGGCCGAACGCGAGGGTCTGGTCCTGCAGCGGGCACTCACCGCCGCGGTCGCACACCGGGCAGTCGAGCGGATGGTTGATCAGCAGGAACTCGAGCATGCCGTCTTGAATCTGCTTCACCGCATCGCTGCGAGAGTGTGCGACCATGCCGTCGGTCACGGGCGTGGTGCACGCAGGCGGGTAGCCGCGGCCACCTTCGATCTCGACGAGACACATCCGGCACATGCCGACCGGCTCCATCCGTTCGTGCCAGCAGAAGCGCGGGATGTAGATGCCGTGCTCCTGCGCGGCCTTGATCAGCAGCTCGCCCGGCTCGGCTTCGAAGGTGACGCCGTCGACCGTCACGGTGACGGTCGTCTTGGGCACCTCGGTCGCTTCGGGTTCGGTCGTGGTCACGCGCGCACTCCGGCGTCGTCTCGAAGGCGCTCGAGCACCTCGTCGCGGAAGAACTTGTTCAGGCTCGCGATGCAGCTGACGGCCGACGGACCGAGCGGGCAGATCGTGGTCTGCACGAACGGCGCGTTCACCACACCGGGAGAGATGTTGCCGCCGACGTCGACAAGGAGGTCGAGGTCTTCGGGACGTCCGAGGCCGTGCGACATGCGGTAGAGCACCTTCTCGATCCAGCCCGTGCCTTCCCGGCACGGCGTGCACTTGCCGCACGACTCGTGCGCGAAGAACTTGGCGAGCCGCCACGCGACCAGCACCGGGTCGACGGTCTCGTCGAACACCATGACCGCCCCGGAGCCGAGCATCACGCCGAAGGTCTGTTGCACGTAGTCCATGTCGAGCGGCGCGTCGAGGTGCTCGTCGCTCCCCGTGAGCCACTGCGACGACGCGCCACCCGGGATGAAGAACTTGATCTTGCGGTTCTCGCGTACGCCGCCCGCGAGCCCGTACAGCAGGTCGCGGAAGGTCATGCCGAGCTCGACCTCGTAGTTGCCCGGCTGGTTCACGTGGCCGGAGACCGAGAAGATACGCGTGCCGGTGGAGCGGTTGACGCCGAGCTTCGCGTATTCTGCGCCGCCCATCTGCATGATGTGGGGCACGGTCGACAACGTCTCGACATTGTTCACGACTGTGGGCTTCGCGTACAGCCCCTCGATCGCCGGGAAGGGCGGCCGGATCCGCGGCATGCCCCGCTCGCCCTCGAGCGATTCGAGCAACGCCGTCTCCTCACCGCAGATGTACGCGCCCGCACCGCGGTGCAAGACGATGTCGCAGTCGAATCCTGAACCGAGGATGTCGCGGCCGAGCAAGCCCAACGCCTGCGCGTCGGCGATCGCACGCGTGAGTCGTTCGTAGCCGAGCGCGAACTCGCCCCGGACGTACACGTAGGCCAGGTTGCAACGGACCGAGTACGAGGCGATCGCGATGCCCTCGACGAGCTGGTGCGGATCGCGCTCGAGCAGCATCCGGTCCTTGAACGTCGACGGCTCGCCTTCGTCGGCATTCACCACGAGATAGCGCGGGAAGGAGTCGGGCGGCAGGAACGACCACTTCTGCGCGGTCGGGAAGCCGGCCCCGCCGCGCCCGCGCAGGCCCGACAGCTTCACTTGCTCCTGCACGTCGGCGGCGTCGCCCTTCGCGAGCACCGCGCGCAGCACGTCGTACGCGCCCGATGCGAGCGCGCCGTCGATCGACCACGAGTCGTCCGGGCGATCGCGCAGCCGTTTGGTGACGATCCGGGTCTCGGCGGCTCCTGATTCGACGCTGACCTCAGGCAACGGTCGCTCCCGAAACCGTGCGCGCCTTGCGCGCCCCCGACTTGTAGCCCTCGACGATCTCGACTGCCGAGCTCGGCGACACCCGCTCGTGGAACTCGTAATTCACCTGCAGCGCGGGCGCACCGTCGCACGCCGCGAGGCACTCGACTTCCTCGACCGTGACCTCGGGCTCCGACGCGAAGCGCTCCTCGAGGTGGTCGAGGACCTCCGGACCGCCGGTGACGAGGCACGTGACGTTGGTGCAGACCGACACCACGAGCTTCCCGCAGGGGCGCCGCTTGAGCATCGTGTAGAACGAGCAGGTGCCGAGTACGTTGGCGGCGGTTTCCCCCGTGAGCTCGGCGATCTGTTCCATCGCCTCGGGCGAGAGCCAGCCGTTCTGGTCCTGCGCGAGATGGGCGAGCGGAAGGATCGCCGACTTCGCCCGGGGATAGCGCGCCAGGATCTCCTTCGCGTTCGCCAGGTTCTTCTCGTCGAAGAAGCTCACCGGTCCACCTCGCCCATGATGGGGTCGATGCTCGACACGATCGCGACGGCGTCGGCGACCAGGCTGTCGGAGCCCATCGGGTCGATCGCCTGCAGGTTGTAGAACGACGGTCCGCGTATGTGCATGCGCACGGGCTTGCCCGATCCGTCGCTCACCATGTAGCAGCCGAGCTCGCCCCGGGGCGACTCGACCGCGACGTAGGTCTCGCCGGCCGGGACCTTGAAGCCCTCGGTAAAGATCTTGAAGTGGTGGATGAGCGCTTCCATCGACTCGTCGATGCGCGCCCGCGGTGGTGGCGTGAGCTTCTTGTCCTGCACCCGATAGTCACCGCCCGGCATCTTCTCGATGCACTGACGCACGATTTTCACTGACTCGAGGATCTCGTAGAGGCGGATCCGGTAGCGGTCGAAGACGTCGCCGTTGCTGGTGTAGATCACGTCGAAATCGACCTGGTCGTACGCCAGCTGCCGCTGCGTCTTGCGCAGGTCCCAGGCGAAGCCGGTCGAGCGCAGGATCGGTCCGGTGATACTGAGCGCCAGGCACTCCTGCGTGGTGATGACACCGAGGCCGACCGTGCGTTCCACCCAGATCGGGTTCTGCGTCAAGAGGTCGTCGTACTCGCCGACGCCCGCGACGACGAGATCGCAGACGTCGAGAATGCGCTGCTGCCAACCGTCGGGCAGGTCGACGGCGACGCCGCCGGGCCGGATGTAGTTGCAGTTCATCCGCAGCCCGGTGACGTACTCGAAGATGCGCAGCACCTCTTCGCGCTCGCGCCACCCGTAGAGCATCATCGACACCGCGCCGATGTCCATGCCGTTCGTCGCCTGGAACAACAGGTGCGACGCCATGCGCGAAAGCTCGCACATCATCATGCGGATCCACACCGCGCGCTCCGGCACCTCGACGTCGAGCAGCCGCTCGACCGCCATCGAGTACACGAGCTCGTTCGCGAAGTTCGACGCGTAGTCCATGCGGGTGACGTTGGTCGCGCCTTGCACGTACGTCAGCTCTTCCCCCGTCTTCTCCATGCCGGTGTGGAGATAGCCGATGACCGGCTTGATCTGCAGCACGTCCTCGCCGTCGAGCTCCATCATGAGCCGCAGCACCCCGTGCGTCGACGGGTGCTGCGGACCCATGTTGATGATCATCGTGTCGCCGAGATCGTCCTCCGGCCACATCCCACCGCCCGCGAGCACGACCTCGCGCGTCGTCGGGCGCAACTCTTGCGCGCCCTCGTCGGTCTGGCGCTCGAGGCGCGCCTCTTCCTTGCTCCAGAAGGCGTCGTCGGAGGTCATCGCGGGCTCGGGTCTCCCTTGAAGGTCACGGGCACACGGGCGGCTGCATCGTCCTTGCGCAGCGGGTGTCCGTGCCAATCGTCGGGCATGAGGATGCGCGTGAGATCGGGATGACCGTCGAAGGTGATGCCGAACAGGTCGTACGACTCGCGTTCGGGGAAGTTGGCACCCGGATAGACGGGCGTGAGGGACGGGACCGTCGGATCGGAGGCGGGCACCTCGCAAACGATACGGATCCGGCGATTGCGCGCGTGCGACAAGAAGTTGACGACGACCTCGAACCGCTCGCCCGGAATGCCTTCGATGCGCACACGCGACCCGTCCAGGAGATGGTCGACCACCACCGTGTCGATGAGCATCGTGAACTGCTCCTCGTCGCGCAACAGCAAGGCCACGCCCGCGATGACCGACCGGTCGACGTAGACGACCGGCTGGCCGTGGCTCTCGACGAACACCGCGCCGTCGAAGCGGGCGACGATCGCGGCCGCGACCTCATCGGATACGGGCTCGTCGGATACGGGCTCGGGCACCGCCCCGTTTGCCCGGGGCTCGTGATCTTCTTCACGAGCCGTGTCGTCCGCCATCCGCATCGCCTTGCTCGAGTCGTGGTCAGGAGGTCGAGAGCATGACGGGCTCGCGACCGAGATCGATCCCCGCACCGCCGGTCGGCGACGCCTCCCGCCGGCGCAGCAGCTCACCCGTGCGAATCTGCTCGTGCAGCGTCAGGATCCCGTGCATCAACGTCTCGGGTCCGGGCGGGCAGCCCGGCACGTACACGTCGACCGGAACGATCTGATCGACGCCCTGGACGATCGCGTAGTTGTTGAACATTCCGCCGCTGCTCGCGCACACGCCCATCGAGATGACCCACTTCGGCTCCACCATCTGGTCGTACACCTGCCGCAGCACGGGCGCCATCTTCTGCGAGACGCGCCCGGCGACGATCATGAGATCGGCTTGACGCGGGCTCGCGCGGAACACCTCCATCCCGAAGCGGGCGAGGTCGTAGTGCGCGGCGCCCGTTGCCATCATCTCCAGCGCGCAACACGCGAGACCGAACGTCGCCGGGAACACCGAATTGCGGCGGCCCCAGCGAACGACGTCTTCGAGGCGCGCCGTCGCGAAATTGTGCGGAACCTGATCGAGGCCCATCAGGCCGCCTCGACGTCGGGCCGGGCCGCGTCGCCGGCATCGCGTTGGTTCGGGTCGTACACCGCCGCGTCGGTGCGCAGCAGCGGGCCGGGCAGTCGCCGGAGCACGTCGCGAACCGGCCCCCATTCGAGCGCGCCGACCGACAGCAGATACGCGAAAGGAACCAGCAACGCGAGGACGAAGGTGGCCATCGCGAACAGGCCGTACGCGCCCAGACCGCGGAACACGACCGCGAACGGGTAGAGGAACACGATCTCGACGTCGAGAACGATGAAGCTCATCGCGACGAGATAGAACTTGACCGGGAAGCGCTCTGCGGGCTCCTGCTCGGGCACGATTCCGCATTCGTACGGAGCCTGCTTGGCCGAGTTCGGACGTTGGGGCGCGAGCAGCTGCGACGCCGTGAACGAGACCATGACGAACGCGACCACGAGCCCGGCCATCACGAGGATCGGGAGGTAGTCGCTCATCGCGCCCGACGCTACCCGACCGCCCGGGCGGAGGAGCGAAGCGTCCGCACGCACTACGGTTGGCCCGCGATGAGCGAGCCGTCGCGCCCCGCGCCGCCACCGGCGTCCGGGGCGCCCTCGAACTCCGGGACGCCCTCGACGCCCGGCCCATCGCTACCCGCAGCATCGACGCCGAGCCGGTCGGCGAAGTACGTCGACTTCTTCTTGTACGCGTCGGCCGCGGTCACGTACATCGCGCTGTCGATCTACAACAAATGGTTGCTCGACTGGATCGTCGGACCGTTCTGGCTCGTCGCCTGGGTCTGGGGTCTGCCCACGCTCGTCAAGCTGGTGCGCCGCCAGCCGATCCGACCCCGTCGGGGCCCCGCCCGGGACCCGGCCAGAGATACAGAATGAGTTGGGCTGCGCATCAATTCGAGGTCTACGCGGTCGAGGCGCACCTCCCGAAGAAGATGGTCGGCCAGGTCAGCTGGTTCGCGATCTTCTTCGGCGACTTCACCCCCGACTTCCTCGCCAAGTTCTGGGTCTACGGCTTCAACTTCCACGGGCGCCACTACGGCGCGACGAAGCCCTATCAGTGGCACCGGGGCTGGCCGGGCATGGGCATCAGCCACACCCTCTTCTTCGGCGCGATGGTGTGCCTCGGGATCTGGGGGTGGAAGCACAACCGGGCGTGGACCATCGGGTTCCTGCTCGGGTTCGCCGCGCACGTGCTGACCGACGTGAACGACAGCATCGGCACCATGCTGCTGTTCCCGTTCTCGACGCTGAACTGGAGCCTCCACACGTGGGCGTACGCGGCCACCGTGAAGGGCGGCAAGTACCTCGACGCCGCCGCGTACTACAGCAGCCTCGGCTTCGTCATGGACCTGTTCTGGTTCTTCGTGGTCCTCGGCTCGTGGCGCGTGCTGACGCGGGAGTTCTGGCGCACGAGGGTCGTCCCCGCCGATCCGCACGTGTGGTCGTGGCTCGGTCAGTGGCTGGACGAGCGCGGACTGTTGGCCCTGTATCGCGGCGTCTTCTTCTACGGCGTGTGCCGCATGATCGCGTGGACCACCTGGGCGCACGTGGTCGCGCGGCCGGTCATCAACGGCGTGAAACGCAACGGGTACCCGTGGGACCTGTCGTGGACCGGCCCGTGGTGGGTCACGCGCGTCACGTTGCCGCAGGTGACGCCGTGGATCGTGCTCCCGACCGCGCTGGTGCTGCTCGGCGGCGTCTACTTCGTCGCGAACGCCCTCTGGGAACGTATGGAGAGCGGGAGCATCAGGGCGATCGCCTGGCGGAACGTGCGCCGGAAGACGACCTGACGCGGGAACGCGAGGACGGTGTCGACCGCCTCGACGACGTCGTCACCGAGGACGTCTGCCGGGTCGATGTCGAGGTCGCGCAGGAAGTTGACCGTGCGCATGCCCACCGCCAGCGGATGCGGCTCGGGTACCAGACCCATGGCGACGAGCGCGTCCTCGCACGGACCTTTGAGCAGGAACGACGCGAACCCGATGCATCCGACCACGACATCGGCCTTGCTCACACACTGCGCGCACATAGGGCGAGCTTACCTGCCCACCCGCAGCCGTTCCCGGGCATCGGCGGGCCAGTCGGTGACGACGCCCGCGAGCCCGGCCGCGGCCGTCTCCGCCAGACGGGCCCGCTGCACGTCGAGGCGCTGGTACCAGCAGTACACGCCGAGTCCCCGCCCGGCTGCGGCGGCGATGAAGGCGGGCGTGACCGCGTCTTCGTGCGCCGACACGGCCCGGGCGCCGATCGCGGCCGCGTCGGCGAGCAACCGATCGTGGTCCGCCGAGTCGAACGTGTCGCGCAGCAGCGCGACCTCGGTGTTGGGCAACGCGCGCACGTACGACCGGACGACCGGCATGTGCTGCGACCACAACAACACCCGCTCGGCCGCGCCGGCAGAGCGCACCGCGAGCAGCACGGCCTCGGCCGCGCCCGCGTCCTTGGTGTCGATCGCGAGCCCGACCCCGAGCTCACCGGCCACCTCGAGCGCGTCCGCGAGGGACGGGACACCGAGGCGCGCCAGGCGCGCGTCGCGCAGCCAGCGCACGGAGAGCGGCAGGTACCGGACCCGGAGCAGCAACGGATCGTGGAGCAGCACCGCGGTGCCGTCACGGCTGCGGCGCGCGTCGACCTCGACGACGTCGGCGCCGAATCGGGCCGCGGCCGCGATGCCGTCGAGCGAGTTCTCGCGGGCGTCCCGAGGGCACGTGCGGTGCGCGACGACGAGGGTGGTCACGGCTCGGGCGCCACCCGTACCAACGCGGCCAGCGTGCGGTACACGGCCTCGGCCGGCCCGAGCTCCTCGGGGCGCAGCAGGTTGGCCATGATCCGCAGGACCCACTCCATCAAGGTCCGGCTCTGCATTCCGACCCGGCTCAGCTCGCGCATCACGGCGGGGTTGCCGATGGCGTGCACGAACACGCGCGCGACCTTGAAGTAGAGGCCGTACACCTCCTCGAGGCGCGCGTCGTAGGTTTGCAATGCGAGCCCGTCACCCGAGGTCAGCGCGAGATCGACGGCGTCGGCGGCGAGGCGCCCGGTCTCGTACGCGATCGAGATGCCCTCGCCGTTGAACGGGTTCACGAGCCCGGCGGCGTCGCCGGCGACGACGAAGGTCGGACCGACCCTGGGCGTCACGGACCCGCCCGTCGGAAGCCGGCCACCGGTCGGCGCGCAGGTCGCGGTCTCGGCGGAGATGCCCCAACGCGCGGGCGCGGTCTCGCAGAACGCCTCCATCAGGTGGCTCGTGTTGATGTTCTTCCAGCCCTGGAACGTCGACAGGAGCCCCACGCCGACGTTGACCGTGCCGTCACCAACCGGAAATATCCACCCATAACCGGGCAAATGGTGGCCATCCCGATCGCGGAGGTCGAGATGGCTCTCGATCCACGGCTCGTCGTGGAACGGACTGGTGAAATAGCCGCGAATCGCCATGCCCAACGGGAACGAGCGATCTCGGGCCGTGCCGAGCGACCGCCCGAACCGGGAATTGGCGCCGTCGGCGACCACGACGTAGCGGGCCCGAACCGGCACGACGGCGCTCGAGTCCTTGTCGCGCACCATCGCGCCGGCGAGCAGGCCGCCGTCGACCACGGGTGCGACCGCTTCGGCGCCCTGCCAGATCGTCGCGCCGGCCTTGACCGCCTGTTCGGCCACCATCTCGTCGAGCTCGCGCCGGCGCACGACGTAGCCGTACGCCGGGAAGTCCGGATGATCGGGCCAGGCGAGCTCGAGCGTGAGACCGTGCGCGATGGAGCGCAGACCGTCGAAGCGTTGGAAGCCCGCGAGGCGATCGGCGAGCCCCATGTCGTGCAGCTGGCGGACAGCACGCGGCGTGAGCCCGTCGCCGCAGGTCTTCTCGCGCGGAAAGTGCTTCTGCTCGATCGCGAGGACCCGGTGACCACGCGACGCGAGCCAGTACGACGCGGCGGAACCGGATGGTCCCGCGCCGACCACCAGCACGTCGAAATCGCCACGGAATTCGTGCGGTACGCGTGCGGTCACGAGCACATGATCACATGCTCGGAGGGTCGGAAACGAAGCGTGACCAACCTCGGCGGACGCGGGAACACGCCTTGACGCACAATGTGCCGGAACCGCCCCTAGCGTGGTAGCAAGAGCGACACGGCCGACGTGAAAAGGAGCGCCGGGGAGCATGCGCGACATACACGTGTTGCACCTCCTCGCGGTGCACATTCCCAACCTGTTGCCGCGGACGTTTTTGGGGTTGCACGTCCCGTGGCTGCGCAAAGCGGCGCGCTTGCTGTATGCCATCGTGCTCTTCACGATCGGGCTCGGCGCGGCCGCGCTGGTCATCCGCGCGCCGAAACGATCCAACGAACCGGCGACCTGGGCGCAGTGCATGCTCGGCGCGATGTTCGTGTGGTTCATGTTCGCGCTCGGCTACGGCGTGATCCCGCACGAGTGGCTGACCTTCGGCAACTCGTACCTCAACTTCGACAGCTCTTCGTTCCTCATCCACCGCGGCCAGTGGGCGAGCAATCTGCCGCCGTTCGACATCACGCGCGACAAGGTCATCGACTCGGGCGCCGCGATCATCTATGTCATCGTGCTCGGCCTGAACGTCGCGTACTTCTCGGCCTGGCAGAAGCGCAAGGTGGCGGAGCCCGCGGTCGACGACGGGGGCGAGGCGGCCGCGGCCGGACCCATCACCGGCGGAACCCTCTTCTCGCGCTTGCGCCGCGCCAAGCGCACCTCCGCCTACGGCCGCCCAGTGACAACGACAGAGTCATGACGATGCCGACGCACGCACACCCCCGGTCTCGTAATGCCGTGAGCGCAGGCGGAGCCGGAGCGAACTGGCGGGAGCAGCGAGCGTCCGCGAGGCGGGTATCCCGCCGAGCAGCGAGCGCGACCCAGCAAGCAAGCACAGCGTCTCGTGATGCGGTGAGCGCAGGCGGAGCCGGCGCGAACTCGCCAGCGATCGAGCGTCCGCGGGCCGGGTATCCCGGCCCGCAGCGAGAGAGCGCATAGAAATGGCTCGTAACGACGCCAATCCCCCGATGCCGGAGTTCTCGACGTCGTACGTGCTCCAAGAAGTCGACCCCAAATGGCTCACCCAAGCCGTGAAGCCCAAACAATTCCTGCACATCGACCAAGCCGAATGCATCCTGTGCGAAGGCTGCGTCGACATCTGCCCG
>JBBQGQ010000038.1:0-36256 GCA_038323195.1 Acidimicrobiia bacterium | reverse complement strand
TACCGTGACCAATCACCAGGGGTCTCCCTCTCTCGCTGCCTTCGACAGCCGCAAGAGTGGCGAGGCCCCTGGCCTCATTGGTGGACCTACAAACCCGGCCCGTTCACGACACGCCCCCAGCGTTCATCGCGAAGAGCCGGTATGGCCGAATCGCCTTAGAGTTTTTGGTTGCCGGGCTTCGGTACTCGTACCTGGCGAGATAGTCGAGGTCCATCTCGTCAAGCCTTTTACCGGCGTGTGCAGCGCTACCCGTCATCACGTAATCGTGGTTGGCAGGTACTGGCGTCCGAGGCGCTTCCCATGTGAATGGTGACACTTCGACGTAAGAACCATCCCCGACAGCAACCAGCGACGGCTCCGAAGCCGCGTCACAGTCAGGGGTGAAGTTGAGTTGAGCAATCATGTGATTTCTTTCTGTCTTGGAGGCTATTTCCCTGCGGTCGCATGGACTTCCCGCCTCGCCTGCGCGCGCCGCCCTAACAGGCGGCCCCATCCACAGGCCCTGTGGACAGGGTTGTGGATGAATCACATGATTGTGATTACCCTACGGCAGGTCGTCCGCGAAACGCCGGGGGTCGATTAGGCGGCCAACGGAAAAGGCCCGCCGAAGCGGGCCTAGTTTCCGAGTCCTTTTCGTGGAGTCAGTCTTCGGGGATGTTCGTCCACGTCCGGGGGTGTTCCTCGAAGTACTGGTCGAGAATCACCCCATCGAGGTACACGGCAGTAAGTGCCGGTGTGAGTACCCGCCTTGCGTCGTCTACTTCGGGGCCATGTTGACGATACGAGCTTCTCGCCGTTTAGCTCGGCGCTTTCCTCGGTGTCCATCACCTGGACTCGGCACCGCTCGATGTGGTCCCGTAGGTCTTGAATCGCTCCGACTGCCAGGTCCACATCGTCCCTGATGCGCTGTGCTTCCGTTGCTGTAACTGTCATTGTTCTCCGTTCCTTTGCAAAAGTTGGATGTGACGCGAAACCGTCGCGTCAGCGGTTGCCTCGGACTTCCGAGGTAGTGCCCTTGCGGCATCGCGAATGCCGTGGCCGCTGACGGCTCAAGGGCGGGCTTGCTTGAGCAGAGAAGGGCGCTCCCGGCCGGGTTCGTATCCCGGCTCCCACGCGCCCGCTGCGTACGTTGTCTCTCGCACGCCACCAGCGGGACCTTGCGCGGTCACTCGGACCTTTGTCCGCTCCTAATGTTCCGCAGTGCCGGGCGCACTCGCCCCCTGCGGCTCTGCCGCACTCCTGAGCCTTTTGCACGTCCATCTCTCGGGATGGCCGGTGTGGCCCGGTGCGTATCTGTCTTCCTGTCACCCAGCATGGCACAGAGTGTTGCTCTGTGTCAACCCTCTAGAGTACGTCCGTGTCCCAGATTGACGACGTAGGGGGTTGCCGGGAAGGGTTGACGCGGGTAATTTGGGCAGCATGACCCGACAACACGAACAACACGACCTCGCAAGCACTCACGAAATCGCCGAGCTTCTCGGCGTTTCCCGTCAGCGGGCGTTCATGATTTCCCAGAAGAAGGGCTTCCCGGACCCAATTGCCGAACTCGGCGCAGACGGAACCATCCGAATCTGGCTGCGCTCCAAAGTTCTGGCTTGGGCGGATGACGAAGGCCGCGAGGTCGTGAAGGCCGTGAAGGCTCAAGCCAAGCGGCGTTAGGCGGTCGGCGCATCTTGAGCGATTGCCAAGCCACGCTTCGGCTCTCGTTCCTACGGTCTTAGCACCACGACGCAGAGTCGGCGGCAGCCTTGCGAGGCAGGTCGGCTAGCGACCAACGCGCCCACCGCCTTGGCGGTGGGCCTAAACCCCCGCCGACTAGCGACAACACGGCTCGACAGTCCTCGACGGCCCGTCCGATTCGGCATTCGCCCAGTCGACAGGTCGCCTTGGGTGGACATCTACGGCGCGAGGTCCGCGTGCCCATCGGAGTCCATGCGTACGTTGGTTTCGTGCTGGCGGCCTCACACGACGCGTTCGATGTCGTCACGCTCGTACTCGCCGTCCTCGGCGTGGTGCTCGGAGTGTCCTCGCTGGTATGGCAGGCCGTGACCTTCGTCCTGACAGGGGCGCGTGTGACGGTGAAGCTCCTAAACGCGGCAGTACAGGACGGCGGCGCGCTCACATGGCCGGTGGGGGGTTCCGGCGGTCCGGTGCCACCTCCTGGTTCGGCGCTAGCTCTCGGCGTCGAAGTCACCAACTCTGGCCGAACCGATGTTGACGTCGTGAGTTGGGGCTTGGATTTTGGCGAAGGGATTGTGCTCGTTCCTGGCGAATGGTGGCCGAACGCGAAGCTCCCTCACCGGCTCCAACACGGTTCGCAACGGACGTGGTTCACCCAGGCTCGCGATGTTCAGTCGGTACCCAACGCTCGTCGTAAGGAGGTATCGGTGAGCGGCTTCGTCCGCCTCGGCGACGGTCGAACAGTGCGGACCCGCGAGCATCTTGCAGTAGCGCCGCACGAGTGACTCAGATGACAAGGGTGCTCGGAAGCGTGTTGAGGTTGAGCAGCCGGTTCTGCGTCACCAGCTCATTCAGCGCTTGCTTCTGGTGAACGGTGCCGACTTCCTCGGTTGCCTTCATCAACTCGTCAAGAGCGACGTGGTATACCGCGTCCACTTCGCCGGTTCCCCGCGCAATGGAGGCCAGCCGCGTCGGAAGTGGTTCGGCCGTCACCGCGACGATATGAGGCTGTCGGCCGCGCCGATGCCGAATGAGCATCACCGCTTCGTGACGCACGTTCTGCACGCGGTCGCTCCGAATCGTCCACTTGCTTGAGATGCATGCATGAAGCACATCGGCGGTCTTGATTCTGATTCCTACCGTCACATCGGGCTTGATGAGGTAATCCTCCGGTCCTCCCATCTCTGCGCGGAGAGTGCCTTCTTCATCCAGAAGGTCACGAACCCGTTCCAGGTGTGCGTACTGCTCGAACGTCGACACAAGTCGTCCCTTGTCGACGACCCACTCGCGAGTCGGGTCGAGGAGTGGTAGTTCAGCCCTAAGCCAGTCGGCCAGCCCGTTCTCCAACGCGCTGCCAGGGTCGAGTGGCCCGGTTGCAGTGTGCGCGACGCCCAAGCGGTTCATCACGCCGGTCGCGATTCCGACGCTTGCCACGCTGTCCTTGTCGGCGCACGTTGGAAATCCCTTGCGCCATCCGAACAGTCCGGCAACGAAAGGAGGCGGAGGCACTACCCGTCAATCGTCTTGCGGAGATGCTTCGCTACCGCTGTCGCCAGAGGAGGAGGCACCGCATTTCCAATCTGGCGCGCTATCTCAATCTTGGAACCCTCAAACTGGAACCAGTCCGGGAAACCCTGGAGGCGCGCCGCCTCGCGGTGCGTAATCGGTCGGTGCGCCGATGGATGCAGGAAGCGCCCCTTCTCGGGCTTGAAGAACTCGGTTCGGATAGTGAGCGCGGGCTTGTCCCACCACAGCCGACCGAACACGTCGGTTGTTCCGGTGGGCTTGTTCGCCCAACATGCAGGCGTGAGGTCCGGTCTCTTATGCATGAGGTCGAAGCGATTTCCGCCAGCGGGTATCGCCTTGTATCGCTCAACCGATTCGGGTCGTGGATTGCGTCCGATGTGAAGGTCGTGTCCGGTAGGGCGACGAGGCAGGTCGCCGATGGCATCACGAACCGTTACGTAGGGGCGTTGCTTCGGCGAGTCCGGTCCGTGCGTGGGCGGTGGAGGCCATGTCGGTTGACGGTCGAGGGTTGCGATGAGCAAGCCACGACGGCGACGTTGCGGAACGCCGTAGTCCGCGGCGTTCAGCACTCCGTAGTCGAACTTGTAGTGACGCAGCTTGCGCTCGCGCTTCAACGCCTTCACCAGCATTTCAAACTGTTCCGACTTCTGGAACTCGGGCACGTTCTCGATGACGAACGCGAGAGGCATCACCTGTCGGACAGCACGCAGGTACTCCTGCCAAAGCTCGTTGAGCAGTGCGCGTGAAGCGGGGTCACGGTCACGACCGAGCGGGCTGAACCCCTGGCACGGTGGACCGCCGACGATGACCTCGGCGTCGGGGAAGCGGAGCACGTTTTGGATGGGGCCGTCTACGACCTCGCAACCGAAGTTGGCCTTGAACGTGCGCGCAGCGGCACCTTCAATCTCGACTGCGAAAATGGGTTCGTAGCCGCAACGCGCTTCCTGGAACCCGAGCGCGAGCCCACCAGCACCGGAGAACAGGTCGATGGTCCGAAGGGGCGAGAACGACACGCGTGTAACTTACTCAGGCCGCTACCCGCTACGCAGGTATGTTCGGCAGGTGGCCACTCCAGCGCCGTCCTCGGAGCGAGTACGGCGGCAGATGAGCCAGCAACGAACCACCAGCACCGACCCCGAGACCCTTGTGCGTCGGGAGCTTCATCGGCGCGGTCTCCGCTACCGGGTCAACCGAGCGCCGCTGCCCGGAGTGCGCAGGACAGCGGACATCGTATTCGCCGGACCCCGCGTAGCGGTGTTCGTGGATGGATGCTTCTGGCACCAGTGCCCCAAGCACGCCACGTTTCCGAACGCCAACGGCGAATGGTGGCAAGCGAAGCTCGCGCGCAACGTCGAGCGTGACCGCGAGACGGACGCGCGACTCCGTCACGACGGTTGGAAGGTCGTGCGCGTGTGGGAGCACGAAGCCCCCGCTCGAGCCGCCGCGCGCATCGAACGCGTCGTACGTCGTCGCCTTGCTACGGCTTGATGACCGCTCGCGAGCTTGCCGACAAGGCGCGCGAAGCTGCGAACGTGCACGGCCTTGACCCCGCTGGCGCCGCGTGGGAACTGTTGCGCGACATGACCATCAGCGTGCCGTTGGCCGTTGCGGCGCAGGTACTCCTCATTCAGGAGAGCTACGCCAAGACTCGCGACGCCTTTCGGGCACGAGCCGGAAACCAGGTGCTGCTGGCGGCTATCGAGATTCTGGATGGCCTAGCCCCAAGTTGAGCACTACGGGGCCTGCGAACTGCCTGACTCTCAACACTTCTCGCATTTGCGACGGCCGGTGCCGACGCCTTCGCGACGGTGTTGGGGCTTGATTTTCTTGCCCTCCGGACAGTCCTCGTTGTCGTGGTAGACGGCGGGGGTTTTCCGGTTCGCTGGTGTGGTACGCCACTCGGCGTCCTCCTGCTCGCTGCGTCGCCTCTCGACACATGCACGAACAAGTGTACGCACGAACGAGCGTTCGGTGAAGGCGCTGACCAGGGCCGATGCCGGTAGGCGGAAAGAATCGGTCCGAAACCCGTATTACCAGTACACAAACTCACTTCAGGAGGACCGATGACTAGGGAGCAGTACGCCCAGAAGGCACTTCGCAACGGCATGACCCGAGCGCGCAAGCACCTGCTCGCGGGCAACGTTGTTCAGGCGGTGAGGACAATCGAGGCGGCTACTGCGACAGCCGTCCGGTGGCTGAGCGGAACCCATCCACAGCAGGCGAAGGCGGTCGCATGACTGCTTGCGGAGTAAACGACCTAGGTCCGGCCACATCACGGGGCGTTCGTCAACCGACACCGGGAAGTCGCGCTGCCTTGAGAAGTTGAGCGAGGCGTCCTATCTCGCTTGGCGCGGGGCGCAAGGTCGCTTCCGCCATGACCTTGCTCCACATCTCCTCAAGTGTGAGGAATCGAAACGCGCATCCGTTGAGGTTCTCGCGGATGGTGGGGTCGCTCGACCACAGGTCTGCCGCTTCCTCCGCGTTCAACCTACCCTTCAACCACGTCACCGCGATGCAGTAGGTGAACTCGCGCTCTCCGGTGAGGTTCGCGATGGCGTCGTGAAAGGCGCTTGACCACTTCGGATTCCAAAGTTCGCGAAACTGGTGCCACGTCTTGCGCGGGTTGTTCTTCGGCAGGTTCTCGCGCAGTCCGCGCAGCTTCGCCTTCGCATCGAACCCGTCCTGCCATGCCTTGCACGACACGGCCATGACCTGCTCGACACCCGCCGCGTTCGGGCGGTAGCCGACGACATCAATGTCGGACGGAACGGAGTCCAAACGGCTCACGTACTCCGCGTGTTCCTTGTCAGGCTTGAACGAAACGTTGTGCGTGGTGAAGTAGCCGGTGAGTTGCAGATAGTCCTCGACCACCTGCTCCAGTACGTCTTCCTTCATGGCGTAGTTCTACGCGACCGTGTGCCTACGTACGCGCACCACCTGGGCTAGTGCGAGTTCGTAGTTCGAGCGGTCGCTCGGGTCGGTCCGCCCGCCACAATTCGTCTTGGTGGCGATGTAGTGCGCCAGCTGTAGGTCGTTCGCACCCTCGTTTATCTTCATCGCGTCACGAGGGTTCGCCTCGACAATCGCTGCAAGGTCCTTATCCATGACCGTTAGGTCGGCGGATGCTGACGCAGCCTTGACCCAAATGGAACGCGGACTAGAGACGACCCTCGTCGCCTTCACTGGCTGTAAAGCTCGGCGGTCTTGAAGTGATGTCCGAGCGTGATGTTCCCGGCGCGCCCTCGGGCCCTCAGGGATAGGTCTAGAGCGACCGATAGCTAGAACTTGGACCAGCGGCAGTTCCGAGGATTTTGCGCCCTTCCGGCTCTGCTCGCCGCGCAAGCGCTCGGCGCGTGCGCAGGTCATGCGGCACCAATCACTACCGCTCACCAGGAGGCGACACGCGTCAAGCCGTTCGTAGCGCCCGTCACGACGATGGCTCCAACCACGACGACCACCACGACCACCACGACTACGACCACCACGACTACGACCACGACGACCAGCCCGCCGCGCTATTACGCTCCACGTCCAGCCACCCCGGCACCGGTCGCACCGGCACCGATTATCGTGTTCGTCTCAGCGCCGACAACACCGCCGACTGCGCCCTTCATGCCCGACCCGTGCGCCGGCGGATATAGCTGTGCCCCACCAGGCAGCGACAGCGGTCGTGTTCGGGGTGGTCCATAATGCGGCTCTCGCGTCCGCTCTGGCAGGAATTGTACCTAGACAGCAAGCTCACCACCCGGATTGCCCGATTGGAGGCGAGAGGATTTTGAAACGGCTACTCCTCATCCCCGTAGCGCTGGCAAGTGTGACCGCTTGCACGGGTAGTCCTACTACCTCCGCAACTCCCCAGGCTCCAAACGCCACCGCATTAGACCGCGCCCTTCACACAAAAAGCGGAGAGTACCTGGTCAATCTCCACGGTTATGCTTATTGTGACAACGACCCGACGGATGAGCCTCTAGACTACGCGCATCTCGGGTACCATCGTTGTACGGGTGCGGACATTTGGGCTTATGCCAAAGCGCATTCCACTCAATGTACGACCCTGCCGTGTTGGGTACTCGACGAAAGAGAGTATAGCGGATGACCACATCCGGATTGTAAACGAGGGGATTTTGATTCTACGCATGGATTTGGTTCCTAGTGTTTGCCGCGGTCTTCGCCGTAGATATGGAGGGCATCCCGCTCACAGACGCAGCATCCGTGGGGTGAGGTCATCTTCGCTAGGGCGCTCGCTGTGCAGCTGGGCGTGGATTCGTGACCAAGCCGGGGCTACAATGCTTCACGGCGCCCACTGTGACTGCGAGTAGTTCGAGCTCACCATCGCTGACGTGAAGGCGTTCAAACGGCGTAGACAATTCATATAACGCGTGGCCGCGCTGCCGTGCTCTTTGACGCTGGTAGGCTTCAAGGAATCGCACTCGACGTAACGAGTGCTCCTAACTCTGGAGCGCGAAGCGGTGACCCGGAAGGCGTTTCCTGACGTTGTAGGCGTTGCGGAAGTTGCGAAGCTCTATGGCAAGAGCAACCAACGCGCGCACCAGCTGACGCAAAAGCCCGACTTCCCGAAGCCGGTCGCAGAGTTGGCCTCGGGCCGGATATGGCTGAGGTCGGAGGTGCTTCGATGGATAGCGCAGCATCCACCGTCGTAAGCCCAAAGCTGACGCCTTGGGCTGCGCGTGGACAAAGGCCAACCCCGCAAGCTGACTAAAAGCGGTTACGGCCCTACGCAACCGCCGTGAGCGTGAAAGCCGTCCAAATCAATCACGGTAAACGTATGGGCTGGCAGACCTTGGGCCGCGCAGCCATGCACGATGGCCGCCTGCTTGTGGTTCGCTATGACATAAGTCACCCCCAGCCCCGCTGCCCAAAACGCGGCGAACGCCACGACATAGAGGACAACTTTCAGCCACATCACTAGCGTCTTCATCACACATCCTCGGTTTGAGCGTAAATCCAAGGTCTCGCGCCTTATCGTCACTTGTTGGGAGTACTTGACGGCGTCAATCGGGCAAACCGGCCCCGAAGATGGCCGCGGGTGCTCGCGGCCGAGTTAGGCGGAGGACGTGACCCCGCCCGCCGATGCCGTGATTTTGCTCACGGCTGAGTCAATGCGCTCCGCAAGCTCTCGCACTCGGACGGCGTTGCCCTCAGTCCATGAGGCGACGTAGCCAACGGCGGAGGGGCCAGCGTCAAGCCCAAACCGTGCAGCGATGACGTAGGCGACGGACTCCGCTACGGCTTCGCAGTCGCCCCTATGGGCAGAGTAGGCACCCGGGTTCTCAGCGAGCCAGGGGTCGAAGTAGTGACCGAGTTCATGGGCCACAACCTTTGCGCTCATCGCTCCGCTTTGGTCCTCGTCCACCACTATGAGCTTCTCAGCGCGTGAGAGGTAGCCGTGCTTGCCTCCGCTGAGCTTCTCTCGGCGGATGGTCAAGCCCGCTTGCATGGCGACTCCGCAAAGGAAGTCGGCAAGGTCTACGGCTTCGCCTTCTAGGGGCTTGTAGTCAAGCTCCGGAAGCTCCTCGCCCTCCGTTTGGCTTACGTCAAAGACTGAGACACAACGGAAGCCCGCGACCCTAGTGGTGCGCTCGCCTTCCTCGTTAGCCTCGCCTTTGAATACGCAAGGGGCCAGAATGCGTAGCCCGTGCTCACCCTTCCGGACTTGCCTCCCAAGCTTCTGCCACGCCTTGTAGCCCGCTACTTGGGTAGCGTCGGGGCGCTGGCTGACGATGAGGCAGACGTTCCCAAAGCTGTAGTTATGGAACGCTGCGCGAGCCTTCAAGTAGGCCGCGAAGCCTTCAGACGTTGCGAGCCTCTCGACTGCCTCTGCGAGGCGCTCCCGTGCTTCCTGATTGCTCATGATGACCCCTCCGTGGTGTCGGCTTGGTATGTCATGAGCATAGGCTTGATACTTGATACTGTCAAGGCTCAAGTATTGCAACGGGTATGAATGAGGCTTTGCCCCTACGTCAAAAAGCAGGCTGTGGGGAACGGCCTAGCCAGGGACACGCGTTGGGGCTGGGGGTACTTGTCAGGCGACCAAGGCGACCATTTCGGCCCCGCCAAGCCGTTCCATAGCCCGCTAAGCGCCGCTAGAACGTGCCTGTTAGCGAGCTCCGAGTGCGCTCGCGTTGGCTAGTTAGAGACGCCCCTGAAGGCTTCTAACGTCACACTCTGGCGGCCTAGGTAATGGGGGCTACAAGCATTCTCAGACGCTTAGACGGGCTCTGAGGGGCTACCTCAGTGTTTGACGTGAACACAGAAGGACAAAGCCCCACATAACGGGCTACTATACCCTACCATATCGGTATATACCAGGATATATAGGACATGGAATGGGCTGTATGCAGCCGTTATGCAGGCCACCATGCAGCCCTTCGGGATGGTCCCAAGTATGGCCATCTGTCCTGAACTGAGGAGTTCGCGGCTTCGGAGGGCATTGAATGTTTTTGTCCCGCAGTCGGGTCCACCCCGGGTGCCACCCCGCGATGGAGCCTCAATGGGGGTAATATGATATATAGTGTGATGTGTTATATTGGATAGGGTTGCACGACAACCATATCAAGTAGCACGGGGGACAACCGGGTGCCAACGGGTGCCCAGGAGGCTGCCAGGGGTGCCCAGGAGCGTGCCAACGGCGAGTTGGCAGGCGACCGGCTGAGATAGCCGAAAACGCTGTGCCACTTCCCTAGGGAGGATGGTTTTACTTCTCCTTACGGTCCCTTCCCTTGACCTTGCGAGGTCGGCGGTCCAGGGACGAGGAGAATCCCTCTAAAAGGATTCTCCCGTCGCTCGCGGCTCGCGACTCGCTCACTTGAAGCTCTGAGATGCCTATGAGCTTCCAATCGTTCGCGAGGTCGCTCGCGTAAAACGAGAAGTGGGATAGGCACTCGGGTCTAGACCACGACGAGGTACCAGGCACCTTCTCCCTTTGGGTCGAAGATGCCTACTTCTCTTCTCGCCTGTGGGCGAGCCGGTTTGGTTCAGGCGAGCCGGGTGCCTCGCCGTACTGCCCACCGGCCGAGCCGCTGGACAGTAGCGGCTCGGGTAAAACGCGCTTTCAAAAAGGAACTCGCGCGCGTGCGGAGGCAAGCTCCGGGCCGCGTCAGAGATTTGGCCATCTTCAAAGAAGTGCCAACTCAACAAGCGAGGGGGCTACTGACATTGATAGTCCAGCGGTAAAGGACCCGGCATTGCTACCGAATACCGCAGCGGAGCAAGCGACGGTTACACACCGTCCTCGCACACAGACGGCTCCGTGCACGCCGTAAAGCACAAGGCGTTAGTCGCTCGCCCCTGCCTTCGTCCGCGCGCGGGGCTTAGAGCGCAAACGGCGATAACCCCGCTCGACTAAAACTGTCCCTAGTCGATGGCGGGGTTAGTCGCGTCCTTCGCTTTCTTGTCGCGTAGCCATAACCTTGCAGCCGAGAAAACCATAACAAGGTCTTGAATGTCCTCGACCGTGGGTACGGAATAGGCACACATCCAGCAATGCTGAGACTGGCGATGCGTATAACCAGTAACCAACCGGCTTAGTTGTCGGCTCGCTACTCGGTCGCACGCTTCGGCCATGCGTTCGTCACTGAGGCTGGCCTGCGCTATGGCTTCCTCCAAGGCCCGCTTATTTTGCACCTCTATGTGCGTCAAGCCCTGTAGCGGACCTTCCGAAATGACAACGGCCGCGTCGGCCCATGCCTCAGCCGGGGGCGTCAACTCGGCAATGTGCGCCTCAGGGCAGCTACAGCCCCGCTCTTTAGTGCAAGGTGTTGGCAAAGCCGAATGAGTCGGCTCCGCTGACTCCGTGGGGTTAGGCATTGCCTACCTCTACGTCTAGACGGTCAATAAACGAGACAGCGCCCCCGGTCATGGGACCAAGGGGCGCTTTCCCATGTCTCACCGCCAGTCGAACCGGGGGCGGCGCAACCAGGCTAGTCAATGTACTTAGCGTAGTTGAGCGTCGTCGCGTGGTGGTAGTAGCGGTCGGTTGTGACCACGCTGGCGTGACCGAGCAGGCCACTGACGGCCTGAATCGGCACGCCCTTCGCCAGCAGCTGAGTGGCTTTGGTATGGCGGAATGCGTGGTAACCCCGATACTGGACACCGACATCACCGCAGATTTTCTGCAAGCGCCCTACCGCATTCTCGTAGGTGTACGGAAACGGGTGCTCCTCTCGGGAGCGCTTCATCTTGGCATGCCCACGGCTCTGCATATGGCGAATGTTGTCGGGCGTGAACACGTCCGCAGTCAGCCGTTTGGTCAGCGGAACGTATGCCTGCCTCCTATTTTTCGTGTCAGGTAGGTCGAAGTACGCGGGCTCAGCGTCAAGGTGGAGGCAGTCCCAACGCAGCCCGAGCACCTCGCCCACCCGTCGCCCGGTGTCGACCATGGTGACGAGGAAGGCCCAATACCGGAGGTCACGGTATCGGGCCGCTCCGATGAGCACGTCAATGTCTGCCTGTGGATAGAGCGTTATCGGCTTCTGCCGTACCGCCCTCGGGGCGTCGGCAGAGGTCAGCGCACAGGACGTGACCCAACCCAACGACTGCGCCCACTCCGAGAACTGCTGCAGGAGCTTCACCTGCAGTTGCACCGTCGCCGGGGCGTACTCCGCGTACAACGTGTCGAGCAGCGACACGCACACACCGCGGTCGGACAACAGAGTTGCGATGTGCCTCCCATCTCTCGCCTTCAGCGTGCGCATGAGGCAGGTGAGCCTCCGCCGCTTGGATAGTGCCGTAGAGGGCGCGAGCGGGCTTCCTGTGGCCCGCGTCTGCCGTCCTGACTGCCAGATGATGAAATCTTCGAACACGTAACCCTCCTGGTTGGTGTCCACACCTGGGCCGTACTATTCGCCCCAATGCGGATGTCGAGCTCCGAGGCGATCATGTGGGCGGTCGAGAAGGACCCCGCGCTCAGGTCGGACTTCTGCAACCTGACGCTTCTCGATCGGCGTCCCCCCGACGACCGCGTCCGCGAGACGATGCAGCGCGCGATCGACGCCATACCTCGCCTGAGTCAGCGCGTCATCGGAGCGCCGCTTCGCATCGCGCCGCCGGAGTTTGCCGACGATCCCACCTTCGACCTCGACGCCCACGTTCGCGTGGCGGCCATACCTGCGCCCGGCGACGACCGCGCGCTGCTCGACCTGTGCGGCGCGCTCGCCGAGCGACCTCTCGATCGGGCGCGCCCGCTGTGGGAGTTCACGCTCATCGAGGGCCTCCACGGCGGACGCGCCGCGCTGCTACAGAAGGTTCATCACACGATCACCGACGGCGTAGGCGGCCTGAAGCTCTCGCTCGCGATGGTCGACTTCGAGCGAGATCCCGAACCGCAAGCGCCGGACGAGGCTCCGAGGTCGAGCCCCGTCCCGGCGACGCCGCTCTCGGCCACGCGGGACGCCGTTGTCGACGCGGCGCAGCGCGGCCTGGATGCCGTGCGCCGCACGTTCGAAACCGCGGGTCATGTCGTCACGCATCCCGCCGAGGTGCCGGGCCGAGCTACCGACGTCGCTCGCCTGGTCGCCTCGCTCCAGCGGCAGGCGCTCGTGACCGATTCGGCCCGGTCCGACGTGATGAACGGCCGCTCGTTCCGGCGGCACTTCGAAATCCACGAAATCGCGTTCGAACCGCTGCGATTGGCGGCGACCAAGCTCGGGGGCAGCGTCAACGATGTGTTCGTGACCGGATTGGCGAGCGCGCTCGGTCGGTATCACGAGCGCAGTGGCAGCGCGATCGACGAGTTGCGGCTGGCAATGCCGATCAGCACCCGCCGGCGCGGCGACACATCGACCAACCGGTTCGTCCCCGCCCGCGTCCTCGTGCCGATTCAACCCGCATACGACTTTCGGGTCCTGTTCGACGATGTGCACGACCGGCTGCAGTCGGCGAAGCGCGAGACGGCGGTGAACGCGGCCGAGGGCATCGCGGCTCTGGTTTCGGGGTTGCCGACTTCGTTGCTCGTCGCGATGACGCGGTCGCAGACCCGCACCATCGACTTCGCCGCCTCGAACCTGCGCGGCAGCCCGGTGCCGCTGTACCTCGCCGGTTCCCGCATCCTCGGGAACTATCCGATGGGACCGCGCACGGGATGCGCGCTCAACGTCACGATGTTGTCGTACTGCGACCACGTGCACGTCGGACTGAACATCGACCCGGCCGCGATCGTCGACACCGCAGCCTTCATGCGCGACGTGCGCGACGCGTACGACGAGCTCGGCGCGTTCGGGTGATGCCGGCCGCGTTCAGCGGCGCACGTGAGGACCGGGCGCGACCCCGGCGTCCAGCCATTCCTCGAACAACGGGTCGAGCCAACG
The DNA here is from genome assembly GCA_038323195.1 of Acidimicrobiia bacterium. GTDB lineage: Bacteria > Actinomycetota > Acidimicrobiia > IMCC26256 > PALSA-610 > PALSA-610. The sequence goes on along the minus strand of JBBQGQ010000038.1, from coordinate 22,724 downwards.
GGGGTGCTCACAGTCGCTCGCGCCGTCGACGACGTACAGGTGCAGCGTCGGCGCTTCGTCGGCCAGATCGACGAGGTCGGTGCCGCGCGGGTGGGGCGGCGCCGCGTCGAGCAGGTCGACGAGCGCCACCGCGGCCAGCACCCGGCAACGGCAACCGGGACACGCCGAGACGGTCGCGGCCTCGAGGCCTCCCGTGAGCACGAAGAGGCACTCGCTCTCGCGCGCGTCGAGCACGACCTCGTTCCCGTCCTCATCCATGATCACGAGCCCGGCGGCCACGCCTCGACGGTAGCGCCGGGCCCGGACCGATCCTGCAGGCCGCTAGGTTGCTGGCTCGTGCGTGCGATCACGATCGTCGACGGCCGTCTGGAGCTGGCCGACCGACCCGTCCCGGAAGCGGCCCCCGACGGTGCGGTGGTGCGCGTCCACGGCGCCGGGCTGAACCGGGCCGATCTGATGCAACGCGCCGGCTTCTATCCCGCGCCGCCCGGCGTGCCGGCAGACATCCCGGGGATGGAGTTCGCCGGTGTCGTCACTTCGGTCGGAGCCGATGTCGACGCGCTCGCGGTCGGTGATCGCGTGTTCGGCATCACCGGCGGCGGCGCACAGGCCGACTACGTCACCGTCCCCGCCGTCCACTGTGCGATCGTGCCCCCGCAGCTCGACCTCGTCTCGATGGGCGGAGTCCCCGAGGCCTTCCTGACCGCGCACGACGCGATGGTCACCCAAGCCCATGTTTGCGCGGGCGAATGGGTGCTCGTGCATGCGATCGGTTCCGGCGTCGGGACTGCAGCACTTCAGCTCGCGCGGGCGCTGGGCGCGCGCGTCGTCGGCACCGCGCGTACGCCGGACAAGATCGAACGCTGCCGCAGACTCGGCCTCGACGTGGGAATCGAACCGCCCCGCACTGCCGACGGCGCGCTCGACGTCGACGCGCTCGCGTGGGCAATCGTCGAAGCGACCGACGGCGGTCCGCACGTCACGCTCGATCTCGTCGGCGGGGACTACGTCGTCGCCGACGTGAACGCCGCCGCCCTCAAGGGCCGCATCGTGTGCATCGGAACGATGGCGGGCGGCCGGGCGACGCTGTCGATCATGTCGATTCTCGGTAAGCGCCTCACCCTCATCGGCACCGTCCTGCGCGGACGCGACGTCGTCGAGAAGGCCGCCGCGACCGACGCGTTCGTGCGAGACGTCGTTCCTCTGCTGGCCGACGGCCGGGTCGCGCCCGTCGTGGAGGCGACCCTCCCACTGGCACAGGCCGAGGAGGCCTATGCACTCCTCGAATCGGACGCGACGTTCGGAAAGGTCATCCTCGACTGCCGATGACGCAGCTCGGCGCTTCAGCTCGGCGGTTCAGCTCATCGTGACAACGAGCTGGTGACGCGGCGTTCCGGTGGCCTCGACGGTGAATGGACGCTTGGCGTCGAGGCCGATCACCCACGTGAGCACGCCCTCGAAGTCGCCGGTCTCGACGATGGCCCGGACGTGATTCGCGTGGCCGACCGGAACGCTCTTCGGCCCCTTGTAGGTCGGCGTGCCGGTCTCGAAGTCGTAGCCGTAGCCCGGCTTGACCTTGACCACGACGAACGCGTTCCCGGCAATCGCGACCGGCGCCCCCGAACCATCGGCCACGAACGGCGGCGTGCCGTACGACACCGAATACCCCGGCGGGTCGGTGCCCTTGCCGGTGAAGTCGAAGATGACGTGGTCGACACAACCGTCGCCGAGCTCCTGCACGTTCGTGAGCAGCGCCGGCTGCGCCGCGATCGGGCTGGTCACCGGAGTCGTCGGAATCGGCAACGGCTGGCACGGCAGCGACGTCGTCGGGAACTCGACGGTGGTCGTCACCGAATCGGGCGCGGCAGTCGTCGACGAGCTCGTCGAGCTCGTCGACACGCTCGGTTTGCTCCCGCCGCACGCGCCGAGCACCAGCACCCCGCAACATCCCACGATCACGGCGACTCGCACGCATCCATCCTGGCACCGCTGACCTCATCGGAGTGGTCACCGGTACGATTCAGCCGACTCCGGTTCCGATCTTCCGAGGAGCAGCAATGCCCGATCTCAGCGATCACGACGTCGTCATCGTCGAGGCGGTGCGAGCGCCGCTCGGGCGCCGCAACGGGGCACTGGCAACGATCCACCCGGCCGATCTCCTCGGCCTCGTCCAGCGGGCCGCGATCGATCGGGCCGGCATCGACCCGCACGCGGTCGGCCAGGTGATCGGCGGGTGCGTGAGCCAGGTCGGTGAGCAGACGTTCAACATCGCGCGCACGGCGTGGCTCAGTGCCGGACTTCCGCTCGAAGTCGCCGGCACGACGGTCGACAGCCAATGCGGCTCGTCGCAGCAGGCCTCGAACCTCGCGACCGCGATGATCGCCGCGGGAGTCGTCGACGTCGCGCTCGCGTGCGGAATCGAGTCGATGAGCCGGGTGCCGCTCGGCGCAGCAGTACGAAACGACTTCGGCCGCCCGAACCCGCCGTCGTACCGCGATCACTACGAGCTCACGAGTCAGTTCGAGGGCGCCGAGCGCATCGCCGACAAGTGGGGCATCACCCGCGCCGACTGCGACGAGTTCGGTCTGCATTCGCAGCAGCGCGCGCAACAAGCGTGGTCGGACGGGCGATTCGAGCGCGAGGTGCTTCCCGTCGACGCGCCTGATGTCGACACCGACGGGAAGCCGACGGGAACGACACATCACGTCACGCGCGACGAAGGACTCCGGGAGACCTCGCTCGAGGCGCTCGCCAAGTTGAAGCCGGTCGGCCGCGAGAACGGTGTGCACACGGCTGGGTCGTCGTCGCAAATCACCGACGGCGCGGCAGCCGTGCTCCTGACCACCGCCCGCAAGGCGCGCGAACTCGGACTGCGGCCGCGCGCGCGGGTCGTCGACCAGTGCCTCGTCGGGGTCGATCCCGTCCTGATGCTGACCGGCCCGATCGATGCGACCCGCCGCATGATGGATCGCACCGGACTCACGATCGACGACTTCGACACGATCGAGATCAACGAGGCCTTCGCCTCCGTCGTGCTCGCGTGGGAGCGCGAGGTGAAACCCGACATGGCGCGGGTCAACCCGAATGGCGGCGCGATCGCATTGGGCCACCCGGTCGGAGCGACCGGTGCTCGACTGATCACCACCGCGTTGCACGAGCTGGAGCGCATCGACGGGCGGTACGCGCTGGTCACGATGTGCTGCGGGGGCGGGCTCGGCACGGGCACGGTGCTCGAGCGCGTTTGACGGTGCCGCGCGCCGGGCTGCTCGAGCTCGAGCCGGGCGAGGACCTGCTCGCCGTGGCCCGGGCAAGCTTCCGCGGCGCCGCGGCCGTGAGCACCCGCGCCACGTTCGCGCTCGGGTCGGCTCGCATGCGCCGGCGCGCCTTTCACGAGTGGCACCAGGCGGCCGTGGATTCCGGGTTCCCGATCGTCCCCGCCGACATGGTCGTCGCGGCCACCGAACGGCGCGTGCTGTTCGGTCGTCCCACATTCTGGGGCCGGCCGCCGGCGCGATATTCGGGCGCGGTCGACCTCGGACAGCTCGCCCAGATCGTCGCCGTGCGACACGGCATCGTCACCGGCGTCGCATTCGCGTTCACGCACGGAGCCATCGTCGAGATCGAGGCGGTGCGGGCCCGCCCACTACGCCGACTGGTAGAAGTCGTCGACGCCCTCCTCGCCCGCAGATAGCGCCGAACTCCTCGAACAGTTCTTCGCACCGATGGGGATAGCGTCCCGGCCATGACGACCTTCGGATACCAGATCCCGGGTTTCCGCCACGCCGGATCGCCGGACTCGGAGATGTTCGACAACACGCTTGCGCACGCGCGCGCGGCCGAGGAGGGCGGGTTCTCGTCGGTGTGGGTGATGGATCATTTCTGGCAACTGCCGGCCCTCGGCGGCCCGGACGAACCGATCCTCGAGGCGTACACACTGCTCGGCGCCCTCGCGGCGCGCACCGAGCGGATCCAACTCGGGACGCTCGTCACGGGCGTCACGTACCGCAACCCGGCACTCCTCGCCAAGATGATGACGACACTCGACGTGATCTCGCACGGGCGCGCGATCCTCGGGATCGGCGCCGCGTGGTACGACGTCGAGCACGTCGGCTATGGCTTCGCGTTCCCCGGCGCCGGCGAGCGTCTCGACCGGCTCGAGGAGGCAGTGCAGATCTGTCGCGCGATGTTCCGCGACGAGCGACCGTCGATCAAGGGCCGCTATTACCAGACCGACGACGCGCGCAACGTTCCCAAGCCCATTCGGCCGGGCGGACCACCGATCATGATCGGCGGAAGCGGCGAGAAGCGCACGCTGCGACTGGTCGCACAGTACGCCGACATGTGCAACGTGAGTGGCAGTCCCGAGACGGTGCGTCACAAGCTCGATGTGATGCGCGCGCACTGCACCGACGTCGGACGCGATCCGTCGGAGATCACGACGACGCGTCTCGGCACGCTGGTCCTCACCGACGACGCCGACGAGACCGGACGCGTGCAAGGATTCCTCTCGGGGCTCGCGGGCGACCAGTTCGACGAGCAGTTCACCGTCGGCGAGGCCGACGAGGTGGTGCGCCAGGTCGAGGCGCTCCTCGCCGCCGGGATCGAGTGCCCGATCTTCAACATGCCTCTCTCCGATCCGGAGACCGTGACGAAGGCCGGGGAGCTGCTCACCAAGAACTTCGCGTAGCGTTGGCCACCGTGAGTCTCGCCGAGCGACTCGGATATGCGCCCGACACGAAGCTGCTGATCGTCAACTGCGACGACCTCGGGTCTTCGCGCTCGGCCAACGTCGCGGTGTACGAAGCGCTTCGCGACGGTCTCGCCAGCAGCGCGACGCTGATGGTCCCATGCCCGTGGGCACGCGACGCGGCCGCGATGTATCGCGGTGAGGACGTCGGCGTGCACCTCACGCTCAACTCGGAGTGGGACACGTATCGCTGGGGGCCGATCACCCACTCCCCCAGCCTCCTCGACGGAGACGGCGGGTTCCCCCGAACGGTCGAAGACGTATGGGACCACGCCGACCTCGACGAGGTGCGCAAGGAATGCCGGGCTCAGCTCGAGCGCGCGATCTACTGGGGCTTCGACGTCTCACACATCGACTCGCACATGGGGACGATGCAGCTCCGTCCCGAGTTCTTCGATGTGTACCTCGAGCTTGCCGTCGACTTTCGACTTCCGTTGCGGATGGCGGGCGCGAGCGGCGAACGGCTGATCGGCTTCCCCTACCGGCGCCTGGCCGAAGAAGAAGGCGTCGTCTTCCCGGATCATTTCGTCTACACGGGCGTCGGTTCGCGGCGCGCCATCGAGAAGGCCTTGTTCGATCTCGCGCCGGGCGTGACCGAGGTCTACCTGCATCCGAGTATCGACACGGACGAGCTGCGCGCATCGCATCCCGACTGGGCGAACCGCGTCGAGGACCACGCCTACCTCACCGACGATCCGTCGTTTCGCGACCTGATCGATCGAGCCGGAGTAACGCTGATCGGCTACCGCGCATTGCGCGAGCTGCAACGCGCCGCAACCCGAAGCGAGCCGTGAGCACGAGTCCCGACGCGCTCGCCGCGCTGTGTGAAGCCGCGATGCCCGAGGACCATCTGACCGCCGACGAGCTCACGTACCTCTGCTTCGGCGACCACGACGAGATCATCGGCGACGAGCGCGGCGCGGCGACGCTGCAGACACAACGGTTCGGCGACCACGTCGCGGTGTGGCTCACCTTGGTCGCCGTGCATCCGGCTGAACAGAGCCACGGCCGCGGCAAGGAGCTGGTGCGCGCCGTCGCGGATCGCGCCCGCGACCTCGGCGCGCACGACGTGCTGCTTGCGAGTGCCGTTCCGCGCTACCTCTGGCCCGGCGTCGACGTGTTCAACACGCGCGCCGGCATGCTGCTCGAGACGTGCGGGTTCGAGCGGGACTGGGTCGGGACGAATATGGCCATCGACACGGCGTTCCGGCGTTCGCCGCCTCCGGGCGTCGTGGTCGAGCGCGAAACCGGCGCCGGCGCGCACGAATTCGCCGCGCGCACCTTCCCTTACTGGGTCCCCGAGCTCGACCGCGCGGTCATGCTCGGTACCGCGTTCGCGGCGCGCGACGCGCAGGGGGCGACGATCGGCTTCGGCTGTCACTCGGTCAACCGCCTCGGCTGGATCGGACCGATGGCGACCGATCCGACGTTGCAGCACGGAGGCGTCGGATCCGCAGTCGTCGCGGCGTTGTGCGCCGACCTCGAAGCTCGCGGCTGCACCGAGGGTGAGATCTCGTGGGTCAGCAATCTCCGCTTCTACGGCAAGTGCGGCGCGCGCGTCTCGCGCGTGTTCCTCGGCGGCAAGCTCGGGCTATTATCGTGATGTCTCGAGCTGACCAGACGGGCAGGGCCTGAAGGCCCCGGTTCGCGACGAAGGCAACTCCTGTCGAAGGCAACCCCTTCGGAGGAGCCGCTCTCGACGCGCCAAGGAGCCGCTATGCCCGCTGCACCGACACCGAAGATCGAGCTTCACGTTCACCTCGAGGGCACCGTGCGCCCCGCGGCACTCATCGAAATCGCCGACCGCAACGAGCTGACACTCCCCGCGCACGATGTCGACGAGCTGGCCGAGCTGTACCGCTTCCGCGACTTCGATCACTTCATCGAGCTCTGGATGCTGACCACGCACGTCATCCGCACCGAGGTCGACTTTCGCCAAGTCGTCGTGTCGTACGCACAGGAGGCTGCAGGACACGGAGCCGTCTATATCGAGGGAATCTTCACGCCCGCGGAACGGGTCGTCGGTGGAGCGTCATGGGACGAGGTCTTCACCGGGTTCTGCGACGGCGCGGACGAGGCGAAGGAGATAACCGGCGTCGAGGTGCGGCTGACGCCCGACATCCCCCGTGGCTTCCCCGTCGAAGTGGCCTTCGAGACCGCCCGCTACTCGCTCAAGTATCGCGAACGTGGGATCGTCGGTCTGGGTCTGGGCGGACGCGAGTCGGGATTCCCACCGGAGCCGTTCGCGCCCGCGTTTCGCATCGCCAAGGAAGGCGGCCTGGCTTCGGTGCCGCACGCGGGAGAGACCGAAGGTGTCGCGTCGATTCGCGGCGCGCTCGATGCGCTCGGCGCCGACCGCCTGCGGCACGGGATCCGCGCCACCGACGACCCTCGACTGCTTGAAGAGCTCGCGGCGCGCGCCATCGTCTGCGACGTGTGCCCCATCTCGAATCTCCGCACGCGCGCCGTCGATTCGCTCGAAGCTCATCCGCTTTCGGTGATGCTCGACGCCGGCGTGTTGTGCTCGGTCAGCACCGACGATCCGGCGATGTTCGACACAGATCTCACCCGCGAGTACGAGACCGCGGCGCGGCTCGGCTTGTCGGCTCGGGGCGCGTACCGCGCCGGTGTGGCCGGCGCACTCTGCGATGACGAGACATCGGCTGCGCTCGACGACATCGCCGCGACCTTTCCCTGGTCCGACTCGAGCTAATGGGGATGAGCTAATTGGGATCGAGCTAATGGCGGGATCGAGCGGCTCGCCCGGTGGCGTTTTGCAGTTTCTCGGATCGTAGACTCGGCGACTTATGGGCAATGTGGGGCGCGCGGACACGAGTGCGGAGCGGTGCCTGTCGGTTGTGATGCCATGCTTCAACGAGGAATCGACAATCTCGACCGTGATCAATCGCGTTCTCGCGTCGCCCTACGTCAGCGAGATCATCGTTGTCGATGACGGTTCCAGCGACGGAAGCGTCCAGAAGGTGCGGGCGGTAGATGACCCGCGTTTGCGGCTCGTGCGTCAGCCGGTGAACCTCGGGAAGGGCGCGGCGCTGCGTCGAGGATTCCGCGAAGCGACCTCACCCTACGTCGTAGTGCAGGACGCCGATCTCGAGTATGACCCCGCGGACTTCGCGCAGTTGCTACGTCCGCTGCTCGATGGAACGGCCGATGTCGTCTATGGCTCTCGGTTCGCGTCCGGGCGTCCGCGCCGGGTCTTATATTTCTGGCATGCCGTAGGGAACAAGGGACTCACGCTTGCTTCGAATCTGTTCACGAATCTCAATCTGAGCGACATCGAGACGTGCTACAAGGCCTTCCGTCGCGAAGTCGTGCAGTCGCTCGAGCTCGAAGAGGACCGGTTCGGCATCGAGCCGGAGATCACCGCGAAGGTTGCCGCGGCGGGATGGCGCGTTTGGGAGGTCAGTGTCTCGTACGCAGGGCGCACGTACGGCGAGGGAAAGAAGATCGGCTGGCGCGACGTGGCCCGTGCGATGTACGCCATTGTTCGCTACTCGGCAGTCTGGGCACGCGTGCGCGCGCATCTGGATCGAATACCTGATCGAAACGTGTCGCCCGCGGCGTTCGAGGATGCGGACTCGGAGCTTTCGGACGTTCTCACATCGCTCGAGTCTGCCGACAACTACACGGACTGGATCTACGCGCTGATCGACGGCCATCTCGGTAGTCGGGTCCTCGAGATCGGCGCCGGGCACGGAAACTTGACGGAGCGTCTTCAGCGCGGGCGAACGGTCACTGCGACCGACCTGTCGAGCTCGTGCGTGAAGGTGTTGCGTGAGCGCTTCGTGAACTGCGCACACGTCGAGGTGCTGCAGGTCGATCTCGCCAAGATCAGCAGCGATGAGCGGTATGACTCCATCATTCTCGTCAACGTTCTCGAGCACCTCGACGGCGACGTCGAAGCGCTTCGAAGCCTTCGAGCGCTGCTCAAGCCCGGCGGTTCCATCTGTATCTTCGTTCCGGCGTTCGAGGGTCTCTACTCCGCGTTTGACCAGCGTGTCGGCCACAGACGCCGTTATCGCCGCTCGCAACTCATCGCGGCGCTCGACTGCGCCGGCTACGGGATCCTCGACGCACGCTACGTCAACACGGTTGGCGCGTTGGCGTGGTGGTTGTTCGCACGACGCCTCAATCAGATACCCACACAGACCTGGTCGGTGCGGTTGTACGACGGGCTGATTGTTCCACCTCTCCGGCGGATCGAGTCGGGTTTGGTGCCGCGTTTCGGACAGTCACTTCTTTGCGTCGGCCAACGCAAAGAAGTGACGGACCTTTGAGCAGCGAGGCGGCAGGTTCGGCGACGTGGAAGACTCTCGCTCGTGAAACACGCCGGGGAGTCGGCCCTTGACCGGCTGGAACCACTCTTGACGTCGTTGCGGGCGATACCCGCGCTGCGGGAGAAGGCCCGCGGGACGTTCTATCGAGGTTCGCGGGCCTTCGTGCACTTCCACGAGGATGTCACGGGGTTGTTCGCCGACGTGCGCTTCGGTGAGGAATTCGAACGCGTCGACGTGACCAGTGCGGCGAAGCAGCAACGACTCGTCCGAAGAATTGTGGTGGCCCTCAGCCGGGCAGCATTTCCGCGACCGACAGGCACGGCGCGCGTCCGCCGGTGAGCGGCAGGAGCTGCAGGAGCGCGCCGAAGTCACCTGCCATCTTCACCTGGCCGCGCATGAACCCGACCGACAGATCGAGCGCGCCTTCGTGCAGGCCCTGGGCGTCGGCCGGAGTGGCAGTGAACGTCACGTCGGCGGCGGTCGCAGGCGCGCCGTCGCCGCGCGCAGTGAGCGCTCCGTCGTCGATGCGCGCCCAGCTGCGCGCCTGCTCCTTCTTCCCGGCGGCGACGACGAACTCGACGATCATCGAGCGCTACTGCTGCTGCACGCGCTCGCGCACGCCGGCGAACAGATCGTCTTCGTACTCGCCCTGGGGCACGTGGTTGTCGACGAGCGATCGCGCGATCGTGTACTCCTCCCACGGGAACACTTCGCGCACGACGTCGTCGGGTAGACGCATCCAATGGCCGTTGGGGTCGACCTGCGTTCGGTGCGCGAGCAACGATGCCCGCCGCTTGGCGAGGAAGTCGCCGACGTCGATGAGCGTCGTGAAGTCGTCGGTGCGGTTCTTGTCGAAGCCCCGCTCGAACCACGAGGCGTACGCACTCTCCTCTCCCCGACTCAGGTACGCCTCGTGCAGGGCCTTGACCCGCGCGATCGACCACGAGACGTAGTACAGCTTGAGCGGCTGCCACGGCTCACCCGCGTCCGGGTATGCCTCCGGATCGCCGGCGAGATCGAATGCGGGCACGCTGATCTCGTGCACGCGGATGTGGTCAGGGTGGGGGTAGAACGAGCGGTCCTCGCGGTAGGTGATGATCACCTGCGGACGCTCGTCGCGGATGATCGCGACGAGTCGCTGCACTGCTTCGTCGAGGGGCGCGTTGGCGAAGTTGTCGGGACGCGCGTTCTCCTCGGTGTCGGGCATGCCGCTGTCGCGGTATCCGAGCAGGCGCAGCGACGCGTAGCCGAGCACGCGTACGCTCTCGCGCAACTCGGCCATCCGTAGCTCGTACATCGCCTCCGGCGAACCGGGGTGCTCGACCACGGGGTTCAAGATGTCGCCCGCCTCGCCGCCCGTGCAGCAGACGAGCACGTTGTGAACACCCTCGGCCGCGTACTTCGCGGTCGTGCCCGCACCCTTCGAGGCCTCGTCGTCGGGGTGGGCATGGACTTGCAGCAGGCTCAGACGTTCCTCGTTCACGCGGAGCACGCTACCCGCTGCGCTCGAGCGCAAAGACCTCCACCGCGCCGATGCTGCGCAGGTGGTGCGTGCCCCGGGGAACGAACCGTACGTTCATACCCGAGCCCGAGCGCAACTCGTCTCGCAGGGCAGCCGGCACCAGCACCTCGCCGGGCTCCGCGACCTCAGTGAGCCGGCTCGCGAGGTTGACGACCGGACCGAAGTAGTCGCCCGCGCGCGAGACGACCGGTCCGGCGGCGAGTCCGATGCGCAGCGGCGGCAGCGCTTCCACGGCCGCAGCATCTCGGAGGGCAAGCGACGCGGTGACGGTCTCGGCGGTGAGCCCGACGTACATCACCTCGTCGCCGATGGTCTTCACCACCCGCGCCCCGGTCGCAGCAATCGTGTCGTACGCGACCGCCTCCCAACGACCGACGAGCTCCGACAGCGAAGCCGCATCCATGGTCGCGCTCAGCTTCGTGTAGCCGGAGAGGTCGGCGAAGCCGACCGCGATCGCGATGTCGGGTTGGGCGACGAGCACCATCCGGCGCCAGACCGCCGCCCGCAGCTGCAGCCGGTGCAGGTAATCGATGAGCACACCGACATCCGCGAGGCGCGTGTCGGAGAGCACCGCGAGCGCGATCTCGTCGTCCGATGTGTACAACGCGTGCAGATCGGCCAACTCGTCGGCCAACCCGTCCGCCTCCACGGATGCGACCCGCGCGAGCGAACCGCTGATCACCCGGACCTGCTGGAGCAGCGTTCCCTGTTCGACATCGCGCTCGGCTGCCTGCGCGAGCGCGAGGCGTGCCGCGTCGACGTCGCGGTCGGTGAACACGGGGACGCCCGGCGGCACATCCGGAAAGCCGACCGCCCGCCACAGGCGTCGCGCCAACTCCTCGTCGAGCCCCGCCGCGGCGGCGAGCGCGGCGAGGTCGTAGGTGCGTCGACCCGGCATGAGCATGCGATCGATGGCGAGAAGCGGAAGCCAACCCTGCTCCTCGGCGCGTTGGATGTCGTCGTCGTCGGCGCCGAGCTCGACGAGCCGAACGCGTAGTTCCTCGCGCATACGACCATTCTTCCCGCTTCGCTAGCCTGCCGCCGATGGCGAAGGCAGCACCATTCGTTGGCGCGCGCAGCCGGCGGACCTTGGTGATCGCCGGAGGAATCGTCGTCGGGCTCGCCGCGCTGTTCGTGCTCGGCTCTGTCGTCGAGCACGTGTGGTATTCGGGCGACGTGCTTCCCGGCGTGACGATCGACAGTACCCATGTCGGGGGCAAGAACGACGCTGAGGCCGGCGCGGCGATCGAGCGCCTGAGCGTTCAGCTCGAATCGTCACCAATACGCGCTCACGCGGGCGCCCAGACCTTCGTGGCGGACCCGGGCCTCATCGACTTCGCCGTCGACCCCGCCGCGACGATCCGCGCGGCCCGCGCCGCGGGACGCGACGCGAACCCGTTGCAGATGGTCACCGACACGGTGCTGCGACGCTTCCGCCCAGATGTCGTCCACCTCGTGGTGCACTACGACGGACCGCGCTTCCAGGGACTCCTCGACGGGTGGGCGAACGCGGTCCAGACCGGTCTGGTCGAGGGCGATCTGAGGTTCGAGGGAATCAAGGTGATACCCATCTCGCCCCGTCCGGGCCGCGGCCTGCTGCGCGCCGAGGCCGAACGGAGCATGCGACGCATGCTGGCCAGTGGCTCGCGCCACGATCTCGCGCTCCCGATCGGCGAAATCAGCCCTCACGTCGATCAGGCGGCTGTCGATGCCACGGCGGCCCGGGCGCGCGCCGTGCTCACGGGCCGGTACGTCGTCACTGCCGGCTCGACCCGGGTGAGGCTGACTCCGGCACAGATCGCGCCCACACTGGGCACGCGCGTCGTCGGCCACGACCTCGATCTCACCGTCGCCGCCGACAAACTGCGCTTCGTGCTCGGGCCGGCGTTCGCCGCAGTGGAGCAGCCACCGGCGGATGCGGCGTTCGACACGAGCAACCCCGACGCGGTGAAGGTTGTGCCGTCGCACGACGGTCACCAACTCGATGCCGAGGCGATCGGCGCCGCGATCCTGCGCGGCGACCGCTCGATCACCGCGCCGATTCGCGACGAGCATCCAGCGCACGACACCAAGTGGGCGCAAGCGCTGGGCATCACCCATCAGGTTTCGTCGTTCACGACCAACTACCTATCCGGGCAGCCGAGAGTTCACAACATCCATCTCGCCGCCGACGTGCTCAACAACACCGTCGTCGAGCCCGGAAAGACGTTCTCGCTGAACGACAAGCTCGGACCGCGCACACCGCAGAAGGGCTACGTGAAGGCCCCGATCATCGTCGAGGACGGATTCGGAGAGGACTACGGCGGCGGCATCAGCCAGCTGACCACAACGCTGTACAACGCGGTGTTCTTCGGCGGCTACGTCGATGTCGATCATTCGCCCCATCACTACTACATCTCGCGCTACCCGATGGGACGCGAGGCGACCATCGTCTACCCGTACGTCGACTTGAAGTTCAGAGACGACACGAAGCACGGCGTCCTGATCCGCGCGAGCTACGGCGCAACCTCGATCACCGTCACCTTCTACGGGAACACCGACGGTCGGCGCGCGACGGGGGCGAACCGCAAGATCCTCCACGTCGAACCGATCACCGATCGAATCGTTCCGTGTCCCGCGGCGAAGCCGACCGACGATCCGAACAACGACTGCGCCAAGCTCACCGCGCTCGAACGCGAGACCTCGATGGCCGGAGAGACGGGTTACGACGTCGAATTCGACCGCATCATCGAGTCGCCGGGCCTTCCAACGGAACGCCAGCACTACCGAGTGCACTATCCGATGCTGCAGAACACCGTGCTCGTCGGCACCATGCCACCTACGACGACGACAACGGCCGCGACGACGACCACGATCACATCGCCGACGCCGACGCCGACGAACACGCGACCCGCTCCTACGACGACGACCACTCACCATCCCTGAGGTCGATTCGTCCCTCATCGGGCAAACCGTCCGTTACCAATACGGCGAAGGGCCCGAATTCCTCAATGCCACTTCCCGACCTGCCGAATTGATGCATTGGACGAGTGCACGGGCGCTAGCAGGGGGAGAAACTCATGATGCAAGGTCGAGGCGACGCGCGTCGCCATATGCGAAGCGCGATCATCACGGTCGCCATCTTGGCCGCGAGCGCGACTGCAGCAGGGAGTGTGGCGCGCGCGAGCACAACCGCGCACGCATCGGATGTAGCAGTCGAATCGACGGTGACCGCGCTGGCGGCACCGGTCGTCGGTCTGGCCGCGACGCCAACCGGGCGGGGCTATTGGCGCGTCGGCGCCGACGGCGGTGTTCTCACCGCGGGAGACGCGCCGTTCTACGGTTCGGCCGCGGGAATGGCTCACGATTCGATTGTCGCGATCGCGGCGACCCGGAGTGGTCACGGGTACTGGCTGACCGATCGGCGCGGCGCGGTGTTCGCCTTCGGCGACGCGGCATTCCACGGATCGATGGGCGGCCACCATCTGAACCTGCCGATCGTCGGCATGGCCGCAACGCCCGACGGGCGCGGCTACTGGCTCGTCGCGAGCGACGGCGGCATCTTCTCGTTCAACGCGCCGTTCTACGGCTCGACCGGATCGATGCGCCTCAATCGGCCGATCGTCGGCATGTCGGCGGCGCCGAATGGCAAGGGCTACTGGCTCGTCGCGAGCGATGGTGGCATCTTCTCGTACAACACACCGTTCTACGGCTCGACCGGATCGATCCGCCTCAACCAACCGATCACCGGCATGGCCGCCGCGCCGAACGGCAACGGCTACACCATGGTTGCGGCCGACGGTGGCTTGTTCCGCTTCGGAGCCAACAGCCCGTTCTACGGATCTGCGGTCGGCGCGTGCCCGGGGGCACCCGCGGTTGCCGTCGCGATGTCGCCGGGCGCGATCGGTTACTGGATTGCGTTCGCCGACGCCCGGACCTACGCGTTCTCACCGACCTCGGCCGCGCCGCAATGCAGTCCGTCCACCTCGTCCCTCACCGGGCTGATGGCAGCCGACCTCCTCACTCGCTTGAACGACGAGCGGGCGGCGCGTCTCCTCCCGCCCGTGAGTTGGGATCCGACCCTCGCCAACTACGCGGCAGTCTGGAGCGCCGACATGGCCGCTCAGGGCTTCCGGCACAGCGCGATCGGCAACCTGCTCGGCCCCTACAACTACGTCGGCGAGAACATCGCCTCGGGAACGGCAGGAACCCTCGAGGGCTCGCTCCACGCCGCGTGGATGCACTCGGACGGGCACCGCGAGAACATCCTTGCGCCCGGCTACAGCCGCGTCGGCATCGGCGTGTTCTGCTCCTCGGACGGTTCGATCTGGTTGACGGAGGACTTCGGCCACCCCGCGAGCTCGGGGCCGGCGCAGACGTCGTCGACCACGCCCCCGGTCGACCCGATCGCCCGGCCGGACTCGGGCAGTCTCCACTGCTGAATCGCCGACCTCCGCGATCGCGATGACGAGAATTCGACACCGGGTCGCCGGTATTCTCGAAACCAATGCAGCGGGAATCGATCCGATGAGCGGCGTGACGGGCAACGCCTCGAATCGCGGCACCGCGGAGCGATCGAAGAGCCGCGAGCCGACGATGATCCGGCGACCGCTCGACCGTTGTCCCACATGCGGGAGCTGGCAGTTGCAGGTGGTCACCGACACCGACGAGGAAGGTGCGCGGTTCCTGTGCGGCGCATGCAACCGGTGCTGGCACGCCGAGCTCGGCTTCGTGCATCGGGTTCATCCCGATGCGTGTCACGGTTGCCCACAACGCCAACGCTGTGCAGACGCGTTCGCAGACGATCACGCGACTACCTGAGGGTGATCGGCAGCTGAGGGTTACTGGTCGGCCGGAGCCGGAGTGGACGCGGTCTTCCACGCCCAACGCGCCGTGCGCTGGTCCGCAGGCGTTCGCCACTGGCGGATCTGCCAGCCGACCTCGAGGGTCACCACACCCGCCGCGGCAGCTGCGATCGCGCCCCACATCGCCGCGCCACTCGGCAGCCCCAACGCAAACCAGTTGCGCAGTCCTCGAACTCCGAGGATGAGCGCGAACGCCAAGACCATGGTGCCGAAGAGGAGGAAGCGGCCGGGTGTGATCGGCCGCGCCAGCAGGTTCAGCACCCAGAGGCCGACAACCAGCAACGCGATCGTCGCGGCCGTGCGCGAAACCGCGAGATCGTCGTAGTGCCGCGCCACGGCGTACGCGGCGAAGGTCGACGCGGCGGCAACGGCGCCCGCGGGGCCGGCGATGAACAGCACCCGTCGCACGAAGCCCGGTGCGTAACGACGCGGATTCGGTGCAAGGGCGAGAAAGAACGCCGGGATGCCGATCGTCAGGCTGCTGACGATCGTGAGGTGGCGGGGCAGGAACGGATACGGCCAACGGGCGATCCCGATCGCGACGGCGAGCATCATCGCGTAGAACGTCTTCGTCACGAAGAGGTTGGCGACCCGCTCCACGTTCGCGATGACACGCCGACCCTCGGCGACGACATTCGGCATGTTGGCGAAACGTCCGTCGAGCAGTACCACTTGCGCGACGGCGCGCGTCGCCGGCGCGCCGCTGCCCATCGCCACTCCGATATCCGCGTCCTTCAAGGCAAGTGCATCGTTCACACCGTCGCCCGTCATCGCGACCACGTGCTCGCGGCGCTGCAGCGCGGCGACGATGTCGCGCTTCTGTTGCGGCGACACCCGTCCGAACACGGACACATCTTCGAGCACGACACCGAGCTCGTCGGGATCGTCGGGAAGCTCCCGCGCGTCGAACGCGCGCTCGGCGCCCGGGACGCCGACGCGGCGGGCGATCGCGCCCACGGTATGCGGGTTGTCACCCGAGATGACCATGCACCGGACACCTTGTTGCGCGAAGTATCGAAGGGTGTCGGCGGCATCGGCCCGGATCTGCTCTTCGAACACGAGGAGCGCCGACGCGCGTAGCCCATCCGGAAGGTCCTCGTCGACGAGCGCGGCGTCGGTGCGCGCGAGCAACAAGACGCGCTGCCCGTCGGCCGCGAGCCGGTCGGCGTCGACTCGCACGGAATCGTCCGCGGCGCGTTCGGTCCACACCATCTCCGGCGCGCCCAGCACCCACGTGCCGCGCTCGCCGAACGTGACGCCACTCCACTTGCGTCCGGACGAGAATGGCGTCGCACCGGTTCGCGACCACCCGGTCGGGGCGGGGAACGCCTCGCACAGCGCGTTCATCGTCGCGTTGCGATTCTGGTCGTCGGCGAGCGCGCCCAATGCCTCGGACACCGGATCGTCGGGTTCGATCTCGTGCACCCCTTGGAACCTGATCACGCCCTCGGTGAGGGTGCCCGTCTTGTCGAGCAGGACGACGTCGACGCGCGCCAGTCCCTCCACGGCCGGGAGCTCCTGCACCAGCACGTGCCGGCGCGCCAGCGTCATGGCCGCGACGCCGAATGCCAGGCTCGTGAGCAACACGAGGCCTTCGGGCACCATCGCGACCACTCCCGCGACGATGCCCGCGATGGCGGCGTGGGTGGTGGGCTGCACCTTGAATTGGCTGAACGCGAGCAAAACCGCGGTCGGGACCAACGCCCATTGCACGTACCGCAGGATCCGGTTGATGCCGTTCATGAGCTCGGAGCGGGTGAGCTTGAAGCGGCGCGCCTCGGTCGCGAGCCGCCGCGCGTAGGCGTCGGGTCCGACATGCGTGGCTTGGAAGCGTCCGCGGCCTGCGACGGCGATGCTGCCCGACAGCACCTCGGCGCCCTCCTCTTTGGCCACCGGGTCGGACTCGCCGGTCAGCATCGACTCGTCGAGCTCGAGGCCCTCGACCGCGCGCAGGACACCGTCGGCGGGGACCTGGTCACCGGCGACGAGGTCGCAGAGATCGTCGAGCACGACTTCGGTGACGGGGACCTCTCGAACGGCGCCGTCGCGCACGACGCGCGCCCGCGGCGCGTTCAGTACGGCCAGCCGGTCGAGGGTCCGCTTCGCGCGGTACTCCTGGACGACGCCGATCAGCACGTTGAACAGGAGGACGAAACCGAAGAGCGCGTCCTGGCCCTCCCCGAACAGGAGGATGAGCACGAAGGCAGTGCCGAGGATCGCGTTGAACCGGGTGAAGAGGTTGGCCCGCAGGATCTCGTCGAGGGTCCGGCTGGTGCGTTGGTCGGCGACGTTCACGCGCCCGTCGCCCACCCGCTGCGCCACCTCCTCGGCGGTCAGCCCCTCGGGTCCCGTGGTCGAAGCGGCGCCCGCGACTCCGGTGTCGCTCATCGCACAGACGCTACCGACATCGCAGCGACGCGGCGGGCCCGATACGGCGGACTGTTGCGCAAATGCAGGTGCTTCGAGCCGGTACCGTGACAGCGCTATGACGCAGGAGCCGCCCACGACGTGCTACCGGCATCTCGATCGGGCCACCGGACGCCGTTGCACCCGGTGCGGACGGCCCGCGTGTCCCGAATGCCTGCGAGAGGCGTCGGTCGGATCGCATTGCGTCGAATGCGTGAAGGCTGCCGCGCCGACCGCCCGCCAGCGGGTCAACCTGCTCACGCGTCGCGAGAACATCCTCGCGACGAAGATCATCATCGGCATCACCGTTGCCGCGTTCGTCATCATCGCCGTGCGCGACGGTGGGAACGTCAACGGCACCGGGCGCACCGCCGACGACCTCGTTCTCTACGGCCCCCTCGTGCACCACGGCGAGTGGTGGCGGGTGTTCGCGGTCTCGCTCGTGCACGAAGGCTTCCTCCACCTCTTCTTCAACATGCTCCTCCTGTGGATCGTCGGCCAGCTGCTCGAGCCCGGCGCCGGACCGTTGCGGTTCGGGCTCCTCTACGTCGTCTCGGTGGTCGCCGGGTCGGCTGCGGCGTTGCTCGTGCAGCCGCACGTGCCCTCGGCCGGCGCGTCGGGCGGTGTCTTCGGCGTCGCCGCCGCCGCGACGATCGTGATGCACCGCGAGGGCGTGCGCTTCTGGGACACGGGTTTCGGGCCGCTCCTCGTCATCAACCTCGTGTTCGACTACTTCACGCCGAATATCTCCATCGCCGCACACATCGGCGGCGCGATCGGAGGCCTGCTCGCCGCGGAGGCGATGCTGCGGGCGCGCCGGGCCGGGCAGCCCGCGCTCGGCGTTGCCGGGGCGATCGTCGTCGGCGTCGCCGCGCTCGTGGTGGCGTTCACCGCTGCGCACTAGCGCGAGCACCGGCGCCCGCGCCGATGTCGAGAGCGTTGCGGTGGGCCGGGCTACGTCGCCGCTTCGTGCGAGGGAACGAGCTCGACGGTTCCGGTGTCGTCGTCGTCGACGAGATGGAACCCGCACTGCTGTGCGAGCACGCCCCGGCCCTCCCACGGACCGGTCGCGAGGATCTCGTCGCCGGCGGTCAGGGTGATGCGGCGGGGCCGGTAGATGTATCGGCCCTCGCGCCGGACCGCGAGGAGGTGGAAACCGGTGTCGTCACCGATCTGCGTACCTGCGACGACCGCATCGTCGAGCGCGCTGCCCGGCGCGATGGGGTACTGCACGAACACCTCGTCGGCTTCGCCGAGCGCGACCGCGAGGATCGGGTGCATCTCCTCTTCCTGTTCCACGAGCCAGACCAGCTGTTGCGCAGCATCGCCGACCTCTTCGGACGCCGCACCGAGATGCAACAGGCCCCGCAGTCCCGACGGGTCGACCGTCTCGGCGCCGGCCCGTAGGACCCACAGCTCGAGCTGCTCTCGCATCTCGTCGAGGCGATCCTCGAGCTGGGTCACCTGCGACGCGAGGCCCTGGTCGTTCAACAAGAGCGCGCTGTAGGCCAGGCCGACCGCGGCCTCCGACACGTTCTTCATCTCGACGAGCACGTCGACGGCCCGGTCGAGGTCGGAGATCGCCGGGTCCTCCTCGACGCCCGCCGGTATCCATACCGGCGCACCCGCGAGCTCGCGCACCTCGCCGATGCCCTCACGGGCGCCGCGCAGGATCAGGACGTCGTCGGGGAGGAGGTGCTCGTCGCCGTCGGGATCGATGAGCCACTCGCGGCCCCGCCGGATGGCGACCACGCGCATGCCCACCTCCATCGGCAGCTCGACGTCGTCGAGCGCGCGGTTCGCCAGCGCGGAGTCGGGGCGCACGCGCACGCGGTGTGACACCTCCTCGGCGCCGGCGAGGTCGGCGACCAGCGACGCGGGAATACCGAGATGGTGCGTCACGACCCGCGCGATGTCGACCGCGGCATTGCCCATGCGTTCGATCGCGGAGACGACGTGCAGAACGCTCGACATCTGTTCGGCCTCGCGCTTCGACCGTGCCGCGAGCACACAGACCTCGCGCATCTCGTGCACGAGCTCGGTGAGGCGCTCCTCGAGCTCGTGCACCTCGTCGGCCATGCGCGTGTCACCGAAGAACAGCGAGGCGTAGCCGAGATCGACCATGAGCTCGGAGGTGTCCTTCGCCTCCGACAACATGGCCTTCAGATTTCTTGGTCGTTCTTCCATGGAGGTGACTGCTCCCGCGCAGCTCAGGTCAAGCCCAGGAGCACGATCGCCAGAATAAGCGACAGCGCACCCAAGAGGTCGAGGCTCGAGGTGACGATGGGAATGCCGTGATTGTCCGGGTCGAGGCCGAACCGGTGGGTCGCGACCGCCGAGTAGAAGCCCACGAGCACCGCGGCCGTGGTCGCGAAGAACCCCGCGATCAGGCTCACGCCGAGCATGTCGACGATCCCCGGGCTGGCCTTGTCGAGCACGTTCGCGACCAGGGTCGAGGTCAGCCCGAGGAAGACGAAGACGGGGATCGCGTACGTGTACACGAGCAGCACGTCGTCGGTCGCGGCGCGCCACGACGCCCCCCGCTCGCCGAGGGTGCCCAGATGAAGCTTCGTCGACACGCGCGCGGCGAGAATCGCACCGAGGGAGCCGGAATCCTCGAGGAAAGCCGGCACCATCACGAGCAGCGCCGGGTACCTGAGCAGTGACTGAAAGCGATTCTGGATCGTGATGCC
The DNA here is from genome assembly GCA_038323195.1 of Acidimicrobiia bacterium. Taxonomy (GTDB): domain Bacteria; phylum Actinomycetota; class Acidimicrobiia; order IMCC26256; family PALSA-610; genus PALSA-610. Next base: position 2,217 of record JBBQGQ010000038.1, on the reverse strand, counting down.
GGCTAAGAGGTCGACCACACCCGCGAGCGCGAGGATCGGCAGCGATTCGATCATGATGCGATGCAGGATGGGCAGTGCCCGATTACCGATGCCCACCACCGCCGCGCCGACGCCGACGACCACACACGCGATCGCGATGATCGGTGTCAGGAGGTGGATACCGAGAAGGTAGGTGGCGAGGAACAGACTCGGGAGCGTCACCATGTCTCCCGCGGCGGTGACAATCGGCGCGGCGACGTTGTCGAGGTCGAGGTCGCGGTTGGCGCAGAAGGCCGCGACCGCGACGGTCAAGACGAGCACGACGGCCGACGACAGGATCGCACCGACGACCGATACCACCATGAAGTCGACGATCGAGATCGACGTGCCCCCGACCAGCATCTCGCTCATCAGCTTCGCGAGCACGGCGAGCAACGCGGCCGTCGCCAGCGACGAGAGGATCGCGCCGGACACGTTCTGACCGACCTGCGTGTCGAGCCGGCGCGACACCCGGAACGTTCCGGCGTGGATCATCGTGCCGAGCCGGCTGCCTAGGGCGCCGAACACGTTGCCCCGCATACCGATTGCCGCCGGCACGAGCACGACGAGTCCGGGAAGCAGGTTGAGGGTGTTACTGATCGTGGCGAACGTGACGCCCGTGACGAGGTCGCCGCCCGAGGAGATCAGGAGCGCGACGAAGCCCGCGCGAACTCCGGCGGAGTCCGCGCGAAGGAACGCGACGAAGCGCGCGCCGACTCGACGCGAAGAGCGAGCCATGACGAACTAGGCGGGTCGGCCATCTGGAGTCCTCCGGAACCCGTCAAGGTTACCCCGTCGGCGTTCGAGCCGGCGCGAAGGTCACGTATCGAAGCGCCATCTCGTCGCCGTGGCCGGGAAGAGCGTCGACTCCTGGGCGATCTCGTGGGCGAGCCACCCGAACACCACGCTCGGGCGAACCACGTACACGACGTCGACGAAGTCGAGCGTCATCGCCCAGTCGTACTTCGGCTGGTACGCCGCGATGAACGAGCGCCGGACGTCCTCGTCGTCGACGGCGCGCGCGGTTCCCTCGACGATGAGGCAGTCGTCGGCATCCTCGAGGTTGACCGTGACGCGCGGATCGCGCCCGATGTTCGATGCGTGGCGGGCCCCAGTCGAGAACTGCACCGCGTTGTCGAGCCACACGCCCCACACCGGTCGCACGTGCGGCCGACCGGACGGCCCGATCGTCGTCACCCAATAGTTGTGCGCTTCCGACAGTTGCTCCTCGGCCCAGCGCCAGGGCAAGGGCGCGGCCCCGAGGTAGCCCTCGGGCATGTCGGGACGCTCCCCGACCGGCACGTTCATCGACGACTGGACCATGGCTCGAAGACCGCCAGACCGCCGGCCGTCAGACCGTGATGCCGTACAGCTCGGCAACGTTGTCGTGGAGGATGCGACGCCGGGCGTGCTCGTCGAGATGCATCGCGTGCTCGGCGAGGAGCTCCTGGCTGTGCGGCCAGGTCGCATCGCTGTGCGGGAAGTCGTTCGCCCACATCAACCGGTCGGTGTTCATGAGGTGCGCGGTTCGAAACGCCACCCAGTCGTCTTGGAACGTGAGGTACACGTTGCCCGCGAACCATTCGCTCGGGCGGCGCGTGAGCTCCCCCGCCGTCAGCCAGTTGCGATGGCGGTCGTAGCCGTGGTCGGCGCGGTACATCCAGTGCGGCGCCCACCCCGCGTCGGCCTCGACGCACACGACCCGCAGGTCGGGATGGCGCTCGAACACGGCACCGAAGATCAGGGTGCCGATGATGTCCTGGTTGCCGCGCACGATGCTCATGAAGCTGTTGAGCTTCGGCCCCCGCACATGGTCGGCGCCGGGCGTGTCGCTGCGACTCGTGAGGATGTGAAACGACGGCGGGAGGCCGAGATCGATGATCGCGTCCCAGAGCTCGTCGTACATCGGATGGTCATAGTCCTTCTCGGGCGGAATCCCGGGCAGCATCACGCCCTTGAGCCCGAGCGCCTTCATCTCCTCGAGATCCTTGATCGCCTCTTGCGGTGTGCGCACCGCGGTCTGGCCCATGCCGATCAACCGGTCCGGCGCGTGCGAGCAGAACTCGGTGATCCACTCGTTGTACGCGTCGAAGCACGCGTGCTGGTAGTCACGGTCGGGGTGGTAGGGTGGAACCCCCCCCCCCGCGGCGTACACCCCCCGGTGGGGGCGGGGGGGCCAGCCGGGGGGGTGTGGCGGGG
>JBBQGQ010000037.1:0-37497 GCA_038323195.1 Acidimicrobiia bacterium | reverse complement strand
CCGGGAGCGTGCGCGACGTCGGCATCGCCACCGCCATCTACAGCCGCATCCTGCTGGTGGCGCTCGGGCTCGTCACCGCGATCGGCACCGCGATCGTGTACTGGATCGGCGGGAACCTGGCCGTCTCCGGGACGATCAGCGCCGGCGACCTCGCGGCGTTCGCCGCGTACGTCGCCCTGATCTACCAGCCGCTCGCGCAGCTCACGAACTCCCGCGTCGACGTCCTGACCGCGCTGGTGTCGTTCGAGCGGGTGTTCGAAGTGATCGACTTCCCCGCCGCGATCACCGACGCGCCCGACGCGGTCGATCTCGTCGACGCGAAGGGCAGGATCGAGTTCGAGCACGTGTGGTTCCGCCATCCCGCAGGGCGCGAGGTCTCGCTCGAATCGCTCGAGGCGCCGGGGACTCCGGGCGCCGACGAACCGAGCGACTGGACGTTGCGCGACGTCTCGCTGAAAATCGAGCCCGGCGACACCGTGGCCCTCGTCGGTGCGTCCGGAGCGGGCAAGACCACGATCGCGATGCTCGTGCCGCGCGTTTACGAGACCGTGCAGGGCTCGGTCCGGATCGACGGTCACGACGTCCGGGATCTGACCTTGGCGTCGCTGCACGCCGCGATCGGGCTCGTGCCCCAGGACCCGCACCTCTTCCACGACACCATCCGGGCCAACCTGCAGTTCGCCCGTCCGGCGGCAACCGACGACGACCTCCGCCACGCCCTCGAGGGAGCCCGGATCTGGGACCTCGTGGAGTCGCTGCCCGACGGCCTGGACACGGTGGTCGGCGAGCGGGGCTACCGGATGTCGGGCGGCGAGAAGCAACGCCTCGCGATCGCCCGGTTACTGCTCAAGAACCCCGCCATCGTGATCCTCGACGAGGCCACGTCGCACCTCGACTCCGAGTCGGAGCTCGCGATCCAGCGCGCGTTCGACGAGGCGCTACGCGGCCGCACCGCGATCGTGATCGCGCACCGGCTCTCGACGATCGTCGACGCCGACCGCATTGTCGTGGTCGACGCGGGACGAATCGTCGAGAGCGGGACGCACAGCGAGCTCCTGGCCCGGGGCGGGCTGTACGCCGAGCTGTACGGAACTCAACTGGGTAGGTCCGAGGGAGACTCGAAGACCGCGTAGCCGGCCCCGCACTGCTGCGGACAACGGCCGCCCACTACGCTGGTCCGGAACCCCCGCCGATGACTCAGACGCCCCCTCCCGAGACGTCCGTCCAGGACGAAAGCAGTCGTCGCGCCCGCCTCGCGACGCGCCGTTCGCACCGGACCCGAATCATCGTGACGATCGTCGTCGTCGCGATCGCGGGAGCAGTGGCGGCCGGCGCGTACGCCCTGAACACCGACGACACGCCCGCCCACGCCGCGGGGCCCGGTGACCCCACGACAACGCAATTCGGCGGCGGCAGCCCGATAGTTCCTGCGGGTGCGGTCAAGGCTCCGGCAGCGCGGAGGCTCGACCACGCCAATCCCCTCCGGCTGTGGATCGGAGGTGACTCGCTCGCAGGCTCGTTCGGACCGGCGCTCGGCGATCGCGTCGGCGCGACCGGCATCGTGAAGACCGTCATCGACTACAAGGTCTCCAGCGGACTGTGGAGCAACGACATCCGCGACTGGTACCAGCGGGCGGCCGAGCAAATGACCTCCGACGATGCCGAGGCGGTCGTGTTCATCATCGGCACCAACGACACGCCCGTGGTCAACCAGGTCGACGCCAACCGTGACGGGGTACCCGATTGGCAGGCCACCTACCGCATGAAGGTCGCCCGCATGATGGACCTCCTCGTCGGCGCCCACCATCGCAGCGTCTTCTGGCTGGGTCCGCCCACCCTCGGCACGCAGAGCCTCGATCGCGGTTCCAAGGCAATCGGCCAGATCATGCACGAGGAAGCCCTGAAGCGCTCGCCGGACGTCACCTACATCGACACGTACAAGCTCTTCTCGGTCGATTCCGGCACCTACTCGCGGCGCATCCTCGACGAGAACGGCAACGAGATCGTCGCCCGCATCGCAGACGGCACGCACTTCAGCGAGGACGGTGCCCAATACCTCGCCCGGGCGGTGTTCGCGCTGATCGACGCGCGCTGGCGGCTCACGAAACAGGCCGAACCGGCCGTTCCGATCGGCTGGACGTCGGCGCCGGGCAGCGGCGAATCGGTGCCGGGCTTCTCGTCGAAGCCCCGATCGCGTTACCGCTCCCAATACCGCTCGTCGCCCACGACGTCCCCATCGTCCTCGGGGACGACTGCCGGGCCGGAGCCCTCGACGGCGCCGACCGCAGCACCGACGACCGTCGCCTCGACCGTCCCGCACACGACACCCCCTACGACGGCCCCGAAGACGACCATCCCTCCCACCACGTTGCCGCACAAGCCTTAGCAAACGCCGGCTCGCGCATGCGGCCCTCCCGGCGGCCGGTCGATATCGTGCGCGCATGAGCACCGAGCAAGACCGGGCGGCAGCCACGGCCGTCGAGCTGGCGGCGTCGGTCGTCGACACTGCCGGCTCGCACCTCGCGAACGCGAGCCTGGCCGACGGCAAGCTGTCGGTGGCCAAGCTCGACGACCACCAGGTGATCGCGTACGACCTCGCCCACGCGGCCGCGGCGGTCGAGGCGGCGCGGGTGATGTGCCGCTACGCCGAGTACGGCGAGGTCGAGTCGATGCTGGCGCGGGCCTACGTCGCCGACGCCGTCGCCGACATCGTCGGGCGCCTCATCGGCCGCGAGGGCCTCTGGGGCGTCGATCCGGCGACGCTCGCGCCCGCGCACGACTTCGTCGCCGCGCATCGGGCCCCCGCATTCCTCGAGCTAATCGCCGATCAGTGCGCGAAGCACGGCACGGGGCCCACACATCTCGGCGCCGATTTCGAGCTGGTCGCCGAAACGTTCCGCCGGTTCGCCGACGACAAGATCCGTCCGGTCGCCGAGCACGTGCATCGCACCAACGGCGACGTACCCGAGGAGATCATCGCCGGCCTGGCGGAGATCGGCGGGTTCGGGCTGTCGGTACCCGAGGAGTACGACGGGTTCGCGACCGGGGGTGAGTCCGACTACATCGGCATGGTCGTCGCAACCGAGGAGTTGTCGCGGGGCTCGCTCGGCATCGGTGGCTCCCTTGTTACCCGCCCGGAGATCCTCACGCGCGCGCTCGTCGCGGGCGGGACCGAGGAGCAGAAGCAAGCCTGGCTGCCGCGCATCGCGAGCGGTGAGCTGATGGTCGGCATCATGGTCACCGAGCCCGACTACGGCTCCGACGTCGCGGGCGTGAAGGTCGCCGCGACACCGACCGACGGCGGCTGGCTGGTCAACGGCGTGAAGACGTGGGCCACGTTCGCAGGCCGCGCCGACGTGTTGATGCTGCTCGCCCGCACCGATCCGGACAAGACGAAGGCGCATCGCGGCCTCTCCGTGCTCATCGTCGAGAAGCCCCGGGCCGAGGGCCACGCGTTCGCGTTCGACGACGGCCGGGGCGGGAAAATGGAGGGCCGCGCGATCGACACGATCGGGTATCGCGGCATGCACTCCTACGAGGTCGCGTTCGACAACTGGTTCGTGCCGGCCGCGAACCTGATCGGCGGCGAGGCCGGTCTCGGTCGCGGCTTCTACTTCCAGATGGCCGGATTCGAGAACGGCCGGCTACAGACGGCCGCGCGCGCGGTAGGCCTCATGCAGGCCGCCTTCGAGGCCGGGATGTCGTACGCGCAGGACCGCAAGGTGTTCGCCAGGCCGGTGTTCGAGTACCAGCTGTCGAAGGCCAAGCTGGCGCGCATGGCGACGCTGATCCAGGCCGGCCGGCAGTTCTCCTACGACGTCGCCCGCAAGATGGCCGCCGGCGGCGGCACGCTCGAGGCCTCGATGGTGAAGGCCTACGTGTGCCGTGCCGCCGAGTGGGTCACGCGCGAGGCGATGCAGTTGCACGGTGGGATGGGCTACGCCGAGGAGTTCCCGGTCTCACGTTTCTTCGTCGACGCGCGCGTGCTCTCGATCTTCGAGGGCGCCGACGAGACGCTCTGCCTGCGCGTCATCGCCCGGCGGTTGGCCGAGCGCGCGCTCGAAACATCCTGACGCCGAGCACGCGGCGTCCGCCGGCTCGAGTCGCGCGACGAGCGGCTCGCCCGGTTCGAGCGCATCGAGACGCGCCCGAGCCCGAGACGCGAGGTCGGGAACGAACGGGGCCAGCTCTTCGACGACGCGCGTGGCGGCGTGCACAAGCGCGGCGACCGCCGGCCGGGCATCGGCCGGTTCGAGCGTCCAGGGTCTCGTGCGCTCGATGTACCGGTTGATCTCGCCCACCAACCCCAGGATCGCCTCGGTCGCCCGCTTGAGGTCGAGCACATCGAGCGCGCACGCGACTTCCGTCGTGCACAAGGAGCACGCACCCAGCAACGGCCACGCGTCGTCGGCGGGGATCGCGCCCCGTATGTCGTCGCGCGCGGCCAACGCGACCACCCGCTGCACGAGGTTCCCGACTCCGTGGGCGAGGTCGCGGTTTGCCGCCGCGACGAGTCGTTCCTCCGAGAAGTCGGTCTCGCCGACGCGCGGCACCTCGCGCGCGAGCCACCATCGCAGCGCGTCGGTGCCGTAGCGCTCGATCAGCGCGTCGGGATCGACCGCGTTGTCGAGCGATTTGCCGATCTTGCGACCACCGGCGGTCACGTAGTCGTGGACGAGTATCTCGTCGGGCAGCGCAACTCCGGCCGACAGCAGGATCGCGGGCCAGATCACCGCGTGGAAGCGCACGATGCCCTTGCCGATGACGTGCCGGCGCGTCCGCGCCGCGTTCCAGCGATCGAAGCCGGGCGCGCTGAGGTAATTCGCGAGCGCGTCGAACCACACGTAGACGAGCTGGCCGGGATCCCCCGGGACCCGGATACCCCAGTCGCCGACCCGCGCCCTCGGCCGCGAGACGCTGAGATCGCGCACCTCGCCCGAGAGGAAGCCGAGCACCTCGTTACGGCGCGCGGGCGGCTCGATGCGCAAGCGCCCGTCGGTGATCGCATCCCGGATCGCCGGCACGTACCGCGAGAGGCGGAAGAACCAGTTCTCCTCCACCACGCGCGCGAGGGGCACGTCGTGCTCGGAGCAGGGCGCGTCGCGGAACTCCTCACAGCCGGGGCAGTATCCGCCGACGTATCGAGACCGGTAGAGATCGCCGCGACGCTCGACCCGGCGCCACAACGCCTCGACAACGGGTCGATGGCGCGGGTCGGCGCTCGTTCGGATGAAGTCGTCGTACGAGACGTGCAGCGTGTCGGCCAGCCGGCGGAACCGGGCGGCATTCGCGGCGACGAACTCCCCGACCGGCCGGCGCGCCGCGGCCGCCGCCCGGGCGTTCTTGGCCGCGTGCTCGTCCGTGCCGGTGAGCAGGAGCACGGATCGGCCGTGGGCGCGAGCGTGTCGCGCGAGCACGTCGGCCTGCACGTATTCGAGGGCATGGCCGAGATGCGGCGCCCCGTTCACGAACGGGATGGCAGTGGTGACGAACAGCGTGTCCATCGGATCTCCTCCGGAGTCCCATGCGGGATCCGGTCCGATGGACGTGAGCCCGCGCGATCAGAACGTCGAGAGGCTCGACATTCGCCCGAAGCGGGCGTGATCGTACGCAGGCGTGCTCGTGTTCACGGGACGAAAGTGTACCGGTGGGTTATTGCGCGCTTCTCGACATTCCGGCCCGCTCGCCGCGGACGACGAACTTGTTCGCCATCTTCCGGCTGGCCTCGTCGATCATCTCGTCGCCGAACATCACCGCACCCTTGCGGTCGCCCTCGGTCGTGGCCTTCTCGTAGGCCTCGAGGATGTCGAACGCGCGGTCGAATTGCTCCTGGGTCGGGGTGAACACCTCGTTGATGACCCGCACCTGGTCGGGGTGCAGGGCCCACTTGCCGTCGTAGCCGAGGATACGGGGCCGCATCGCGTAGTCACGCAGCTGCTCGAGCTCACGAATCTTCAGGAACGGACCGTCGATCACCTGGAGCCCGTTGGCCCGCCCGGCCATCAGGATCTTCGAGAACACGTAGTGGAAGTGGTCGCCCGGATAGTCGGGGATCTGCACGCCGCCGGTGAGCACCGGCATCTCGGTGGAGGCGGCGAAGTCGGCGGGACCGAAGATGATCGTCTCGAGCCGATCGGAAGCGGCGCAGATCTCCTCCACGTTGATCAGCCCGCGCGCCGTCTCGATCTGGGCTTCGATGCCGACCCGCGACTGCCGGCCCGTCGACTTCTCGATCTGGGTCAACAGCATGTCGAGCGCCTGCACCTGCGCGGCCGACTCGACCTTCGGGAGCATGAGCTCGTCGAGCCGCTCCGACGCGCCCTCGACGATCGCGATCACGTCGCGATAGGTCCACTCGGTGTCCCAGGCGTTGACGCGCACGCAGAGCACCGTCTCGCCCCAGTCGAGGTCGTTGATCGCCTTCACGATCTTGTCGCGCGCGGCCGGCTTCTCCATCGGCGCCACCGCGTCCTCGAGATCGAGGAAGACCATGTCGGCGCCGATGCCGGGGGCCTTGCCGAGCATCTTCTCGCTCGAGCCGGGCACCGACAGGCACGAGCGGCGAGGCAGGTTGCGACTGCGTTCGGACATGGGCGAAGGGTACCGTGCCTCCATGGTGACGGCCCCAACCCACACCCTGCACGAGCTGGCCGACGGCGTATGGGTATGGATGCAACCGGGCGGCGAATCGGGCGTGAGCAACGCCGGCGTCGTCCGCGACGACGACGGCCTGACCGTGATCGACACGCTGATGGTGCGCTCGCAGTGGGAGCCGTTCGCGAACGCGGTCGCCCGCCTTGGCCGGCCGGTCCGGCGCCTGGTGCTCACGCACGCGCACGTCGACCATGTCGGCGGCACCCGCGCCTTCCCGATGGCATCGGTGCTGGGATCGCCGCAGACGAGCGAGCTCCTCGACGGCGAGATGCCCGTCGCGGCCTACAAGTCGTTCATGCCCGCGTTCGAGAAGGAATTCGACGAGCTCGCCGAGCTCGGTACGCGGCCGGTGACCCATCTCGTGACCGACGCCGCCGAGCTCACGCCGCGCGTCGAGGTACTGCCCGCGACCGGTCACACCGCGGGCGACGTGATGGCTCTCGTCGCCGACGCCGACGTGCTCTTCGCCGGCGACTTGTGCTTCTTCGGGGTGACACCCCTCGCGTTCCAAGGTGATTGTGCGATGTGGGCCGATGTGCTCGACGCGGTCGCCGATCTCGCGGACACGATCGTGCCCGGCCACGGTCCGGTCGGCGGCGAGGCCGAGGTACGCGAGCTGCAGCAGTACCTGCGTTACTGCGTCGCGGGCGAAATCCCGCCCGGCCCGTGGGATCGCTGGCCCGAGCGCGAGCCCCGTGACACCATCAACATCCAACGGGCGCAGCTCTTGGCCGAAGGACGCGACGAGATCCCGCCCGCGATGCTCCGGGCGCTCGGCGCCTAGCGGAGCTGTTGGCGCAGGAAGTCGGCGGTGGTCGACCAGCAGGTAGCGGCGAGACCGGCGTCGTAGGTTCCGAGGACGTCCGCGTCGTTCATGAACGCGTGGCCGGTGCCGGGATGGACCTCGAGCTCGACGTCCTTGCCCATTCCCTGCAGCTGCGCCTCGAGGGCCTCGATCGCGTCGGGTGGGAAGAAGTCGTCTGTGGCCGCATAGTGGCCCCGCACCGTGGCGGTGAGGCCTGACCAGTCCGGCGCGCTCTCGCCCAGCGGCGCCCCGTAATAGGGAGCAGCCGCGCCGATCTTGTCGCCCTGCTGCGCCGCCACCACCAGCGTCAGCATGCCGCCCATGCAGTAGCCGACGACTCCGATCTTGGCGCTCGTGACGGCCGGGTGCGTGAGGAGGAAGTCGACCGCGCCACCCATGTCGCGCGCCGCGCGATCCAACGGCAGCGTCGACATCAGCTCGTTGGCCTTGTCCATCTCGGTGTGCTCGGCGATGTCGCCGCGATACAGATCAGGCGCGAGTGCGACGAAGCCCTCGCCGGCGAGCCGGTCGCAGGTGGTCTTGATGTAAGGGACAAGTCCCCACCACTCCTGAATCACCATCACGCCCGGCCCGGAACCCGAGCCCGGAAGCGCGAGGTAGCCCTCAGCCGCGTCGCCGTTGCTCGCGAAGCTGACAATGACTCCCATGGGTCCGGAGCCTAAGACGGCGATCGTTCCCGAGCCAGACCCGCCCGCCGAGTAACTTCGGTAGGAGTGCGGACGCAGCGGAGGTGCGCCGGAGGACGCGCCGCAGCGAGGGAGTCATAGAAGTCGTGCGGACGCAGCGGAGGTGCGCCGGAGGGCGCGCCGCAGCGAGGGAGTCATAGAAGTCGTGGCAAAAAATCCTGATCCGCTACTGCAGATCACGAGCTACCACGGGAAGACGCGCTCGCTCGACGATTGGGCGACGGTCTTCAACCTCGCGATCGTCGTGCTGCCCGACCGTCCCGAAGGCACGAGCTTCCTCGGGATCGTCGATCGCATCTTCGCGACGTTCGGCGACAGCGACGTCCGGACGATCATCTGCGTGCCGACCACGCCGGCGATCGCGAAGCGCATCCTCGGCGCCGAGGTCGACAACTACCTCGTGTGGTGCGATCCCGAGCGAGCGTTCGTCGACAGCCTCGGACTCGAGCGCCTCCCCGCCTTCGTGTACCTGCGGCTGGACACGACGCTCGTCGGCGCGGCGCAGGGCTGGAGCCCGAGCGAGTGGCAGAAGCTCGCCGACCAAATCGCCCGGCACGAGCACTGGACGTCACCGATCGTGTCGGGACAAGGCGATCCGTCGCCCACTCCGGGCTGGCCGATCGCCAGCTGACCCTGCACGATTTCGCCCGATTACAGCGCGCTGACCTGGGCAAACGTGCCTGATGCGACAGTTGGGACCATTGGGTGTCTAGCATCGTTCCCCATGTCGCGGCGGAGCGTTCGTTCCCACCGCGGTGGCGTGCTCGTACGGGCTCGCCACCTCACTGTGGGCGTTGCGCTCGGTCTGACCCTGGGCGCGACGACGATCGCGATCCCGGCCGGCGCCACGCCGCAGGGCGACCTCGCCTCCAAGACCGCACAGGCCCAACGGCTCCAGGCGCAGATCGAGGCAAACAGTCAGCGCGCCGACATCCTCGACGAGAAGTACCTCGAAGCGCAGAATGCCGTCGCCGCGGCGAACCACCAGATCGCGAGCGCCGAGCGCGGCGTCGCCGCCGCCCGCGCCCAGGAGGCGCAGCTGCGCACGCGGCTCGGCGGGCGCGCCGCGCTCCTCTACATGGGAGCGGGAAGCGGTGATCCCCTCGGGATGGACGCGACGAACGTCCAAGAGCTCGGCGCGCGCGCGAAGTACGGCGACGCCGCCGCCGAGACCGACAACCGGATGATCGACCAGCTGCGAGTGCTCGACGAGCAACTCGGCCGCCAGACCAAAGACCTCGAGACGCAAAAGGCCGACGCGCAGAAGCAGCAGGACGAGGCCAGCAAAGCACGCGGTGAGGTGGCACGGGCCAACGCGCAGATCCAACAGCTGCTCGGCTCCACGAAGTCCGACATCCGCACGCTTGCCAACAAGATCGAGCGCGACAAGCTCGCCGCGCAAGCACGCGCCGAGCGGGCGCGCATCGAAGCGCAAGCCGCGGCCGCACAGGCTGCAGCCGCGCAGGCTTCGTCCGCGCAAGCGTCGAGAGGCGCGGGCAACGGTGGTGTCGGCGTCGCGCCGGGCGAGGCCATCGGCAACGCCCCCGCCCCGAGCGGTGGTGCCGGCGCAGCCGTCGCGTACGCCGAAGCCCAGCTCGGCAAGCCGTATCAGTACGCGGGGACCGGACCCGGGTCCTTCGACTGCTCCGGACTCACGATGATGGCGTGGCAACAGGGTGGCGTCTCGATGGCGCACGGATCGCAGTCGCAGTACGACTCGTTCCCACACGTCGCGATCAGCCAGCTCCAGCCGGGCGATCTCGTGTTCTTCGGTTCGTCGGGGCCGACGAACCACCACGTCGGCATCGTCGTCGGCCCGGGCGTGATGATCGACGCGCCGCACACCGGCTCGTTCGTCCAGCGCGTGAGCTACTACCGCCCCGACCTGGTGCCGCTGGGGGCGCGTCCGTAGCATCGTTACGATGCGAGCGTGACGCAGACGGTCAGGCTCACGGCGTTCTCGCACGGTGCCGGCTGCGCGTGCAAGCTGTCCCCGGCCGACCTCCGCACCGTCCTGGGATTGGTCCGAGGTTTCGAGCCGGTCACCGATCCCAACCTGTTGGTCGGGTTCGATACGGCCGACGATGCCGCCGTATACCGGCTGCGCGAAGACCTCGCGATCGTCGTCACCACCGACTTCTTCACGCCCATCGTCGACGATCCCTTCGACTGGGGTCGGATCGCCGCGACCAACGCGCTCTCCGACGTCTACGCAATGGGCGGCACTCCGCTCCTCGCGTTGAACCTCGTCGGGTGGCCGCGCGAGGGACTGCCGTTCGAGCTCCTCGCCCGGGTCCTCGACGGAGGCGCGGCCGCGGCGGGCTCCGCCCGGTGCCTGATCGCGGGCGGGCACTCGATCGACGACGCCGAACCGAAGTACGGGCTCGCGGTCGTGGGGACGGTCGATCCGGCGCGCGTGCTCACGAACGGCGCCGCGCGTCCCGGTGACGCACTCGTGCTCACCAAGCCGATCGGGCTCGGCGTGATCTCCACCGCGGTCAAGCGCGAGGCGGCGTCGCCCGAGCTGCTGGCGACGGCCGTCGCCGTGATGACGACGCTCAACGACACGGCGCGCGACGCCGCGCTCGCCGTGGGTGTGAACGCGGCGACCGACGTCACCGGGTTCGGTCTGCTCGGACACCTGCGAGAAGTGTGCGTGGCCTCGGACGTCGGCGCGGTAGTGCGCGCGGGCAACGTCCCCGTGATCGACGGCGTGCGGGAGCTCATCGGCGCCGGAATGGTCGCGGGCGGGACGCAGCGCAACCTTGCCTTCGTCGCCGACGACGTCGACTTCGGCGATCTGGCCGTCGCCGAGCAGCTTCTCCTGGCCGACGCGCAGACCTCGGGCGGACTCTTGCTCTCGGTCCCGCCGGACCGGGCCGTTCGGCTCTTGGATGCATGCCGGGCAAACGGCACTCTGGCGTCGGCCGTCGTCGGCGAGATCACCGCCAAACCGCCCGGCCGTCGGATCACGGTGCAGAGCTGAGGAGCGGACACATGGCCGAAGCCAAACAGAAGTGGGACGAGGTCGGAGATCGATTCAGCGATCTGGGCCGGCACCTCAAGGACCGTTTCGACGTGAACGCCGCCTTCGGCGCGGACGAACGGGAAAAGGTCAACGACGCGTTGCGTCAGCTCGGCGACGCGCTCGACGCGGGCTTCACCACGATCGGAGACTCGCTACGCGACCCCGCGATGCGCGACGAGTTGAAGACGGCGGGGTCGTCGATCGCCGACGCGATCGCCGCGACCCTGCGAGACGTCTCGGACAGCCTCAAACGCCACTGAACGACTTCGTTACGGGAACGACGTCGTTACGGGATGACGAGCATGCCGAGCTCGGCTTCGATCTGAGGGCGTGGTTTCAGGCCGAGCGACGCGCGCTCGAGCCGGCCGTTGCGGAACAGTCCGATCATCGGGATGCTCTGCACCTCGTATTCCTGCGCGAGCTTCGGCTCGGCGTCGATGTTGACCTTCACGACCTTGTACGACGACGGGCGCATTGCCGCGATCGTCTCCACGATCGGCGAGACCTGGCGGCACGGCTGGCACCAGGGTGCCCAGAAGTCGACGATCACCGGCAGCTCGCTGCGCAGCACCTCGGCCTCCCATTGCGCGGTCGTGACCGACGGCACGAGCTCGACCGGATCGTCGGGCACAGGCTCGTCGGGCCGCTCGCCGGCGAGTACCTCGGACAGCCACTCCCGCGCGTCGCGCAGGCCCTCGAGCGCGACCTGGTGCTCCATCGGGTATTCGCGGTACAGGGTCGGGATGCCGAACCCCCGCAGGTCACGGGCGAGATCACGCGACCGTTGCACGGGGATCAGCGGATCGTCGCGGCCGTGCTGCACGAGCACCCGGACGTCGCGCGCGCCCTCGTCGACCGGACCGGTCATCGCGGCCGGGCTCATGGCGAGCACGCCCGCGGGGCGTACCCGTGGACGACCGTCGGCCGGCGTGAACAGGCCGAGGGCCAGCGCGAGCCCGCCGCCCTGCGAGAAGCCACCGAAGATCGCCTGGGACCGATCGAAGCCGAGCTGCGCGCACTGCTCGTCGACGAGCGCGTCGAGCTCGTCGAGGGCGGTGGCGAACTGCCCGGCCCCGTCGTCGCCGCCGACCATGTCGTACCACATGTATCCCGGCGTGCCCGGTGCCGGCATGGGCGCGCGGGGCATCACCGCCGCGAAGACGCCGTCGGGGTCGAGGTAGGGAAGAAGCCCTCCGAGATCCTGCTCGTCGGCGGCGTAGCCGTGCACGAGCAACAACAACCGTTGCGCGGAGGATCCCTTCACCGTGTTCGTGACGAGCGTCATGCCCCGCAGATTAGGTCAGGACGTTTCGTGCGCAGTCAGGGATCGGGCCGCGCTCACCGAGGATCGCGGCGGCGGCGCCCGTGCGACGACTGCTCCGGTGCGAGCGTGTGCGCGGCCGCGACCAGTGCCAGGTGGGTGAACGCCTGCGGGAAGTTGCCGAGCAGCCGGCGCGTGGCCGGGTCGTACTCCTCGGAAAGCAGTCCCACGTCGTTCGCGAGCCCGAGCAGGCGCTCGAACAACCGGCGCGCTTCGTCGCGCTCACCCGCAAGGGCGAGCGCCTCGACCATCCAGAAGCTGCACGGCAAGAAGACGCCCTCGGGCTCGCCGATGCCATCGACACTCGAGTCGGACGGGTCGTAGCGCAGCACGAAGTCGTCGCGTGTGAGCCGGCTGCGGATCGCGTCGATCGTCGAACGCACGCGTGGATCGTCTCCCGGAAGGAAGCCGACCAGCGGGATCATGAGCACCGAGGCGTCCAGCTCGCCGGACGAGAAGCTCTGAGTGAAGGCGCCGAGATCTTCGTCGTAGCCCTTGTCGCACACCTCGGCGTGGATCTCGTCGCGTATCGCGCGCCAGCGATCGGCCGGACCGTCGTAGCCGGCCTGCTCGACCATCGCGACCGCACGATCGAACGCGACCCAGCACAAGACCTTGGAATGCGTGAATTGCCGGCGCCCGCCGCGCACTTCCCAGATGCCCTCGTCGGGCTCGCGCCAGCACTCCTCGAGGACGTCGAGCAGGAGGCGGGCCAGCGACCACGAGTTCGTGCTCGGGAGGGTGCCGGCCCGTGCCGCCTGCCACAGCACGTCGAGCAGCTCGCCGTATACGTCGAGTTGGCGCTGGGAATGGGCACCGTTGCCGGTGCGTACCGGTCTCGAGCTCTCGAATCCGGGCAGCCACTCGAGCTCGAGCTCGGTGAGACGACGCTCACCGCCGACCCCGTACATGGTCTGCAGCGTTTGCGGGTCACCGGCGGCCGCGCGCAGGAGCCACTCGCGCCAGCGCAGCGCCTCGCTCTGATACCCGCCGATCATGAAGGCCTCGAGCGTCAAGGTCGCGTCGCGCACCCAGCAATAGCGATAGTCCCAGTTGCGCGTGCCGCCGATGGCCTCGGGCAACGACGTGGTCGGCGCCGCGACGATGCCGCCGGTCGGCTCGTCGGTCAGTGCCTCCAGCGTGAGCAGCGAACGCAACACCGGCTCGCGCCATTCTCCCGAGTAGTCGCTACGCGCGGACCATTTCTGCCATGTGGTCGTCGTGTGCTCGACGAGCTCACCGGCGTCGTCGGGGACCGGGCGCGGGTCGTTGGACGGAAACCAACCGAGAACGAACGGGATCTGCTCGCCGGCAGCGATGGTGAACTCGGCCGCCGACGTCTGCCCGCGACCGTGGAGGTGAATCGGCGTGCACAGCTCGAGGCCGTCCGGACCGCCGATGGCGCGCCATCGGTCGTGGACATGGCGAACCCAGGGGACGATCGAGCCGTAGTCGAACCGCACCACGAGCTCGGCCGCCATGTCGACCTGCCCGTCGAGACCCTCGACGACCCGAACGAGCAACGGACGGGAGTGGCCGAGCGCGAGGCAGTCGACGACCCGGACGCGCCCCGAGGTCGTCTCGTGCTCGGTCTCGAGGACCATCGTCTCCGGCCGGTACCGGCGGGACGTGCGAGCGCCACCGTCGGTCGGGGCGATCGAGAATCGGCCGTGCTCGGGCGTGCCGACCAGTGCCGCGAAGCACGCCGGTGCATCGAAGCGCGGCACGCACCACCAGTCGACCGATCCGGCGCGCGACACCAGCGCGGCCGTTCGCCGATCGCCCAGGATCGCGTAGTCCTCCAGAGCCGCCACTGTCGGGAACCTACCGCGCAAGGCACTAGGTTCATCGTTCGATGACGACGGCCCCAGCCCCGAACACGCCGGCCCCGAACACGCCGGCCCCGAACACACCGGCCCCGAACACGCTGGTGGGTGTCGACGTCGGCGGCAGCGGCGTCAAGGCCGCGCTCGTCGACCTGGGCACTGGTCACGCGACCGGACGCATCCGGGTCGAGACGCCTCAGCCCGCGACGCCCGACGCCATCGTGTCGGCCGTGACGGGACTCGTCCACCAATTCGCGAACACCGGCACGATCGGCTGCACGCTGCCCGCCGTCGTCGCGAACGGTGTCGTGCGCACCGCGGCCCACATCGATCCGGCGTGGATCGGCGCGCACGCGGCGACCCTCCTGTCGCGGGCGACCGATCGGCCATGTGTCGTGCTCAACGACGCGGACGCGGCCGGCATCGCCGAAGCCCGCTTCGGTGCGGCACGCTCGCGCCGAGGAACCGTGGTGATGGTGACGATCGGAACGGGCGTCGGCACCGCGGTGCTCAACGACGGCGTGCTGGTACCCAACGCCGAGCTCGGCCACATCTTCGTCAAGCGCCACCTCGCCGACACGTGGGTGTCCGACGCGACGCGCACGGCGGAGACGATCTCGTGGAAGCTCTGGACGCGCCGCCTCGAGCGTTACCTCGTGCAGCTCCACGAGATCCTCTGGCCGGAGCTCATCGTGATCGGCGGCGGCATCGTGAAGCACGCCGACAAGTTCCTCGATCGCGTCGACCCGGGATGCGAGGTGCGGATCGCGGAGCTCGGCAATCTCGCGGGCATCGTCGGCGCCGCCGTCGCGGCCGCTGCACACGACCCGGCGGTCACGGCCGACAGGAATTGACATGCAGCTCGGGATGATCGGACTCGGCCGGATGGGCGCGAACCTCGTGCGCCGCTGCATGCATGCCGGCCACGAGTGCGTCGTGTACGACCACAGCACGGCCTCCGTCGATGCCCTCGCCGCGGCGGGGGCAATCGGTGCGAGCTCGGTTTCCGACCTCGTCGCGAAGCTGACGACACCGCGCGCCGTGTGGCTGATGGTTCCCGCCGGCGTGACCGGTGCCGTGGTCGACGACCTCACCGCACATCTCACATCGGGCGACACCGTCATCGACGGCGGCAACACGCACTATGCCGACGACATCGCCCGCGCGAACGCGCTGGCACCGCGGGGGATCGACTACGTCGACTGCGGCACGAGCGGTGGGGTCTTCGGATTGGAGCGCGGCTTCTGCTTGATGATCGGCGGGCCCGATCACGTCGTCGAGCGGCTCGATCCGATCTTTCGCGCACTCGCGCCGGGCCTCGGAACCGGCGAGCGCACGCCCGGTCGCGCGGGCGATCCGGCGCCGGAGGAGATGGGATATCTGCACTGTGGTCCGGCGGGCGCGGGGCACTTCGTCAAGATGGTGCACAACGGGATCGAGTACGCACTCATGGCCGCGTACGCCGAGGGCTTGACGATCCTGCACCATGCCAACGCCGGCTCGCAGTCACAGACGCCCGATGCCGAAACCGCGCCGCTGACCCGGCCCGACCTCTACCGGTACGACCTCGACGTTCCCAAGGTGGCGGAGGTATGGCGGCGCGGCAGCGTCGTCGCGTCGTGGTTGCTCGACCTGACCGCGGCCGCGCTGAACGAGTCGCCCGATCTCTCGGAATTCAGCGGCCGCGTGAGCGACTCCGGCGAAGGTCGCTGGACGGTCACCGCCGCGATCGACGAAGGCGTGCCCGCGCCGGTGATCGCGACCGCGCTCTTCGACCGCTTCATCTCTCAGGGCTCGGCCGACTACACGAACAAGATGCTGTCGGCGATGCGCAAGCAGTTCGGCGGCCACGACGAGAAGAAGCCGACCGCACGCTGACCGGTGGTGACGCCGGGCTAGCCGTACGGCTCCCAGTCGGAACGGAGCGGCATGTGGCTGCGGCCGTCCGGGTCGTTGCGCACCGCGAGCACCTGGTGGATCTGCGTGCGCCCGGCCTCGAAGTTGCATGCCGACGCGGCCATGTAGAGGCGCCAGACCCGCGCCCGGCCCGGGCCCACCAGGCGGACCGCTTCGTCCCAGTGGGCTTCCAGGTTCGCAACCCAATGCCGAAGCGTCTGCGCGTAGTGCTCCCGTAATCCCTCGACGTTGCGGGCCTCGAATCCGGCGCGCTGCACTCGGGTCACCACCGAGCCGACCTCGTGCAACTCGCCGTCGGGGAACACGTAGCGGTCGATGAACCCGCGGTGCGCGAAGGCCGCTCGCGATCCCGGCCGCTTGGCGATGCCGTGGTTCAGCAGGCGTCCACCCGGACGTAGGAGCGAGAAGAGTCGCTGAAAGTACTCGTCGAGCCGCGCGAGACCGACGTGCTCGAACATCCCGATCGAGCTGATCGCGTCGAAGGGGGCGTCGGCGACGTCGCGGTAGTCCTGCACCCGGATGTCGACGCGATCGGCGAGGCCGGCTTCGCGCACGGCCTCACGCGCCCATTCGGCCTGGCGCGTGGAGAGCGTTACTCCGACGGCGTACGCGCCGTGCTCGCGCGCGGCGTGCATGACCATGCCGCCCCATCCGCAGCCGACGTCGAGCAACCGCATACCCGGCCGCAGCCCGAGCTTGCGGCACACCAACTCGTACTTGGCGGCCTGCGCGGTTTCGAGGGCAGTGTCCGCCGCGCCAAATACGGCGCACGAATACGTCATCGACGGACCCAGCACGAGCCGGTAGAAGTCGTTGGACACGTCGTAGTGGTGCGCGATCACGGCGGCATCGCGTTCCTTGCTGTGGCGTCGGCCGCGCAGCCGCGCCTCCTCGGGAGGAGGCGGCAACGGCCTCAACCCTTCGACGCCGACGGCGCGCGCCAGCGCGAGCCACTCTCGCGGCGTCACCTTCACATCCGGCAGGTAGTCGCGCAGGGCCAACACTTCGAAGATGTCGCCTTCGACGTCGATCTCACCGGCCACATACGCCCGCGCGAAGCCGATCTCGCCCGGCCCGGTCAGCACGTAGCGCAGCGCCTTGGGCGAGCGAACGACGATGCGCGACGTCGTGTCGGGTGGGCCGAGACGGCTGCCGTCGTAGCACTCGATTGCTATCGGAATGTCGGTGCCGAGGAACCCGGCGATCGCGGCCGCGAGCCCGAACGGGCGCGCAGTCGGTGTCGCGTAGCTGGTCGGACGCTCGTGAACCTGCACAGCCACCTCCGAAGGCGAAGACTCGTGCTCTACCCAGGTTGCACGCGCATCGTTCCTGATTCACAGGAAGCTTTCAAGTGGAACCCGCTCGACCGGATTTCGGCCGGGATTTCGGGCTCAGGAGGTCGGGTTCTGGAGCGGCCGCCAGTAGTGGCCGGGGCCGAGGAAGCGGTGTTGACCGGCGGGACCGTCGCTGCCGGCGACGTAGTCCTCGGGCGCGCCGTGCTGCCACGCGGTGAGGACCGGGTCGACGATGCGCCACGACCATTCCACCTCGTCGAACCGTAGGAACGGCGTGTGGTCGCCCTCGAGCACGTCGAGCAGCAGCGACTCGTATGCAGTGGCCTCGCGGTCGTCGACGCCGGCGTAGTCGGCCCGGAGCACCGACTCGCGGGCCTCGAGCTCCAAGCCGGGCTGCTTGGTGCGTACGACCAGCTCCGTGCACTCGGCGGGACTCATGCGGAACACCAACCAGTTCGGCTCGGCGTGCTCGAGGGGGGTGTGGCGGAACAAGCGCGTCGGGGGCTCGCGGAAGCGGAACACCACTTCGTGCGCCTTCGCGGCGAGCCGCTTGCCCGAGCGCAACAACACCGGGATGCCCTCCCAGCGCCAGGTGTCGACGTGCAGCTGCACGGCGGCGAACGTGTCGGTATGCGAGACGGGGTCGACGCCCGGCTCGGCCCGGTACGCGATGCGGGGTTCGCCGTCGACGAGGCCGGCCGAGTACTGACCGCGTACCGCGTCGACGTCCGGATCGACCCGGTGCACCGACTTCAGCACCTCGACCTTGTGGTCGCGAATCATCTCCGCGTCCCACAGCGCGGGTGGTTCCATCGTCGCGAAGGTCATCATCTGGATCAGGTGGTTCTGCACCATGTCGCGCAGGGCCCCGATGCCGTCGTAGTAACGCGATCGGCCTTCGACGCCGAGGGTCTCGGCCACCGTGATCTGGATCTCGTCGACGTGACCGGAGTTGAGCACCGGCTCGATGAACCGGTTCGCGAACCGGAACACGAGCATGTTCTGCACGGTCTCCTTGCCGAGAAAGTGATCGATCCGGTAGATCTGGTCTTCGCGCCAGTGGGTATGGAGCTGCTCGTTCAACGCGAGCGCCGTCTGGAGATCGGTGCCGAAGGGCTTCTCGATCACGAGCCGGCGAAACCCCTTGGTCTCGTCGGCGAGGCCGGCTTTCGCGATCTTCTCCGCGGCATCGGCGAAGACGCCGGGCGGGAGCGCGAGATAGAAGATCGCGGGGCCGTCGAGTATCGACTTCAACCCGCGCAGCGACGCGACCGAAATGTCGCCACCGTGGAACTCGATGCGTTCGACGAACTTGTCGAAATACTTCTTCTCGACATCCATGCCCTGCATGTCGATCGCCGCGCGCAGGTTCTCGTGGAACTGATCGGTGGTCCATTCCTGGCGCGCGTAGCCGATGACCCTCAGATCCTCGAGCCGCTCGCGGTATTCGAGCGACAGCAGGGCCGGGAACAGCAGCCGGGACGCGAGATCGCCCGATGCGCCGAGCACCACGAGCGTCGGTTGGTTGCTCACGCGTTCTCCCTCGGGCTCAGAGCAGCTCCCACTGCGTCAGGCTACGGAAGGCAAGGTAACCGGGAATGATCGGCAGCCAGAACGTTGCGAGACGGAAGGCGAGGACACCGGCCACCGCCGGCCCACTTGCGATCCCCACCCCGGTCAAGCCCGCGATCAGCGCCGCTTCCACCGCGCCGACCTTGCCCGGCGTCGGCGCGGCCGAAGCAACGGCACTGCCACCGAGGTAGACAGTGGTCACGTCGAGCCACGAGGCGTGGGCGTGGAACGCCGTGAGCGCAAATCCCAACGCGAGGATGTACGACGCGAGCACCAGGAGCGCGCCGCCGAACATCTGCGCCGCCTTGGTCGGCCGGCGTACGACGGCGAGAAGGTCGCGTCCGGTCCGTTCGGTCGGCAGGAGGATGTGCTTGCGCCCGAACGAGGTCTCGAGCACGATCCCGACGAGCGACGACAGCACCGCGGCCGCCACGAGCAGCACCCAGCCGCTCGGCAGATGCACCCGAGGCAGGCCGGTATGACCCAGCAACGTCGCGCCGACGGCGAGCGCGACGATGTGCACGACGAACCCGACCGTGCCGTTGAGCGCGACCGCGCCGACCGCGTCTCCTTTCGATACACCGCTGCGCTCCAGGTACCGGGCGTTCACACCCATCCCGCCGAGCCCCGCCGGCGTGATCTTGTTGCTGAAGCTGCTCGCCAGCTGTGTGACGAACGTGCGGCCGAACGCGAGCGGGACGAGCACCGCACCCGACAGCGACAGCGCGGCAGCCAGGAAGGTGCCGACCGAGGTGAGCAACGCGAGGACGAGCCATCCGGACTCGGCATGCCGCGCCGCGGCGAAGGTCCGGTGGAATTCTCCGACCTGCGGCAGCAGCAGGTACGTCGCGATGAGTAGGGCGAACAGTGTGAGAACGGACCGCCCTCGCACCCGCGTGAGCGGTTCGAGCTTGACGTGTTCGGCGCCGACGGCGTCCGCCGCCCGGTTGCGCACCTCGTCGAGCAGCCCGTGGTGGTGACGGAGCGCGCGCCTCGTCTTCGTGGTGAGGGCGAGTGGTTGCAGCAATGGGAGTGCTTCGGTCACTGCGGGCTTGCCGAGCGTGGCGACGGCCGTGTCGACCGCGCGCTGCGGACCGACGACCAACGCCAGCGAGCCGAGGAGCTCCGCCACGTCCTGCGCGAGGGCCCGATCACTCGCACCGGCCTCCGCGTAGCCGAAGTCCACGATCCACGGTTGGTTGGTCTCGTCGAGCATCACATTGTGAAGACTCAAGTGGCGGTGCGCGATACGCGCCTCGCCGAGCCGCGCGACCTCCCTCCACAGGGCCGTCGCGGTCGCGTCGTCGAGAGCCACAGCGTCCTCGCCGATCGCGTGACCGCCGATCCGCGACAGTACGAGCACGCTCGGTCCGGGATGCGCCGAAGCGATCGCGAGCGGCAGCGCGGCATGCGCGCCGGCGTGGGCCGCGAGCGACGCGAGCAGCGCCTCGTGTTCCACCCGCCGCTTCGCGGTCGCGAACGGCGCCTCGTCCTCGACGTGGCGGAATGCGAGGTAGCGGCCGACCGCGGCCAGCGCATCGGCGTCACGATGGTCACGGTCGATCGCCTTGACGGAGACCCGGCTTCCGTCGTCGAGGGTCGCGTCGAAGGGGGTCGAGTCGTTCCCGTGGTTCGGAACGGGCGTCAGCTCCCGCACCGGGTAATGACCGGCGCCGAGCACGCGCAGCACGAGGCCGGCATCGAGCGCGCGGGACGGGGTTCCGATCGTCAGGTTGACCACCGCGCCGATCGCCGAGCCGAGGGCGATCCCGCCGATGACATCGAGCGGGAGGTGCGCGCCCACGTACACCCGCGCGATCGCGACCAACCCGACTGCGGACCAGGCCACGCGCCGGGCCGGTCGCGGAAGGTGGGGAGCCAGGCCCGCGACGAGCGCCGTCGCCGTCGTCGTGTGCCCGGACGGGTAGCCGAAGTCGGTGATCCGCGGCCCGCGTACGATCACGTGCGTCAACAGCTCCGCCGGCCGTCCGCGCCCCACGAGCTGGCGCATGAAGTGCGCCGCGACGTCGCCGGTCCCACCCGCAAGACCGGCGGAGAGCGCCATCCACGGGCGCCGGAACGCGAGTGCGAGCGCGACGACGGCGATGACCGCGGCCAGCGTCCCGAGCTGCATGACGACTTCGAAAGGGACGTGAAGGGCATCGGGTAAGTCGTTCACGAACCGGAACGCGTCGATCTCGAACTTGCTGGGCACCCGCATCCGTGCGATCGCCGCGCCCGCGCCGACGACCGCGCATCCCAGCCCGAGCCGGAGGAGATCGGCCGGATGGCGCTCGCGCGTGCTCAAGCGCGCATGTGGCTGGAGAGGTCGCCGAACAGTCGCGGGTCGAAGACCCGCTCGGCGAACTCCCAGCGGCCGGCGACGAGCGAGAACCGGTCGCGGTACTCACCCGCCAGGATGGGATGAAGACCGAGGTCGGTGACTTGGAGCACCGTGAAATAGGTCCGGGCCCGCGCCATCGGTCGATCGACTGTGACGGTGACGTTGGTGAGCTGATGCATCGTGCGGGGCGTACCGTCGTCGTAGATGATCACCGGTTCGTACAGCGTGCGGGCCTCGGTCGAACCGCGCAGGATGTGATCGCGGCGCGTCGAGCGGAGCTCGGCGTGTATGAAGAGCGCCGCGACCCCGTCGAGGTCACCGCGGTCGAGTCGGTACGCATACTCGTGGATGAGGGCGACGATCTGCTCGACGTCGGCAGCATCGGCAGGGCTCATAGGCGCATCGGCATCCGTGAGTACCCGCGCACGTTGCCCGAATGCACGCGCTCGAGCGCGTGCTCGTCGATCTCGTAGCGCGGATGCCGGCCGAGGAACTCCTCGAGACCGACGCGCATCTCGAGCCGCGCCAGCGCGGCGCCGAGGCAGACATGGATGCCGTGCCCGAACGCGAGGTGGTGTGTCGGCCAGCTGCGGTCGATGTCGTACGCGTCGGGATCGTCCCACACCCGTTCGTCGCGGTTGCCCGAGCCGAGCAGGAGCAACACCTTGTCGCCCCCGGGCATCTTCCGGCCGTGCAGCGCGACCTCGCGGGTGAGGGTGCGCGCCATCACCTGGGTCGAGCCCTCGTGACGCAAGATCTCCTCGACCGCGTCGGGAATGCGGGCCGGGTCGGCGATCACCTTGGCCCGCTCGCGCGGGAAGCGCTGCATCGCGAGCAGGCAGTTGCCCAGCAGCTTCGTCGTCGTCTCGTTGCCGGCGATGATCAACAGGAACAAGAACCCGACGACTTGGTCGTCGGTGAGCCGCTCGCCGTCACTCTCGGCGGCCACCAGCGCGCCGGCGAGATCGTCGTCGCGGGGAGCGGCTCGGCGATCGGCCACGAACGCGGAGAAGTACTTGTAGAGCTGGTACGCGGCGTCGATCCCGGCCGGCGTCACTTCCATGTCGCCTTCCGCACGGTGCAACAGCGCGTCGCTCCAGCCGCGCAGTTCCTCCTGATCGCCGTCCGGTACACCGAGCAGCCTCGAGATCACGTCCATCGGCAGTGGCGCCGCGTAGTCGACGATGAGGTCCGCGGCCGCGCGGTCTCGGAGCCGGTCGAGATAACCGGTCGAGAGCGTCCGAATCGCAGACTCGAGGTCGGCGACGCGCCGGGGCGTGAACGCCCGGCTCACCAAACGTCGCAAAGCCGTGTGATCCGGCGGGTCAGTGGTCAGCAGCATCGGCAGCGCGCTGCCCTCCTCGAGGGTGATGCCGAAGCGCGAGCAGAAGGTGTCGGGATCGTGCAGGGCACGCGCGACGTCGTCGTAGCGCGAGAGCGCCCAGAATCCGAGATCGTCGTCGCGGTAGGCGGGTGCTTCGTCGCGCAGTTGCCGGTAGACGGGGAACGGGTCGTCGTGGAACTCGTAGCTGAACGGGTTGAACCGGACCACTCGGAGAGGCTAACCAAAGGCATGGCCAACGACGTCGACCTCGGATCCAGATTCCTGCGGTGGGAGCGGCGAGGTACAACCGCCTGGGTCATCATCGATCGGCCCGAGCGACGCAACGCGCTCACGTCGAACATGTACTTCGGCATCCGGCGCGCCGTCGACCGCGTGAACGCCTCGCGCTCACTTCACGCGCTGGTCGTCACCGGTACCGGCGATGTGTTCGCGCCCGGAGGCGAGCTCGGGGGCCAGCACGACGACGGCGATGTCAACATCGGAGAGCTGCTGGGCACCGGCGCGGTGCCGTTCGACGCAATTCGCGACTCGCGCAAGCCGGTGATCGCCGCGGTCAACGGCTTGTGCATGGGCGGCGGTCTCCTCATCGCCATGCTCTCCGACATCACGATCGCCAGTGAGCGCGCGGTCTTCGGCGCGCCCGAGCTGAGGCGCGGGGTCGCCGACGCATACCACGCGGCAATCCTCCCCGAGCACGTCGGTATCGCCCTCGCACGCGACATGCTCTTCACCGGTCGTCGCCTCACCGCGCACGAGGCGGAGCGCCACGGGCTGGTCGCCCGCGTCGTTTCGCACGAGCAGTTGATCCCCACAACCGATGAGGTCGTGCGCGACCTCCTGTATGCCGCGCCCCGCGCGCGCGTCGCGTTGAAACGCTTGATCAACGCGCGCTACGGCGTCGTCGATCGGATCACGTTCGACGAGTCGGTGCACGGCGACGAGGTGGTAGAGGGCTTCGAGGCGTTCGTGCAGAAGCGCTCGCCGTCGTGGGTGCCTGCCGACACCCTCCCCGAGGGCCGCGCCTAGCATCTCGCGCGTGGCCGATCTTTTCCGCTGGTTGCTCTTGACGCACGAAGGACGGATCGTGCTCGTCGTCGTGTATTCGGTCGCGGCGGTGGTCTCGATCGTGACGTACACGATCATGCGCAGCCCGCTCTACGGGCTCGGCCAGCTGGCGCTCGCCTCGTTCGGCCTGTTGTGGACGCGCTGGAGCCTTCGCCGGACCTAGCGCATGAGGTCGGAGCTCGAGGTCGGGCCTACGAGTTACGTGCCGACGGGTTGGGTGCCGACGGGTTTGATGAGTGTGGTGACGGAGTCGAGAAACGGCCGATAACTCGCTCCTCGGCCTGCGAGAGCATGACGATCCCACCCAAGATCGCGGCGATCGACACCACGACGGCAAAGATCTCGAAGGGGGTGTGCGCGCCGACGCGCTCGTTGAGGAGGAAGAGGCCGAACAGCGAACCCGAGATGACGCTCATCGCCTCGATCGAACCGACCGCGGCGCCGAGCGCTCCGGTCTGCAACGCGCTCTGGGCGACGATCACGCCGCCGATCGCCGCCACGGCAAGCCCATAGGGCTCCCAGTGCGGCACCCAATCGAAGATGCCGTTCCCCAAGTAGTGGACGAGGGCTTTGGTCAAGAGGGCGGAGACGCCGAATGCGATGCCGGCGGCGACGCCGAGGAACGCACCGCGCGGACGTCCTCTGGTTGCGCGACCGAAGGCCATGCATATCGCGATCGCGGCGACGGCACTCGGTCCGGCGATGAGCCACTCGCGCGTTCGGGCGATCTGGCGGCCGCCGGTCGGCGACACCTCGTACAAGAAGAGCGCCAGGCCGCCGGAGAGCACGCCGGCGGCGATCCAATCGGTGCGCCGGACCGGTCGGTGCACGAACGCGGAGCCGATGAACAACGACATCAAGATCCCAGTGGCCAGGATCGGCTCGACGAACACCACCGTCGCAAGGCCGAGTGCCGCGGCATGACAGATGTAGCCACCGAAGTCGGAGAGCAGGCCGAGCAGCCACCGCGGTCGCTTGATCAATCGCATCAACAACGTCGGTCGCATCGCGAACTCGTCGGGCACCTGCTCCGCCTCGAGCAGCTCCAGCACGTTGCTGATCGCGTAGAACAAGGCGGTTGCGAGCGCGAGCACGGTCGCGATTGCGACTCGGGAGGACACGAGGGTCAGTCTGCGACAGTCTCGACGCGCTTGTCGACGACGAGGACCCGCAATCCCGGCATCACAGAAGACAACCTACTGAGCCGAGCCGGTGAGAACGCGCTTCGGAGAGTGACCGGCAGGCGGCGGATCAGTCCGCGGGGTCGACCGTGTCCTCGGAGCGCCGACGCTCGACGGGCTTACCCGGTGGCGACACGCGATCTTCGGTGCGGGCATCGGACTGCGCGAGGATCTCCTCCGCCTGCGCGGCGGGATCGTCGCTCCCGACATTCTTCTCCTCGGGCAAGAGACTTTCGGCCCGTCGCTGCACGCGCTCCGGATCGGGTTCGTCGGGCATGGCATCGATCTACCCGGTTGTGCCAGGACCGAAGCACCCGCTCGACCCAGACCTCGTCCGCCTTACCCGGTTCGTCTGGCCGGTTCGTCTGGCCGGTTCGTCCGCCGGGACGCAGCCGGTACATTGCCGGCGGGATGGCCCTTCGACAGTGAAAGCCGAACGCGATGGAACCTCGAGAGTGGTACTGGTGCCTCGAGCACAAGGTCGCCGAGCCCGCAGACGGCGGATGCCCGCCCGATCGGCGTCTCGGTCCGTACCCCTCGCGCGAAGCGGCCGAGCACTGGAAAGAGACCGTCGACGCGCGCAACGAGGCGTGGGATGCCGCCGACGCGTCCTGGAAGGGTGAGGACTGAGCGGCGAGTGACCGTAAAACGTTCGCGCTCCCTCGACGACACCTTCAAGGTTGCGGTGACACTCAAAGGAATCGACGGTGCCCTCGAGATCGTCGGCGGCGCGGTCCTGTTGTTCGTTCGCCCGCACGCCATCGACTGGCTCGCCCGCACGCTGACGCAACACGAGCTCTCGCAAGACCCCCACGACTTCATTGCCGGCCACATCCTGCACTCGGCCGGACAGCTCGCCCACGGGAGCAAGACCTTCGCGGCGCTCTACCTGCTCAGCCACGGCATCACCAAGGTCGTCCTCGTCGTCGCCCTGCTGCGGAACCAGCTCTGGGCCTACCCGTCGATGATCGTGCTCCTCGGCGCGTTCATCGCGTATCAGCTATATCGCCTCGCCGACCACCTGACCGTCGGCCTCAGCGTGCTCACGATCTTCGACGCGTTCGTCGCGTGGCTGACCTGGCGCGAGTACGAACAGAAGCGTCACACTCAACGCGTGATGAGTCCTCCGTCGACGACGAGTGATTCGCCGTTGACATAGCTCGCTTCGTCGGAGCACAACCACACGACCGCTTGCGCGATCTCGAGCGGCGTCGCCATGCGCTTCATCGGGAGCCGCCGCAGCATCTTCTCGCCGCCGTCGGGCATCGCGTCGAGGTACGCCCGCATCGGACCGGTCTCGGTCTGACCCGGCAGCACTGCGTTCGCGCGGATCCCGGCGGCCGCGAACTCCTGTGCCGCCTGCTTGGTAAGGCCGAGCACACCGTGCTTGGCCGCGGTGTACTGCGGCTGACCCGGAGCAGGTACGACGCCCGCGCCCGACGACATGTTCACGATCGCGCCACCGCGTCCTTGCGCCAGCATCTGCCGCAGCTCGTGCTGCATGCAGAAGAACACGCCACTCAGGTTCACGTCGATGGTCCGTTGCCAGTCGTCGTGCGTGTGCTCGACGAACGGCTTCGGTCGAGGCGCGATGCCGGCGATGTTGCAGGCCCAGTCGAGCCCTCCGAATCGCTCGACCGCGAACGCGACCATCGCCTCGACCGACGCGGTGTCCGCGACGTCGACTCGAACGGCGGCCGCGGTGTCGATCTCGGCGGCCGTCGCCTGCGCGGCGCCCTCGTCGATGTCGGCCACCACGACCTGTGCGCCGCGCGCCGCGAGCAAGCGCGCCGTCGCCTGCCCGATCCCGCTTCCGCCCCCGGTGACCAAGGCAACGGTCACGCGACCGACCCTCGCGCGCGTAGGTACGGGCCCGACCGGACAACGCGGCCGTTCTCGCGCTGCGGATCACACGTGGCGAGCGCAACGGCGGCGTCGGCCATCCTCTCGACCGGCTCGCACCATTCCGGAGGCAGATCCATCACAGCAGTCGCCCCTTCGGTCGCGACCGCGCGCTCGGGCGCGAGCGCGTTCACCGCGATGCCGCTTCCCTGCAGCTCGGTCGCGAACGAGATCGTGAGGCGATCGAGCGCAGCCTTGCTCGGCGCGTAGGTAGATGATCGGGCCTGCTGGGAGCTGTCGAGCCGATCGGTGTCGACGATGGCGCTCGTGATGTTGACGATCCATCCGGCGCCCCGATCGCGCATCCCGGGCACGACGGCCTTCGTCAGCAGATATGGGGTGATGACATTGACCTCGTACGCGACGCGCAGGCGGCGCTCCGAGGTGTCGTCGATACTGAGGTAGAAGCACGCCGCCGCGTTGTTGACCAGCACGTCGATCGGGCCGAGTGCGTCGGTCGCTTGCACCGCGATCGCAATCCGATCACAGGCGGCATCCGACAGATCGGCCACGATCGGCAGGGCCACTCCCCCGGCCGCGGCAATGGCATCGGCCGTCTCCCGCAAGGAGCCGGCGAGATGCCCGCCCGACCCTGGTTCGAGGCTCCGGGCGACGATCGCGACGCTCGCCCCCTCGAGCGCGAAGCGCTGTGCGATCGCGGCGCCGATCCCGCGAGATGCCCCGGTGACGAGCGCAACCCGTCCGGCAAGTGCATCACCCATGGCTGCTGGACAATAGTGGGGCCATGCTCGACATGATCATCCGCGGCGGAACCGTCGTCGACGGCACGGGTGCGCCCGGTCGGATCGCCGACGTCGGAATCAACGACGGCCGGATCGCGGCGATCGGCGACATCGACGAGAAGGCGACGCGCACGATCGACGCCGAGGGCAAGGTCGTCGCTCCCGGCTTCGTCGACATCCACACGCATTACGACGCCCAGGTGTTCTGGGACACAACCCTGTCGCCGTCACCGCTGCACGGCGTGACGACGGTCATCGGCGGGAACTGCGGCTTCACGATCGCACCACTCGGACCGGAGCACGGCGACTACCTCATGCGCATGCTGGCCCGGGTCGAGGGCATGCCGCTCGCCGCGCTCGCCGAGGGGGTTCCGTGGGACTGGCGGAGCTTCGGCGAATATCTCGACCGCATCGACGGCACGCTCGCGCCGAATGCCGGGTTCCTCGTCGGCCACTCGACGATTCGGCGGGTCGCGATGGGCGAGCGTGCGACGAAGGGCGCGGCGACGGCCGACGACCTCGACGCGATGCGCACGCTGCTCGGCGCGAGCCTCGCCGCGGGTGGGCTCGGGTTCTCGTCGAGTTGGGCCCGCACGCACAACGACGCGGCCGGCGACATGGTGCCGTCGCGCTACGCGAGCGAGGACGAGATCGTCGCGCTCTGCGGCGTCGTAAAGGATCATCCCGGCACCACGCTCGAGTTCATCCCTTGCGTCGGCATGTTCGAGGATTTCGCGCCCGGACTGCTGACGCGCATGTCGCTCGCCGCGAATCGTCCGATCAACTGGAACGTGCTGTTCGTCGGCAAGGGCAGCGAGGCGATCACCGAACACAACCTCGCCGCATCCGACTACGCGACCGACCACGGCGCGCGCGTGATCGCGTTGACGATTCCGTTCGCGCCCTCGCCGCGTATCTGCTTCGAGAGTGGCTTCCTGCTCGACACGATCCCGGGCTGGGAGAAGCCAATGGCGCTCCCCCACGCCGAGAAGAAGGCGATGCTCGCTGCGCCCGACGGTCGCGACGTGCTGCGTCAGGCGGCGCTACAACCCACGACCGGCTTCAAGGTCTCGAACTGGGACATCTACGTGATCAACGAGACCTTCGCGCCCGAGAACAAGCAGTGGGAGGGTAAGTCGGTCGCCGAGATCGCAAAGGCACGGGGGGTCGACGCGTTCGACGCGTTGTGCGACATCGTCGTCGCCGACGACCTCATGACCGGCTTCGGGTTCCCGATGCGACCTGACGACGACGAGACGTGGCAAGTCCGTATGAAGGTGTGGCGCGACAGCCGCGCGGTTATCGGCGCGAGCGACGCCGGAGCTCACCTCGACTTCCTCGCAACGTTCAACTACTCCACGGTGCTGCTCGGCGGGCCGGTACGTCAACGGGGGCTGATGCCGATCGAGGAAGCGATCAACCTGCTCACCGACGTACCGGCGCGTCTCTACGGCCTGACCGGCCGGGGCCGGCTCGAGGCGGGCTGGCACGCCGACGTGGTGGTGATCGATCCGGAGACGGTGGGCGCGCAAGAGGTACGGATGCGCTTCGACCTGCCGACGGGGGCGCCCCGTCTGTACGGCGGGGCGAACGGCATCGACCACGTGCTCGTCAACGGCACCGAGATCGCCGACCACGGCGAGTTCACCGACGCGCGCCCCGGGACGTTGCTGCGCTCGGGTCGTGACACCGCGACCGTCTCAGTTCCGGGCGCCTGACCGCGGGCCGATGGCGTCACGCCGGTTCTTCGATCGGTTGCGGCGACGCGGGTTGCGCGGCGCGCAAGGACGCCCGGCCCTCGATCTCGCGCCGGGCCTCCCCGAGCGCGACGCCGCGCGCGTGCGCGACGTCGTCACCGAGCTCCTCTCGCTGCACGACACGATGACCCAGCGCGCCGAGGCGGCCGCGGTCGCCGACGCGTACCTCGCGCTCTCCAACGACGGGCGTCGCAATTTCCTGCTCATGCTGGCGCGCGACTTCTGGACCGACTCCCGTACGGTCGACGACGCGGTCGAGGCAATGCAGCACGCCGCGCCTATGAACGCCGCGCCTATGAACGCCGCCAGGCGCACCGCGGAACGACGCCTCCGCGACGCGCTGGTTCCGCCCGCGGATCGACTGTTGCGGCTGTTCACCGGCCTCGAGGACGGAGTGAAATTTCTCGTCGATTTGCGGGCCGACGTTCTGCGGTTCGCGAGCACCGACTCCGTGCTCGGCGACCTCGACCGTGAGCTGAAGGCACAGCTCGCAGCGATGTTCGACGTCGGCCTGCTCACATTGCGGCGCATCACCTGGGAGGCGCCCGCGGCCCTACTGGAGAAGCTGATCGAGTACGAGGCGGTGCACGCGATCAGCTCGTGGGACGACTTGAAGAACCGGCTCGACTCCGATCGCCGGTGCTACGCGTTCTTCCACCCGGCGATGCCCCACGAACCGCTCGTGTTCGTCGAGATCGCGCTCACGGTTGGAATCGCCACCGAGCTCGCACCCCTCCTGGACGCGCGGGCGCCCGACCTCGATCTCGACCGGGCCGATACGGCAGTCTTCTACTCGATCTCCAACTGCCAGCCCGGGCTCGCGGGCGTCAACTTGGGCACGGCCCTCATCAAGCAGGTGGTCGAGGCCCTGAGCCTCCACCTTCCGCGGCTCCGCCGGTTCGTGACACTCTCGCCGATCCCCGGCTTCCGCTCGTGGGTCGAGCGCGAGCTCGACGCCGACGGCGCCGCGCTGCGCGCCCGCGAGCGCGAGCTGTTGCCGGCCGAGCCCAGGCGCGTGCTCGCCCGGCTGTCCGACACCGAATGGGACGTCGACGAGGCGGTTCGGCCCGCGCTGCTCGCGCTCTGCGCGCGCTACCTGACGACCACGACGGAAGGCCGCGCGTCCGATCCGGTTGCGAACTTCCACCTCGCGAACGGCGCGACGCTCGAGCGGGTCAATTGGATGGCAGATTCGTCGCCGACCGGCCGTGCCCGCTCGTTCGGCCTGATGGCGAACTACCTGTACGAGCCCGATCGCATACCCGAGCGCGCCGAGGCGTACGCGAGCAGGGGCACGGTGCCTGTCTCGGCCGAGGTGCGCGATCTGATCGCCCAGTAGGTCGCCCAGTAGGTCCGCCCCGTACGTCCGCCCAGTAAGTCCGCCCAGTAAGTCCAGGACGAGATCGAAGCCGATGCGTTCTAGGACTTCCGGCCCAAGAACGCGGCGAGCGCGTCGGCGTTCGTCGCGTTCGGCGGAGCCGGCTGCTCGGCGCCGAAGGGCGCTTTCCCGTCGTCACCTCGGAACGCGGGCTGGATGAACGCGCGCGACCCTTCGAGGAGCTGCGCGGCGAGCGCGGGATCGAGATCGGTCGACTGGCCGGTCGCGCGGGCGAGGTCCCAACCGTGGGTGAACGCGTCGGTCGTGGCGATACCGAGGTACACGGCACCGGGCAGCGTGCCGAAAGGAAGGGTGATCATCTTCTCGAGTGCGCCCGTTCGACCGAAGGCGTCGACCGCCTGCGCGATGCCGTCGTCGTAGGTCGCAACCAGGTCGCCGGCCGTATAGTCGATCTCCTCGACTGGCGGCGCGAGACCGGCGTTCGTCGACGCCGCGAACCAGAAGCTGGTGCCGATGATGTGGTTGACCAGCTCGCGTACCTGCCACGATTGGCACGGCGTCGGTTGGGACAACTCGTCGGGCGTGACGTGCGCGAGGACGGATCGGGTGCTGGCGAAGGCGCGTTCGATGTCGGCGGTGCTCACGATCGGGACAATACGTCTTCGACTTCGCGGATGTCCGCTCCGCGCTCCGTCAGCGCGGCGGACCCGCGTCGACGACACCCCGCAGCTCTTCCAACCAGCCGGGGAAGTCGCCCATCGACGCCATCCACCAGGTCGCGCCGGCGGCCTCGAAATCGGCGACCGACGCCGCCGGAGGAGGACCGGGGTTGACGACCACGTCGAAGCCGTCGAGCGAGCCGCGGCGCGCCCGGACGTCGGCGACGATCGAAGCAACGTCGTCGGGGGTGACGAACTCGAGGCCTTGGGAGCTCTCCTTGAGCGGCACGACACCGTCCCAGCGCGCGGCGCGCGTGAGTGCGCGCCGAGACGGCAGCATGCAGGCCACCCATACGGGAGGCCGGGGTCGTTGGACCGGCACCGGCAGGAATCGCACGCGCTCGACCCGAAAGTTGCCGCCATCGTGTTCGAACGGCTCACCCGACCACAGTCCCGCGACGACGGTGAGGGCTTCGTCGAGTCGCGCCGCAACCAGGCATGCGTCGGCGTCCTCACCGAAGGTCGTGTAGTCGACGTCGGGAACCCCGAGCCCGACACCCAGGACGAGTCGCCCGCCCGACAACCGATCGAGCGTCGTCGTCTCGCGCGCGACTTTCTGGGGGCGGCGGCGCGCCAGCGGTGACACGCACGTTCCCAGCCGGATGCGCTCCGTCCGGGCCGCGATCGCACCGAGCGTCACCCAGGGGTCGACGATCTCCACGCCTTTGCGGTCCACGACGATGTGATCCCACATGAAGAACGCGTCCCAACCGGCGCGCTCGGCCGCGACTGCGAGGTCGACCAACGCGGCCGGCTCCGCGAACGGTGGCGTGTTGACGGCGAATTTCATCTCACCAGTGTCACCCCGCGACCGAACGCTGCGCCAGCGGATCGCGGGCTAGCTTCGCTCGCCTATGGAAAAGCTCGTGTACCTCGTCTGGGAGCGGCCGTCGATTGATCCCGCCGCGTTGCGCAACCGCTTCCTCGACGACCTGGCACCACGCATGCTCGCATTGGGCCCCCACGCGCTCCAGATGGACCTCGACGACGAGCACGCGCAGATGCCGTCGATGGTCCCGGTACCCGGCGACGAGCTTCCGGTACGCGCGTGCGTGTCACTCTGGCTCGACGCGCACGACGATCGCAGTCCCTACGAGGAGATCCTCCGACCGGGCGGTGTTCGGCACGCGGGGTATCTG
Source organism: Acidimicrobiia bacterium (assembly GCA_038323195.1). Lineage (GTDB taxonomy): Bacteria > Actinomycetota > Acidimicrobiia > IMCC26256 > PALSA-610 > PALSA-610. The sequence goes on along the minus strand of JBBQGQ010000037.1, from coordinate 4,838 downwards.
GTCACCGAATCGATGTTCCGCGAGTACGGCGGAAACGAGCACGCACCGCCACGCGACTGGCCCGATGGCGCGCGATCGCCGGGAATCATCACCTTGACGATCTTCGACAAGCCCGCGGGCGTCGACGACGAGACGTTCTACGGCCACTGGTACGGGCACCAGTCACCGATGTCGGAGCAGATGCAGCCACGGGCCCGATACGTGCGCAACGCCGTCGTACGGTCGTTGACGCCGGGCGCGCCGCGCTACCGCGCGATCGTCGAGGAGTCGTGGCCGAGCGTCGAGCACGTCACGAACCTGCACACGTTCTTCGGCGCCGCGTCGAACGAAGCGCTCGGCGAGAACATCCGGGTCATGCTCGACAGCACGAAGCTCTTGTACGACCCGGCGACGATGCGCAACTACCCGCTGAGCGAGTACATCCTCAAGAGCTGAAGCTCTGCCGCTCGTACTCCAGCAATCGGGCGTGGTTCGCCCGCAGCTCGGCCCGGCGGGCGGGGTCGCCGGCGAGGTTCACCAGTTCGTGCGGGTCGTTGTCGAGGTCGTACCACTCGTGCTCTTGATCGACGAAGTCGGCATCGACGTCGTACAGCTTGTGGCCGGGGTCCTTGCCCCACAGACCGGTACCCGGCTTGCCGCCGCCGACCCCGTAGTACCGCGCGTACTTGGTCCGGCCGTCGAAGTACCCGCGTATCGCGTAACGGGTGTGGTTGATCTCATCGGTATGCGCAGTGTCATGCGCGAACAGCACGTGGTCGCGCACCGTCGCCGACGGGTCGGCGAACACCGGTGTGAGGTCGATGCCTCGCAACGACGGCTGCGTCGTCGGGTCGACGCCGCCGAGCGCGCAGATCGTCGACGCGAGATCGACATGCGTCGCGAGCGCACCCGACTGCGAGCCCGGCCGGGTCACGCCCGGCACGCGCGCATAGCACGGGACGTGCATGATCTCCTCGTACACGAACGGGCCCTTCGACCGAAGGCCGTGCGAGCCGCACATGTCACCGTGATCGGAGGTGAAGATCACGATCGTGTCGTCGTACGCACCGGTCTCCTCGAGTGCACCGAGCACCGTGCCCAACGACTCGTCGGCGAGGCGCTGCAGCTCCACGTAGTAGTCGAGGTGGCGGAGCCACGACGTGGTGTCGCCAGGATCGATGTAGCCCCACAGGCCGTGCTGCTGGTCCCAGCGCCATTGACGCTGCGCAGCGGGCTTGTCGAGCAGGTCGTCGGCGAAGTTCGCGGGCAACGCGTCGCACACCTCGTCATAGTCCGTCTCGAACACGGGCAGGACATCGTCTTCCTTCCACTTGGCCCACTCGAGCACCTTGCGCGCGCGTCGCACCTCTTCGGGATGACGCTGGTCGTAGCCCGGTTGGTCGATCGGGAACCACATCACGTCGTGGGGGTTCACGAGCGCGACGGTGAGGAACCACGGCTGTTGCGGCCCGCGGGCGTTGGAGCGCAACCACGCGGCCGCGTTGGCCGCGATGATCGGGTCGAAGTGCACGCCCGTCCCCGCCCACCCCATGAAGTGGCGATCGTTGCCCTCCCAGTCGGCGAAGCCGTACGCCGCGAGGTCGGGCGACGCGGCCTGCGACAAGTGCCACTTCCCGATGTAGCTCGACCGGTATCCCGCGTCGCGCAGGATCGAGCCGATCGTCGGGACCGCGGGGTCGAGCTCTTTGTGCTCGGGCATGATGACGTTGTCGACGACGCCGTGCTGCGCGAGGTACTGCCCGGTGAGAAGCGATGCGCGCGACGGTGAGCACGGCGAGCTGTGTGTGTAATGCCTCGTGAGCTCGAGGCCCTCCGAACGCAGACGGTCGCGCCACGGCAGCCGCACGCCCTTCGGCAGCCAACCCCGATGCCGTTCCTGATCGGAGACCACCAGGAGGATGTTCGGTGCCGAGGTGTTGCCAGCGTTCATCGCGTGTCACACTGCACGCCATGGTGGGTGATACGCCACTTCGGGACGACAACGAGAGACCGGCGCTCTGGGTCGGTCACGTGGCGCTTCCGACCCACGACGTGATCCGGTCCTTCTCCTTCTACCGCGACCTCGGGTTGCGACCGGTGCACGAGCCGCGCTCCGCCGACGGCATCGCCGAGCTCGAGATGCGCGGTGGCACGCACTTCGTCCTCGTGCTCGACGCCGACGCGTCGACCGACGGTCGCGGCGCGCCGTTCGATCTCATGGCGGACGATCTCGACGCCCTTCACGACGAGATGGAAGGGCGAGGCGTCGAGGTCTCGTCGATCGCACGCGAAGGCCACGCCAGCTTCACGTTCCGCGATCCCGACGGTTGGGTCGTGACGGTGAACGACTCGCACGTCTCCGGCGTGGTCTGAGTATCTAGCCCGCGTAGCCGTCGAGCAGGCCGCGCAGACCGCTCGGAAGGTGCTCACCGAACGCGAGCTGCTCGAGCACCCCGAGTCCGACCTTGTCGCCCCAACGGGCGCGCATCACCTGCTGGATGTGGATGTTCCACGGTTCGACGTTGTCGAGGTCGTCGACCTTGTGCTCCTCCGACCCCACGGCGAGCTCGCCGTGCCAGTGGCCGTGGCCCCATTCCGGATGCGTGTACCCGAGCCCGCGCATGCGGAACGTGATCAGCGGCTCGAGCTCGATGCGCTCCTCGGTTCGGTCGTGGCGGAGCAATCGCAGCGTCGCCCCTTGCGACCGGCGCAGTCCCGGCGCCCAACGCACCTCGTGGGTCGCGCCCGCGAGATGATGGATGCGTGCGTCGTCGTTCCACGTGGGATCGCCGTCGCCGATGACGTCGAGAATTGCTTGACTGCCGACCCAGCGATCGCCGTTGGCGCGCTCGAAGCAGAGGAAGTGCGTGCAGCAGTCGTCCCAGTTGATGGGCGCCCACAGGAAGAAGATCTGCGGCAAGGAGAGATCGGGCGCCGTGGGAGTGGGGGCGCCCACGGGCCGCACGCCCCACGAGCGGTCCTTCGTGCCGTAGACGTGATCGATCGCGAAGTCGCGGCCACCGGCGGTGATGCGGCCCGACCACGTGCCCCATTGGGTCATGCGGGTCGAGTCCATGACGGTCCGCGTACCGGCGGTCAGCGTCTGGCGCGGCTCTTCCAATGCCACCGAACGGGCAGTGAAGGTCACGTCGGCGTCGATGCCGAGGTCTGCTGCGTCGGCGCGTACGCGCGTGATCCGCAGCGGTTCGACGACCTCGATCGTCAGCGGACCGATGCGCGTTTCGCCGCGATCGGCGGGAATGCGGCCCGACGCGAACACCGACCGCTGCACGCCGTCGTGCACCACCGCGAATGCGCCGTCGATAATGCCGCGGTTCGGGTACACGGCCATGCCCGCGGCGAAGTAGTAGTCCTCGGTGTAGCCGTTGAACCAGAACCGGTCGTAGTGGTTGGGGTCTCCGGTCGCGGGGTGCGCGAGCGGGAGTGGCGTCTGATGGATCGGGTAGTCGTCGAACGGCGTCAACACGAGCCGGACGCTAGTGCTTGGACAAATTTTTCGGCTGCGACCTGCGCTCCAACGAGAACGCGCACTCGACAGCTACCGCTCCCGGACTGCGTAGGTCAGGTGGGTCACGCGCTGCGTCGGCTCCGCGCGGACCGGCTCCAGGGCCACGCGGCCCGCGTCCACTCCCTCGAACAGGCGGATTCCGGAGCCGAACAGCACGGGTGCGAGCGCGATCGAGAACTCGTCGATCAGGCCGGCGTTCACGTACTCCAGGATCGTTGCGCCGCCGCCCCCGATGCGGACGTCTCGGCCGCCGGCGGCCTCGCGGGCCTGGTCGAGCGCACTCTCGATGCCGTCGTTGACGAAGTGGAAGGTGGTTCCACCCGGCCGTGCCCAGGGGTCGCGCTTCTCGTGCGTCACGACGAAGACCGGCGTGTGGAACGGCGCCTCCTCCGGCCACATCTGCTCGCCGGCGTCGAACATCCGCTTGCCCATCACGGTCGCGCCGGTGCGCTCGAACGTCTCCCGCGCGATGTCGTTGTCGCGTCCTTCCTCGCCGCCCTCGCCGAGCTTCAGGTTCTCCCGGAAGAACCGCTGCGGAAAGATCCACTGCTGCAGTTCCATCCACTGCTGCCCCATCAATTCCCCGAGGGACCCGGGCGCGATGAACCCGTCCAGCGACATCGACACGCTGAAGAACACCTTCCCGGCCATCAGCCCTCCGCTCCCTTCCGAACGATCTCGCAGACGTAGGCAGCCAGCTTGCTCAGGGTCTGCTGGCCGCCCTCGATCGCGTGGTACTTCTCGACCGCCGCGTCTCGCAGCTCCTTGGTGGGGAACACCGCGCGCATCTCGATCCGGGTCGCCGCGCCGTCGGGCGCGAACGTCAAGACCGACTCGAAGGCGTTGGGGTCGCCTCGGGACTCACCGTGCAGCAGCGCGAGCCGCTCCGGCGGGGCGATCTCGGTCCAGGAGATCCACTCCTGGTAGTCCGTCCCGTCCGGTCCGTGCATCACGAAGTCCCACTCCCCGCCGACGCGGAACTCGAACGCTCGCGTGGTGGTGGTGAACCCCTCCGGTCCCCACCATCGCGACAGGTGCCGGACTTCGGTGAACGCCTCGAACACCAGCTCGCGTGGGGCACTGATGACCCGGGAGATCACGATCTCGCGAGCCGCGGACTGCGCCGGCGCTCCTCGTCCCGTCGCGCTCATCAGCTACTCCTCCTGCCTTGCCTGCTCGAGGTCCTGCACGTACGCGTCCAGCCGGTCGAAGCTCTCGTTCCAGAACCGCTCGAACCCGCCGGTCCACTCGTGGACCGGTCGCAGCCCGCGGGCGTCAAGGCCGTACAGGCGCTGCTTGCCTGCCTTGCGGTCCCGCACCAGCCCGACCT
>JBBQGQ010000036.1:0-44981 GCA_038323195.1 Acidimicrobiia bacterium | reverse complement strand
CGACGGCAGCGACGGCAGCGACGGCAGCGACGGCAGCGACGGCAGCGACGGCAGCGACGGCAGCGACGGCAGCGACGGCAGCGACGGCAGCGACGGCAGCGACGGCAGCGACGGCAGCGACGGCAGCGACGGCGTCGATGGTCGCAGCTCCGTCAGCTGTTCGAGCGGCGAGCGCGCGGTCGGCTTCGGGCTTTCATTCGGCGACGGTTCCGACCGAGATCATCCACGACGCGGTCGGCGACGTTGCCGATGGGCGCGGCGACATCGTGACGGCCGGTGCCGGCACCGACGCCGCCGGCTACGCCTTCTCGGTGCACGTCCGGACACCGGTCGATCCGGCGGCCGATGTGAACTGGACGGCCCGGCCGAGCCGAGTCGAGTGGTTTCTCGACACCAATCTCGACGGCAATCCCGACGCCTTCGCGGTCTTCGCCGCCGACGCGGCCGGGAACCTGCACGCGACGATGGAGCGCTTTTCCGACCAGTTCGTGTTCTGTACCGGCGAGGCCGCCTATACCGCGACGCACGACTACCTCGCGCGGTTCCCGGTCGGCTGTATCCCAGGCGTGAGGCAGTTCCGGTGGTCGGTGATCTTCCACTACGACAACGGCACGCCGCAGGACGACGTCGCGCCGGATCTCTCGTTCGCCCCGGTGCTCACGCTGGGCAAGGTCGGATACTGGATGCTCGGCCTCGACGCGAACGTCTACAACTTCGGTGCGGCCGTCGCGGCTGTCCGCGCGACCTCGGCGGCAGTTGCGATCACGCCCGAGCGCGACGGGAGCGGCTACTGGATCGTCGACCCCCAAGGTCACGTCTTCGCGCGCGGCACTGCGCAGTATTTCGGCGGAACACCGTCGTTGGAGAGGTCCGAGGCCATAACCACGATCTCGGCGACGCCTACCGGCGCGGGATACTGGTTGTTCTCGAACCGCGGGCGCGTCTTCCCGTACGGCGACGCGCGTCAGCTGGGCGGGCTCGGGTCGTTGCAGCTGAACGGCCCGGTCGTGGCGTCGGCGGCGACTCCGACCGGGCTCGGCTATTACATGGTGGGCAGCGACGGCGGCGTCTTCGCGTTCGGCGACGCGCAGTTCCGCGGCTCGATGGGCGGACTTCGTCTGAATCGGCCCGTGCTCGGGATCGCTTCGACGCCCGACAACGCGGGCTACTGGTTGGTCGCGGCGGACGGCGGGGTGTTCGCGTTCTCGGCGCCGTTCCTGGGCTCGATGGGCAGTGTCACGCTCAACCGGCCCGTCGACGGTCTGGTCGCGTACGGAAACGGCTACCTGATGGTCGCGTCCGACGGTGGCGTGTTCGACTTCTCGAACCGAGGTTTCCTCGGCAGCCTCGCTGATCGGGCGCTGCCGGCTCCGATCGTCGGTATCGCCGCGTTCACGACGTGACGTCGTTGCCGACGAGCAGGTCCGGGGTGCGCGCGAAGTCGCGGATCGAGCCCACGTGGCGGAAGGCGACCTCGACCACACCCGGCTGCATCGTGTGACACACGCCCGCCATCGTCCGCGGGAGGTCGTTCGCCACCGCGATCGCGTCGAGATCCATCCCGCGACCCATACCGATGTCGCACGCGCGTCGCAACGTGATCGCACGCTCGGCCGCGTCCTCCGAAAGGGTCTCGTCGGCCCAGCGCATGAAGCCGCCCTTCCACGGTGCGACGTCGAACGGCGGGGCGGCGGCGACGATGCCGGCCCAGGTGATCTCCCACTCGAGTGAGAGCTCGCCGTCGACCCACAGGCGGCAGCGGGACGCGCCGGTCGCGGGGTCGCGCCGCGGCACCTCGACGTCGTAGACGCGCGCCGTCCGCTGCCAGGCGGCGTGGGTGATCGCGTGGCAGGCGGCGTCGAACTGATGCGTGCAGTTCTGCTTCGGATCGGTCCAGCGACCGGCCGCGGTGAAGCGCCGGGCGAGCGGCATTCCCGCGAGTTGGCGAAGGGGAATTGCGGCGTCCGGACACGTCGACCATGGCCAACGTCGCGACTGCGCGTCGGCGGACTCGACCCGCTCGCCGTCGTGGCGGAGCGTGACTACGAAGTGGTGGAAGTCGTCCTGGAGGTCGGTCTCGACGACTCCGGGCTCGAGCGTGACGACGGCGATGCGCCGGCGGTATGCGTCGGCGTCGAGGTCGAATTCCGGCCGGGATGACATCGACGTCAGGTTAGGTGAACAATGCGGACATGGCGCCCGTCGTCGATTCCGACCAACACCTGTACGAGCCCCGCACGATGTGGCGCGACTACATCGATCCCGGTCGGCGCGACGACGCGCTGGGCATCGTCGACGACGAGCTCGGCTACCCGTGGCTGACGTGGCGTGGTCGCCGGCTGTCGCCGGCCGACGTGCAGCGACCGGGCGAGACCTCCGCGCTCGGGATGCTGCACGAGCGCATACGCACGGGCATCGCGCCCGAGACGCGCTTCGACGACGAGCTGCCGCGCGACTACTGGGACCCGGGCGCACGCGCGGAACGGCTCGCGGCGATGGGAGTCGACGAGGCAGTGGCGTTTCCGAACTTCGGCCTGCTCTGGGAGCGGACGCTCGATGCCGACCTGGGAGCGCTCACGGCGAACATGACCGCGTGGAACCGGTGGTGCGCGCACGTGGTCACCGACGGGCACGGCAAGGTGCACCCCGTCGCGCACGTGTCGCTGCGCGACGAGCAGTGGCTTCTCGCCGAGCTCGCGCGCTTGGAACGCGACGGAGTACAGCTGGCGATGGTTGCGCCCGCGCTCGTCGACGGGCGCCCGCTGTCACATCCGGGTCACGACCCGATCTGGCGCGCCTTCGTCGAGCACGGAGTGCGCCCGGTGTTCCATGTGGCCGATCAGCGGCGACCCTTCGCCGACGCGTGGTACACCGACCCGGCCGATTCGTTCATCTCGACGCTCGATTCGGTGTTCTTGTGGACCGCGGCCGCGCTCGCGTGCACCGACCTCATCCTGAACGGCACGCTCGAGCGGCACCCCGACCTGCGGATCGGCATCGTGGAGCTGAGCGCGGTGTGGGTGCCGATGTTCTTGATGATGCTCGACGGCGGCTCGGAGTTCACCGCCCGGCTCAACGGTCGCCCGCTCGCACCGCTGCCCATGCGACCGAGTGAGTACTTCCGCCGGCAGGTGCGCGTGTCCTCGTTCTCGTACGAGATGCCGGCGCGGCTGATCCGCCAGACCGGCGATCTCTACATGTGCTGCTCGGACTACCCGCACTCGGAGGGGACGGCGACACCACTCGCCGACTACACGGGCGCGGCGATCCCCGTGGGTCCCGACGAAGCGCCGGGCTTGTTCCGAGACAACGTGTCGATGCTGCTCGAACGCCGGTGACCGCCGCGTTCGACCCCGACGGCCCGCCCCGTCACGACGTGCCCACCGGTGGGCACAGCGCCTTCACGGTGGTCGGCTCGCAGCAGGTGCACTACCTGGGCTGGGGACGCCGGGGCGCGCCGCCGGTGGTCTGCCTCCACGGCGGGGGCCAGACCGCGTACATGTTCGAGGAGCTGGGTGCCGCGCTGGGCGATCGCTGGTTCGTCCTCGCGCCCGATCTTCCCGGCCACGGCGACTCCGACCTCGACACCTCGGCCAACCTGCGGTCCGGCGGCCTCGACCGGCGGGCACTCGCCGCGAATATCGTCGCGTTTCTCGACTTCGTCGGTATCGAGCGCGCCGCGTTCGTCGGCGCGTCACTCGGCGGTATCACGGCGCTGACGATCGCGGCCATGCATCCGGCACGGGTCGCGGCCGTCGCGCTGATCGACATCGGCCACCGCCTCGAGGACGACGGCGTGCGGCGCATCGTCGAGTTCATGACCAAGCACGAGAGCTTCGGGTCGCTCGACGAGGCCGCGGCCGCGATCGCGGAGTACCTGCCGGGCCGCACGCAGCAGTCTCCGGCGCGCCTTACCCGCAACCTGCGCGAACGGCCCGACGGCCGTTGGGTGTGGAAGCACGCCCTCGGTCGCAACCTCCGGTCGGCGGGCGCAGCCGCGCCTCTGGATGACACGAACGGGCTGGACGCGCCCGGCGACTGGCGGAGGCTCACGGCGGGAATGGACGAGGAGCTGGTGCGACTCGATTGTCCGGTGCTCGTGTTGCGGGGGGCGCAGAGCGACGTGCTGTCCGACGAGGGAGCGAAGGAGGTCGCGGCGCTGGTTCCGAACGCGCGGGTTGCGACGATCAGCGCGGCCGGACATCTCGCGGCGGGCGACAATCCCGCCTCGACGGTGTCGCTCGTTCGGCACTTCCTCGACGAGATCAGCCTGGGCGAGATCGGCGAGTAGGCCGCGCGCCGCGCGTCAGCGTTGGATCAGCAGCTCGTCCGGAAGCGAGCCCTGGAACCACAGCGTCGTCTCGACTCGTTTGGCGATCTTCCAGCCGGCGTCGGTGCGCACGAGTTCGTCGTCGTAGCGTCCGCCGACGAAGAAGAAGTGGAGCCCGGCCGCGCGCGTCGCGGCGCCCTGCGGATTCGTGACCATCGTGCGGCACGTCGCCCGATCGCCGTCGAGCGTGACGTCGACGTTCGCCATCAGATGCTGGGTGACCGGGAAGGCCGACATGACCTTCTCGAGCCAGCCCCGGACCTCGCGATACAGCCCGACCTTGCCTCCAGGGTTCGACGAGTAGTCGACGTGGGCGTCGTCGGTGAAACACGAGTCGAGGAGGGTCCAGTCCTTGGTGTCGATCGCCCAGCCGTAGCGGACGATCACGTCGTGGATCTCGGCGCGATCCGACAGCTCCTGCGGCGTCACGAGGCGAGCGGTTTGGGCTCGGCCGCGTCCGGCTTGCAGTTGATCGCCAGGGTGAACTTCGTGGTGACGACCGGCTTCGACGTCCGCTCGTTCGACCACGTCGTCTCGGTCACGTAGAACTCGAGCTTCCCGCCGTCGCTCTTGGCCTTCTCGTACACGTCGGAGATGACGCCCTCGCCGACCAGGACGTCGCCCGCGTGGGGCCAGTTGCCATCGTGGTAGATGAACTCCTGCTCGCCGTGCAGGATCGCGCGGCCCTTGCCGCGGAGGTTCTCGATCGGAAGCCCGGCGGCGCCGCCGACGCCCATCGAGCCCCAATAGGGCATCGAGAACGGGAAGGTGGGCGGAACGGGCGCGTTGTCGGCCGCGTACACCGGGTCGTCGTCCATCAGCGCTTGCGCGAAGACGCGGACCGGCCCGCGCTCGATGATCACCTTCTGGGTGCCGAGCGGACGTCCCTTGAGCTCGGTGAGTGCCACTGCGATCGCCTCCGCCAACTCGAGCTGACGTGCGGGTCAGCGTTCCGGACGCGGGAGGTTACAAGCGGGCGACTCGCACCGGCCAGCCGCGAGCCGGTCATTTGCCGAGGAGGGCTCCGCACGCCCGCGGGGCCCTCCTCGCTCGATTGTCGCCCTCTCGTGCGCCGGTCAGTTGCCGCCGCAGGTGTAGCCGTTCACCGCCGGGTACGAGGTGCTGCAGTTCGTGCTGTTCACGTTCAGCTTCGACGTGCTGCTCTGATAGATGTGCTCGTGCGCCAAGCCGATCTTGGTTCCGGTCGGAAAGTCGGTGAGATCTCGGACGTCACCGGGCTGGCCGCTGAGCTGGCTGAGCAGCGACTGCCCGTTGAACCGGAACCTCGACGCCACCCCCGCCGTGTTCGGGCACACCGCGACGCCCGTCAGGAGCAACGGGAAGTAGTTCAAGCATGCCGGTGCATTCGGCACTCTCGGCGAACGACGACGAACGCGTCGTCGAGGTGCTCCGGAGCGCGTTGGCGATTAGCGTCCGGGCATGCAACTCGCGCTTCGGCTCGGCGTCAGAATGACGTATCGGCACCTTGCCGACAAGCGGCAGGCTTCGTGCGGTCTCTGATCGGCGTCGTCTGCGCCGTTGCGGCGCTTCTGCCCGTGGCGCTGGGCGCGCGGCAGTGTCGAAGGCGGTACCTTCCGGAACTCGCCGGACCACCCGCACTTCTCGCCGAGGTGATCATCGGCCTCGCGTTTGTGATCGTCGTGTCGCAATGCCTCGGAACCGTCGGTCTCTTTCGGTTGGTGCCAATCGTCATCGCCTTCGCCGCCGGCGGGATCATTGTCTGGCGCGGCATCGCCCGAGAGTCGCGCTCGAACGCGTTGCCCCGTCAGGGTGCGAAAGTCGTCACCGCGCCGCCGGTGCCCAGCCAGGGCGGCCGCTGCGCACATTTCGTTGCAATCGGAGCCGTATCAGTCGTCTTCGCCGAATGGAGCATGCGGGCCGTGGACTCGCTGCAACGCGGCATGGTGACCACGGCGGACACGCTCTGGTACCACTTGCCTTTCGCGGCCCGCTTCGTGCAGACGGGATGGACTTCACGACTGCACTTCGTCGACGGCGGGTCGTACATAGCCTTCTTTCCGGCGTCGTCGGAGCTCGTTCATGCCCTCGGAATGGTGTTCTTGGGCAATGACACGCTGTCTCCGTTGCTGAACCTCGGCTGGCTCTCGCTGGCGTTGTTGTCCGCATGGTGCATCGGTCGGCCGTTTGGCGTTGCGCCGCTCAGCCTGACGGGGGCCGCGGTCGTGCTCGCTGCGCCGGAGCTCGCGCTGGACGACGGGGGTTCTGCTCTCAACGACATCGTCGGCATCGCGTTGTTCCTCGCTGCTATCGCCATCCTCCTCAACTGCAGACGAGCAGATGCTCGGCATTCACTGCGACCCGCGGCACTCGCATGCGCGGCGATGGCAGCCGGGCTCGCGCTCGGAACCAAGTTCACGCTCATTCCACCCGTCGCGGCGTTGACCATCGGTGTCATCGCGTTGTGCGCACGCGGCGAACGCCTACGACGCGGCGCGTTGTGGCTGAGTATCGTCGCAGCGACCGGCGGCTACTGGTACCTCCGGAACCTGGTCAGGGTCGGGAACCCGCTCCCGTCCTTACGTCTAGGGTTCGGACCAGTGCGATTGCCAACTGTGCCGTCGCGTAACACCTCTGCCGTTGTGCATTACCTGTTTGACGGCCGCGTCTGGAACGTTCGATTCCTGCCCGGCCTCAGGGAAGCGTTCGGTCCCGCGTGGTGGGTCGTGTTCCTTGCTTCCGCAGCCGGATGGCTGCTCACGACGTTCCTCGCCTCTGGACGTTGGGAGCGGATGATTGCTCTGGTCGGCATCGCCAGCTTCACTGCCTATCTCGTCAGTCCACAGATCCTTGGCGACCCGCGCTCGCCACTGTTTCAATTCACGGTGAACGTCCGCTACGTCGCGTTGGCACTCGCGGTCGGCGCGGTAGTCCTCCCAGTCGCTGCGACTCGATTTGGACGACGCGGCGTGTTCATATTCCTCGCGGTGTACGTGGCTATCCTCCTCGCGACACAGTTCAGCGGGAACCTATGGAGCAATGGCAAGACCCAGATCGCAGGATCGACGAGCGGTTCCTCCCCCCGTGTCTGGGGCGTGCTCATTGGTATCGGCGTATTCACCGTCGCGACCGCGGCGCGTAGCCTGCGGTCACGCGCGACGCGCTGGTGGGCAACCAAGACTCACCTCGTGCCGATTGCCTGCGTAGCGATCGTTGCGGTTCTTGCCGGCGCATACACGCTCGAGCGTGCCTACCTTCGTGACCGCTACATGGGTCCGCCTTTGCTCGCCATCGATCGCTGGGCCCAAGACATTCACGACGCACGGATCGGAATCGTAGGCCTGTCTCTCCAGTACCCGTTGTACGGCAGGAGTCTTTCGAACCACGTGCAATATGTCGCGACTCGCACCTCGGACGGCGTGTCCTCGCGGATAACGGACTGCAGAACCTGGCGCCGTGCCATCAACGATGGTCGATACAACTACGTTGTCGCGGCGTCACCGGGCTACCCCTTTGCGACGAACAAACCGACGTTGGAGGCAATATGGACGCGCTCCGATCCGGCCGCGACCGAGCTGCTGCAGGTCTCCAGAGGCGGGGCCAAGGCTTGGCTCTTTCGCATCGGCGGCAGACTCGATGCCGATCGCTGCTCCGGCTGATACTCGGTGTGCGCCTTGCGAGCATCCGAGATGCTCGACCGCCGACATATGAAGCTGCGGGTCAGTCGCTATTTTGCCCGGCCTGCTCCCGCAGCTTGTGCTTCATGACTTTGCCCGTGGCGTTGCGGGGGAGCTCGTCGACAAACCAGAGGTGCCGCGGCCGCTTGTAGTCGGCGAGACGGTCGGAGCAGAACGCGAGCAAGGTTGCAGCCGACAACGACGCGCCCGGCTTGCACACGACGAACGCGCCGACGTCCTCGCCGAGCACCTGGTGCGGTACGCCGACGACCGCGGCCTCTTGCACCTCGGCGTGCTCGAGGATCACCGCCTCGACGTCGGTCGCGTAGATGTTGTTGCCGCCCCGAATGATCATGTCCTTGATCCGGCCCGAGATGTACACGAACCCGTCGGCGTCGAGATACGCGAGATCGCCGGTGTGTAGCCAACCGTCAGGGGTCCACGTCGACACGTTGGCGCCGTCGTCCTTGTAGTACTCGCGGCGTTTTCCGGGCAGCCGCACCAGCAGCTCGCCGACCTCGTGCGCGAGCCGGTCCTCGTCGGTATCGGGATCGACGACCCGCACCTCCATCGGCGGATTCGGCTTGCCTACCGATCCGACGCGTTTGTCGGCCTCTTCCTTCGGCATCGTGATGAAGGCGGGCCCGGCTTCGGTGAGCCCGTAGGAGTTGATGACCGAAGCCTGTGGCATGCGATCCTGCAGCTTCTTCAAAGTCGCGGGCGCGAGTGGTGCGCTGCCGATCGACACCGCGAGCGGACCCGAGAGGTCGGCCGACGCGAAACGTGGGCTCGCGGTGATGAGCTCCGCCATCGCGGGTACGAGGAAGATCATCATCGGCTTGTCGTTCTCGACGACGTCGAACCAGCGGTCGACGTCGAACTTCGGCATGTACAGGCCGGTGAGCCCCATCTTCATCGGGTTGAAGATGAAGCTCATGCCCGCGAACGTGAACAGCGGAGCGCCGTGGAGCCAACCGAGGTCGGTCCAGTTCGGTGCGCAGTTCGGGATCATCGCGACGTTGCGGTGACGGACGAGGACGCCCTTGGGCAGGCCGGTGGTGCCCGAGGTGTACATGATGTCGGCGATGTCGTCGGCGTCGAGCGGCACCTGCATGTCGCTTCGGTCGTAGGCGTCGAGCCCGGGCCAATAAATATGGCTCCCTCGCTTCGCCGTCCCTGGCTCCGCTACGTCCGCACGGGGCGCCTCGAGGATCGCGTTGATCGGCATCGTCGCGGCGACGGTGTGCGCCGTGGCGAGCAGGCGCTCGTTCGTGACGACGACGGTCGGCTCGGCGTGGCGCAGGATCGTCAGCACCTCGTCGACCGACAAGCGGGTGTTCACCGGTACGACGACGGCGCCGGCCTTGTGGATACCCGCGTAGGCGACGATCCACTGCAGGCAGTGGTCGCTGTCCATGTAGAGCGCGACCCGGTCCTGCTTGGCGACGCCGTGATCGACCAACCAGCGCGCGACCTGGTTCGAGCGCTCGTCCCACTCGCGGAACGTGATGGTCGCGGGCGCGTCGAGGTCGGCGTAGGCGACGCGATCGGGTCCGCGACGCGCCATGAAACGCAACTGGTCGACGAGCAGGTGCCCGTACGGCGCATCGCCGGCGTTCGCCGGCGCCGCGCTCATTCCCCGAATCCCATGGGCGGGATCTTGGTGCGATGCCCGGCGAAGATCTCGTCTCGGTGTTCGATGAGCTCGGCGGGTGTCCAGCGACCCTTGTCGCGGTCGGCGTCGGTCCGGTCGAAGGTGTGCACCCGCTGCCAGCCCTGCATGAGGTGGATCCGGGTACCCCACATCACGAACACCTGGCCCGACACGTCGGCGGCGGCCTCGCTCGCCAAGAAGCACACCAGGGGTGCGATGTTCTCGGGCTCCCATTCGGGCCCCTGCATGTACTCGGCGGCGCCGGGCATCGACTCGGTCATCCGGGTGCGGGCGCGTGGGCACACGACATTCGCGGTGACGCCGTACTTCTTGAGCTCCCGTGCCATCACGATCGTCAGCGCGATTATGCCGGCCTTCGCCGCCGAGTAGTTCGCCTGGCCCGTTTGGCCGAATAACCCCGACTCGGAGGCGGTGTTGACGATGCGCCCGTTCGGCGTGTCGCCGGTCTTGGCGCGTTCTCGCCAATGGCCGGCCGCGGCGTGACACGTCGACATGTGCCCCTTGAGGTGCACGTCGACGACCGCGTCCCAGTCGGGTTCGGTCATGTTGAACGACATCGCGTCGCGCAGGATCCCGGCGTTGTTCACCAGGATGTCGAGGCGCCCGTACGTGTCGATCGCGTGTTGCACAAGTGCGCCACCGCCGCTCCACGTCGCGACGTCGTGGGTGCTCGGCGTCGCAGTTCCGCCGGCGCCGGTGATCCGGGAGACCGTCTCGCCCGCCTGGTCGTGACCGAGATCGTTGACGACGACGCGCGCCCCCTCGCTCGCGAGCAGCTGCGCGTGGCCGCGGCCGATGCCGCCGCCCGCGCCGGTGACCACCGCGACCTTGCCCGCGAGGAGATCCACGCGGTGGAGGCTAGGACACGGTTGATGCAGGAGGCAGGGTGACGATCTCGCCCGGGAAGATCAGGGACGGATCTCCCGACCGGAGCGTCGACCGGTTCTGGGCGATCAAGGCGTGCCAGTACCGCGCGACGTCGGCGTCGCGCGGACGACCGCCGCGCGCGTCGGTGAGCGACGCGCGCGCGATGAGCCAGAGGTTGTCGCCGGGCGCGACGACGACGCGCGACCCCAGCTTGGAATGGCCCAGCTTGGAATGGCCCAGCTTGGAATGGCCCAGGTTGGAATGGCCCAGGTTGGAATGGCCCAGATTGGAATGGCCCAGATTGGAATGGCGCGGCGTGGAACGGGGCGGGGGAGAAGGGGGCGCCGGGACGGACCGCGGGATCGGGGCCGTCTCGACCGGCGCCGGTGTCTCCCGCGCGGGTGTCTCCGGCGCCCGCACGACCGGCTCGTCGTCGACGACGACGGCGGAGACGCGCGGGGGACCGAGGGCCGGTGCCGGCAGCGCCGGGAGCACGGCGAACGAGCCGACGATCGCGACCTCGACCAGCGATCGGATCCCGAAGGGGAGCGCGGGCGCGATCCGTCGTGCGAGCCGGGGCCGCGCGAGCCCGAGCGCGACGACGCACGTTCCGGTCGCGACGAAGAGCCATGCACTTGCGGCCAGCGCGACGGCCCACGCCACTGCCAGCGCGAGATCGTCGCCGCCGGACCACACCGAGCCCGTCAGCGGCGGGCACGTCGCGACGAGGGCCGCGAGCGACCCGACGGCAAGGCACACGACGAGCACGAGCTGAAGGCGCGGCCGTTGCCGATGCACGAGACATGCATATCAAATCATGTGAGAGTGTGTCAAACATTGTAGAGATGAATCGCCGCCGCTACCGTGGAACAGATGGAACGCAATGATCTCGCATCCAACCTCGAGTTCTGGTCCGGTCGCGCCCGCAACGGCGGCGCCGGCGAGGACCCGCAACAGCGCCGGCCGTCTCCTCGGCGGCGGTTGCTGCATCGCCCGGCCTTTCTTCGCCCGTCGTTTCATCGCGGTACCGATCGCGGGACTCGGGCGCGGCGCGCCCGATCGCGGCCGGTCGCGGCCGGGGCGCTCCTCGCCGGCCTCACGGCCGCGTGGCTCGTCGCCGGTCACCGCTCGCACGCACCCGCGTCGGCCGACGCCGCCGCCGGCATCGTCGCGCCTTCGTCGGCACCGCCGTCCACGTTCCCGAGGACGACGACGGTGCCGGTCAGCCGCAATTGTGGCGGCCTTTCGCCGGCGCGGCGCGAGGTGCGGTGCGTGATCGACGGCGTCGACCTCGACGTGCGGGTGCTCGGGTCCGGATCCGTCGCCGGTGCCTACCGGCGCGCCGCGGGCGTGACCTCTACACCCGCACGATCGGGCACAGCCGCACGATCGGGCCTCCCATCGTGCGCCCGTGGCGTTCCCGACGAGCGCGCGTGGTCGACCGCCGCATCGCCCGACGCCGCGGTCGGGCGCTACCGGTGCCGATTCGAGGGCGGACGCGCCGCGATGTGGTGGACGCGCGGCGACCGACTCGTCCACGCGGTCGCGTCCGACGGAGATCTCGCGGGGTTGTTCTCGTGGTGGCGCGCCCACCCGTCCGAGTGAGAGCGTGCGGCTATGTCAGATGCTGCCGACGGTGCCCCCCCAGACAACGCGCCACAAGGCAACGCGCCGCCACACGACGCGATGGCGGACCACCCGTACAGCGGTTTTTCGACCGAGGTCATCGAGCTGCTGCGCGTCGCGCACTCATCGACCCCGTTGCACCAGCTCCTCGGGCTGCGCTTCGTCGGCGCCCCCGACTCGCACGACCCTGCTTCGGGAGAGCCGGACTCGGAGAACACGGTGATCGTCGAGATGCCCGTGGCCGCGGGCGCGTTCAACGGCTCGGGCAACCTGCACGGCGGCGCGATCGCGAGCCTCGTCGACGTGGCGTCCGGCTCCGCCGCGGCGCGCGCCGGAACCTTCCGGCCCGGACACAACACCCTCGTGACGGCCGACCTGCACGTTCGCTATCTGGGCCGGCCGAAGGGCACCGTCGTGCGCGCCGAGGCCCGGGTCATGCGCGCCGGCCGCCAGCTCATCGTGGTCGAGTGCCGCGTCGCCGACGATCTGGGCAACCTGATCGCGTTCGCCGACTTCGCCGGGATGATCGTTCCGCTGCGCCAGCCCCTCCGACCGGAGGGGGCGATCGGGGGCGACGCGCACGTCCCGGACTTGTAGTGGGGCCGGACCTGTCCCGAGGATCCCTGACACGCGCCTGAAAGGTTTGGTACGTTCGACCGCCTTTTCAGAACGACCGACCGGGAGTGTTGCGATGGCGATCGAGATCTTCCACCGGATCGGCTTGTCCGAAGCCTTCCGCATTTCCCACGTCATCGTCGCGATGATGTGGATGGGCCTGCTGTGGTTCTTCAACTTCGTGCAGACTCCGGCCTACGCCGAGATGGAAGCCGGCTCGCGCAACGACGCGTTCGACAAGCTCACCTGGCGCGCGCTCTGGTGGTTCCGGTGGTCCGCCGCGGCCACGATCGTGTTCGGTCTGCTGATCATCGCGATCGCGCCGAAGGGCAGCTACAACAAGGACTTCTGGATCCACACGACTGCCGGACCGGGGCTCGCGATCGGCATCCTGTTCGGCCTCGTCATGTTTCTCAACGTCTGGCTCGTCATCTGGCCGAACCAACAGGTCGTGATCGCCAACGCGCGCACGCTCAAGTCGGGCGGCGAGGCGAACCCCAACGCCGCGGCATCGGCCCGGGCCGGCGCGATGGCCTCACGCCAGAACACGATCTTCTCCTTGCCGCTGCTGGTGTTCATGGTCGGGGCCGCGCACTTCTACGCCGTCGGACCCAGCTTCGGCGCCCCGATCAGCGGCGGCAAGAGCCTCGTCTACATCCTGATCGGGATCGCGGTGCTCGCAGTGCTCGAGCTGAACGCGCTGGGCATGATCAGCGGCCGGGGGAACACCGGCCTCAATGTGATCTACGAGACGCACAAGAACGCGATGTACGCCGGCTTCGCACTGATCGCCGCGTTCTACATCCTCGCCGAGATCCTGCTGAAGGTCTGACCGAGCAAACCAGCTACACGCCGAGCAGGTCGGCGATGTGTGCGCGGTGCGTGCCACTCGACCCGAACAAGGGCTCGAGCGACTTGGCGCGCTTCACGTAGAGATGCATGTCGTGCTCCCACGTGTAGCCGATCCCGCCGTGGATCTGGATCCCCTCCTTGGCCAGCAGGCGCTGACAGTCGCCCGCGGCGACCTTCGCCACCGCCGCGGCGCTGGTACGCCGCGGATCGTCCTCGGCGATCGTGAGGGCCGCGAAGTAGCCGGTCGCTCGTGCTCGCTCGAGCGAGATGATCATGTCGGCAAACTTGTGCTTGATGGCTTGGAACGACCCGATCGGGACGCCGAACTGCTCGCGTTGCTTCGCGTACTCGAGCGTGACGTCGAAGATCGTCTGCGCGGTACCGACGATCTCGAGCGCGGTCGCGACGGTCGCCTCCTCGATCGCGCGCCGTAGCGCCGGCGCGCGCGACGAGCGCCCGTCGCCGAGCATGCGGTCCCTTCCGATCCGGACGCCGTCGAGATCGACGTGCGCGAGGCGGCGGCTGCCGTCGAGGGCGTGGACGCGCTGCGTTCGGGTCGCGGCAACCGGTACGACGAGCGCACGCACGCCGTCGTCGCCCGCCGTGCCCGGCTCGCGGGCGACGACGACGAGCTCGTCGACCGAGTCGCCCTCGACGACGAATCGCTTCTCGCCCGATAGCACCGCCTGGTCGCCGTCGACGACGACGGTCGCGGTGACCGAGGCCGGGTCGAAAGATCCCCGCCGCTCGGCGACGGCCAGCGCCCCGGAGCAACTGCCGGCGGCCACCCGGCCGAGGAAGTGAGCGCGCTGCTCGGCGGTGGCGGTCTCGCGCACCGCGGGAACGAACTGCGTCACCGTCGCGAGCAGCGGCCCGGGCGCGATGACCCGCCCGACCTCCTCGGCGAGGATGCCGGCTTCGATCATCCCGAGACCGATGCCACCGTCGGATTCCGGAACGGTGAGGGCGGGCCAGCTCAGACCGGTGAGCGTTGTCCAGAGCGCGTCGGGACGGATGCCCTCGTCGACGACCCGGCGCGCGAGGCCGACTGGGCTCTCCTTCGCGAGCACGGCGCGCATCGAGTCGCGTAGCTCGTCCTGATCGGCGGTGAACTCGAGCTCCATGGCGTCCGGACTCGTTCGGTAGGTGAGCAAATCGAAGTCAGGTTACGAGCTTGGCGATCTCGTCGACCAACGCGCGCCGGTCGACCTTCTCGCCGACGGTCAACGGCAACGCGTCGACGACGTGCACGGCTTCGGGCAGCTTGTAGCTCGCAATGTGCGGAGCGGCGAAATCGCGCAGATCGGCGAGCGACGGCGGGCGCTCCCGGTCGCGGGGGACGACGGCCGCGACCCCGATCTCGCCCATGACGTCGTCGGGTCGCGGCACCACCGCGACGGCGGCGACACCGGGATGGGTGGATAGAACGCTCTCGATCTCGACCGGATACACGTTGTAACCCCCGCGCACGTACATCTCCTTGCTCCGCCCGACGAGACGCAGCCGGCCGCGATCGTCGACCCAGCCGAGGTCGCCGGTACGGACGAACCCGTCGGACGTGAACGCGGCACGGGTCTGCTCGGGATCACGCCAGTAGCTCGACATGACCGCGGGCGAGCGCAGGCACACCTCGCCGATGTCGGCACCGGAGACGGTCTCGCCCGCCCCGTCGCGCAAGGACACGTCGACACTCGCGTGGGGTCTGCCGACACTGATGATCGCGTCCTCGTCGGGGTCGTCGAACGCGGTGCCGAGGCCGATACCAGCTTCCGTGCACGAGTACCGGGTTGCGAGTCGTGCGCCGAACCGTCGGCGCGCCTCGTCGGCGAGTCCGGGCGTGATCGGCCCGCCGCCCGCGATGATGTACTGCACCGACGACAGGTCGAAGTCGTCGAACAACGGATCGCGCAACATGAGTGCCAGCTGCGTCGGCACGCCCGCCACCGTTGTCATGTGCTCGCGCGCCAGCAACTCGAGCGCGGGCCGCGCGTGCCAGCGTTCCATGATGAACGTCGTACCGCCGCGCCGGAGGCTGCCCGCGAGCTTGGTCATGAACCCGAGGTGTGCGAACGACGTGCCGCTGAACGACCGGCCGCCGCCCTCCCAGCTGTCGCCGACGTCGGTCTGCGTGATGAACGCGAGCTGGCGGGTGCAGTAGAGCGCGCCCTTGGGGAGACCGGTCGTCCCCGACGTGAAGATGATCGCGACCGGGCGCTCCGGATCGGGCGCCAGCTCGAACGGCGCCTCGCCCCGCGCCCGGAGGTCGTCGAGCACGGTCTCGGACGAGGCGGACGGCGGCGCGGTCTCGGAGGTGACGACCAGGCTCGGACCGGCGACGGCGAGGATCGCCTCGCGCTCACGTTCCGACAGCCGGTCGTTCACGCCCGCGGTGATCGCTCCGAGCTTGGCGGCGGCCGCATACGTCAGGAGGTACTCCGGTCCGGCAGGCAGGACGAGCGCAACGACGTCGCCCGCCTTCACGCCGCGCGCCGAGAGCCCGACCGCGACCTCGTCGGAGAGACGATCGACATCGGCGTACGACAGTGACCAGCCGAGCGGTGTGACGTAGGCGGTACGATCCGCGAAGCGGCGGGCGGCTTCCGCGATCGTCCAGGGAAGGCCCGGGAGAGACATGGCCGAAGCGTACAAGTCGTCCCGTCGAGCCACCGGCCGACGCGAGATCGCGGCTCCGCCCGGTACGCCCGCCGCGACGCGCGAGCTGCGGGCCCAAGGTCGCAAGACGATGCGCAAGCTGCTCGACGCGGGAATGCGCGTGTTCGCAGAACGCGGCTTCCACGCCGCCCGCGTCGACGACATCGTCCGCGCCGCGCGCACATCGCACGGAACGTTCTACCTGTACTTCGCGAACAAGGAGGAGTTGCTGCGCGCGCTCGCCATTCAGTGCGCACACGAGATGGGCGCACTGGCAGGTGGTCTGGGCGAGGTCACGCGCGACGAGACGGGAGCGGTCGAGCTGCACGGGTTCCTCGAGACCTTCTTCGCCACCTACGCGCGCTTCGGGCCCGTGCTGCGCGCGTGGATGGAGGGAAACGTCGAGGATCGAGAGACGAGCCGGCTCGGTGTCGTCGCCTTCACCGATATCGCCGAGGCGCTCGGTGCTCGCATGCGCGACGCCGGAGCCAACGGCGACGCGGCGTCGGTCTCCGCGCTGATGGCGATGCTGGAGCGGTTCGCGTACTTCCTGGTGTCGCGCCAGCTCGAGTTCGACTCCGACACGCTGTTCGACACGGTCACCCGGGTCGTGCACCGCGGCTTCTTCGGCGCGCCCCTCGCGGCCTAGAGCGGGCCGTCTCCCTCGACGGCCGCGTCGTCGGCTTCGGCTTCGGCTTCGTCGACGGCCGATGGAAACCGGGTCGAGAGGTAGATCGCCTTCGTCGCGCCGAGCAGCGGGATCGCGAAGAGCCCGCCGACGAGCCCGCCCGCCGCGACGCCGACGAGCGCGGCGACCATCGTCGCGGGAGGCGAGAGGCGCACCGCGCGACCGACAATCAGCGGCTGCAGGACATGGTTCTCGAGCTGCTGGTACACGAGAAAGATCGCGAGCGCGATCAACCCGACTCCCGCACCCTGCGTGACCGCGAGCAGGACGAACACCGCACCGCCGAGGAAGCCGCCGATCTGCGGGATCGGATTCGTGATCGCAACCCACACCGCGATCAGCGGCGCGAGCGGGACGGAGAGCACGAGCGCTCCCGTGAGCATCACGACCCCGGCGAGCGCGGCCACGAGCAGGGTGCCCGCGATGTAGCGGCCGACCACCTCGTAGACGAGCCGGCCCATCCGATCGGCGTCCGCGCGCCGGCGCGCGGGCACGAGTCGGCGCACGCTCCCGACGAGGAACTCACCGTCGAGCACGATCGTAATCGCGAGCAAGATCGTGAACAGGGCGGCGGCCACGCCGTCGGCGACCGCGCCGGCGGCGTTCTCGATCGGTTTGGAGTTCGCGCTCAGATTCTTCGGCACGTCGTTCAACCACTTCTGCACCTTGTCGGACGCATTCGCTTCGCGCAGGCGGGGTCCGACGACCGGGAGGCGGCCGAGGTCCTTGACGGTCTGCGGGATCTGCTTGTTGAAGTCGCGCACCTCGCGGATCGTCGGCACGGTGATCAGTGCGACGACGACGGCGATGAGGAGTGCCGTCGAGACCAGCACGACGCCCGCCGCGGTTCGGCGATGCCATCCCGTTCGGGTCTTGAGTGCTTCGACGAGCGGGTTCAGCGCGAGCGCCAGCAGCGTGGCCAGCGCGAGCGACGACAGCGTGCGCGGGATGGAGCGAATGAACCAGACCGCGATGACGAAGAGCGCGACGGCGACGGCAAGGGGGATCGCGGAGTGCGGATCGAGGTCGACACCGGCGTTCGGAGGAGAGTCGGCCGGCGTCGAGGGTCCGAGAACGGAGGACGCCACGTCGATATCGTACGAGCCGATGGTCGATACCGCGCGCACGCTCCGAGTGCGACTGTCGGTTCGCTCCGCGTTGGCGCTCGTGTTCGCGCTCGGCGTCACGTTCTTGTTCCTCGAGATCGCGCACGACGCCGAGCGGGTGATCGCGTGGGCGCTCTCGGCGATGGCGATCGCGGCACTCGTCTATCCGGCCATCGCCTGGCTGGCGCACTTCCGCTTCGTGCCCCGCGCCGTCGCCGTGCTCCTGACCGCGCTCGTCATGCTGGGCACCATCGGGTTCCTGGGCTACAAGATCGTGAACGACGTCTCCGACGCGATGAGCAGTCTGCAACAGGCCGCGCCGCAACGGGCGGCCGAGCTGGAGAAGAGCTCCGAGTTCTTCCGCGAGATCAAGTTGAAGGAACGCGTCACCAACCTCGTCGACGCGATCCCGCAGCGTCTCGCGGGCGGCGCGACGCCCGACGTGATCAAGTCGGCGGTGTCGCGGGGGGTCGCGTTCCTTGCCGGGATCATCCTCACGATCTTCTTCGTGCTCTACGGAAACCGCATCATCGAAGGTGGCCTTCGCCTCATCGACGACGACGAAACGCGGCGCCGGACGGAGTACGTGATCCGGCACGGATCACGGCGCGCGCTCTTCTTCGCGCGGGTGAAGCTCTGGGAAGCCCTTGTCGAGGCGTTGGCGGCCTTTGCGATCGCCCGGGCCGCAGGGGTGCCGGGCGCATCCGCGCTCGCGGTGTGGGTCGGTCTCTGGAGCTTCCTGCCGATTGCGGGCGTGGTCATCGGCGGGCTGCCCATCGTCGTCTTCGCGGGTGCGCACACGCTGACGCGCGCACTCGTCGTCGCGGGGTGCTTCGTCGTGATCGTGGGCTGCGACTGGTGGGTGAATCGCTGGCTCGAACGACGCACGGTCCGCGTGGGGTCCTTCCCGATCGTGCTGGCCGCCTTCGGCGGACTCGAGCTCTACGGGCTCAACGGCGCGCTGTTGTTCGTGCTGGGCGCGGCGCTCGCGGTATCGATCATCAGCGAGATCGGACCGGAGGAGGTCGCCGAGGTGCTCGCATCGACCCCGTCCCCGCCCGGCCCTTCCGGATGACGTCAGGCGCCCAGGATGACGGTGCTCGCCGACGAGAACCAACCGCCGGTTCCGTTCACACACGCGAGTTGCGCATTCTCGACCTGTCGGCCGTGTGCCTCGCCGCGCAGTTGGCGCGTCGCCTCGACGAGCAGGAACATCCCGCGCATGCCGGGGTGGCAGTGCGACAGGCCGCCCCCGTCGGTGTTCGTCGGGAGTGCACCACCGAGGCGGAGCCGGCCGTCGGCGACGAACGGTCCGCCTTCGCCGGGCTTGCAGAAACCGAGCGCCTCGATGCTCGCGAGCACCATGTGGGTGAACGCGTCGTAGATCTCGCAGACGTCGATGTCGTCGGGCGTGACACCGGCGCGGGCGAACGCGTGCTTCGCGCTCTGCACCGCAGGTGAGCGGGTGAAATCCTCCCACTCGCTCATCGTCGTATGGCTCGTGGCCTCGCCCGTTCCCAGCACCCACACGGGTTTCTGCGCGAGGTCGCGCGCCCGCTCCTCGGTGGTGAGCACGACCGCGCCGCCGCCGTCGCTGCGGATGCAGCAATGGAGCTTGGTGAGCGGATCGGCCATCATCCGGCTCCCGTTGACCTCGTCGATGGTGATCGGGTCGCGGTAGTAGGCCTCAGGGTTGAACGAGGCGTTGTAGCGCGTGCTGACCGCGATCTCGGCGAGTTGCTCCACGGTGGTGCCGTATTCGTGCATGTGCCGGCGCGTCGCCATGGCGTACTTCGAGATGAGCGTGTGGCCGAACGGCACGTCGAACTGGATCGGGCCCCGGCCGCCAAAGCCCAGGTTCGCAGTGCGCCGGCGCGCCTTGAGGTCGGCGCGCGTGGTCGAACCGTACGCGAGCACGACCATCTCCGCGTGCCCGGCGAGGATCGCCGCGGTCGCGTGCTCGACCATGAACTCCCAGGTGGAGCCGCCGACACCGGTACCGTCGACCCACGTGGGCCGCAGCCCGATGTACTCGGCGATCTCGATGGGGGCGAGCATGCCCATGCCGCTCGATCCGAAGCCGTCGATATCGGCCTTCGTGAGCCCGGCGTCGGCGATCGCGCGCGAGGCGGCCTGATAGTGCAGCTCGAAGGGTGTCTTGGTGTCGACGCGCCCGATGTCCGACAGCGCGGCGCCGACGATTGCGACTTTCCCGGTGCCCGCCATCAGCGCAGGTTCCACTCCACGCGTTTGCCGGACGCGAACAGCTTCTGTCCCTCGCTGATCGACTCCTGGTTCGTTCCCATGGCGACGTACGCGTAGCCCAGCCGGACGGCCTCGCGTTGAGGCATCGAGCGCGTCGACCAGATTGCGCGCACCGTTCCCTCGATCGCCAGCCGCGGTTGCGACGCGATGATGGCGGCGATCTCGCGGGCGCGCGCCACGAGATCGGCGCCGGGCACGACTTCGCTGACCATGCCGATCTGGTGGGCACGCTGTGCCGACATGCGCTCGTAGTTGCCGAGGAGCGACAGCCGCATGATCTCGGGGAAGGGCGTGATGCCTGCCATATGGATCGGCTCGAAGGCCGCAGTCATGCCGTAGGTGACGTGAGGATCGAAGAAGGTTGCGTGCTCGGCCGCGACGATGAACTCGACCTCGCCGAGCATGTAGAACGCACCACCGCAGGCCATTCCGTTGACGGCCGCGATGACGGGCTTCCAGAGGTCGCACGACTTGGGCCCGATGTTGTCGCCCGGGTCGTTGAACATGAACGGGGTGCCGCCGCCGCCGACGACGTCGGGGTCGGTTGTCGCGTCACCCTCGCCGCCCATCTGCTCCATGCGGTCGATACCGGTGCAGAAGGCCTTGTCGCCCGCCCCGGTGAGCACGATGCAGCGCACCGCATCGTGCCGGCGGAGTGCGCGCCACAACGTGTGCAGCTCGCGTTGCATCAGCGAGTTGAACGCGTTGTGGACCGTCGGACGGTTCAGCGTGACGACGGCGACTCCGTCGTCACCCTCGTCGTAGGCAAGGGTCTCGAAGTCGGGGACGGTCATGCCCGGCGCTGGGCGTCGATTCCCGGATTCTCGCTCTGGAACACGTAGCGGTTGACGATGCGGCCGATGTCAGCCGGATCCCACTGCTTCGGCTTGCCTTCCTTGTCGGTCGCAAGGAACTGCTCGCCCATCTCCCACGGACGGTAGAGGGCGAGGTTGTTGCCGACGAGCCGGAACACCTGACCGGTGACGTGCAGCGCCTGGTCGGACGCGAGCCAGACGACCGCCGGCGCGGAGTTGCCCGGGTTCATCGCCTCGAACTCGGTGTAGTCCTCGGGATTCTTGACCTCGATCTTCATCGCCTGCGCGACCATGCGCGTCGCGCCACCGGGACCGATGCAGTTCGCGCGGACGCCGTAACGGCTCAGCTCGAGACTCGCGATGATCGTCATCGCCGCGACGCCGGCCTTGGCCGCGCCGTAGTTGATCTGACTGGCCTGGCCCTGGAGGCCGGCGCTGGACACGGTATTGATGATCGCGGCGCGCGGCTGGTGGCCTTCCTTCGACTCGTTGCGCCAGTATGCCGAGGCGTGGTGCATCGTGTTGAACGCGCCGTACAGGTGCACCTTGACGACCGAGTCGAAATCGTCCGGCGACATCGAGAACATCATCTTGTCGCGCAGGATGCCGGCGTTGTTGACGAGCACGTCGAGCCGGCCGAACGCGTCGATCGCCGAGCCGATGATGTTCTTGGCGCCCTCGAAGTCGGCGACGCTGTCGTAGTTGGCGACCGCTTCACCGCCCCGCTTGTTGATGACCTCGACGACCTCGTCGGCGGCTCGCTTGTCGGAACCTTCACCGCTGACGGATCCGCCGAGGTCGTTGACCACGACCTGGGCGCCGTGGTCGGCGAGCATGATCGCTTCGCCGCGTCCGACCCCATTGCCCGCACCGGTGACGATGGCCACCTTGCCGTCGAGCATTCCCATTTGCGCGTTCCCCCTACTGACAAGAAAACTGACGTCGGCGTCACCGTAGCGCGGGCCGAAAAGCGCGTGCCAAGGGCGAACAGGACCAAGGGCGAACAGGACCAAGGGCGAACAGGACAACTGTGGGACGTCTGCAGGACAAGGTTGCGATCATCACCGGTGCCGGGCAGGGGATCGGCCTCGCGTACGCGCAGCGGTTCCTCGACGAGGGAGCCAAGGTCGTGGTCGCCGAGATCAACGAGGAACGGGCGGCCGCCGGGATGAAGACCCTCGCGGGCAAGGGCGACGCGATCTTTGTGCCCACCGACATCTCTGATCCCGACTCGGCTCAGGCATGCATCGACAAGGCGGTCGAGGCGTTCGGCACCGTGCACATCCTCGTGAACAACGCCGCGCTCTACTACGACATCGACAACTTCGATCCGAGCTTCGATTACCTGAAGAAGGTGTTCTCGGTCAACCAGTTCGGCGCATGGCTGATGGTGCGCGCCGCGGCTCCGGTCATGGCGAAACAGCTTTACGGACGGGTGATCAACCAGTCGTCCGGCGCGGCCTACGCGTATTCGTTCCCGACCTTCGGCGACGAGTTCACGGGACTGGGCAACTACAGCTACTCGATCACGAAATGGGGCATCGTCGGACTCACCAAGTTCATGGCCGCGCAGCTCGGGGCCTGGAACATCACCGTCAACTGCATCGCGCCCGGCGTCACGATGACGGAAGCGACCAAGAAGATCGTCCCCGACTTCTACATAGAAGGCATGACCGCGCAGACTGCGATGAAGTCGACCCTCGAGCCCGAAGATCTTGCCGGCGCGTGCGTGTTCTTCGCGAGCGACGACGCCAAGTTCGTGACCGGTCAGACGCTGGTGGTCGACGGCGGCCTCGCGATGCCCGCCTGACCTACGGACGACCGAGGATCTCGCCGTGGAGGACGGCGAACCATGCGTCGTGATGCGCGGCCCAGCGGCGCCAACCGTCGGCCATCGCCTCGAGCTCGGCGCGCGTCGCGAAGCCCTCCTGCTCGGCTTGCTCGGAGATCGCCGACGTGGTCATGCGGTCGGCCCACGACCCAGCCCACCAGGCGCGGTCGTCGGCCGTCGCGAAGCACCACGCCGAGGCGCCCGGCTGCACGTCGGAGAACCCGGCCGCGTGTGCCCAGGCCATGAGCTTGCGACCGGCGTCGGGCTCGCCACGATTGTGGCGCGCGATCACGCGATAGAGCTCGAGCCAACGGTCGATCTCGGGTTCGTCGGGATACCAGCGGTAGGCGCCGTAGTCGCCGTCGCGTGCCGCGACGACTCCGTCGGGCTTGCAGACTCTCCTCATCTCGCGCAGCGCGCCGACCGGATCGGGCAGGTGCTGCAGGACCTGGTGCGCGTGTACGACGTCGAACGATGCGTCGGCGTAGCCGAGCGCGTACACGTCTCCCGGCGCGAACTCGACGTTGCGCACCTCCGTCGCAGCCGCGCGGGCCTGCACGATCACATCCGCCGACGTGTCGATCCCGACCACACTCCCGGGTTCGACGAGGCGCGCGATGTCGACGGTGATCGTCCCCGGTCCGCAGCCCACGTCGAGCACCATCGTGCCGGGAACGAAGCGAGGCGCGACGTACGCCGCGGAGTTCTCGACGGTCCGCCAGCGATGCGATCGCAGCACACTCTCGTGGTGTCCGTGGGTGTAGGTCATGCCGCCATGATCCCATGTTCGTTCGCGACGAGTTCGTCGCCGTTCAGACGTCTTGGCGCGCATTGTCACGCTGAGACGTTTGGTAGGTTCTCGACGCGTGAGACGGCACCTCGGTCGGCGATCGCTGCAGACCCGGGTCGTGTCGGTCGTGTCGGTCGTGTCGAGCGCATCGATCGTGCTCGCGGTCGTCGCGTTGCTCACTGCGTGTGGCGGCTCGGGCGCCGCCGCCAAGTCGTCGAATGGGTCGGGTCCGGGTCCGTCGACCGGCGCTCCGAGCGCCGCGCAATTAGACGAAGCGCGTCGGCTGATCAATCCGAACGGCGTTGCGAAAGCGCCGAAGACCGCCGACGTCGAGTGCGTCGCGCGCGTCGTGGTGCAGAACCCGACAGTGGATCAGATCGCGAACGACATGGCCCAGATCCCCGACAAGGATCTGCGCCAGTTGGTGATGACCGACTATCTGACCTGTGCATACGACTATGTGCTCGATCTGTACATGCGCTTCGCGCCCGCGGGACTCAGCTCGTCGGAGCTGGCCTGCATCCGTTCGAAATTCACGCAGCTGGATACCGGTCGCCTGTCCGAGGTCATCGTCGAAGATCCCGACGCGGGATATACGGGTCCGTTGGTGATCAAGGCCTGCGAGTCGGGGGACCGCTCGAACCCGTTGCAGAACGGCACGATCCCGAACATGGGCGGTAGCTGAGCTCGTGGCGCTCGCGGGAACCGAGATACTGACCGCCGCGGGCGTGGAGAAGTCGTACCGGACGGATGCAGAGGTCGTGCGCGCGCTCGCGGACGTCGACCTCATCGTTCATGCCGGCGAGTTCCTGGCCGTGACGGGACCGTCGGGATCGGGCAAGACGACCCTCCTCAATTGCCTCTCGGGCCTCGACGACGTCGATGCCGGTTCGATCGTGATCGACGGTGTCGACCTGGCCTCGGCCGACGACGCGACGCGCACGAGACAGCGCGCGTCGTCGATGGGATTCGTGTTCCAGACGGCGAACCTCTTGCCGGTCTTCACCGCCGTCGAGAATGTCGCGCTGCCCCTCGTACTCGCGGGCGTGCCGCGCAAAGAGGCACGAGAAGCCGCGTGTTCCGAGCTGGGACGCGTCGGTCTCGGAGATCGGTTGGGACGCTTCCCGTCGCAGCTGTCGGGTGGTGAGCAGCAGCGCGTCGCGATCGCCCGCGCGTTCGCGAAAGGACCACGCATCGTCTGGGCCGATGAACCCACCGCCAATCTCGATACCAAGACCGCCGGTCAGGTGATCGGCCTGTTGCGAGAGCTGCATGCCGACGGCGTGACGCTCATCTTGGTGAGCCACGATGGGGAGCTCGCCGGACAGGCGGATCGGCGCATCGAGGTCCGCGACGGTCGTATCGTGACCGAACTCCACGGCTAGGGCCCCGTGGCGCTCTGGCTCCTGGCCCTGACCCTGACGATCGCCGCTCTGGTCCCGTTCGCCTATGGCGCCCAGGCGTTGCCCGGCGTGCGGCAACTGGCACTGCGTTCGTGCACGAGGCGACCCCGGCAGGCGCTCGTCGTCGTCGTGGGCGTCGTGCTCTCGACGGCGATCGTGACGAGCGCGGGTGCCGTCGGTGATTCGTTCCGGGCCTCGGTCCGGCGTTCCGCGGTGACCCAACTCGGTCCGGTCGACGAGGAGATCGTCGGAGTGGGGCTCGACCGCGGCCGAGCGATCGAGACGGCAGTCCAGCGCGCGCGACTGTCCGACACCGACGGCACACTCCCGCTGGTCGCCTTGCTCGCGACGGCACGCGGCCGCGACTTCGTCGCCCGGGTCGCCCAGGCGCAGGTGATCGAGATCGACTTCGCCCGGGCCCAACGCTTCGGTGGGAAACCGTCCGCCACGGGAATC
This sequence comes from Acidimicrobiia bacterium, assembly GCA_038323195.1. GTDB lineage: Bacteria > Actinomycetota > Acidimicrobiia > IMCC26256 > PALSA-610 > PALSA-610. The sequence continues at coordinate 19,354 of JBBQGQ010000036.1, read as the reverse complement.
AGCGGCCCCACGCCGACCGCCGGCACCGCGGTGATCAGCGCGGATCTGTCCGATGCGATCGCGATCTTGCCCGGCCACCGGGTCACGATCTCTGCGTTCGGTACCTCACGGACGTTTCGCGTCGTGCGGGTGTTGCCGCGCGTGGGCGTCGCGGGTCTCGCGACACCGCTCTCGCCTCCCGGCAGCGCGTCGCTCAATCTGTTCGTTCCGCCGGGCACGCTCGCCTCGATGCTGGCGGCGTCGGCGAGCACACCCAACCGCGCACAGGCGATGCCCCTTTCAATCGTCGCGATCTCGAACGCCGGCCGCGAGTCGGGTGATGCGCGCACGAGCGCGGCGGTGACGTCCGAGCTGCGCGCCGCTACCTCGGCTCTTGGCACCGCGGCTCTCGCAACCGAGGTCCACCCCGTCAAGCAGCAGTTGCTCGATGATGCCGATCATCGGAGCCGGTCCTTCGCCGATCTGTTCCGCGCGTTCGGGGCCTTTGGTGCGCTGGGCGGACTCTTGCTGCTGGTCCTGACGTTCTCGATCCTGACCCGAGAACGCGGCCGATCCATGGCCATCCTGCGCGCGCAGGGTCTGTCGCGTCGCGACATGGTCATGGCGCTCGGGCTCGAGGGCCTTGCGTACACGGTCGTCGGCGTCGGGGTCGGTGTGCTCGGAGGGCTCGCGCTCGCCTCCGGTGTCGTGGCCGTCGCCCGTGGTGTGTTCGACCGCCCGACGTCGGGTGCGGTCGAACTCGTCTTCTCGACTCGCACCACGACCGTCGTCACGGCCGGTGCCCTCGGATTCGTCGTGTCGTTCGCCGTGGTGGTCGGTACCGCGCTCGTCACGTCTCGGCGCAACATCGTGCGCGTGATGCGCCGGTTGCCCGATCCACCCAATCGCCGAACCAGCTCCGCGTTGCTCGCGTCGGGTGTCGTCGCGAGCGCGGTCGGCCTCGTCACGTGTGTCGCCGGCCTCGTCCTCACCAACGCGGCCGCGAGCGTCGGCGGACCCGCGCTGTTCGCGCTCGGCGTCGTCGTGATCTTCTACACGCCGACGCGCGCACGTTGGCTGATCTCGATCGCGTCGGCGGCAACCATCGGGTGGTCTGCCCTCGCGATCACGATCGTGCACAGCGCGTTCGCACGGCTCGGCGCGGGTGTCATCGTGACCGAAGGCCTCGTGCTGTGCTCCTCGGCCCTCGCGCTCTCGGCCGTCAACTTCCGCGCGCTCACCCGGCCCCTGCTCGCCCGCAACCGCCGCCGCGGCCTGGTGTTCACGCTCGGGCTCGCGTACGCACGCACCGCCCCGCGACGAACCATGCTCATCACGGCGATGTACGCAACCGTGATCTTCACCTTCACGTTTCTCGTGACCATCGGGCAGCTCTACAGGAACGACACGAACGATCTCGCCCGGCGCCTCGGCGGCAACAGCACCATCGAGATCGCGTCCAATCCGGCCGACCCGATCCCACCGCTCGACATCGCGCATGTCCCCGGTGTCGACCACGTTGCCGCCACCGTGGCCACTCCCGCCCAGCTACAGACCGGAGCTGCGAAACGCGTCGCCGCGGCATCGGGGAACGCGCTCGACGTCACACTCGTCGGCTTCGACGACGCCTTCATCGGGCACGGATCGCCCCCACTCACGACGACCGCTTCGCAACGTCCGGACGCGTCCGTCTATCGCGCAGTTGCCGAAGATCCGAGCACCGCGCTCGTCGGCGCCGATCTCGACGCCGACCGCGTGAGCGGTTTCGCCGCGGGGCGATTGCGGATCGGCGATCGCATCATCCTCCGGAACCAGGCGACGGGCAGGGCCCGAACGCTGACAGTCGCGGGACTCGTCACCGCCGCGCGCTACGGCGGATCCGATCACCTCTACGTGGCTCGAACCGTCGCCGACCAGCTGCTCGGCGGCGGAGCGAGACCGGACCTGCTGTTCGTCGAGACCCACCCGGGCGTCAATGACGACGTGCTCGCCGCCGTCATCGACGGAACCCACCTCGCGAACGGCACCTACGCCCGGTCCTTCCGCCGGCTCGCGCGGGAGAGTCTGTCGACCCGGCAACAATTCCTCGACATCTCCTCCGGCTACACCGCGATCGGGCTCGTCGCCGGCCTCGCCGGAATCGCGATCCTGATGACCGACCGGGTTCGCGAACGCCGCGATCAGATCTCGATACTCCGCGCCTTCGGCTTCCCGGCCACGACCCTGAGCCGCGCGCTACAAGTCGAGACCGCGACCATCGCGATCGGTGCAACGATCGTCGGTACGCTGAGCGCACTGCTGCTGACCTGGCGCCTCTCGACGAACGGCGGGCTGGCGCAGCCGTTGCGGTTCCGTTTGCCCGTCCTCACGATCCTTGCCCTCACCGCGATCGTCCTGACCGCCTCCTTGCTCGCGACCTGGCGCGCGGCTCGCCGCGCCGCCCGACTCCCGCCGGCCGCGGCTCTGCGCGCTCATGACTGAATGCCCGGCTCGACCTCGAGGACCGCTGGATGCCCACTCGGCCTCGAGGACCTCAGTCGGCTCACAGTCCGCGGACAGTTGCCGATCGCCCGGCGGCCGCGTCCTTCGCGCCGGGTGCGGCGCGTAGCGTGCTCCGGATGCGGCTGCCCCTGACCCGGTACGGAGTCGTCGCGGTCGTGGTGGCGGTCGCCGCGATCGGGTGCTCGTCGAGTGGACCGTCCAAGACGAGCCCGTCCACGAACCCCTCCGCGGGGCCGTCGATCGGCGTGGTGCCCGGGATCCACAAGATCAAGCACGTCGTCATGATCATGCAGGAGAACCGATCTTTCGACAGCTACTTCGGGACGTACCCGGGCGCGGCCGGCATTCCGATGGCGCAGGGCAAACCGACGGTGTGCGTGCCCGATCCGGCCAAGGGTGGTTGTGTCCGGCCGTATCCCGATCATGCCGATGTGAACGGCGGCGGACCTCACGCGGCGGCGCAGGCCAAGGCCGACGTCAACTTCGGAAGAATGGACGGGTTCGTCAGGATGTCGGAGGAAGCGCAACGCAACTGCGCCGATCAGACGGACCCCACCTGCGCGGCGAACGCGGGTCTCGGCGTCGGCGTGATGGGTTACCACACGCAAAGCGACATCCCGAACTACTGGAAGTACGCGCACGACTTCGTGCTGCAGGACCACATGTTCCAGCCGAACGCGTCGTGGAGCCTGCCAGAGCACCTCTTCCAGGTCTCGGAGTGGTCAGCGACGTGCACGAAGCACAACATTCCACGCAGCTGCGTCAACGCGAACATGCCCGTACCCTCACCGCCGAACACCAACGCCACGAACGCGCAACCGACGACGAAAACACCGATCTACGCGTGGACCGACCTCACATACCTGTTGCACAAGAACAAGGTTTCGTGGGGCTACTACGTCGTCGCCGGAACCGAGCCGGACTGCCGAAACGATGCCGCGTTGAGCTGCGCGCCCATTCCGCAGAAGGCGAGCACAGCCGGCATCTGGAACCCGTTGCCGTACTTCGACACGGTTCGCAACGACGGTCAGCTCGCGAACATCCAATCGGTGTCGAACTTCTACAGCGCCGCGCGCACGGGAACGCTGCCCGCGGTGTCGTGGGTGGTCCCATCTGTGGATGTGAGCGAGCACCCGCCCTCGGCGGTCAGTGCCGGTCAGTCGTATGTGACCAGCCTGGTCAACGCGGTGATGAAGAGCCCGGATTGGAGCTCGACCGCGATCTTCGTGGGTTGGGACGACTGGGGCGGCTTCTACGACCACGTCGTGCCGCCGCGCGTGGATGTCAACGGCTACGGACTGCGCGTTCCGGGGATCGTCATCAGTCCCTACGCCAAGCACGGATACGTCGATCACCAGATCCTGAGCTTCGACGCGTACGCAAAGTTCATCGAGGACGACTTCCTCGGCGGCCAGCGGCTGAATCCGCGCACCGACGGTCGTCCCGACCCCCGACCGGACGTGCGCGAGAACGCCGCGATCCTCGGCGACCTCACCAACGACTTCGACTTCAGCCAGGCGCCGCGGCCTCCGGTCGCGTTGCCAGTCCACCCGGCCACGACGCTCACCGCGAGCGCGCCCTTCCCGCCTCCAATTCCGACCGCGGCGCCGAGTGGTGGTGCGTCCGCCACAGTCCGCTGGCAACCTCCGGTCAGTGACGGCGGCTCGCCGATCACGGGCTACACGGTGACGCCACGTGCCGGGGGCATCGCCCTCGCGCCCAAACTCTTCGGCGCCGGAGCCACGTTCGCAACCGTTACCGGCCTCACCAACGGACAGAGCTACACGTTCACGGTCGCGGCGATCAATGCGACTGGCACCGGACCGCCATCGACGTCGAGCAACGCAGTCTCCGTCGGACTGCCCGGCGCGCCGAGACTGGTGCACGCCGCACGCCACAAGCAGACCATCGAGGTCTCGTGGAAGAAGCCTGATGGTGACGGCGGATCGCCGATCACCGGCTACGTCGTCACTCCGTACAGCCTGGGCACGGCCCAGGCGCCGGTCGTCGTGGGGCCCGGCGCGACGCGCGTCGTCGTACGCGGACTCGCGAGCGGGACGACGTACACGTTCATCGTCACCGCGGTGAACGCGAACGGCAACGGTGCGCCGTCGCCGCCGACTCAGCCGGTCACCACCCCGTAGCGCGCATCTGGAGCACTCGCGAGCGGAATTACACTCCGACCTCATGACGATCGCCGGCTACGTCGCGACGGAATTCGAACCGGTGCTCGACGTGTTCGCCCAGAACTTCGATGAGCGCGAAGAGGTCGGCGCGGCGGTCAGCGTGTACCTCGACGGGAGGCCCGTCGTCGACCTGTGGGGCGGACTGGCCGATCCGGCGATCGGCGCGCCCTGGCGGGAGGACACGTTCGTCCTCGTGTACTCCGCGACGAAGGGTGTCACCGCCGTCTGCGCGAACGTGCTCATCGAACGAGGGCTGCTCGATCCCGAAGCGGCGGTGGCGACGATCTGGCCCGAGTTCGGCGCGCGCGGCAAGGACGCGATCACTGTCGCGGAGGTGATGTCGCATCAAGCCGGCCTGCCCTATGTCGAGGGCGACTTCACGCTCGAGGAATCACTCTCGTGGACGCCGATCGTCGAGGCGCTCGCGGCCCAGGCGCCGATCTGGCAACCGGGAACGAAGCACGGCTACCACCTGCGTACCTACGGCTGGCTCGTCGGCGAGCTGATCCGCCGCGCCGATCCGCGCCACCGCAGCGCCGGCGTGTTCTGGCGCGAGGAGATCGCCGATCCGCTCGGCGTCGACTTCTGGATCGGGCTCCCCGAATCACTCGAATCACGCGTCGCGCAGCTCGTCCCGCCTCGAGCCGACCTGCGCGAAGCGTTGCGCGCGTTCGGCCCCGAGCTGTTGCTCGCGCGGGTGTTCTCCAACCCCGGGGGGCACTTCAACTACGACCAGATGTGGAACACGCGGCAGCTACACGCGTGCGAGCTGCCGTCGTCGAACGGGATCGGGAGCGCGCGTGGCCTCGCCCGCCTCTACGCGTCGTGCGTCGGCGAGGTCGACGGGAAGCGCACCCTGACGTCCGCAACGGTCGCGCGCGCCACCGTCGGACGCGCCTGCGGCAAGGACGAAGTCCTGATGATCGACACCTGCTTCGGTCTCGGCTTCATGCTCGGGAGCTCGTTCGGCGCGGCCAATCCGCCACGGGCGTTCGGCCATGCCGGAGCGGGTGGCTCGCTTGGATTCGCCGACCCCGACACCGGGATCGCGTTCGCATACGTGATGAACGACCTGCGCTTCGACCCCCAGGGCGATCCGCGCAGTGAGGAACTGGTCCGCGCGGTCTACCGCGGGCTCGAGCGGGGGAGCTGATCGAAGGGGAGGGCGCGGTCGACGCGCGGCTCTTCCGCCAGACCGAGTACCCGCTCGCCCACGATGTTGCGTTGGATCTCGTCGGTGCCCCCGCGAATCGAGATCGAGGGTGCGGTGAGGAACAGCGTCTGCCACTCGCCGTGTGGTTCCAGCGCGCCGTCGGCACCGAGCAGGCGTACCGCGAGTGCCGCGTAGGCCTTGAACAGCGCGGCGCCGCGGATCTTCATACCCGATCCCTCGGGACCGGGACGTCCGGCCCGCGCGGCGTCGCGCGCCCGGCGCGCGGTGTACGCCATGACCCGCGTCTCGACGACCAGCCGCGCGAGCTCGTTGCGGATCACAGGGTCGGACGCGAGCCCGCGCCCGCGGGCGAGATCGATGAGCCGGCCGACGTCCAGCAATCCGCTGGTGCCACCGGCCGTCGATGCGCCCCGTTCGTACGACAGACACGTGAGCGCGACCCGCCATCCGTCGCCGACCTCGCCGATGCGATCGGCGTCGGCAATCCGCGCGTCGTCGAGGAAGACCTCGGTGAAGTGCGAGTCGCCGTTCATCTGGCGCAAGGGTCGGACGTCGACGCCGACGCCCCGGAGGTCGAGCCCGAAGGCAGTGATGCCACGGTGCTTGGGTAACGAGGTGTCGTGACGCGCGAGCAGGAGCCCGAAGCGCGCGTACGCACCCCGGCTCGTCCACACCTTCTGACCGTTCACACGCCACTCGTCGCCATCGCGTGTCGCGCGGGTCGAGAGTCCGGCGAGGTCAGATCCGGCGCCCGGCTCCGAGAACAGCTGGCACCAGATCTCTTCGCCGCTCGCGACCTGTGGCAGCCACCGCGTGCACTGGTCGGCCCGACCGTGGGCGATCAGCGTCGGGCCGACGAGCTCGAGGCCGACGAGGTACGGATAGAGGTCGGGGACCGCGAAGCCTGCGAGCTCGCCGCGTACTACGCCGACCTGCTCGGGCGACGCGTCGAGTCCGCCGTACTCCTTCGGCCAGGAGGCAACCGCCAGTCCCGTGCCCGCGAGTGCCCGCAGATAGGCGCGGCCGGCCTCGAGATCGTCGGAACCCGCCCCGAGCACCGACGTGTGCGCGTCGGCGCGCCGAGGTGCCAACCGGGCGGTGAGCTCGGCGCGGACCCACGCCCGGAAGTCATCCACGGCCCGACTCGTTTCGCAATTCGTCGCGCAGGGGCGCCTTCTGCACCTTGCCGCTCGCCGTGCGCGGAAGCGTGTCGCGCACTTCCAGCCGCTCCGGCAGCTTGAACCGGGCAAGCCCGTGCTCGACCAGGTGCGCGCGTACGGCCTCGAGTGTGGGACTGCCACCCGCGTTGGGGATCACGTACGCGCAGACCTTCTCGCCCATGACGCGGTCGGGCATCGCGACGCACGCGGCATGCGCGATCTGGGGGTGCGTCACCAGGAGCGCCTCGACTTCCTGCGCGGAGATGTTTTCGCCGCCGCGAATGATGATGTCCTTCAACCGGTCGACGATCGTCAGATACTCGCCGTCATACGTTGCGAGGTCGCCGGTGCGGAACCATCCGTCGTCGACGAAGGCGTCGGCGTCGAGCTCCTCGTCGAGGTATCCCACGAACATCTCCGGCCCGCGGGCGAGGAGCTCTCCCGGCGTCCCGCGCGGCACGTCGGCGAGCGTCTTGGGGTCGACGATGCGCAGCTCCGCGGCGCCGATCAGGGTTCCGTCGGTCGTCGCGTCGCGCTCGGCATCGTCGCCGGCGCGACCGGTCGTGAGGGTCGGGTACTCCGTCGACCCGTAGGTGCGCTTGCACCAGCAGTTGAAGGCCCGCGCGCCTTCGCGCACCATCGCGGGAGCGACGCCCGCTCCCCCGAGCGAGAACATCCGGACCGACGTCCGGTCGGTGCCGTCGAATTCCGGATGATCGATCATCGTGCGCATGAACACCGGCGTCGAGATCATCACCGCGATCGACTCCTGCTCGACGAGTCGGAGCGAGCGCCCCGGCTCCCAGGTGTCCATGAACACGGTGGTGATCGCACTCGTGACCGGGAGGAGGATCCCGTAGGTCAACCCGGCGACGTGGGTGACGGGCATCGGCAGTAACAGCGATTCGCCCGGGCACATCGCGTGCGCGGCCGCGATCGTGTCCGCCTCGACCCGCAGCGACTGGTGGGTGTGGACGACACCCTTCGGTTCCGACGTCGTGCCCGACGTCCAGAGGATGACCGCGCGGTCGTCGACCGAGACCTCGACCGACGGTGCCGCGAGCGAGCTCTCCGGCAGCGGCGCCCCGTCGCGGAGGACGACGACGTCGCCGTCGTATCCGAACGAGCGAAGGAGCGCCGGATAGTTGGTGCCGCGAAACTCGCCCGGCGCGAAGATCAGACGCGCGCCGGTGCGGCTCAGGATGTACCCCGCCTCCCGCGCACCGAGCGTCGTGGTGATCGGACTTGCGGCTGCGCCGCAGCGCCAGATCGCCCAGCACAGCACGACCGCTTCCCACCAGTTCGGGAGCTGCCACGCGACCACGTGTCCGCGTCCGACGCCTCGTTCTCGCAGCAGGGCCGCGACCCGCGACGAGCGCACGCGCAGCTCGTCGACCGTCAGCCGGACGTCACCGTCGACGATTGCGATCGTGTCCCCATTCGCGGCGCCGAGCCGGTCGAGCAGGGTCTCGTCGGTCCAGATCCGCTGCGCGCGCCAGCGCGCCTGGAGCTCTGCCGGCGCGGGATGCGCGCGTGTCACGGCCCGCCGTAGACGGGCGCCGGAGTGGGCGCCTGCGCGAGCAGCTCGTGCACCGCCCTCCCGATCTCGGCCGGATCCCAGCGCGCGCCTTTGTCGAGACCGGGTCCGTGCTGCCAACCGTCGGCGACCGAGATCAGCCCGCCCTCGACCTCGAAGACGCGGCCGGTGACGTCGCGTGACTCTGCGCTGCCGAGCCAGACGACCAACGGCGAGATGTTGGCCGGTTCGTTGACGTCGAAGCCCACCGTTGGTGCCTGCATCCTGTCGCCGAACACCTCTTCGGTCATGCGTGTACGCGCCGCCGGCGCGATCGCGTTCGCGGTGACGCCGTAGCGCGCCAGCTCGGCCGCCTCGACCAGAGTGAGCGCCGCGATGCCGCCCTTCGCGGCCGAGTAGGCGCTCTGGCCGACGCTTCCCATGAGGCCGGCGCCCGATGACGTGTTCACGATGCGCGCGTCGACCGCGTCGCCGGCCTTGCTCCGGGCCCGCCAGTACTCCGCCGCGTGCCGGGAAGCCGCGAAGTGACCCTTGAGGTGCACGCGGATGACGGCGTCCCATTCCTCTTCACTCGTGGTGAAGAGCATGCGGTCCCGCACGAAGCCGGCGTTGTTGACGAGGACGTCGAGACGGCCGAAGGTGTCGAGCGCGCTCTGCACGAGCCGGCGGGCGCCGTCCCAGTCGGCGATGTCGTCGGTATTCGCGATCGCGATACCGCCGAGCGAATGGATCTCGTCGACAACCTCTTGGGCGGGACGGGTGCTGACTCCGCTGCCGTCGCGCGCCACGCCGAGGTCGTTCACGACGACGCTCGCGCCCTCGCGCGCGAAGCCGAGCGCGTGCTCGCGGCCGATTCCGCGCCCCGCGCCCGTGACGACGACGATGCGCCCTTCGCAGATCCCGGTCACGGGCCCGTACCCTACCGTCGGAGAATTCGACGAAGCGGTGTTGCGGCGCGCTATCGCGGTGGGGTCGTGATCAGGCTCGGTGCTGCAGCCGGCGCCGAACCATTGCAAGCCGCGTGCGATTCGTCGTCGGCACCCATCCACGGTTCGGGACGGCCGAAGAAGTATCCCTGCGCGAAGTCGCAACCGAGTTGCTCGAGGCGCCGGGCCTGCTGCTCGGTCTCGACCCCTTCGGCCACGACTTCGAGATCGAGGCCGTGACCGAGGTTGATGATGGCGCTGACGAGCGCTTCCGACTCCGGTCGCTCGCCGAGGCCCGAAACGAAGCCGCGGTCGATCTTGAGCTGGTGGATCGGCAGCGCGCCGAGATTCGCGAGGCTCGAGTAGCCGGTCCCGAAGTCGTCGAGCGCGATGCGCACGCCGACGTCGCCGAGCGCGGTGAGCGTGGCGACGATGTGCTCGGGATCGTCGATCAGCAGACTCTCGGTGATCTCGAGCGCGAGCGCGCCCCGACGCACGGACGCGACGAGCTCGGTCAACCGTGGAACGAAGTCCGTCTCCGACAGCTGGCGGGCCGAGACGTTGACGGCGATCGCGAGGTCGGGCCGGTGCCGCAGGCGGCGCAGCGCATGCTCGAGCACGCGCCAACCCAGGGGGACGATCAGGCCCGTGTCCTCGGCCAGCGGGATGAAGTCGCCGGGCGGGACGAGCCCGAGCTCGGGATGATTCCAGCGAACCAGCGCTTCGAGCGCGACCGGCACCCGGGAGCCGACGGCGACGATCGGCTGGTAGTGCACCACCAGCTCGTCGCGTTCCAGTGCGTGGTGAAGTCCGGTGACGCGCGCGAGCTGATTGGTCGCGCTCGGTGTCTCGCGGCCCGTTTGGAACTCGACGCTGCGCCGTCCCCGCTGCTTGGCCCGGTACATCGCGTCGTCGGCCTCGCGTAGGAGGTCGATCGCCTGGGCTTCGTCGCGAGCGACCGACACGCCGATGCTCGCGCTCACGAACAGGGTCTCGGAGTCGACCTCGAAGGGTTGCTCGAGAATGGCGGCGACCCGTTGCACCGCGGCGTGAATCTCGAGGTCGTCCTTGACGTCTTCGACGACGACGACGAACTCGTCCCCGCCGAGCCGCGCGACGGTGTCCGAACCTCTCAGCCCGCCGAGCATGCGTTGCGCGACCTGCGTGAGCAAGCGGTCGCCGGCGTCGTGCCCGAGACTGTCGTTGACGAGCTTGAACCGGTCGAGGTCGAGGAACAACACCGCGACTGCCGTCTCGTCGCGACGCGAGCGCTGCAACGCGTGGGTAAGGCGGTCGTTGAGTAGCGCCCGGTTCGGCAGCCCGGTCAGCGCGTCGTGGTACGCGCGGTACTCGAGGTCCTCGCGGGCGCGTGCCTGCTCGATCGCGACCGCGGCAAGTGAGACGACGCGCTCGAGCAGGGCGCGATTGCGCTCGCGATCGACGTCGGCCGTGTCGAACAGGAGTGTGAGCGTGCCCGCGACCGCTTCGCGATTCGGCAACTCGATGGGAACGGCCCAGGTCGCCTGTATGCCCAGCTCCACCGCCACGTCGGGGATGGGTTCGGTGCCGGGACCCGTTCGCGAGTAATCGATGAAGACCTCGTCGCGTTCTTTGGCCGCGCGCCCGGACGACAACGGCGTGTTCATCGAGACGATCGCGACCTGCTCGTACGCGTTCGCGGGGAGATCCGGCGCCGCGATGACGCGCAGCTCGCCGTCCTCGAGGAGTCGGATCAAGCAGTATCGAGCCTCGGCGGAGACCGCGGTCAAGGTCGCGACCCGATCGAGCACCGTTTCCAGGCGCTCGCCCCACGCGATCATCTCGAGGATCTGCGACTCCTCGGCGAGGAGGTCGTCGAGCGCTTTGCGTTCGGTGACGTCGCGGACGTTGAGGATGATCCCGCTGATCGTCGGATCGTCGAGCCGGTTCGAGATCGAGGCCTCCTGCCAGTGCCAGCGTTGGTCCGCATGGCACACCCGCACGAGCGCCTTGGTTGCTTCCTCGGGGTGCTCCAGCATCCGCGTCCACGCCGCGCCGATCTTCGCCGTATCGTCGGGGTGCACGAACTGGCGCACGAAGTTGCCGACAAGCGTGGATGCGTCCAGACCCGTGAGCCGCTCGTACGACGGGCTGACGTACTGGCAGCGAGCGTCGAGGTCGAGGATGATGATGCCGTCGGCCGCGTGTTGCACCAGTGTGCGGAACCGGGCCTCGGCGGCCATGACGCTCGCGGCGGCTTCGCGCCGTTCGGTGATGTCGTGCACGTTCACGACCACGCCTTCGATCACCGGGTCGTCGAGCTGGTTCGTCACCGAGATCTGGCACCAGCGCAAGGAGCCGTCACGATGTTGCACGCGCATGTCGGCGCGGCGAGATCGGCCGTCTTCGAGCACCCCGCCGCTGATGGTGGCGCGAATGCGCTCGAGGTCGTCAGGCTCGACGATCACGCTTGCATCGCGCCGGCCGACCAGTTCGTCGACCGAGTAGCCCGTGAGGGTCTCGATCGCCTCGGTCGCGAAGACGATCATTCCGGTGCGATCGAGAACGACGACTGCGTCGGCCGCGTTCGTGAGGAGGCGCCGGAAGCGGTCCTCGCTGCGCGCGAGCGCGGTTGTCGCAATCTCTCGATCGCGCGCGCTCACCCAGACGATGCGCATCACGAAGACCAGTCCCGCGGCCATCAACACCGCGATCCCGTGGCTCCGGCCGGCGCTCAGAACGCTCGGCGCCCAACCCAGTCCGACCGCCGTCTCGGCTCCCGCGAGGCATGCAAGGCTCCACATCGTCGCGGGGAACACGGCCGGCGAGCCTTCCAGCGCGACGGCCTGGGCGGCGCAGAAGACGAAACCGACCGACAGGACCGGACCCCATCCCGTCGCGTAGATCACGCACGTCGTGCCGACGACCTGCAGGCCGACTCGCAGGCCGAGCGGCAGGCGCCGCGCGGGCTTCCACTCGGTGATCGCCGAGCTGAGCGCGAGCGCGAGGACGGTGATGGCGACGAGGACCGCGATCGGCACCGGCGCGAGGATGCCGATGGCCCGGAGCGAGAGCAGGGCCGCGAGCGCGAGAACCGTCATCGCCACCGCTTCGCGCAGCGCCCGGACAGGTGAACGTTCCATTGCCTGTTGTGTCGGTTCGTCGGCGCAGAAACTGATACCCGGCTTGCGGAGATGGTCGCGTTTTGCGACGAGCGCGGGCCCCGGCGCGGAGTGGCGGGCCGAATATGACCAGGCGAGGGGTCGCCGACGGGTGCGCTGAGACGAGCAGGGGTGCTCCGAGCAATGTAGTAATGGTCACCACGGGACGTCGGCGATGACGTATCGAGCCAGACCGTAGATGACGCGGGGCGATGAACGACCAGGACGAAGGTTCCACAGGCGTCGAGGTGGCGGGGCGCGCCGGAGGTGGCGCCCGGAACGCCGCGGAGCGCCTGCGGCGATTGCCCGGCCCGCTGATCGCGCTGCTGTTCGCGATCTTGATCGTCGTGGTCGCGCTTCCGGAGGTCGTGTTGCTGGGTGGCTCGCTCTCCCCGGTCGGGCTGAACGGAGTGCTCGACGGGAAGGCGAGCACCCGCGTCGTCCAGGTGTACCCGAACGTCACGACCCATTCGCCGAGCGACGGGCTCCAGGACCTCGGCGCTCGCGTCTGGCAGCTGGTGCCGGCGACGAAGTTCGTGCATCGTTCGCTCTCCGAGCACGAGAGTTTGTCGTGGAACCCCTATTCGGCTGCTGGCTCGCTCGGACCCGAGACGCTCGCCGATCTCAAGCTGTCACCTCTCGTGCTCGCAATTGCAGCGCTGGGCGCGTCGGCGACCGCGTTCACGTTCGTCGTCCTCGCGTTCGTCGTCCTCGCGCTCTACTGCTTGCAGCGGTTCTTCGTCCGAACGCTCGGACTTGGTCGCGTCGCCGCGGGCGCGGCGTGTGTCGTGTTCCTGTTGACGGGCTTCGGCGCCTCGAGTTTCAACAGCGCGGTCGGCGCTCCCTACGTCTGCTTCCCGATCGTGCTCTACACGCTCGCCGAGTTCCGTCGGAGCGGCAGCATGCCGCGATTCCTCGCGGCGGCGATGTCTTACGCCGGCTTCATCCTGACGACGTTCGTTCCAGTCCAGCTCCTCATGCTCGTTTTCGTGCACGTCGTGTGCGTCGTCAGCGACGCGCCGAGCATGGAACGCCACGCCGACGAGACCCGCACCGGATGGGTCCTTCGGATGATTCGCGGGCAGCTGCTGGTTCCGGCCGTCGCGTTGGGGCTGACCGCGTTCGCATGGCTTCCCGCACTCGATGCGCTGCGTCACGCGGGGGGCGACATCGCGTCGTACGGGAGCCGCGAGCTCCCGAACTCGGGCAAGCTCCGGATGCTGAAGATCCTGTCTCCGTGGCTGGCCACCCAGAAGCAGTGGGTCGGGTACGTCGGCATTGCGCCGGTGATGCTGATCGCCGCGGCGTGGTCGCGGGTCCGCCGCGGCGAGCGGCGTCTGCTCTCGGTCTGCGTCGCGTTCGCGGCGCTCGCCCTCGTGTTGCATGCCCGGTTCCCCGTGCTTCGGCTGATCGGGTCCCTGCCCGGGCTGCGGTCGATCCGCAGCGACTATTGGGCAGCGCTGGTCTCGGCCGCGCTCACGGTGGCCGTCGGCGTCGCGGTATCGGCCATCGCTCGGCGGGGCGCGAATATCGCCGCGACGACGGTCGTGGGCCTCGTGGTCGCGTGCCTCGTCGTCACGGGCTGGCTCGCGAGCGCGTTGTTCAGATGGAACGCGGTGCCGATCATCGGTGTGATCGCCGCGCTCGCGCTCGTCATCACGATCATCGCGATTGCGCGCGCGTCGCGGCGAGTCTCACGCCGGCGAATCCTCGCGATCGTCACTGTCGGACTGGTCGCGCTCGAGCTGTTCTCGTACCAGGACCACGCGCGTCTCGCCCGCTTCGATCTCGAGTCACCCGCGCCCGCGTATGTCACTTTCTTGCAGCAACACCTCGGATCTGGACGCGTGCTGGACGCGGGCCGGGGAGCCCTGTACCCCGAGTGGGGAGCCGCGCTGGGCATCCAGCAGATCGAGACGCTGAACGTGGTGCAGATCCCCGCGTATCGAAGGTTCTTCCAGCGCTACGTGAACCCCGCCGAGAAGTCATTGTTCCTGCAAACGGGCGGTTCCTCCAATGTGCCGTTCCGGGCGCAGCCCAAAGCACTCGACCTGCTCTCGGTGCGTTACCTCGTCGTCGACCAGAGCATGACGCGCTATGACGCCGGGGTCCGCGCGCACTATCCGCTCGCGTTTGAAGACTCCGCCGCGGGCGTGCGCGTGTACCGCAACCCCGACGCGTTCCCGCGCGTCTATCTCAGCGCCGCGCTCGACGACGCCGAACCCGAGCTGTCACCGCAATGGTCGATGCCAGTCACACACACCCAAGACAGCCGACTGCTCGCCGCGGCCCACGCCGCCGGCATCCCGAGCAACCCGTCGCCGACGACGCACGTCGGGACCGCGGACCTTTCTCGTTACCAGAACACCCGGGTGCAAGTGAGCGTCGACACGACGAAGGCAGCAATCCTCGTGCTCGCCGACAGCTTCTACCGAAACTGGACCGTCACCATCAACGGTAAGGCTTCCCATCTCGGGCCCGTGAACGCCATCGTCCGGGGCGTCGTGGTCCCGGCCGGCCGCTCCACGGTGGTCTTTCACTATCGCTCGTCGGCGCGTTCGGCCGGCGTGGTGGTCTCGTATGCAACCATCGCCTCCCTCGGCTTGATCGTCCTCGTGCGAATGGTCCGGCGTTCCCGAGGTCGTCACCGTCGCGGAGCAACGACTGTGGTATGAGAAGCACTGTCTTTGCGTTCCTCGGGGCGACCCCTTGCGGTGGACCATGAAGAAAGCGACAACAACCATGAAGAAGACGGAGAGCGACTCGTCGGAAGGAGGAGATGCTCCCTCGCAGCTGATAGACGGGAGAATCAAGGAGCTGAGTGATTGGCGGGGCGACACGCTTGCTCGCGTCCGAATGCTCATCAAGCAGGCCGACCCCGAAGTCGTCGAGGAGTGGAAGTGGAGAGGGGTTCCGGTGTGGTCGCACGCCGGAATTATCTGCACCGGTGAGACGTACAAGAGTGTCGTGAAGCTGACGTTCGCCAAGGGCGCCTCGTTGGAGGACCCTTCAGGCCTCTTCAACTCGAGTCTCGAAGGCAACACCAGGCGCGCCATCGATTTACATGAGGGCGACAAGATCAATCAGAAGGCGTTGAAGGCGCTCATACGCGCCGCGGTGACACTGAACACGTCCTCAGCCGCCCGGCTGCCCGGGAAGAGAGCATAGAAACCCTCGTACCTGACCTGGAGGTATCTGAACATTGCGATTCGGCGTGACGATGTTCATGACCGACCAGACGGTCGGGCCGGTCGAGCTGGCGCGGGAGGTCGAGGCGCGGGGCCTCTACTCCCTGTACGTGCCCGAGCACACCCACATCCCGGCGAGCCGGCGGACTCCGCCGCCGACCGGCGACGTCGAGCTGGCGGAGGAGTACAAGCGCACGCTCGACCCGTTCGTCGCGCTCGCGATGGCGGCCGCGGTGACCGAGCGACTGGTCGTCGGGACCGGGATCTGCCTGGTCGCCCAGCGCGATCCGATCGTGACCGCCAAGGCCGTTGCCAGCCTCGACCGGGAGTCGGGCGGCCGGTTCGTGCTCGGCATCGGCTTCGGTTGGAACGCCGACGAAATCGAGAACCACGGCGTCGACATGAAGCGGAGGCGCGACATCGCACGCGAGCACGTGCTCGCGATGAAGGCACTGTGGCGCGACGACGTCGCCTCGTTCGACGGCGAGTTCGTGCACCTCGCCCCCTCGTGGTCGTGGCCCAAGCCCGCCGCGCCCGGTCGCCCGCCGATTCTCGTCGGTGGCGCGCCCGGGCCGAAGCTGTTCGCGCACGTGGCCGAGTACGCCGACGGTTGGATCCCGATCGGCGGAGCCGGAGTTCGCGCCGCGCTCACCGATCTCGAGCGCGCGTGCGAGGCGCGCGGTCGCGATCCCAAGACGCTGCGCATCGTGCCCTTCGGCACCGTTCCCGATCCGGGCAAGGTCGAGTACTACGCGTCGATCGGGATCGAGGAGGTCGTGCTGCGCCTGCCGGGCGGATCGCGAGACCGGGTGCTGTCCCGGCTCGACGCGCTCGCCGAGCTCGTCGAGTGAGCGCGCCTGCGCTGGTCGGTCTCGACGTCGCGGGCGGCGCGGACGCGTGGCGTGCGGCGGGCTTCGCGGTCGACACCGATGGTGCGTGCCGCCTCGGACACGTACGCATGCAAACGGGCGTCGGCGAGACGGGAATCTCGAATTGGGCCTTCGGCGACGAGGCCGCAGTCGAGCCGGCGACGCACCCGAACGGCGCGATCCTGCTGGATCATCTCGTCGTGTTCACCGACGATCCCGACCGCACGATCGCGGCCTACGTGCGGCTCGGGCTCGAGGTGCGGCGCGTGCGCGAATTGCGCAGCGGCACCTCGCAGACGTTCCTGCGCGCCGGCGAAGTCATCATCGAGCTCGTGGGACCGATCGCGGGTGAGGGCGAGCGGTTCTGGGGGCTCTCGCCGACCGTTTCCGATCTCGATGCGTGCGCGCGGTTGCTCGGCGACCGTCTGGGCCGCATCAAGGATGCGACGCAGCCCGGACGCCAGATCGCGACGCTGCGCCACGAGGCCTGCGGTCTGACGATTCCGATCGCGTTCATGTCGCCCGAAACTCCGTGACGATGGACTCGCCGATGGGAGCCTCGCTGGGATCAACGCTGGAACCGGTTCCGGAAGACTGGGAACGGGCGCTGGCGATCGTCGCCCATCCCGACGACATGGAGTACGGGGCGGCGGCGGCGGTCGCGCGCTGGAGCGCGCAGGGCAAGCGCGTGACCTATCTCCTCGCGACGCGCGGCGAGGCCGGAATCGACGATCTCGAGCCGGCTGCGTGTGCGCGTCTGCGCGAGGCCGAGGAACGGGCGAGTGCCGCGATCGTCGGGGTCGAGACGGTGGAGTTCCTGGGCCATCCCGACGGGCTGATCGAGTACGGCGTGCCGTTGCGGCGCGACCTCGCGCGGGCCGTTCGCCGCCATCGTCCGGAGATCGTCATCACCATCAACCACCACACCGAATGGGGTGGCGGGCACCTCAACATGGCCGATCACCGCCACGTCGGGCTCGCGGCGCTCGACGCGGTCCGCGACGCGGCCAATCGCTGGCTGTTTCGAGACGCGCCGAGCGTCGAGCCGTGGGGCGGGGTGCGGTTCGCGCTCGTCGCGGGCGCGTCCGATCCCACCCACTTCGTCGACGTGTCCGGCGAGCTGGAGCTGGGCATCGCGTCGCTCGAGGCCCACGCCCGTTACCTCGCGCACGTCGGAACCGATGCCCGGGAGCTCCTGACGTCGATGGCCGAACGGGCGGGTCTCGCCTGCGGGACGAGGTTCGCGACCCTTTTCGAGGTCGTTGCCCTCTGACCGCTCCGGCGGTGGATCCCGGTTCCGTCGCGGCGATGGGCGATCGCCCGTTCCGGTCGCGCCACGCGCGATGATGCGGCCATGGCCCTCGGACTCGTGCACTTCGATCCCGCCTCCTTCCCGCCGGAAGCGATGCCGTGCCTGCGATGCGGCGCCGAGACGATGCTGCGGTTCGCGGGGCCGTGCCCGGCGTGCGCACAGGAGCTGCGGGCAACCTTCCACGGCGAGGCGCGGGTGGTCGAGGGCAACGACTACGTCCCGAAGATGAACGTCACCCCGAACGCAGTCGCGGTGAAGGACGACTGACACGCGCGGTACCGTGACGCGGTGCCGACGGCGGCGAGGGTCAGCACCAACCTTTACTCGGTGCTCGGCGTCGATGCGTCGGCAACTGGTGACGAGATCGCACGCGCGTTTCGCGCCCGGGCAAAACAGTTCCATCCGGACACGAGCAACGAGCCGGACACGGTCGCGCGATTCAACGAGCTCGTGGCCGCGTACGAGGTGCTGTCGAACCACCGCACGCGCCGCGAGTACGACCGTACGAGCGCGGCGCGCGATCTGCGGTCCGGTGCCCGCTCCGGTGGCGACCGCGGGAATGCGCCGGTGGCGTCCGCTGCGCCGACTGCGCCGGTGTCGCCGCGCTGGACGCAGCGGCGCGCATGGACTGCCCTCGTTGCCGGCGCATTGGTGGCCGTGCTCGGTGTCGGTGCCGCGGTGCTGACATGGGAATTGCACGAGCACGACGCGCAGCGCCATGCCCGCTTCCGTCCGGTCACGGCCGTGCGCGCGGGCAATGGCGATATCACGTTCACGACACCGAACGGCCACGTCGTCCGCACGCGTGAGCCGCAACAACACGGCGAGGGGAGCGATCTCGGGCCGACGGTCGAGGTCCGTTACGACCCGGCGAACCCGACGCACGTCATCACCGACGCGAATACGTTGGGCCGCGACATCACGCTCGCGATCGTCTCGTTGAAGCTGATGATCGGCGGCCCGGTGTTCGTCGTCCTGGGGGCGCGCCGGCTCCGAAAGTACCGGCCTACAGTCGCTCGATGATCGTCACGTTGGCCTGACCGCCGCCCTCGCACATCGTTTGCAGGCCGTAGCGGCCGCCCGTGCGCTCGAGCGCGTGCAGCAGCGTGGTCATCAGCCGCGCGCCGGTCGCGCCGAGCGGGTGGCCGAGCGCGATCGCGCCGCCGTTGGGGTTGAGCTGCGCGTCGGTCACGCCCAGCTCGCGGGCGCAGTAGATCGCCTGCGACGCGAAGGCCTCGTTGAGCTCGACGACGTCGACGTCACCGATCGCGACGCCGGTCCGTGCCAGCAGCTTTCGCACGGCAGGGACAGGTCCGATGCCCATGATCGCGGGATCGACGCCGGCCGTCGCGTACCCCCGGAACACCGCCATCGGCTTCAC
>JBBQGQ010000035.1:0-45941 GCA_038323195.1 Acidimicrobiia bacterium | reverse complement strand
AACTTCCCCTCTCCCCGCACGCGAGGAGCGGGGAGCGACCTTCTTCCCGTTAAAGAAACGGGGAGAAGGGGAAGAACGGCGCGGCCGGACGCCCCCACCCCAAGTAATGATTAAAAAAAAAAAAAAAAGGGGGGGGACGGGGGGGTTCCCCCGCCCGGCGGCCGCCCGTGGGCGGGCGAGCTCGCGCCGCTCTCCCCCCCGCGATCCCCCGCTGGGGGCGGGGACCCCGGCCCCGCGGACGCTCGATCGCTGGCGAGTTCGCTTCGCTCACCGCGTCGAGGTTCGGGCTGAATACCAGGCATGCGTCGCTTCATTCCGTCGCGGCCGCGGTCGGGACGAACTGGGTCTTGAAGTCGGTGACGGCGGTTGCCACCGCGTCGCCTTCGGGCAGGGCTCCGGAATCCCGGATCGTGTTCATCAGGTCGGCGTGGCGGGTGCGGACGAAGTCGAGCAGCTCGGTTTCGAAGCGGCGCACGTCGGACGTGGGGATGTCGTCGAGGTAGCCGTTGGTTCCGGCGAAGATCGACACGATCTGCTCCTCCACGGCCATCGGCGCGTGCAGACCCTGCTTCAACAGCTCGACCAGGCGTGCGCCGCGTTCCAACTGCGCCTTCGACACCGCGTCGAGCTCCGAACCGAAGGTCGCGAACGCTTCCAGCTCACGGAACTGGGCGAGGTCGATCTTCAGCGTTCCCGACACCGACTTCATCGCCTTGATCTGCGCGGCACCTCCCACGCGCGACACCGAGATGCCGACGTCGACCGCGGGACGCACACCCGATTTGAAGAGGTCGTCCTGAAGGTAGATCTGCCCGTCGGTGATCGAGATCACGTTCGTCGGGATGTACGCGGAGACGTCGCCCGCCTTGGTCTCGATGACCGGAAGCGCGGTGAGCGAGCCCGCGCCCCGCGCGTCGTTCAGCTTCGCGGCGCGCTCCAGCAGGCGCGAGTGCAGGTAGAAGACGTCGCCGGGGTACGCCTCGCGACCCGGCGGGCGGCGCAGCAAGAGTGAGAGCTGCCGGTAGGCCTCGGCCTGCTTCGACAGGTCGTCGTACACGACGAGCGCATGCTGGCCGTTCTCCATCCAGTGCTGGCCCATCGCGCATCCGGTGTACGGCGCGAGGTACTTGAACACCGCCTCGTCGGAGGCGGGCGCGCTCACGACGACGGTGTACTCGAGCGCACCGTGCTCGCGCAGGGTCGCGACCGTCTGCGCGACCGTCGAGCCCTTCTGCCCGATGGCCACGTAGATGCACTTCACGCCCTGACCCTTCTGGTTCAGGATCGTGTCGATCGCAACGGTCGTCTTGCCCGTCTTGCGGTCGCCGATGATGAGCTCGCGCTGGCCCCGGCCGATGGGCGTCATCGCGTCGAGGGCCTTGATGCCCGTCTGCAGCGGCTCGTGCACCGGCTTGCGGCCGGTGATGCCGGGAGCCTGCACCTCCAAGCGCCGGAGCTCGTCCTGGGAGACGGGTCCCTTGCCGTCGATCGCGACGCCGAGACCGTTCACCACCCGGCCGAGCAACGAGTCGCCCACCGGGATGGACAAGATGCGGCCGGTCGCGGTAACGAGCTGGCCTTCTTCCACCGAATCGGCGTGCCCGAGGATCACCGCGCCGATCGTCTCTTCTTCGAGGTTGAGAGCGAGGCCCTGCGCCCCGCCTTCGAACTCGAGCAGCTCGTTGACCGCCGCGTGCGGCAGCCCGGCGACCCGCGCGATGCCGTCGCCGACCTCGAGCACCCGGCCGACTTGGGCCCGATCGACCTCGGGTCGGAAACCCTCGACGTTCTTGCGCAGCACGGCCGCGATGTCGGCCGCGTCGATCGTCAGTTCCGCCATCATCTTCTCCGCTCTGCGGGGCCGCTCGGGCCACGGCGACTGGTCGACTCCGGCTGCGCCTCCCCTGCGGTCGGCTGCACCTGCGTCTCCTGGCTCACTGCTCGGCGGGATACCCGCCTCGCTGACGTTCGCCTCACAGCGTCTCCTTCAACTGCTCGAGACGATGACGGACGGTGCCGTCGATCACCGTGTCGCCGATCGTGGCGACGATCCCGCCGAGGAGGTCGGGATCGACCACCACGCGGACCTCGATGTTCTTGTGGGTCGCCCGGCCGAGTGCCTGCGCGAGCTTCTGTACCTGGGCGTCGTCGAGCGGGACTGCGGATCGGACCTCGGCCACCTCGTGCTCGCGGCTCTGCGCCGCCAGCTCGACGAATCGCGCCACGATCGCAGGGAGGTCGTGACCACGACCCGCGCCCACGATGAACGCGGCCATCGCGCGCGTCATCTGCAACGAGCGGTTCTCGAGCAGGTCGTCGACGATCGCGGCGCGGCGCTCGGCCGGCTGTCCCGGATTCGACAACGCCATCCGCAACTCGTCGTTGCCCTCGATGATCCGCGCGAAGCGGAACAGCTCGTCTTCGACCTCGCTCAGGTGGTCTTCCGCCTGCGCGATCTCGAGCAGCGCCTGCGCCCACGATTCGATGCGGTCGGTCACGGGTCAGTTGCTCCCGGATACCTGGTCGATGAAGCTGTCGACGAGCTGGCGGTTGGTGTCGCTGTCGAGGTTGCGCTCGACGATGCGGCCCGCGAGATCGATCGAGAGCGACGCGACGTCGGTACGCAGTTGCGCCATCGCCTGGTTGCGCTGGTTGGCGATGTCGGCCTGGGCGCGCGCGCGGACCTCGTTCGCCTCCTGCTCGGCGCGCGCGATGAGATCGGCCCGCACCGTCTCCGCGGCCTGACGCGCTTCCTCGATCAGTCGCCCCGCCTCATCCTTGGCCCCCGCGATCTGCGCGAGGTACTGCGCCTTCTCGGCCTCGGCCTCGGCCTTCGCCTTCTCGGCGCCCTCGAGGTCGTTTCGGATGCGGTCCTCGCGTGCCTTCTCCATGTTTTTCACGGCCGGCACGCCAAACTTCCACACCGCGATGAGCAGCACCAGGAAGGACGCCGTTCCCCAGAGGATCTCGTTCTTGGCCGGGAGCAACGGCGACGGTGCCTTCTGGCAATCGTCGGCAGTGACGTCGCCACCTTTGGCGAGCTTCTCGAAGCACTGCTTGGCCGCCTCGGTCGAGAGTGGCTTCTCCGGCTGGATTGTCTCGGCCGCGTACGAGGGCGCGGCCACCAAACCGAGGACGAAGGTGATGCCGAGCACTGCGACGAGTGCGTGAATGCGCTTTCGCACGTTTCCCCCTACCCGGAGATGATGAACGCGAGGACGAAGCCGAACAGCGCGAGCGCCTCGGTAAACGCGATACCGAGGAACATCGTCGTGCGGACGGTGCCAGCCGACTCGGGTTGGCGCGCCATGGCGGTGATCGCATTGCCGACGACCAAGCCGATGCCGATGCCGGGGCCGATGGCGGCGCCGCCGTAGACGATGCCTCGACCGATCGCGGTCAGACCCTTGGTGGGGTCGGCGGCGGCCTGGGCTAGGAGGAGATGGAGCAGAGCCACGTGGTTCTCCTTGTTCTTTCTCTCTTAGTGCTAGCGGTTGAGGGTCAGTGCGAGGGGTGCATCGAGCTGTCGATATAGACAGCCGTGAGGATCGTGAAGATGAACGCCTGGAGGAACGCCACCAGGATCTCGAATCCGGTCATCGCGACGAGCAGGCCAAACGAGAACGGCATGATGACCACGGTCACTTTGGCCGCCCACAGACCTGCGCTCAGCGCGGCGAAGGTGACCAGGATCAAGTGGCCGGCGAGCATGTTGGCGAAGAGTCGGACCATCAGCGAGAACGGCCGCACAATGAACGTCGACACGAACTCGATCGGGATGACGAGGATCAAGATCGGCTTCGGCACACCCGGCGGGATGAGTGAGTTCTTCAGGTAATGCAGCGGGCCCTGCTTCGCCACGCCAACAACGTTGTAGATCATCCAGGTGACCAGCGCGAGCGTGAGCGGCATGCCGAACCGTGCGTTCGCAGGGAACTGCACGAACGGGATGATCTCGGTGATGCTGCTGAAGAAGATGAAAAAGAACAGTGCGGTTAGGTACGGGAGGTACTGAAGCCCGTCGGTTCCCATCGTCTGCATGATGATCTGGTTGCGCACGAAGCCGACACCGGACTCGGCCGTGTTCTGCAGCAGACCCGCCGGCACGAGCGCGTCCTTGCGGCGCGTGCCGAGCATGAACACGAGCATCGTCGCGAGCGCGGCGAAGACATAGATCGCCGCAGTCTTGTTGAAGCCGAGCGGTCCGGCTCCCCAGATCGTGACGTTGCTGATCGGCGGTACGTCGACCGCGAGCAGGAGGGCGTTCATCGGTCTCCGGAAGGTCGTGCCGGCTTCAACCCCGGCGCAGCGAGCGTGAGACTCACGTACTTCATTTCCCAGACGAGCAATCCCAGATGGGTGCCGACGATCGCGAACCCGAGCGTCGGCAGATCGATCCAGGGCTGGTGGCGCAACACTACGAGTGCGACGAGGATGACGGCGAGGCGAACGACGTAACCACCCAGCGCCGCCGCACCGATCGCCGTGGGACCACTCTTCGCGGCGCGCGTCATGATCGCGGCGGCGGCGAGGAAGTTCACGAGCACGATGCCGAGCGCGATCGCCGCGCTGGCCGCTCCGTCCCACCCACGGATGAGACCCGCGCCGGCGACGACGACCGGCGCGACCATGAGACCGCGCCTCACGATGTCGAACGCGACCTCGCGCTCGACGAGCGGGGCTACCGGTTCTTGTGCAGCCATGGCTTGCCCTCCTCGTCGCGCTCGATCTGCGCCAGATAGGTGTAGTAGGCGCGTACGCCGAGCCCGATCACGGCGAGGAGGCCGAGGACCACGGTGAACACTGGCCGGGTCCCGAGCCGCCCGTCGATCCAGAGCCCGATCAGCACGAAGATCACCGTCGTTCCCGCGAGCTCGAACGCATGCGACAACGCGTTCGAGAACCCGTGCCACGTGTCTCGCTGGTCGCGACGCTCCCCTGCCGGAACCACGCCGAAGCCCCTTCTGGACCACCAGACGCTGCCCCCGCCACCGTCGCCGGAGGGCGCTTGTGAATCCATTCGCAATCTATGGGCGATGTGAAGAAAGAGTCAAACCGGAGCAATTATTATCGGTCGCTCGCGCTGCGCCTCCCCTCCGGTGAGCGGAGCCGCGAGCGACCCATAGTTATGCCCGCTGGCGGCGCCGCTCGGCGAGGTCGACGACGTCCTCGCCCGGATGCCCCGTCGGGTGGCGGGCCCGCTCGTGGCGCTCCCGGCGCGACCTGATGCCGGGGTGGAACCAGGCGAGTAACAAGAGCGCGAGCGCGGCGACGACGAACGGCACGAGCGTGTTGCTGCCACCCTTGGGGAAATACGTCGGCACGAGCGCGACCCCCGACAGCAACGCCGTCCAGGCCCAGAGAATGACGACAGTCCGGCGCGGGCCGTGGCCCAGCCGCATCAGCCGGTGGTGGAGGTGACCGGCGTCGGCCTGGTGCCACCTCTGGCGATGGACCGTGCGCCGGAGAAACGAGAAGACCGTGTCGAGGATCGGCACTCCCAAGATGAGCACCGGGATCAGGAGCGGTCCGAAGAAGAAGAACGTGTTTCCCGAGAACGCGTGATCGGTGCGCCCGCCGATGGTGATGGTCGGGACCGCGAGCAGCACGCCGAGAAACAGCGCGCCCGCGTCACCCATCATGATCTTCGACGGATGCCAATTGTACGGGAGGAAGCCCAGACACACGCCCACCGCGATGATCGCGACGAGCGGGCCGATGTTCGATCCGTCGATGTAGTTCTGCTTGAACAGCCGGTCGGCGAACAAGAAGAGTGCGCCGCCGCCGATGGCGACGATGCCGACGGCCAATCCGTCGAGCCCGTCGATGAGGTTGACCGCGTTGGTCATCAACACCACCCACAGCGCGGTCACGAGCGGCGCAAACTGCGATCCGAGCACCACGGTGTCGGTATGGAAGAGGTTGAACGGCATGCGGAAGTAGAACATCGTGACGCCGTAGAACGCGAGCAGGCTCGCGGCGACAACCTGGCCGGCAACCTTGGCGGGCGGCGACACGTCGATCAGGTCGTCGAGCCCGCCGACGACGAACATCACCCCCGCGCCGAGGATGAGGCCGAACGGCTCTGAGTTCGACTGGAACATCTCGTGGAACTGCGGGATGTGCGACGCGACCGCCATGGCCGCCAAGAAGCCGACGAACATCGCCATCCCGCCGAGGGTGGGCGTTGGGCGTGTGTGCACGTGCCGCGCGTCCGACGACGGGGTGACCACCGCACCGAAGCGGATGGCGAGGAGCCGGACGACAGGTGTCAGGAGCAGTGTCGTGCCGAGGGCGACGGCGAGGACGACCGCGTAACCCCCCACGTCGTTACTCGCTCACCAGGGTGCTCACGTGCCTTCAGGATACGGGGTGAACTTCGAGCACAGGCGGTTGGCCTGCTCGCGCACGTCGGTGACGACCGCCTCGTCGTCGACGGCGCGGAGCACGTCACCCATCAGTGAGGCGATCTCGCGCATCTCTTCGGGCCCCATCCCGGCGGTCGTGCACGCGGCCGAACCGAGCCGCAGGCCACTCGTGACGAACGGCTTCTCGGGATCGTTCGGGATCGCGTTCTTGTTGCACGTGATCCCGGCGCGGTCGAGGGCTTCCTGCGCGGCCTTCCCCGTCACGCCGAACGGACGGAGGTCGACGAGCATCAGATGGTTGTCGGTACCACCCGAGACGATGCGGAACCCCTCCTCTGCGAGTCCGGCGGCGAGCGCCTGCGCGTTCTTGACGACATCGGCCGCGTACTGACGGAACTCCGGCGCGCCCGCCTCGCGAAACGCCACCGCCTTGGCCGCGATGACGTGCATCAGCGGACCACCCTGCAGCCCCGGGAATACCGCCTTGTCGATGCCCGCGGCGCGCTCGTGGCCCGACAGGATCGCGCCGGCCCGAGGCCCGCGCAGGGTCTTGTGCGTTGTGAAGGTGACGACGTCCGCGAACGGCACCGGCGAAGGATGCGCGCCGCCGGCGACCAGACCGGCGATGTGCGCGGCGTCGACGAGGAGCAGCGCGCCGACGTCGTCGGCGATCGCGCGGAACGCCTCGAAGTCGATGATCCGCGAGTACGCGGTGGCGCCCGCGATGATCATGCGCGGGCGCTCGCGCACCGCCAGATCGCGGATCGCATCGTAGTCGAGCGTCTCGCTCTGCTCGTCGACGCCGTACGCGACGAAGTCGTACATCCGGCCGCTGAAGTTGACCGGCGAACCGTGCGTGAGATGGCCACCCTGGTCGAGGCGCATCCCCATGACCTTGTCGCCCGGCTCGAGCAGGGCCGTATACGCCGCTTGGTTCGCGTTCGCTCCCGAATGCGGCTGCACGTTCGCGTGTTGCGCACCGAACAGCGCGCACGCGCGGTCGCGCGCGAGGTTCTCGGCTTCGTCGACGACGAAATTGCCGCCGTAGTAGCGCTTCGCCGGGTAGCCCTCCGAGTACTTGTTGGTGAGCACCGAGCCCTGGGCCTCGAGCACCGCGCGCGACGTGAAGTTCTCCGACGCGATGAGCTGGATCGTGGTGTTCTGCCGCTCGAGCTCGCGCCGGATGATGTCGGCGATCTCCGGGTCGGTGTGTTCCAAGGGTGAAGTCATCTACCGGCCTCCTCGGTCTGCTCGTTCTCGATCGCGGTGATCTCGTCGAGACGGCGTTGGTGGCGCCCACCGTCGAACGGTGTCGAGAGGAAGATGTGCGTGATCTCGTCGGCGAGCTCGGAGGCGACGATCCGGGCACCGATCGACAACACGTTCGCGTTGTTGTGCGCGCGCGCCATGCGCGCGGTGTACAGATCGTTGCAGAGCGCGGCACGGATCCCGCGGACCTTGTTGGCCGAGATCTGCTCACCTTGTCCGCTGCCGCCGAGGACAATGCCGAGCTCGGCGTCGCCGCACGCGACGGCGCGGCCGACTGCCGCGCAGTAGATCGGATAGTCCACGGGATCCTCGGAGTGCGTCCCGAGGTCGTCGACATCGTGACGCCACTCCTTCAGCACCCCGATCAGGTGCTGCTTGAGCGGATATCCGGCGTGGTCGCCGCCGATCGCGATGCGCACTGGGCGAGTGTACCCAGCGTCCAGGAGCGGCAGCGGAGCCGATCGAGGAGCGACATCGGAGCCGATCGAGGAGCGGCAGCGGAGCCGAACGGAGGGAGGCGCAGCGCGAGCGACCAGTAGAAATGGGAGGCGCAGCGCGAGCGACCAATTAAAGCTGTCGCACGGTGCAACTAGCGTCGTCGGCATGGACGACGAGGAGGTGCCGCGGATCACGCCCGCGCACCTGCGCCGGGGCGACGACATGTGCCGGCGACGGCTCGCGCGCGAGGTGCACAGCGGGAAGCGGAATGTGAACCGGACCGCCAACATGCGGTTCGCGGTGTCGAACCGCATCGAAGAAGACGCGCGCCTCGCCCAGTCGGAGCTCGGACTGCCTCGAACCGAAGCGTTCGTCGAACCCCTCGAGCTCGAGCCCGAGCAACGAGCGCTCTACCGCGCGGCGACACGCGGCTATCTCGATGCCTTCGGGGACGCGAGCGCGCAGATCGCCCGCCTCGACTTTCGCAGCGCGCTCCCCGACCTGGGCGTGGAGTTGTCATCGAACCTCGGGCTCGCGGCCGAGCTGGCCGACGGCGGCCGGGAGTTGCGCAAGATCCTGGTCGGGGCCCAGCGTTCCGTGCGCCTCATCGATCCGGTCGAAACGCGCATCGCGCTCGTTCGCACCGAGGAGTGGGCACCGGTACAGCTCGACATCGTCGTCGTAGACGTGATCGAGCAACGCCGTGCGAACCACACGCCCGACCTGGAGGCCGACCGCGCCGAGGCTCGCGAATGGATCGGAAATCGGGTCGGACGCGTCCTCGAGCTCGCGTCCGATCCGCGGCCGCGCGCCGGTCGCGACTGCCAGGGTTGCGCGTTCATATCGGGCTGCTCGAAGCATCCGGGCTGACGCCGGCGATGCCCACGAAGCGTCTGCTCTCCGACATCGTCTCGCTCACGCCCAGCAACTACGACGACTTCTCCCGCTGCGCGCGGCTGTTCTACTGCACCGCGCTCCTCGGACTGCCCGCGAGCGATCCGACCCCGTCGACCGACCAGGGTCTGCAGATGCACGACATGCTGCGCAAGATCCACGACGACGGCGAGTGTCACGACGATGCGCACGTTGCCGACGTACTCGTCGCGCATGGCTTCGACACGCCGGCGTTCCGCGAGATGGTCGCGCGCCATGCGAACCGCTGCCCGTCGCGCGCCGTCGAGAGTTCCGCGCACGAGGTCGATGTCGCCCGTTTCCATCGCTTCCCGCCACCGATGTTCATGGCGACCGCCCGAATCGACGCGGTGTGGATCCACGACGGGTACCTCGACGCGCGCGACTACAAGACCGGCCGGAAGTTCACCGACGCCGTCGCCGACATCCACTCGGCCCATGTGCAGGCCTACGTGTTGGCAGAGCGCGCCCGAGCGCGTGGTCTCAGGCTTCGATTGCGTTACGAGTACCTGCAGCCGGAGGTCGACGAGGATCCGGAGCCGTGGGAGCTCGACGACGAGTCGTTGGCCACGGTCGAAGAGGAGCTCCGCGCCGCGGTCGAGCGCATGTGGCTACAAGACGAATGGCGCGGCGTCGCCGAGGTCGACGTGTGCCGCACGTGCCGTTACCGATCGATCTGCCGTGACAGCGCGGCGCCGGGCGAGCCCGCGTGGCCGGTACTCAGCACCGATCTCGGCGACGCCGGCACATCATCGCCGGGAAGCGGATGGGCAGCCGACCGGTAGGGTGACGCACGCCGACGACGGCCGCGCGCCCGGGGCGCGCCGCGACGAGGGAGAGCAGTAGGTCGTGGCCGAAGTCGATCGCCGTGCTCCGGTCATCGTGGGGGTCGGGCAGACGAGTCAGCGGGTTCCGCCCGAAGCGGCAAAGCCGCCGATCGAGCTGCTGGCCGACGCGGCGCGTGCCGCCGACGCCAACACCGGCGCAGCCGTCTCGCTCTTGGCGCGCGCCGATGTCGTCGCGGTGGTGGCCATCGGGTCGTGGCGCTATCCGGACCCGGGCGCGCTGCTCGCACGCAAGCTCGCCATCGCGCCCCGCGTCACCGCGGTTTCGACCGTCGGCGGGAACAGCCCGCAGGTCCTGATCGACGAGTTCGCAGCGCAGATACAGTCGGGCGACTGCGACGTCGTGCTCGTCGGCGGCGCCGAGAGCATGCACACCCGCTGGCGGGCGCGGCGACCGCCACGCGTCGAGCTCGACTGGGAAACGGGCGACGACCAACCGTGCAAGCTCGTCATCGGCGACGCCACGCCGGGCTCGAGCGAGTACGAGATGGCGCACCTCGCGGTCGCGCCGACGATGGTGTACCCCCTGTTCGAGACCGCGCTGCGGGCCGAACTCGGCCATGAGATCGAGGAACACCAGCGATACGTGGGCGAGCTGTGGTCGGGTTTCGCCGCGGTCGCGGCCGACAACCCCCACGCGTGGTCACGCACTCCGTACTCACCCGACGAGATCCGCACGATCTCTCCCGACAATCGCGCGGTGTGCTTCCCGTATCCAAAGCGAATGTGCGCGAACATCGACGTCGACCAGGGTGCGGCGGTGCTGCTCTGTTCGTACTCGGCGGCGCGCGCGGCCGGCGTTCCGGACGACCGGCTCGTGTTCCTCCATGCGGCCGCGGAAGCCCACGACCAGTGGTTCGTCACCGAGCGGTCGTCGCTCACGGAGTCACCCGCGATCGCCGCAATCGGGGCCGCGGTGCTCGAGGCCGGCGGTACGACCATCGACGAGATCGCACACTTCGATCTGTATTCCTGTTTCCCGTCGGCGGTGCAGATCGGCCGCAATGCCCTCGGGATCGGTGCCCGCGACCGCCGGCCGCTCACCGTCACCGGCGGGCTCGGCTTCGCCGGCGGGCCGGTCAACAATTATCCGACCCACGGCATCGCCGCCATGGTCGACGTGCTGCGGGCGCGGCCCGGCGACGTCGGCCTGACCACCGCGCTCGGCTGGTACGTCACCAAACATGCGGCGGCGGTGTGGTCGGCGCGGCCTCCGACGCGCCCCTTTCGCCGGATCGACGTGCAATCCGCGGTCGATGCGCGACCCGGCCGGACGACGGCCGGACTCGTCGACATGGAGGCCACGGTCGAGGCCACTGCGGTCGCGTTCGAGCGCGACGGGACGCCCTCGGTCGGCATCATCACGGCCCTCGCCGATGACGGCCGGCGGGTCATCGCGAACGCCCGCGACGTCGATGTGCTGCGCGACATGACGGTGAACGCTTGGGAAGGACGGCGAGCGAAGATCACCAACGACGGCACGACCAACGCGATCGACGGCTGATGGGCAAGCGCACCCTGCAACCCTCTCGCGGACTGATGTTGTGGCGAGGCCTCACGAGGCGGTGTCCACGTTGCGGCGGCGGGAAACTTTTCCACCGCTGGTTTCGGATGGTGCCCGACTGTCCTCATTGCGCGCTCCACTTCGAGCGCGAGCCCGGCTACTGGGTGGGTGCGGTGGCGATCAACACGATGGTGATCGGGATGCTGTTCACGATCGTCATGGTCACCTGGAGCGCGCTCACCATCCCCGACATTCCATGGGTGGCTCTGTTGATGGCGGAGGTCCCGCTCATGGCCATCGGCCCCGGAGTCTTCTACCCGTACTCGAAGACGTTGTGGGTCGCGATCGACCGCGCGTTCCTCGCGCATCTGTGAGCGCGCAGTCAGCTCGGGCGAAGGTCGACGGTCAGGGTCAGAATGCCGTCGACGAACGACCAGGTTGCGTCGCCGATCATCGCGAAGTCCTGGAAATCGAGCTGGGCGCGTTCCAGGAATTGCTGACGCTCCGGCCCCGCGACGGGCGGTAACGGCCGGCGCTGGACGGCTTCGGCGCGTTCGCGGAACCGTTCGAGCATGCTCTCGACGTCGAGCTGGTCGTCGGCGGCCATCGCCCGTGAACCTACTCCGCGCGCGCGACGAGCACGCGCGGTCGGCCGGTGAGATCGTCGCGCACCACCACCTCCCGATAGCCGAGTGCGCGCGCATGCTCGCTCATCGCGTCCGCCTGGTGGGCTGCGATCTCGCACACGAAGCTCGCTCCTGGGGCAAGCCAGTCGGGTGCGCGCCGCAGCAGCGTCTCGATCGCCTCGGTTCCAGACGGTCCCGAGACCAAGGCGAGACGCGGCTCGTGCGCCGCGATCTCCTCGGGCAACCCGGCGAGCTCGCGCTCGGCGACGTAGGGAGGGTTCGAAACGACGAGCCGCAACGACCCGCGCAGCTGCGCCGGGAGCGGGTCGAACCATTCGCCCGGATCGGCGATCCGCACGCGGGTCGCCGCGCAACCGGAGACATTGGCGCGCGCGACCGCGAGCGCGTCGGCGCTCACGTCGGTCGCCCATACCTCGACCTGCGGCAGCTCCGCTGCGATCGCGAGCGCGATCGCGCCCGAGCCGGTGCCGATGTCGGCGACCGGCAAATGAGGTGTCGGCAAATGAGGTGTCGGCTCGACGAGCACGACCCGGCGCCGCGACCGTTGCAACCCCGCACGCGCCGCCTCCTCCAACGCGACCTCGACGACGTACTCCGTCTCCGGTCTCGGAATGAGCACGCGCCGATCGACGAAGAGGTCGAGCCCCCGAAAGCCCCACTCGCCCAACACGTACTGCAACGGCTCTCCCCCGATCCGCCGTCGCACCATCTCGCGTACCTCGCGCTCGGCGCGCGCCGGCGCGGCGACGTCGGCGATCGCGAGCCACTCACCGGCGCCGTATCCCGACACGTGTTCGAGGATGAACCGAACCTCGGTCTCCGCCGGGCCGATGCCCGCGCCGGTCAGGTCCTGCAGCGCGATTGCGCGCAGCTCGCGCCAGGTCATCGAACGCATGTCATCGAGTGAACGTCACTCACCACCGAGCTGCCGGGCGCGTTCGTCGGCCGCGAGCGCCTCGACCACGTCGTCGAGCTCCCCGTCGAGCACGCGGTCGAGTGAGTGCAACGTGATCGGGATGCGGTGATCGGTGAGCCGGTTCTCCTTGTAGTTGTACGTGCGGATCTTCTCGGAACGTCCGCCGCCCTTCACCTGGCCGCGCCGCGCCGCGCTCACCTCGGCGTGCTGGCGGTCCTGTTCCGCTTGCAAGAGGCGGGCGCGCAGAATTCGCATCGCCTTGTCCTTGTTCTGGAGCTGGCTCTTCTCGTCCTGACACGTCACCACGAGGCCGGTCGGCTTGTGGGTGATCCGCACTGCGGAGTCGGTCGTGTTCACCGACTGGCCGCCCGGGCCGGTGGCGCGGAACACGTCGACCTCCAAATCGTTGGGATCGATCTCGACGTCGATGTCCTCGGCTTCCGGCAGAACCGCCACCGTCGCCGCGCTCGTGTGGACGCGCCCTTGACTCTCGGTCACTGGGACGCGCTGCACGCGATGCGGGCCCCCCTCGTACTTGAGCCGGCTCCAGGCGTCGTCGCCTTTCACGAGGAACGTGACGTCGCGATAGCCACCGTGCTCCGACGGCTGGCTCGACAGCACCTCCGTCTTCAGTCCGTGGCGCTCGGCGAACCGCTGGTACATGCGGTAGAGATCGCCGGCCCACAGGTTGGCCTCCTCGCCCCCCTCGGTTCCCTGGATCTCGATGATGACGTTGCGACCCTCGTTGGGATCGTGCGGGAGGAGCAGCTCCTTGATCCGGGCTTCGAGGGCGGCGAGCTGCGCCTCCTTATCGGCCAGCTCTGATCGCCAGGTCTCTCGCTCGTCCGGATCGGTGACGCTGTCGAGCACCTCGCGGGCGTCGTCGACGTCCTGCGACACCTTTCTCCACTTTGCGTAGGCCTCGACGACCGGCTTGAGCTCTTGCTGGCGCCGGCCGGCGTCTCGAGACGCGCGCCGATCACCCGCGGCGTAGATGCGGGGCAGGTCGGCCTCGAGCCGATCGAGCTCTTCGGAGAGCGCGCCGAGCTGTTCGAACATCGGTTCGGAGGGTACCGGCACCGCCGTAGCGATGAGGTCTAACGACCGCTGATCAGTCCTTCGATACCGCCCGGACCGATCGCCGACTGGTCGGCGAACTGGTCGAGCATCTGGTGGAACTCGTCGGAGCCGTTGCGATCGGCAATCGCGCGCGGGATCGCAGGGAACGCGTACTCGTCGGACGGCAGCGGCGGATGGTCATCGGCGGGTTTGCGCGCCATGACCGCGTCGATCACCGGCGCGAGGCGTGTGTGCTTGTCGCTCGTCAGCTTCTCGTCGCGGTCCTTGAATTCGGGGAGGACCTCACGGCCGAAGAGCTCGAGCGCCTCCATGATGTGGTCGTGGCGGTTCTTGCCGGACTGGAAGCAGAAGATCACCTGGTCGACGCCGCACTCCTCGTAACGGTGCAGATAGTCGCGGAGCTGATCGGGCGTTCCGACGGCACCGCGCAGGCCACCGATCCCCTGTTCCACCACCTTCGCGCCGAGCCGGTCGTGGTTCTCCGATGCGGCGATCACGGCTTCGGGGTCGTACCCGTGCGCCGCCCGCCGTTGCTCGAACTCCTCCCACACGTTCGTGACCGCGGGCCGGTGCCGTCCGAACACGTAGTAGTGCGCGAGCGAGTAGCCGAAGAAGTTCGCGCCCTCGAGCCCGCGGCGCATCGCCTCGTCCTCATCGGGGTGACACATGAACGTCGTGACGCACGCGACGTTCGCGTTCACCGCGTCACCGATGGGCACGCCTTCCTTCGCAAGCGTGGCGTAGTAGTCGTCGACCCAGTACTTCGCCTCTTCGGGATCGACGAACGCGAACGCTAGGGCACCAATTGCCTTCTGCGCCGCGAGGTGGATCGTGTCGCGACGGCTGCACGCGACCCACAGCGGAGGATGCGGCTTCTGACGGGGCTTGGGGACGACGTTGCGGGGAGGCATGGTCATGAACTCACCCGAGTAACCGGTGAACGGAGTCTCCGTCATACACCGCACCGCGACGCGCAGACCCTCTTCCCACATCGCGCGTTTGCGATCGGGGTCGACCATGAACCCGCCGAGCTCGGCCTCCGACGACGACTCGCCCGTTCCGAAATCGGCGCGGCCGCCGCTGACCAGGTCGAGCATCGCGATGCGCTCCGCGACGCGCGCGGGATGGTTGAACGGCGGAGGTGTTTGGACGATGCCGTGCCCGAGCCGGATGTTCTTGGTGCGTTGCGACGCGGCCGCGAGGAACACCTCCGGAGCACTCGAGTGCGAGTACTCCTCGAGGAAGTGGTGCTCGACCTCCCACGCGTAGTCGATGCCGAGCGAGTCGGCGTACGCGATCTGGTCGAGCGCGTCCTGGATCAGGCGGTACTCGGAGTCGTCGGTCCACGGCCGGGGAAGCTGGTGCTCGTAGAAGATGCCGAACTTCATCGCGCGGCCTCCGAGCCCACCTCGGAACCGAGGGCCACGAAGCCCTCGAGGATGTCGTCGCGACGCGGATGCGACGCGAGCGCGTGCTCGATCTCGCCCGTCGCGGTGCGTATGAAGTTGTCGCGATTGACACCGAGCGACTGCTCGAGTGCGGTGTCCCAGAGCGTTCCGATCACGTCCGCGCCGGCGATGGCCGAACCGGACTCGCCGACGAAGGTGCGGTCCCGCATCTCGGTCAGCGCAGTGCGCAAGTAGTCGACGTGCGGGGTCTCGTCGGAACGGATGTACCGAACCAGGTCGGCGGCGCGACCGTCGCCCGCGACGAGCTCGGTCTCCGAGAGCACCGCTTCGGCCCAGGCGAACGTGTGGAACGCGGAGACCTCGATGAACAACAAGCCGACCATCCGGCGCAGCATCATCTCGAGTGAGAGATCGAGATCGGGAAAGCGCCGCAAGGCTTCCGCGTTGCGGCGGACCTCCTCCGGCGTCGGCGGTTTGCCGTCCGCAGGGACGATGCCCATGCGCACGAGCATCGTCTGGGTCATGTCCTCGGACACGGGATACTCGAACGCGATGTCGCGCGCCGCGAACCACATCTGCTTGTGACCCGCTTCTTCACCCCAGCCCGCCTCGTCGCGCGCGTGCGCCTCGAAGAGCCCCCGCTGCAGATGCGCGATCGCAGTTCCGTCGATGCTCTCCGCGAAGTGCTCTTGCATCTTGTCCACGTTGACCGCGCGGATCATCGAGCCGAAGCCTTCGACAGTCCCTATGCGCGTGAGCGCACTGATGGTCGGTCCCGGCACGCCCGAGCGCAACAGGTACTTCGTCTGCGCCACGCTCGGGAAGACGTCGGGCCACAGCTCGAGCGGCGCGTCGAGAATGTCGCGGCCGAACAGCTCGCGATGTGACTCCTGCCACGCCTTCGTCGCGGGCACGCGGTACTTCACCCTCGGCGATACGTAACGGCCGTCCTCGGCGAACCCACCGTGACAGCGAATGCCGCCCGCGACGAGCGGCTCCGCCACGTCGTCGTTCGCGAGCAGCTCGGCCTCGGACCACGTCAACTGGAGGTTGCTCACGGCCGGAGTGTAAACGCTAGAGTTACACCATGGCAACCCGCCCGGCCGGGCCACTTCCCTCTCTGCGAGCGCCGGTTCCCACTCTGCGAGCGCCGGCCCGGCGGGACCCGGCCCGGCGCGACGCTGTGCTCCAGGCCGCGGCCCGGGCATTCGCGCACGCGGGGTACGCGGCGACGTCGATGGACGAGATCGCGGCGACCGCCGGCATCACCAAGCTGATCGTGTACCGCCACTTCCAGGCCAAGGAGACGCTCTACCGGGCGGTGCTCGAGCAGGTCTTCGACCGCCAGGTCGAGCTGTTCCTCGCCAACATCGCGCAGGGGCTCGAAGCCGAGGGAAGCACCCGCGCGCTCCTCGAGGTCGCGCGCGAGTGGCCCGACGGCTTCCGGCTCTTGTGGCGCCACGCCGCTCGCGAACCCCAGTTCGGCGACTACGCGCTCTCGCTCCGAGACGTTGCGGTCAACGCCGCGCGTGGCGTGGTGACGCCGCTCGTCGCGGCCGAGCTCGCGGAGTGGGCGGCGCAGACCCTCTTCGATCATCTCGTCGACGCGGTTCTCGACTGGCTCGACTACGGCGATGCCGCGCACGACGACGCCTTCATCGCGCTCGAGACTTCGGCGATACGTGCGACCGTCGCGGCGTGGGCGACGGCTTCGTCCGCCCGCCGCGACGAACGGATTCGCGGCTGATTGTGCCGGCGGCTACGGCCGCCGATGCACCCTCAGACGGCGGGCGCGACCGCCGGAATCCTGAGACCGGCACGGGCGTCGACGTCGGCGATCTGCTCCGCGCTCATCACGGCGCGCAACGAGGTGATCGCGACCTCGAGCTGATCGAGCTCGGGTTGGCGGGTCGTGAGCCGCTGCAGCAACAACCCCGGCCGCATCGCCGCGCGCACGAAGGCGTTGTTCATGTTCTTCGCCGATAGGCGGATGACCTCGTAGCTCAGCCCCGCGATCAAGGGGATCAGCACGACCCGCGATCCGACGACGACCAGAAGGTTCGGTCGCGGGATCACCGAGTACACGATGATCGCGACGACCATCACGGTGAGCAGGAAGTTGGTGCCGCAGCGCACGTGCGCGGTCGAGAATTGCTGCGCGGTCTCCGGCGTCAGCTCGACACCGTTCTCGTAGGCGGCGATCGCCTTGTGCTCGGCCCCGTGGTACTGGAAGACCCGCCGGATGTCGGGCATCCGCCCGATGGCGAGCAGGTACACGACGAAGATCGCGAGGCGGGCAACGCCCTCGACAATCGGGAACGAGCCGTGGAATCGATGGCTGAGGGAGCGGCCGGCGAGCACCGGAAGGAGGATGAACAAGGCGCTGAAGGCCAGCGCCGCGCCCCCGACCGCCCAGCCCAACACCTTCTCCGAGACCTGCTCCTCAGGCGGCACCTGCTGGTTCGCCGACCACGTGAGCGCCCGGTAGCCCAGCCCGAGCGATTCGACCAGCCCCATCACGCCCCGCACCACCGGGATGTTCCGGTAGCGCTCGGCCCAGCCCGGAACGTCGCGCACGTCGACCTTGATCGAGCCGTCGGGATCGCGTACGGCGACCGCCCACGTCGACGCGCCGCGCATCATCACGCCCTCGAGCACCGCCTGTCCGCCCATGAAACGCGGCTCGGCTCGAGGCACGTGCGCTACGCCTTCTTCTTGGCTTTCGCGGCCCGGCGCTCGAAGCGCTCGACCCGGCCACCGGTGTCGACGAGCTTCTGCTTGCCCGTGTAGAAGGGGTGGCACTCGGAACACAGCTCGGCGCGTAGCTCCGACACTGTGGACCGGGTGACGAACTCGTTCCCGCAGGAGCAATGCACCCGGCACTCGACGTAGTCGGGGTGGATCTCGGTCTTCATGGTCCGTCCAGTCTATTGCGGAGCCCGCTCGGGGCGCGCGGCGGTCGTCGGAATCGATCGCGGTAACAACAGTCCAACCGTCGGGGTCAGGTTCCCATTCCCGTCGGGGCCTTGGCTATCTCGGTGAGGAACTCGGAGTTGCGCTTGGTACTGCGGAGCTTGTCGATCAGGAGCTCGAGCCCGGAGCCGCCTTCGAGGGCGCTGAGCACGCGCCGCAGCTTCCAGATCTGCTGGAGGTCGTGGCGGTCGAACAGCAATTCCTCGTGGCGGGTGCTCGACTGCTCGACGTCGATCGCGGGGTAGATCCGGCGGTCGGCGGTGCGCCGGTCGAGGCGCAGCTCCATGTTTCCGGTTCCCTTGAACTCCTCGAAGATGTGCTCGTCCATCTTCGAGTTCGTCTCGACGAGCGCCGTGGCGAGGATCGTGAGCGATCCGCCCTCCTCGACGTTGCGCGCCGCGCCGAAGAACTTCTTGGGTGGGTAGAGCGCGCCGGCGTCGATACCGCCCGACATGATGCGTCCCGAAGCCGGTGCGGCGAGGTTGTACGCGCGGGCCAGACGAGTGATGCCGTCGAGAATGATAACGACGTCGTTGCCGCACTCGACGAGACGCTTCGCGCGCTCGATCGTGAGCTCCGCGATGTGGCAGTGCTCATCGGAGGGCCGGTCGAACGTGGAGGCGACGACGTCGGCGCGCAGCACGTGCCGACGCATGTCGGTGACCTCTTCGGGACGCTCGTCGACCAGCAGCACGATGACGTGGCATTCGGGGTTGTTGCGTTCGATCGAATACACGATCTGCTTGATGATCGTCGTCTTGCCGGCCTTGGGCGGCGACACGATCATCCCGCGTTGACCTTTTCCGATCGGCGCGATGAGGTCGATGATGCGTCCGGTGATCTCGGCCGGGCTGTCGTCGAGCTCGAGCCGCAATCGCGAGTCGGGGAACAACGGCGTGAGGTCTTCGAAGCGAACACGGTGACGAGCCTCTTCGATGCCGACGTCGTTGATGAGATCGACGCGCACGAGCGCCGGGTACTTCTCGCTGCTCGCGGGCGGGCGGGTCGCGCCCTTGACGTGGTCGCCTTTGCGCAAACCGAAGCGGCGCACCTGTGATGCCGAGACGTACGCGTCGTTGCGGCCCGCGAGGTAGCCGGACGCGCGCAGGAAGCCGTAACCCTCGTCGCGCAGATCGAGCAGACCTTCGATCTCGATGAGCTCGCCGCCGTATTCGTCGCCCCGGTCAGCTCGCTCCGCGCGCTCGGGACGGACGTCGCGATCGATGCGGCCGTCGGAGGGTGTGCGCTCGCGGTCGCGACCGCGACGGCGGCGGCGGCGCTTGTTCCCCGACGCGTCGTCGTCCCGCCACTGTTGCTGACCCTGGTGCGACCTGTCGACCGGAGCAGCGTCGTGTTCCGAAGAAGCGTCGTGTTCCGGAGAGGTGTCGTGTTCCGCAGCAGAGTCGCGGTCTCGAGAAATGTCGTGTTCCGGCGGGTTGTCGCCGTCGGTGCCGGTCGTCGTGGCGTCCGTCTCGAGATCGGAGGGGGTGACCGTTCCGGTGCCGTTGCCCGTGCCGGCGCCGACCGGTGTGGCATTGCGCCGGGGACGGATCAGGGCCATCTCGTTCGCCGGATCCTCGCCCCGCGCGAGCGCGTTCTCCTCGTCGGCGATCGTTGCGAAGTCGTCGCCGCCCGCGCCCTGGGTCGAGCGGACCTTGCGCGGCGCCGACCGCTCGGCGCCGTTCGAACCGGCTGCGGCGGTGACGATGGCTTCGACCAGATCGGCTTTGCGCATCCGGCTCACCGACTTCACGCCGAGCGCGGAAGCGATCTGCGAGAGCTGATCGCGATCCTTCCCGTCCAGCTGTGAACGGTCGAAGGTCTCACTCATGTTCTGCTCCTACCGACCGGCTGCGGCCCGTGCCGACAGCGGCCGGAGTGTGATGCTGTGATCCGTTTTGCCAAGAGCCGACGCGGGGCAAAGCGGCGCCTGCTGACGAAGCCCTCGGAAGGTCTGACACGATCTCCCCGAGCGTGCTGAGCACGAAGAAAAAGTGAGGTGACCCGCCCCTCACCGCCGAGAAGCGCTCCCGGGGCGAGGTCTCGAGGGATCGAACACACCCTATACCCCAGGACGCTGCGAGTGCATGCCCCCCTTCGAACACTCGGTCGAAGGGGGCATTCCTGAAGGGATTACCGCTCGCTATCCCTCGACACATACCTCGAGGAGACGAGCCATCAACGAGTGCCCGGGAACAGGTGCGCACGAGGCCGTCGCGGGCTCGGTGTAACGACCGCCCGCGCCCGGGCACGCCGAGTCGTACAGGAGGTAGGGCACCGGGTCGGCGCTGTGGGTCTTGGTGTCACAGGGTGTCGCGTGGTCGGGCATCAAGAGGATGCGGTACCGCTCTCCCCCCGCGTCGAGCGCATCCACCACCGGTCCGATCACATCGGTGTCCCAGCGCTCGAGGGCGTCCACCTTGACGTCCGAGCGACCTTGATGGCCGGCCTCGTCGGTGGCTTCGATGTGCAACACGAACAGATCGCGATCGGTGAGCGAGCGGATGCACGCCTGCGCCTGCGCGCAGTAATCGTTGTCGAACCCGGCGGTCGCGCCCGGCACGTCCACCACTTCGATGCCCGTGAGCACACCGAGACCCTGCACGAGGTCGACCGCCGACGACATCCGACCGTGCACGCCGTACGTCGCGGCGAACGACGGCAACGCCGGCTTCACGCCTTGACCCCACAACCAGATCTGCGTCGCTTCCGACCCGGTCGCGCGCGCGGCGTCGCCCACCACGGCACGCGACGCATCCATCAACGCGTTCAACCGGGGCGCGGCCGCGCCGCGCGGGAAGACAGCGGCGCGGCCGGTGAGGTCGTGCGGCGGAATGCACTCGGCGTCGGCCCAGGCACGCGGTACGACACAGAGGTGGCGGTATTCGACGCCGGGATGGAAGCGGACGCCGTCTCGCCCACCGCCGAGCGCAGCCTCGAGCTCGGCGACGATGGCATGGCTCTGGGCGTTCGTCGGATGACCGGCCGCGAAGTCGACCATGACCGGCACGTCGTCGCCGGACAGCGTCACGAG
The DNA here is from genome assembly GCA_038323195.1 of Acidimicrobiia bacterium. Classification (GTDB taxonomy): domain Bacteria; phylum Actinomycetota; class Acidimicrobiia; order IMCC26256; family PALSA-610; genus PALSA-610. The sequence goes on along the minus strand of JBBQGQ010000035.1, from coordinate 24,546 downwards.
GTTGCACCGGTAGGCGACCTCGTCGGGTCCGAGCTCGACACCCATCGCCGCGGCCTCGATCGGAGCGCGCCCCGTGTGGTACTGCACCGGGTCGAACCCGAGGATCGACATGTTCCCGACGTCGCTGCCGGGAGGGAGCCCGGGCGGGATCACCGCGGCGCGCCCCACCTCGGCGGTCGCCGCGAGCGCGGCGAGGCGCGGCATGCGCGCGGCTTCCAGCGGCGTTCGCTGACCCAGCTCCGACAATGCGACGTCTGCGCAACCGTCGGGCACGAACACCACGTACTTCACGGCGCGCATCATACGGGCGGCGCCGATGCCGCCGGCCAGAACCGGGCCGCCGAAGATCGGGCGGATCTGCCCGTAACCTGCACGTGTGCGTTGCTCGTGGGTTGCCGCCGCCCTCGTCCTCGGTCTTGCACTCGTGAGCGCGTGCAGCAGCGGGTCGGCGACCAAGGCCACCTCCCCCATCCCGTTACCGCCGACGAGCCCGGCGCCGTCGACGAGCACGACCGCGCATCCCCGTACGTCCACAACGCGCCCCGCGGCGACTCCGAACCTCGCCTCGGTACGCGTCACGCTCACGTCGGTCGTATCGGATCTCGCCAGTCCGATCGCGCTCGCGTGGCGCGCGCACGATGCCCACATGTTCGTGGCCGAACAGCGCGGGCGTGTTCGTATCGTCGACCCGGACGGGCAACTCTCGCCGACCGATGTGCTGACGGTCGGGCCACTCTCGAGAGGAAACGAGGAAGGCCTGCTCGGTATTGCATTCTCACCCGACGGCTCGAAGCTCTACGTCGACTACACCGATCCGGCGAACAACACCTACGTGGACGAGTACGCGATGCGCGGCGAGGTCGCGGTCGCCTCGACGCGCCGGCAGGTCCTCGTGCAACAGCAGCCCTACTCGAACCACAAAGGTGGCGAGGTGATCACGGGCCCCGACGGGATGCTCTACATCGGGCTCGGGGACGGCGGAAGCGAGGACGACCCGAATCACGTCGGCCAGAACCTCGGCACCCTCTTGTCGAAGATCCTGCGCATCGATCCCACGCCGACTGCCGGCGCGCCCTATTCAGTTCCGGCCGACAATCCGTTCGTCGGGCGGTCCGGGGTTCGGCCGGAGACGTGGATGTGGGGACTGCGAAATCCGTGGCGGTTCTCGTTCGACCGCAAGACCGGCGACGTGTGGATCGGTGACGTGGGTCAGAACGCCTACGAGGAAGTCGACTTCGCGCCCGCGGGCGCGAAGGGAATCAACTGGGGCTGGAGCGCGCGCGAGGGCTTCCATGCGTTCCGCGGTCCGACACCGACCGGCGCGCGCGACCCGCTGCTCGAGACCCGGCACTCCGACGGCAATTGCGCGGTCGTCGGCGGATACGTGTACCGCGGGCGCGCGATCCCGGCGCTCGACGGCGTGTACGTGTTCGGCGACGACTGCAGGCCCAACCTCGTCGGCGTCGTCGCCAACCAAGGACGCGTCGTCGCGCAACGCGACCTCGGCCCCACCGTCTCCGACCTCACGACGTTCGGCGAGGATCCGAACGGCGAGCTCTACGCCGTATCGCGCGGTGGCACTGTGTTTCGCCTCGCCGCCGGCTGAGGAGCGTTTACCGGCTCGCCCGCTTGAGCACCGCCGCACCGAGGCGGCGGGTGATCGCGTGCGGCGTGACCGCCGAGAGATTGCCCAACACCTTGTTCGCAGCGCCGGGAATGACGACGGCTCGGTTCTTGGCCAGTCCGTCGAGGCCGGCCCGGGCGACCTCCGGCGCCTCCTGCCACATGAAGCCCGGCACGTCACCGGCCGGTACGTTGGCGCGCACCTGGAACTCGGTGCGAGTGAAGCTGGGACACAGGACCGTCACCGACACGCCCGTCCCCTTCATCTCCTCGTGCACCGCCTCGGTGAACGAGGTCACGAACGCCTTTGTCGCGCCGTACGTCGCGTTGGAAGGACCGGGCTGGAAACCCGCGAGCGAAGAGACATTGAGGATCCCGCCGCGACCCCGCTCGGCCATCGCACTCGCCGCGGCGTGCGTGAGCCGGACGAGTGCAGTCACGTTCAGGTTGATCTCGCGTATCTCGGTCTCGACGTCGAGCGTGTGGAACGGGCCGAACGTGCCGAATCCCGCGTTGTTCACGAGGAGATCGACCGTTCCCGCACGCTTCGCGACCACGGCCAACTGCGCGGGGTCCGTGAGATCGGCCCCGAGCACCTCGGCGTGCGCGCCGTCCCGACCTTCGATTTCCTTGGCGAGCGCTTCGAGCCGCGCGGCATCGCGTGCGACGAGCACGACGTCGTGACCGCGCTCGGACAGCTGGCGTGCGAACTGCTCGCCGATGCCGACGGAGGCGCCTGTGATCAGGGCAACCGGATTGCTCATGGTTCCTTCTTTCGACGTCGCGGTGCGGTCTGCAGGGTTATGCCGGCCGGGGGATATCAGCGACCAGATTCCCCTTCACGACGATGCGTTGCGCCGCGCTGTGTTTCGGATGGCATGCGATCAGGGTCACCGACGGCGTCGCCGTGGGATCGGTGACCCAGACGTCGGTGGGCTTCACGATCTGGGTTCCCGTGACCTTGTACACGCAGTCCCTCCCCGGCATGTGGAACACGATCTGGTCGCCCGGAGCAAGGAGATCGAGGTTCAAGAACGGATGCGAGTGCGTGACCCGATGACCGGGGAACACTGCGTTGCCGGCCTGGCACGGTAACGCGGATCCGGGCCAGTGACCCGGCCCGTGGTCGATCACGGTCAGCGTGATGCCTTCGAACACGGGGTGCACGAGCCCGATCTTCGGGATCTCGACGGTGCCGATCTGGATGATCGGCCCCGGCGCGTACGGATCGGAGGGCGCGGGCGCGGGATGCGGCAACTTGGAGAGGTCGACGGTCGTCGCGGTCGGGTGGGTGCTGGACGGGCGCGCCGCGGTCGCGGTCGTCGTCGGCGCCACCAGCGGCGAGTCGTCGGTGGAACGCGCGTTGCCGCCGTTCATCACGGCCGCCGCGGTGAGCGCGGCCGCGATCACGATGCCGAGCGCGCTGCCCGCCGCAATCCAGCGTCTTTTCGTCATCGCCGGCTTTTCGTCATCGCGGGCTTTTCGTCATCGCGGGCTTCCCTGCTCGGGCATCAGAGGCCGAGCTCTTCGACCACGACGTCGACGGACGCCTCGACGGCCGGTCGGGCCTCGATCTGAGCGATCGCCCGGTTCGGATCCTTCAACCCGTGGCCGGTGACGGTGCACACGATGGTCTCACCCCGCTCGACCAATCCGGCCGCAGCTCCTTGCAAGAGCCCGGCTACGGCGGCCGCCGACGCCGGCTCCACGAAGACACCCTCTTGTGACGCGAGCATTCGGTACGCCTCGAGAATCTGGGCGTCGGTGACGGCACCGATGTGGCCGTCCGACTCGTCGCGCGCCGCGATCGCGCTGTCCCAACTCGCCGGATTGCCGATTCGTATGGCGGTCGCGATGGTCTCCGGGTACGGGACGGGCTCGCCGTGGACCAGTGGAGCCGATCCCGCCGCTTGCCAGCCGAGCATGCGCGGGCGCTTCGATACGACCCGATCGCGCGCGTACTCGCAATATCCCCTCCAATACGCGGTGATGTTGCCGGCGTTGCCGACGGGGATGCAATGCACGTCGGGCGCGGCGCCGAGCGCGTCACAGATCTCGAACGCGGCCGTCTTCTGCCCTTCTATGCGGAACGGGTTGATCGAGTTGACCACCGTGACGCCGCCTCGCTCCCCGAGCTCGCGCACCACGCGCAACGCGTCGTCGAAGCTGCCTCGGATCGAAACGACCTTGGCGCCGTGGATCAACGCCTGCGCCAGCTTTCCGAGCGCGACGTGACCGTCGGGAATGATGACCGCCGCGAGCATCTCCGCCCGGGCCGCGTACGCAGCCGCGCTCGCCGAGGTGTTGCCCGTCGACGCGCACACGACGACCTTGGCACCGTCCTCGGCCGCCTTTGAGATCGCCATCGTCATCCCGCGGTCCTTGAAGGACCCCGTCGGGTTCGCGCCTTCGACCTTCAACAGCACGCGCGCGCCGACCGCGTCGGAGAGGCGCGGCGCGTCGACGAGAGGCGTGTTGCCTTCGCACAACGTCACGACGGGCGTCTTCTCCGTGACCGGCAAACGCGCGCGATACGCGTCGATGATCCCCTGCCAGCGAACCACGGTTACTCCTCACCTCCCACGACCCGCAGCACCGATCCGATTCGCCCGACGACGTCGAGCTCTCGCACGTCGTGGATCGTCGCGGTCAATGCCGCTTCGCGGGCGAGGTGCGTGACGAAGATCAGGCGGGCGCCCGCACCCTGGCCCTTTTGCTGCATCGATTGGATCGAGACCTCGTGGTCGCCGAACACGCCGGCAATCGTGGCGAGCACGCCGGGTTGGTCGACGACGTCGAGGGAGACGTAGAACTGTGAGGCGGTCTCGTCGATCGGGCGGATCGGCTTGCGGACGAGGTCGCCGATCGTTGCCCCGCGCGCGCCGGCGCGAATGTTCTTGGCCGCGTCGATGAGGTCGCCGAGCACCGCGCTCGCGGTCGGGCCGCCGCCCGCGCCGCGGCCGAGCAGCATCAGCTGGCCGACGGCTTCGCCCTCGATGAACACCGCGTTGTACGAGCCGCGAACGGACGCGAGCGGATGGTCGAGGGGCACCATCGCCGGATGTACACGCGCGCCCACGGCACCGTCGTGCTCTTCGGCGACGGCGAGGAGCTTGACCACATATCCGAGCTCGTTCGCGGCGGCGATGTCGTCGGCCGTGATCTTGGTGATCCCCTCGCGGTACACGTCGCCGGCGACGATGCGGGCGCCGAACGCGATGCTTGCGATGATCGCGGCCTTCGCCGCGGCGTCGACTCCTTCGACGTCGGCGGTCGGGTCGCGTTCCGCGTAGCCGAGCTCTTGCGCTTCGGCCACGGCTTCCGAGAAGCTCGAGCCCGCCTCGGTCATCTGCGTGAGCACGTAGTTCGTCGTGCCGTTGACGATGCCCATGACGCGGGTGATGCGCTCACCGGCGAGCGACTCGCGCAGCGGTCGCATGAGCGGAATTCCGCCGGCCACCGACGCTTCGAACAGCAGGTCGACGCCCGCGGTCTCGGCCGCGTCGAACAGCTCCTCGCCGAAGTTCGCGAGCAGCTCCTTGTTCGCGGTGATCACGGGCTTCCCCGATTTCAGCGCGGTCAGGATCAGGCGCCGCGCCGGTTCGACGCCGCCGATGACCTCGACCACCACGTCGATCTCGGGATCGGTCACAACCGCTTCGACGTCGTTCGTCAGCACCCCCGCGGCGAGGACGACGTCGCGCTCCTTGGCGACGTTGTGCACCGCGACCCGCGTGACATCGAGCTCCACACCGGCGCGTTGCGTGATGAGATCGGCGTTGGCCTCGAGGAGCCGTACGAGCGCGGATCCCACGTTCCCACAGCCCAGCAATCCCACTCGTACGACGTCGGTCACCCCGCCATTCTTGCGGATGGTTCGACCCGCCCCGGACCGACCGGTGCCAGGAGCGCCCGTAGGCGGGCGGCGCCGGGGCGACCCACCGTGCCGATCTCGTCGAGGCGACCGCGAACCGCGCGGATCGTGACGAGTCGGCGAGACCGCGCACGCTCGAGAACCGCGGCGAGATCCTCCGGGCCGAGCACACCCGCGAGGTCGACGATGGTCCGCAGCGGTGACGTGACCGGGAGCCCGCCCACGCACCGCACATCCGGCGAGGCGGTCCACGGTACCCGGTGGACGACGACCCCGCGCGCCCGCGGCGCGCGCGTCTTGGGCACGATCAGCTCCGGCCGCCCGAGCGACGCGCCGCCGCCGATGCGCCAGATCGCGGCCGCACTCGCGTGCGAGAGCGCGCAGTCGGGCCCGGCCCACAAAACCGCCGCCCAGTGAGACAGCGCGCTCGACGGCGGCGTCGCGGCGTACCGGTACACGCGCGGAAGCACGCGTTCCCACACCTCCGCGCGCACCCGGCGTTCGATCTGAGCGGTACTGAACCCCGATGCCGTCGCCTGGGCGCGCGTGAACGCACCCTGCTGCGCGACTGCAACCGCGGCCAGCCGCGCATCGGCAGCCAAAATCGACATCGCGTCTCCCCCGATGCGTTGCAACGACCGGGGAAGGCGGGAGAAGGCTCCGATTGTGTGCGATCGGCGAACCCGAGGCTAGATGTCGGCGTCGAGCCGGACCAGATCCGAGTCGGTCTCACGCCGTACGACCAGCCGCGCCGCGCCGTCGCGCACGAACACGACCGCCGGCCGGGTCACCTTGTTGTAGTTGGACGCCATCGAATGGCAATACGCGCCGGTGACCGGAGTGGCCAGGATCTCGCCGACCGCGAGATCTGCGGGCAAAGGGGTGTCGCGCACGACGATGTCGCCCTGCTCGCAGTGCTTGCCCGCGATCGTCACGAGGGCCGAGCGATCTGAGGTCGCGCGCGCGGGCAGGAACGTCTCGTACCGCGCGCCGTATGTGACCGGCCGCAGGTTGTCGCTCATACCACCGTCGACCGCGACATAGGTCCGCACCCCGTCGATCGCCTTGATCGTGCCGACGGTATAGAGCGTGATGCCGGCCGGCGCCACGATCGACCGTCCGGGTTCCGTCAACAGTCGCGGGCGAGACCGCACGCCCGCGTCGGCGAGCGCCTTGCCGACCGACTCGTGCATGGCGGCCGCGTACTGCTCGATCGTCGGAGCAACGTCCTCGGACAGGTAGCGCACGCCCAGCCCGCCGCCCAGGTTGAGCTCTTCGACGGCCACACCCACCTCGACCTCGATCGCGCGCACGAGACCCACCATCTTGTCGACGGCGCGTCCGAAGGAGTCGAGCCGGAACACCTGCGAGCCGATGTGACAGTGCACGCCCGCGAACACCAGCAGACCCCGGTCGACGACGCGCTGCACGGCGGCGAGCGCCTCGCCGTTGTCGAGGCCGAACCCGAACTTCGAGTCTTCCGTGCCGGTCTCGATGTATTCATGGGTGTACGCCTCGACGCCCGGGGTCACCCGTATGTGCACCCGCGGCGCGGGCATCCCGTCGCGCACCAGAGACTCGAGTCGCTCGAGCTCGTCTGTCGAGTCGACCGCGATCCGCCCGACCCCGGCCTCGAGTGCGGCGCCCAGCTCGGCGGTCGACTTGTTGTTGCCGTGGAACACGATCCGGTCGGGCGGGAAGCCGGCCGCTCGCGCGACATACAGCTCCCCGCCGGTGGCGACATCGAGGTGCAGACCCTCCTCGTGCACGAGACGCGCCATCGCGACACACAAGAAGGCCTTGCTCGCGTAGGCCGCGCCGTCGCCGAACGCCCCGCGATACGCCCGGCAGCGAGCACGAATGTCGGCTTCGTCGTAGACGTACAGCGGGGTGCCGAAACGGGCGGCGAGCGATTCGAGATCGACGCCCGCGACGGCGACCCGTCCGTCGTCGTCGACGGTCGCCGAGGCGGGAAGCAGCGAGACGTCGAACGGACTCACGCTTCGATCTCGTCCTCGTCGCTATCGAGCTCGTCGCTATCGAGTCGCGTCATCTCCTCGGGCGCGTGCACGCCGAGCACGCCGAGCGCGTTCGCGAGCCCGATCCGGCAGGCTTCGGTGAGCCAGAGCCGCGCCTGGGTGAGCTCGGCGTCGCCGGAAAGCACCTTGCAGTCGCGGTAGAAGCCGTGGAACTCACCCGCGAAATCGCGCGCCCACGTGCTGATCTTCTGCGGCGCCCGGACCTCGGCCGCCTCGTGCACGGCATCGGGGTAGTTGGCGAGCGCACGCAGGAGCGCGTCTTCGCGTTCGTGCACGAGTACCGAGAGGTCGACCTCGGCCAGTGGCTTGCGTACGACGCCCGCGCTCTGCGCCTTACGGCCGATCGACGCGATGCGCGCGTGCGCGTACTGCACGTAGTACACGGGGTTCTCGCGCGACTGCTCCGTCACGACGTCGAGGTCGAAGGTCTGGGCCGTGTCGATGCCCTGCAACAGGAATGTCATGCGCGCGACATCGGGGTCGACCTCGTCGAGGATGTCGGCGAGGGTCACGATGTTGCCGGTCCGCCTCGACATGCGAACTTCGCGCCCCTCCTTCACCACCTTCACGAACTGCCCCAGAATGATCTCGGGCTCGCCGGCCGCGAACCCGAGCGCCTCCATGCCCGCCTGCAACGACTTCACCTGTCCGTGATGGTCGGCGCCCCAGATGTCGATCAGGTGCGTGAAGCCGCGCCGGAACTTGTCCCGGTGGTACGCGAGGTCGTTGCAGAGATACGTCGTGGTGCCGTCGCTGCGCACCAGCACCCGGTCGCGCTGGTCGCCGAAGTCGGTAGAGCGCAACCAGCGGGCACCGTCGTGCTCGTAGACGAACCCCTTCGCGGTGAGCTGCGCGAGCACGTCGGCAACCTCGCCGCGCTCGTGCAGGGTGCGCTCGGAGAACCACGTGTCGAAGTGCACCCCCACGCGCGCGAGATCGTCCCGCAAGCTCTGCACGACGCGCCGGTGGCCCCATTCGGACGCCTCGTCGGGGGTGACGTCGTCGCCCAGCTCGGCGTGCAGCTGCGCCGCCATGTCGACGAGGTACTGGCCGTGGTACCCGTCCTCAGGCGGCTCGGCGCCTCCGTATCGCGCGTAGAGCGAGTCGCGGAACTTGTCGAGCTGGGAACCGGCATCGTTGAGGTAGTACTCGCGGTGTACCTCGGCACCCTGTGCGGCGAGCAGGTTCGCGATCGCGTCGCCGACCGCAACCCAGCGGCCGCCACCTGCGTGCAAGGGGCCGGTGGGATTGGCCGACACGAACTCGAGGTTGATCAGCCGGCCCGCGAGGACGGTCGAGCGCCCGTATCCCTCGCCGGCGGCCACGACGTCGCGCAAGACGTCGTGCAGCCAGGTCGGGGCGAGGAAGAGATTGAGGAAGCCCGGGCCCGCGACCTCGATCTTGGCCAGATGCGGGGTGGCATCGGCCTCGAGCTCGGTCTTGATCTGACGCGCGATGTCGATCGGCTTGGCGCCGACCGCGCGGTTGAGCTGGAGGGCGACGTTCGACGCCCAGTCGCCGTGGTCGCGGCTGCGAGCGGCGTCGAGTCCGATGCCGCCGGGCGGTTCGGGGTAGCCGGCCCGCTCGAGCGCGCGGCCCAGCGCGGTGCGCAGGTCGTCTCGAATCATGGGGACGAGATCTCGGAGGCTGGCACAGGATTCGATCGGGGTGTGCGGATCGTACATTGCCCTCGTCGGGCGACCTCGTCCCATTTTCGGTCGTGGCCATTTCAGGTGCGCCGCGCGCGTCACTATGCTGAGCGTGCAAACGCGGTCAGAGGTAAGGGTCACGAGGGGGGCGGCGCGCCGAAGGTCGCGTAGCCGTTGCGGTCGTCGCAGTTGCGATCGTCCAGGGAGGGGCAACGTGTCGCAACCGCCGGATATCACTCGTGGGCTCGGGGCGTTGTTTCCGGGTCCCTCGGGTGAACGCGCGACGAACTCCGTCCCGGTCGGCACGAACACTCCCAGCGGGGTAAAACGGATGAACGCCCTCGGCGACGATTTCGCCTCAGCGGTTGCCACCAGCGAATCGGGCATCGCGCTCATCTACAAGGCTCTCGACTCGCTCGTCGAGCAGTTCGAGCTCGACGACGCCGCGGTCGTGATCGAGGAATCGAGCCTCGGCTCGCAGGTGTTCCGCGCCGGTCGGCGCCCGCTGGGCGCCGACGACGAAGAGCTACTGGTCTCTGCGCCCGGCCTCTACACCCGCCCCGCACTCGACGACTACAGCTTCGACCGATCGCTCCTCCTGACGCTGTGCGTCCTCGCGCTCCGGCTCGACGCCTTGCGGTACGACGCGTGGCACGACCCGCTCACCGGTTTGTACGACCGGCGCAGCTTCGACCGCCTGCTCGATATGGCGGTCGCGCGCAGCACGCGCTACGGCTGGCCGTTCACGCTGGTACTGCTCGATCTGGACAACTTCAAGAGCATCAACGACGAGCAGGGCCACCAAGCGGGCGACGCGGTTCTGCGCGATCTCGGCGAACGCTTCCGGAGCGCGCTGCGATTCGGTGACAACGCGGGCCGCCTCGGCGGCGACGAGTTCGCGATGATCCTCCCCAATACCGGGGCCGACCTCGTGCCGACGTTGCTCGACCGGGTGCGCCGGGCCGAAGGCGTGGAGCGCGCGTGTCCGGCCTTCTCCTTCGGGGTGGCGCAGTGCCCCGACGAGGCGACGGAGTTGGACCAGCTCGTACAACTCGCCGACTCGCGGCTCTACGAAGCCAAGGAGGCAAAGCAATGAGCCCGATCCGCGGCGACGCCGTCTGGTCCATTGACGACCTCGAGCTCGAGCTGCGCAAGCTCCCCGGCGTGCGGGCCGCGGGCTTCGAAGACACCGACGACATGCTGCTCGTGCAGCTGCACGTCGAGTCCCGCCCCGAGAGCACCGACCGTTCGCGCCGCGGCGAACAACCGGTACCGGTCTCGGCGTCGCGCATTGCGGCGCGCCACTCCGACCGCCCGGTCGCGGTAGAAGTCGTGCGCTGGCGCACGGCGCCGGTCGTCGCACCGCAACCCGTTCTCGCCGCCTCGCCCGCGACGACCGAGGCCGTTGCGGCTGACGTCGAAGCGGCCGACGAGCCGAGCCGAGCTCGCCTGCTCGCGGTACTCGCGTTTCCCGACACCGACGAGCTCGAGGTCCACCTCGTCCTCGACGGCCGGCGTACGATCGGCCGCGCGCCCGTCAGCGACGGGATCGAAGGCGCAGTCCAAGCCACCATCGACGCGGTCCACGATCTCGGCACCGAGATCCACGCGCACATCGATTGGGCGCGTCCGCTCGACGACGCGGGCGATGACGAACAGGTCGTCGTCGCGGTCGCACTCGACGGCGTCGACTCCCGATCGCCCTTGCGCTACGGGGTGGCGGCGGGAACGAGCCTCATCGACGCCGCGGCCCGCGCCACGCTCGACGCGCTGAATCGCCATCTGAGCCGCTCGCTCTAGCTCGGTAGCGGCTGCGGATCGCCGTCGATCGGCCAGAGCAACGGGTTGACGGAGCTCGCGGCAACGTCGCCCGTGCGCAGGCCGGGTAGCCAGACCGCGAGATCGAACTCTTGGTAGATCGACTCGGGCTCGCAGACTCGAGTGCCGTCGGCGAAGTAGATGACGGTCATCGCGGGCCGCATCTGCGCGGTCGGATTCGGACCGGCGCGGTGCAGCGTCCATCCGGCGTGGAATCCCACTTCGACTTGTGGGCCTACACGGACGTCAGCCTTCACGCCGACGGCATCCTCGCGCGCCTGCACGACGGGACGATGCAGTGCGACGGCGCCTGGCCCGACGCTCAGATCGAAGCTTTCCCGCGATGGGTCGACGCCGGAAAGCCCAACTGATCAAGCTCGTCTCGGGCCCTGTGAAAGCACGGTTTACATCCCGGAAAGCATGATGTACCCTGCGCCATGATGCCGACGACGCGCCATGCTCGGTCCGCAGGAGACGCCCGGCCGAGCACGCCCGGGTTCCTGCCGAGGATTTCCGGGGAGCGGCGGCACTCGCGGGGCTTGGCGATGTCGTTTGCAGCGACCTCGGCATCGTGTGCGCGCAGGGAATGGAAATTGCGTCGGGACAGCGGACGGACGACGCCGAACCCGGGCAGAACCTCGGACCGGCCGCGGAGTTCAGCGATTCGCTAGCAGCCGAAGCGGGCGACGCGCCGGGCGGGAGGTTGTGGCGATGCCAGAAGAGACCTGCCCCCTCTGTGGCGAAGTCTTCGTCGTGCTCGATCGAGACGACCGGCGAGAAGTGATACGCCGCGACGAGGTCGGCGGCTTCTGGCGCGTCGTCATCTCTCGCAACCGGCTCGCACACGGATGCGAGATCACGGAACCCTCACACCGCTCGGGCCTGGATCACGCGTAAGCTCCAACCCCCGCAGCAGCCATTGCGGTGTCGTGATCTGAGAGGTCTCGATGGACGCCGATGCGATTCGCGGAGAAGAGCAGCGCGATGTGGTCATCGTCGGCGCGGGTGCCGCGGGCGTGAGTTGCGCGCTCGAGTGTTTTGACATTCAGCTCGACACGACGGTGTTCGAGGCGGTCGAGCGTCCGGGGGGCCAGCTCGTCGAGATCGGGCACTCCGTCCGCAATGTCGCGACCGGCCGGTTCCCCGACGGTCCCGCCCTGCGCGACTCCTTGGAGGACTCTGCGGCGATCCTGGGCGATCGTCTCCGCCTGTCACATCCCGTCACGCGCGTCGACCTCGGTGAGCGATGGATAGAAGTCGATGCCGCGCGCATCCGGGGACGAGCATTGGTGATTGCGACCGGAACGAGACACCAGCAGCTCCCCGCCGCCGAAGACGGCGCCTTCGGAGGTGACGTCACGTATCAACTCGAGGCGCGGCCGGACCGGTTCGTCGGGCGTGACGTCGTCGTGATCGGCGGAGGCGACAGCGCCACACTCGACGCGCTCGAGCTCGCGAGAGCGGGCTCGAGGGTTTGGCTGGTCCACCGCGGGGAAGCACTCACCTCGCGCCATGACATCGTCGAGCAGGTTCGCCATGAGCCCCGCGTCGAGGACCTCCCGGGCTGGGAGTTGGACAGCCTGGACGGTGGGGACCGCCTCGAGGGAGTGACGGTCGTCCGGCGTACCGACGGGCAGCGCCGGCGGTTGGAGGCTGGAGGACTGGTCGTGCGGATCGCGCGCGTGCCTCGTACGGATCTCTTTCGAGGCCAGCTCACGCTCGACCGAGCGGGCGCAATCGCGGTCGATGCTGAGATGCAAACATCGCGCGAGGGCGTGTTTGCCGCGGGCGACGTCGTCGCAGGTTCGTACGCGCGGGTTGCGGCCGCATTGGGCCAAGGTGCGCTTGCCGCGAGATCGGTGCTGCGCCACCTGCAAGGCCGGACGTGATGGCAGCGCCGCCGAAGAATTTGCCTTCCATCGCCGGCGTTGTCGCGGAGTTCCGGCAGGCGCTGTGCGAGCCCGCACGCCCGGCGAGTAGTGGAGTCCTCGGACTTTTGCTCGAGCTCCACCAGAACAACGTCGTGCAGTGGAACTGCGAAGACATCGCGCGCCGCGACAACGCGGACGACCGCGCGGTCGCGGCGGCCAAGCGAGACATCGACGCGCTCAACACCAGGCGACACGAGCTCGTCGAGGCCATTGACGCCGCGCTGGCGGCCGGCATCGTCCAGGCAATGGCGGCGTCACCGACGACGGAGAGTCCCGCGATGGCGTTCGACCGCTTGTCGGTGCTCGTGATCCGCATCTTTTTCACCGAAACGGCCGCGCGCTCGCAACGCGCCGATAGCGACCTCTACGCGGCGCGCTTGCCCATCCTGCATCAGCAACTAGCGCTCCTGCACGAGGCGTTGGAGGCGCTCTTCGACGACGTGCGGACCGGCGGCAGACGCTTCGTGCCGTATCAGAGCCTCAAGCTGTACGGACCGGACGGCTCGGGCGACATCGGCGACTCGTCATGATCAGGCGCGGCCCGAGATCGCCGCGATCCGGATCGCGTGCAGCCGGTATCCGCCGCGATTGAAGCCGTAGAGCACCTGATTGCCCACGGCTGCGGTATGGGCGATGCCGAGCGATGCGTCCGCGATGTCAGCGCTCGTGATGAGCGGCGTGCCGTCGCGCGTGTCGAACGCGCACAGCTGGCCCCGGCGTCCAACCCCGCACAGTGCGCCGGGAACGAGGGCCACCGCGACGCCGCCGTTGCCCCAGGCGAGGTCCTCTGAGAAGCGGCCGGTCACGACCGCTCGCCCGTCGGTTGGGTCGAGCGCCGCGAAGCCACCGCCGTGCAGTGCTTCCCAGTCGTGGTCGCCGATCGCGTTCGCCACGTGCTCGCTGCCGGCGGCCCACACGAGCGCGCCGTCCCATAGGACAACCTTCGTCTCGAAGTCCACGTTGATGCTCCAGCGCAGCGGACCTACGCCGTCGGTTGCCGCCGGTGCCAGGCTCACCTGCCCGGCGCCGCCGAGCGCTACGCATTCATGCGCTCCGTTGCGAAACGCGGCGAGCGCGGTGACCATTCCCAACTTCTCCAGTTGCACGCGCATCTTCAGGGGTCCGGGATCGTCCTTTGTCGAGAGCCGCTCGGTAACGATCAGCCCCGGAGCACCTTCTTCGCGCGGTCGGGATCCGACGACACGATCGCCGAGGACGACCGCGCGCTCGACGTCCGGCGCGAACGTGCGCGTCCACAACGGGGCGACGCGGCGCAGTGGCCCCGGCCGCCGGACATCGCCCGCCGAAAAGGCGCGCAGCATGCCGAGATGGTTCAGCGTCGCGACGATGCCCACGCTCGAGATGTCGAGAATCGCGTGGACGTCGAGGTCGTACTGGGACGGCTCGTCTTCCGAGAAGACGGATTCGTCGAAAACCGCTCGAGGCCGGAAGTCCTCGCCGGCGAACACGACGTTTCGACCGAGGTTGTTCCACGCGTATAGGCCGTCAACTGCCACAACGCGTCCGATGCCGTGAAGCTGCGAGTTGTGAACGCGACTCTCTGGATGCGCGTCGACGTCGACGCTGGTGAGCGTCTCCTCCCGCGGCACGCCGTCAGCCTGCTCGTGGTTCACAGCAGATCTTCCAGTGCGCCGAGGACATTCTCCGGTTGCACGGAGTCGAGGCAGCGTCCGCCTACCGGGCACATCCGCGGCTGCCAACGCAGCCCGCGCAAGTCGACTATGGCGTTGTACGCGTACTCCTTCGCGGCGGTGACGCAGGCTTCGTCGCATCGATCGCCCACCACCGCGCGCGTATGCGGCCAAGGGCGGAAGAAGACCGCCGGAGCATGGCAGATCGTGACCGTCGGCGTCCCTTGCTGGACCGCGAGGTGCGTCAACCCGGTGTCGATTCCGATCACCGCGGCTGCAGCGCCGAGCATGTCGAGCGCGTCGCCGGGCGAGGGTGCGCGTGCTTCTGCGATCCCGAGTGCGCGCATCTCGGGCGCGGCCTCGTCACGAACGACCAGGCGCACGTCATGCCCCCGTGCGCAGAGCGTGTCCGTGAGTGTTTTCCAGCGGTCCACCGACCAGTGTTTCGACGGTCCGTCGCTTTCCGTAACCAAGAGTACGAACGCGCTGAGCTCGGGTCGCGGAAACGCCGTCAGCGGGATCGGTCGGGTGAAGTCGGCAGGGATGTCGAAGTCCGCACAGATACGCATGAGAATGTCGTTGATCGAGAGCGGTCCGAACGCGTCCTCGAATTCCGCCGATCCCCACCACCAGTCTCGTTGCAGTGGATGATCACGCAGGTCGACGAAGCGACCGTCGTGCTCGTGCTCGTCGCGGTCGAACGACTTTTCCTCCAGCCAGCCGGCCAATCCTGCGATGCGGTCGGCAAGCCGTGCCTGGGCGACCGAGCGTGCGATCAGCCACGTCTCGTCGCCGTTGTGACGGTTCTGTGCGATGAACCCCTGGATGGCGGGCAGCGAAACGGCGAGGTCGCCCAGGCCAAAGGAAATGGGCGCCACGTAGACGGCACTCACACCGGGATCCCTCCGACCCGCGCCGTCAGGGCTGCTCGTACTCGGTGACGTCGTCGATCCGCAGCGTCGAGAACGCGAGGCGACGTTCGGCGCACTTGTTGCAGTGTCCGCAGTGGCGCCCTCCCTGCGGATCGATGCACGAGAACGTGTGCTGCAACGCGAGATCGCGGCCGAGTTCGAGCACATCGGCCTTCGTCAGCTCCGTGAACGGCGCGACGACCGCGAGCGAATGTCCCATGCCGCGTTGCACCAGCGCCGCGAAGTCATCGAAAAACTCACGCGAGCTGTCCGGAAACGGGTTTCCCTTCAGCGTGCCGAGCGCGATCGTGTGCACGCCATGAAGTGCGCACCAGACGCTCGGTTGCGTGAGCAGGAGCAGGTTCCGTCCCGGCAGATAGACGGCCTCATCTGCGGAGCGCTCGTCGGGCACCGCGTCTCCGGAGACGCTCCAGTGAGGGCCGTAAACGGACCCGATCGGAACCTTCAACGCCGTCAGCGGTTCGGGCGCGGGACGCTTCAACGTGTCGAGAAAGCGCCGCAGGTGCGCCTCCTCGGTCGGCTCCCATGCGAGACCAAAACGAACATAGATCGGATGGACCACCCGACCCCGGCGTAAGAATTCCGCGACGAGGATCGCGCTGTCCAGACCTCCGCTCGCCAGCACCGCGACATCGCCGTGCGCACCCACGCCCGCTGACGTATCCGCGCTCACACTTCGCCTCGATACACACATCCGGACGTGCACGTCTCGCGCACGACGACTTGCGTTAGGTCTGGCATCGCGGGGTACAGACGGTCCCAGATCCATCCCGCCAGCACTTCGCTCGTCGGGTTCTCCAGACCCTCAACATCGTTCAGATAGTTATGGTCGAGCTGACCGAGCACGGGCTTCATCGCGCAGGTGAGGTCGGCAAAGTCGCGCACCCAGCCGGTGTCATCGCCAACCGGTCCGACGACATGCACCGAGACATTGAAAGAGTGGCCGTGAAGGCGCGCACACTTGTGCCCGGCGGGAACGTTCGGAAGGCGATGCGCCGCCTCGAAAGTGAATTCCTTGAAGATCTCCACGGTCATCGGCTCCCACACATGACCGGCTCCTCGCGTCACCGGCTCGTACGCCTCAATCGCTCAACGCTACCCGTCGGCGCAGCCCGAGTCAGCGGGGTGAGTCACCGGCGAAGGGATGGTCGGGTGCGAGCCTTGCGTGTAGAGGGTGGCCATCGCGTGTGCGGTTTCGATGGTTCGCGTACGCAGTCCGACGGGTTCGATGATCTCGACGTCGGCACCGAGTCGGAGTAGCTCGGTGTAGGCGTCGTCGACGCTCTCGAATGCGATTGTGGCGTGGGTCCAGCCGTCGTCGAGCAGGTGACGCTGTTTGATCGCTCGGCCGGAGCTGCGCGTCAGCCAGCTCAGTTCATCGATGCCGTGGGCGGACGCGCGGACGACGACGTCGACCGGGGGCAACGACGCTTCGAAGCCTGCGACCGCGTCCCGCCAATGCGTTGCGAGATCGAAATCCGCCGGTCGTTCGAAGTGTTCGTCGAGCGTCGCTACCTCCTGCACGCGCGACACCCGATACGTTCGGAGCTCGCCGTCGCGGCGCGCGACCAGATACCAGACGCCGGCTTTGCAGACCAGACCGTAAGGCTCGAGGGCGCGGGGGGAGGCGTCGTCAGAACCGGGATGCCGGTAACGAACGACGATCCGACGGTCGTCCCAGACCGCGGCAGCCACGGTCGCAAGATGTGGTTCGTTGCGTGCGGCGCGAAACCACGTCGGCGCGTCGAAATGGAAGCGCTGACGGGCGGACACGGCGCGGTCGGCCAGCTCTTTGGGAAGCGCGGCGAGCAGCTTGAGTTGCGCCGCGCCCAGCACGGTGCCGAGCCCGAGCTCACCGACCTGGCCGGGCATACCGGTCGCGAACAGGGCTTCGGCCTCCTTCGTGGTCAAGCCGGTCAGGCGCGTGCGGTACCCGTCGATCAGCTGACAGCCGCCGTTGCGGCCCGACTCGGTGTAGACGGGAACTCCCGCGGCACCGAGCGCTTCGACGTCGCGGTAGATGGTGCGCACAGATACCTCGAGCGCTTCGGCGAGCTCCGCCGCGGTCAGGCGGCCGCGATGCTGCAACAACAGGAGCAGCGAGACGAGGCGACTGGCACGCACACCCCGAAACTATCCGGTTTCCCTGACAGGGGATGTCAGCGAACGGGCGTACCGTCGAGCGAACGACAAACGTGTAACCACAACAGTGGTATCCCACTGGGAGGCATCGTGCATCCTGAAATTCTTCTGCAGCTCGCGCGGTCCGAGATCCACGATCGGCTGAGCGAGGCCGCGTTCCGACAGCTCGGCACCGCCGCGCAACTGAACCCGCTCACGCGACCGCCCGAGCGAATCCCCCGGTTCCACAGACTGCTCCACAACGTTGCACGACGGCCCACATTGCACCGACCGCTCACCGGCCCCACTTCCCGCGCGTAGTGCGCGGCACTCCACGCAGGACTATGGCCTTCTCAGGTTCGCAGTCACGACGAGGCGGGATGCGCCTTGAGGTAGGCCACGATCGCGTCGGCCAGCGGCGTACCGATCGGCGATCCCAGGCCTGTCGCGTCGTCCCAACCGACGGTCGCCTCGTCGCGCAGGTCGCTTCCGCCGACGACGTCGTGAAACACGGTGTTCGGGCGCGCAGCATTCGCAACCGCGTAGAACACCGGCGCGAGGAACGGGACGGTGCCGACGTGCGCCTTCTGTGCTGCCTGCCGTACAAGCGCGGCTTAGCCGGCCCAGAACGGTGCGGCGGCGCTCGTGCCGCTCGAACGGTCGTCTCGGTTGCGTCAGGTCAGGCCGGTGTGACGGGGTTGGATGCAGTCGATTGGGGTCCGGTCCCGACTGCGTTCCTGGCGGCGACCTTGAACGTGTAGGTCTTGGCAGTGGTGAGGCCCGTGACTGTGGCTGTGGTCGCGGTCGTGTTGAACGTGCGAGGGGACTGGGCGGCGCCGGCGAGATAGGGGGTCACGATGTAGCCGGTCACGGGCGATCCGTTGCCCGTGGGTGCGGTCCAGTGCAGTGTGGCGCGCACCCGGGAACGACGCGGTCGCGATCGGACGGTTTGGGTCGTAGTCCCTGGCCGGCCGGGACGTTCGGACCTATCCACCGGGGGGCGCGCGCGGGCATGTTGGTCACGTGACCTCGCCGATCGGAGGTGTTCGTCATGGCCCGAATCGAAGTGTTCGCCGATATGACTTGCCCGTTCACACATGTTGGATTGCGACGTTTGAACGAGGCGCGCCGAGCGCGCGGCAGTCAGACATCATTGCGGGTGCGGGGATGGCCGCTCGAATGGATCAACGGAGCTCCCCTCGGTGCCAACCTCCTCGCCCGGGAGGTCGACGCCTTGCGCGCGCAGGTTGCGCCCGACCTGTTCGCCGGGTTTGACGCCGCGATGTTTCCACTCACATCTATTCCGGCATTCGGTCTTGCGGCCGCCGCATATCTTCTCGACGATGCCATCGGCGAGACAGTGAGTCTCGCACTGCGCGACGCGCTCTTCGAGCACGGAGAGGACATCTCCGACCACGATGTCCTGGCAGCAATCGGGCGCAACGCCGGCGTCGAGCCGCTCGATCGCACGGAGGCCGAATCCGCGCTCCAAATCGACTGGGAACAGGGCAAGGCGCGCGGTGTGCGCGGCTCCCCTCACTTCTTCGTCGGCGAGCGCAGCTGGTTCTGCCCCAGCCTCAATATCAGCCACGACCACGAACGCTTCGACATTCAGACTGGCGGCGAGAAGATGCGCGACTTCTACGCAGCCGCGGTCGGCTGATACCACCCGCGCATCCGGAGACAACCCAAATGCCAAAGACGCCGCTCCCCAAGGAGACTCGCGACATGACGAGCCAGGGACTGCACTCTATCGACGAAGCGGAGTGCCGCCTGCTCCTGCACAGCCGAACCCTCGGACGGGTGGGCTTGCACATCGCGGATCAGCTCGCGATCTTTCCCGTGTACTACGCGGTCATGGACCACGACATCGCGTTCCGTACCGATCCGGGCGCGAAACTCGATGCCGCACTACTCGAGACGCCGGTCGTGTTCGAGGTCGACAGCGCGTCGCCCGGATGGAGCGTGCGCGGACACGCGCAACAGCTTCGCGACGCCGACAGCGTCGCTCATGCGAAGACCCTGCTCGGACACGACTGGCCCGCGGGCAAGCGCGAGCAATACGTCCGCATCGTCACCGAACAGATCACGGGACGGCGACTCCCCACCGAGCGCTGAGGCTCGACGGGAGGTTCACCCTCAAGGTTTCGGGATCGCGACTCCAACGTGTCGTGCGAGACACAAGGACGGAATGGTCGGCGCCCGTTTGCTCGGTGACAGCGCCGATCTTTGGCCTGCTATGACGTCGCTTTCGCGCTCTGGCGCCATGCGGGGACGCTCGGGGCGTGTGGTGCGAGTGAGCGTAGATATGTGACGACCTGACGTACCTGCTCGGCGGTGAACGTGCCGCCGTAGTCGAGGCTCCACGCGGGCATCTCGGTGCCGGAGACGCCTCCCGACACGAGCGCGAAGATCTGATCGTCCGTGGTGCTCTTCAAGAACTGGCTCGAGTTCAGGGTCGGAGCACTGCCGCCTCCGGTTGCGTCCTTCCCGTGACATTGCGCGCAGTTCGCGGCGAAGATCTGGGTCCCGATGGCCGTGTAGCTCGTGGTCTGCGCGCGCGTTGCGTCTCTTCGGAGGCCGGGTTCACGCACGCGGTACGCGACGAAGCCGGCGAGGAGCAGGACCATGAACACGAGACCCCACGCGAGGTAGCGGTTCAGGCTGCGGTCGAGCCATTCGGGCTCGAACGGCGGGGGCCCGGGCCGTTCGCGCGGCACGTCAGGCCTTGCCGATGCAGCTCGGGCCCTTGGGCGGCGTGAGGAAGTTCTTGACCCCGCGAGCCGGGCCCGCTTTCAGGACACTCGTGTCGACGACGACGTTCTGGCCGTCGAGTGCCACCTCGTAACGATCCATACCCCGCGGCGCGGGACCCGTGATGTACTCGCCCGCAAGGTCGTAGATCGAACCGTGACACGGGCACTCGAACCGGCCGGAGCTCTCGCAGAAGGGGACGTGGCAACCGAGGTGTGGGCACTTCTGCGAGAGCGCGAAGAGGTAGTCGTTCGCGTTGACGATGTACATCCGGCCGGCGGACACGTATGTGCTGGTGCCCGTAGCGAAACTCGATGTGGTGCCGACGGTGAGCTTGGCGCCGGACGCGCCTGATGCCAACGGGCGAAGTGCCTCGTAGCCGGTGTACGTCGCGGCGCCGATCAGTAGTGCGCCGCCGAGCTTCCAACCGCCTCGGAGGAAATCGCGTCGACTCTTGTCATCCATTGAGGCTCCTAGAACTCGATGTACGAGTGGGTCCACGGCGCGACGAACGTCCAGCCGGGACCGCGGAAGAACGTTCCGATCACCGTGAGCGTCACCGCGATCGCGAGCAGCAAACTGAACAACGAGATCGCGACCTTGCGATGACTCGCTCGGGTGTCCGGGTTCCGGTCGATGTAGGGGAGCAGCACGAGGACGAATACCGCGCCCGCGGGAACGAGGATCCCGGCGACGAGGCCATCGAAGCGCGAGAGCAGTTCCTGCAATCCCGCGAAGTACCAGGGTGCCTTCGCCGGCTCCGGTGTGAGGTTCGGGTTCGCGAGGCCGCGCAGTGGCGCGCTGAAGGAGACCGCGAGGCCCAACACGACCGCGGCGGTGCCGAGGGCGACCACGACGTGGCGCACCAGCAGATGTGGCCAGGTGAACACGGTGTCGTCGACGGGTCGTGCTGCTTCGGTGATCGACTCCCGGTCGACGACGCCGAGCAGGCGTACCCGACCCCCGTACAGCTCCGGCGCGGCTTGCGCCATCGGCGTTGCTGCGGGTGCGGGTACCGCCGCGGGGTGCTCGGTCGCTTCTTCGGCGAACGCGCCGACGTTCGACCGCTGCACGGCGAAGCCGTCCTTGCGGACTCGCCAGATGTGCACGACCAACATCAGGACGAGGAGCATCGGGAGCACTGCGACGTGGAGGGCGTAGAAGCGCAACAATGTGTTCTGTCCGACTTGCGGCCCACCGATCAACAGGTCCTGCAGCTTGCCTCCGACGAGCGGGACGTAGTGCACGAGGTTCGTACCGACGGTTACGGCCCAGTACGCGAGCTGGTCCCAGGGCAGCAGGTAGCCGGTGAACGAGAAGCCGAGAGTGAGCAGCAGCAGCATCACGCCGATCACCCAGTTGAATTCGCGCGGCTTCTTGTAGGCGCCCGCGTAGAAGACCTGGACGAGATGGAGCGCGACGACGAGCACCATCAAGTGCGCCGCCCAGCGGTGCACGTTCCTGATCAGCTGGCCGAAGCCGACACCGGTCTTCAGGTGTTGCATGTCGCCGTAGGCGGAGCCGACCGACGGCGTGTAGACGAACATGAGGTATACGCCGGTGACGAGCAGGATCCCGAAGAGCACTGCCGCGATGAATCCGAGTCGGAGCGAGTACCGCAAGCGCAACACTCGGTTCGGAATCTTGACCGGGTACACGTGCAAGAAGACGTTGCTGAACGACTGGAGCGCTCGCCCGCGTGGCGTGTCGGTCTGCGCATGACGGAAGGCCGAACGCCACGCGTCACTGCGCTTGACACGGGCGGTGATGCCGTGGTCGACAGAAGTACGGCCGGGCTCGAGACTGTTGTGGCGGAGGTCAGTCATGCGCGGTCTCCATGGCGTGAACCATCGACAACGCACCGGGCGGGCAGCGATTCACGCAGAGTCCGCACCGGATGCAGAGGTCCTCGTCGAGGAGGAGGACCGATTGCTGCTCACTTCCGAGCCCGACGTGGTCGGCGCGCGCGATAGTGATGCAATTGGGCGGACACACGTCGACACAGAGACCGCAGAGAATGCACAGTTCCGGCGAAAGCATGACGTTGTCGAAGCAACGCAGGCAGCGGAGCCCTTCGAGCCGAGCCTGGTGTTCGTCGTATCCGGTCTCGACCTCACCGAATCCAACCCGCCGACCGGTCGGCGTGGCCGGGATCGGCTGGCGCGGGACCGCGTCGTAGTCGCTGTCCAGCCGGCGGAACCCGCTACGCAGCTCGACGCGGATCTCGTGGGTCGAGGAGGCCGCCGGAGCGCCGGTCAGGGCGCTGTGGATCGAAGCGGCGGCGCGCCTTCCGTCTGCGATGGCATCGATCAGGTTCCTCGGGCCGCGAGCGACGTCACCACCCGCCCAGATGCGCGGGTCGGAGGTGAGCAAGGACACGGGATCGACCTTCACGCCTCCCGCGCCGGTGCGCTCAAGGGTGACACCGGCGTCGAGGAAGTCCACGTCCGCTCCCTGGCCCACCGCGAGGATGACGGTGTCGGCCGGGATCACGGTCTCGGTGCCGTGTTCGAAGGTCGGGGAGAATCGTCCTTGCGCGTCGAACGCCGACGTCACGGCGATCGTCTCCAGGCCCGTCACGTGCGTGTCGCCGACGAAGCGTTGCGGGCCGCGCCGGTAAACGATCCGTATGCCTTCGCGCTCGGCCTCTTCGATCTCTTCGGGATCGGCGGGAATCTCCTCTGCGGATTCGAGCGCGACGACGGTGACGTCGAGGACGCCGGCACGGCGCGCAGCGCGGGCGACGTCGAGCGTGGTCGTCATGGCGCGGCGCGCGTCTTCATCGGAGCTTGCGCCCAGAGCAACGGGGGCGGGTGGCGGCGCTCCGGCGGACGCGGCGCGCAGCGCTGTGCGGGCGGCGTCGAAGGCCACGTTGCCGCCGCCGACGACGACCAGGCGGTCGCCGAGCTCGACGCGGAAGCCCTGGTTCACGTTGAGGAGGTACTCGACGGCGCGCAGTACGCCGTCGAGATCGTGGCCCGGTAGGTCCAGGTCGCGTGCGCGCCCGGTGCCAACGGCGAGGAAGAGCGCCGCGTGACGGTCGAGCAGCTCGGCGATCGAATGCGTCTCGCCGATGCGCGCGTTCGTCTCGACATCGATGCCGAGCTCGACGATCGCCTCGATCTCGCGGGCGATGAGCGCCCGGGGAAGCCGGTACTCGGGGATCCCGAGCACCATCATCCCGCCGAGCCGGTCCTGGGCCTCGTACACCGTCACCGGATGACCCGCCAGCCGAAGGTCGCACGCGGCTGCGAGACCTGCGGGACCGCCGCCGATCACGCCGACGCTCGGACCGATCGCGGGTGGCACTTCACCGTGCGCCCGGTGCCAGAAGGTGTTCGCGGCGAAGCTCTCGACTCCGAACCGTTCGGTGACGAATCGCTTGAGCGCACGGATCGACACCGGTGCATCGACGGAGCCCCGTCGACACGCACGCTCGCACGGCGCGGCGCAGACGCGCCCACAGACGGACGGAAACGGATTCGGCGCGCGCGCGATGAGATACGCGTCCTCGAATCGCCCTTCGGCGATCGCGGTGACATAGGCGCCCGCGTCGGTATTGACCGGACATGCGGCGCGACACGGCTCGTTTGCCCAGAGCCAGTCGGCGTCCGGCGTGACTGGCATCGACATCAGATCATCTTCCGGCGCTGCAGTTGCCGTAGCGCCCACGCCAACGCGATCAGAACGACAAAGAACAACGGCGTCACGATCCCGACGAGACTGCTACGAGTCTTGCCGTGCACCTTCGTCAGCACCGCATTGGATCCGTACACGAGGATCGCGATCCCGACAACGACGATGACCACGGCGGTCAGGATGGCGCGGAACCAGCCAATCGTCGGAGGGAGGTCCTTGTCGTCGTCCATGGAATCAGCCAATCGTGAGGGCGGCGCGCATGCCTTTGCCGTAGTGCTGGGCGAGGTTGCAGACGATGTCGTAGTTGCCGGCGGTCATGTTCTTGATCGTGAAGGTGCGGGTGTCGCCCGGCTTGAGGTTGGGATCTCCGGTCTCGCCGATGTTGGCGTCTTCGCCAACTTTGTCGGCGCCGGTGGCGACGGGAGCGGGTGGGTCTCCGCCGTTGTTGATCGGGAGCTTGTCGAACGCGACGTTCGTTTTGAGGACCACGGCTTCATGGTCGATCGTGCCGGTG
>JBBQGQ010000034.1:0-51600 GCA_038323195.1 Acidimicrobiia bacterium | reverse complement strand
CACCGAGATCGCCCACTTCACACAAGCGGATCTCGACGCCGTCGCCGCAGAACTCAACGACAGGCCTCGACAAACCCTCGGATGGAGATCACCATCACAAGCACTCGACGAAGCGTTGCGATGAACCCCTGAACCCGCAGCAGATATGCGCTATCGGGCGCGGCCTGCCTGGAGTGCGTAACGAACGAAGTAGGTCCACAGCACGGCGAAGGCCAACGCAGTGATTGCCGCTCCGTGGATTCCAGTTCGAAAGCAGATGCCCGCGACGATGACCCACGCGACAATTCCACTGATGATGAGAACCGTTCGATGGCGGTCACGGAAGTCCGCAGCTTGTCTCAGCACCGCGCCAGACGGCCCGATCGAGCCGTGCTACGGCGAGTACCGATCGGCAGATCTGGCGCTCCTACGCGCTGTCAACCCGCGGTACCGGATCGGAGAGAGTTCCGATCTCGGCAATGACCTCGCGATTCGCCGGGCACAGCCAAACAGGTCGATCCGACACCACCGTCGCCAAAAGGGCGTGCGATCCGGGGTGTTCTGGACACTCGGGCCATACCGGGGAAAGTCCTTCGAACCAAAGGGCATCCGTTGCGACGTCCTGGGCCTTGTCGGCGGTATCCGCGATGTCATGCCAGGGCTTGCCCGAGGCAACGACCGACACCCGCTTATCTGCGCCGAGCGAGTGACAGATCACGAAGGAGATCCCGGCCGAGATCGACTGCCCTTCCCATCGCGCGTCACGAACTTCGAACGATGCTGCGCACGTTGCTCCGAGGTCATGCAGAATCGGCGCAAGGACTCTCTCGAACCACGGATGCGTGCCCGCATCGCGGTGGGGCTCAGTCACGCAGTACACATTGCCCGATGCTGCGCCGGTCGGCGAGCCGACCAGATCGGCAGATCTGGCGTTCCTAGCAGCTAGTTGCGGCGTCAGTGGTCAGAGGGATGCATGTCGTGCTCGGCGGGCGCTACTTCCAGCACATGCATCGTTGTCTGAAACATCGTTCTCATGGCGTCGAGATCGAACATCTCACCTTCGGACGGAGGTCGGTGCCAAGGCGCGATGTGAGATCGAACTTCGACCTCGTGTCGAGATCCGTCCGGATCGAGAACGGTGACCCACTCACCCATCTCAAGCTCTCCAATGAACTCAAAACGAGCGTCGTCGGTCAGCACCTTGAAGCCGTGCTCAGTAAAGGGCGGGACAACCACGAAGTGCCCCCCGCCCACGTCAATGTTCCGACCGTCGATATGGAATCGAACCATCCCGCTCAACACATGGAAGATCTCGTCACCGCCATGATGATGCAGCCCGGCACCGTCCCCCTTCGGGATGATCCGCGTGTCGCTCTCGCACACCCAGATTCTTGTTGCGCCGTCCGCCTTGCCGACCTTCAGGAACTCTCGGCCCGGCTCGTTCGCCCGAATCAGCGTCATTCGGCCTCCCCGTCGTGCGTCCCCGGCGGCGCACATATTGCCCGATCGGGCACGCTTATACGAGGGACCGAACGGCAGTTATGTACGGCTCATCGCCTAGCCGCGGTGCTCTCGCCGCCAACGCCGATACTCGTCGAACCCCTTCTGTCCGGCATTGCCGCTGACACGATCGCAGAATCTCCACACCGCGCCGAGGACCGGTATCGCGCGCCACCGCGCGTATCGCTGAGCCGTTCGCTCAAGCTCTCCGTCAGTAGGCGCGGCGATTCTCCGAGCCGCGGACACGTACGGCGAAAGCAACCAAGGAACGAAGAACAGGGCCAGCGCTCCGACGACGGCAACGACGGCCATCCACGCGAGACCGCGCACCGCGAGAACAGCCGCGAATGCCAGCAGTGGCGCCAGCATCCAGAGTGTTCGCCAGTACAGCGGTGGGCGCTTGTTCATCGAAGTCTTCATCGGCACGAAGCGACGAGCGCATGATGCCCGCTCCAGGCTCGTCGGCGGGTGCCGATCGGCAGATCTGTAGGTGACGACCGGGCTATTTCGGTCGGGCGCGTTGCTGGGGATGGATCGTTTCGCCACGAGCCAGCATCTCTACGAATTGATCGATCCGACGAGAGCGAGTCTCGGCACGCTTCGCGGTTTCGATGCGGTACAACACCGCGTATCGGTTGGCGCCGTTCAGGTCGGCGAACGTCTTCTCCGCAGCAGGGTTGGCCGACAATGCCGCCGCGAGATCGGCCGGAACCGACGCCGCTGCCTGTCCCGAATACGCAGCGGCCCAGCGGCCATCGGCCTTGGCTTGGTCGATCTCAGCAAGCCCGGCTGGCAGCATCCGTCCCTCCGCGATCAGTTCCTCGGCTATGCGGAGATTGCGCTTCGACCACTGACTTGTGCGGCGCCTGGGAGTGAACCGCTGCGCGAATGTCGTGGCGTCGCGGCTTCGTTTCTGACCATCGATCCATCCCTGGCATAGCGCTTCTTCCAGGGCCTGGGCATAGGTCAGGCTGGTCGGGTCAGTCGTGCCTTTCTTGGCGAGGACCAACCAAACGCCCTCGGAACGGTCGCGATTCGCGTCAAGCCAGGCCCGAAACGCTGCCGCATCCGAAACGATCAAAGTCGGAACATCAAGTCGTGCCATACACCGCACAGATTGCCCGCTCTGGGGACGCTTATACGGGCGCCGAACGGCAGTTCGGGGCGGCTGGTCGGTGCTCGCTCAAAGCCTGTTCCGCGGTTCGAGCGCCGCGAAGACGTACTCGTCAATCGGTCGGCCGTCGGGCATCGGAAGGGCGATCGTCCCGAGGCGAGTCCACCCTGACCGTTCGTAGAGCGAGATCGCGGGTGTATACGTCGTGACGACATCCAGCACCGGCCACAACCCGCGATCGTGCGCCTCGCGTTTCACGACCGCGAGAAGTTGTGCGCCGATACCAAGTCGACGACATGTGGGGTCGACGAACAAGCGCGACACCGACGCCAAGGTCTCACGTGGACGGCGCATGGACGACGATGCGAGCTGTGCGACCTCATCGGACCAGATCGAATGGAGAGCTACATGACCGACAAGTTGGCCCTGAAGTTCGCAGACCCACGCTGCAAGGCAGTTCTCGGTGACGATGAACCTTCGAACATCCGGTTGCAGCACGACCGGGTAGCTGTCGGTCGCATGAACGATGCGCACGAGATCGCAGAGCCGCTCCACATCGACGCTTCTACGTGCGCGGACCAGCATTTTGACGGCCAGTCTCGCACGGGGTGCGGAACTCACAGCAGTTATGGCGTCACCCGTTTGGGAGTCGAGCTCGACAAGCGTGCCTCGTCCCTCGACGTTGGGTACGAGCGGCACTCGCGCGACCGCGCTCCGATCCGCATCCGAAGCACTCCGCGGTGCCTCCTGGGCCCGGGTGATGGCCGGTCCGTCGGTCACGTTCGAATCGTAATGTCCGAGACCGAGTACACGTTGCGCATCTCGGCATCATCGCACTCAGAGAGTTCCGGACCCATCGCCGACGCCACGATCTAGATACCGCTCACGACGACGGGCGTCAACGAGTCGCTCGTCGTGCCGTTGCCCAACTGTCCGAAGCCGTTGTATCCCCAACAACGCGCCGTGCCATGCTCGTCGTCCGGTTCCTGCTACGCAAGCGCTCTACGGCGCTCTGACCGCGCCGGGCGATCGCCGTCAGCTGGAACGCGGCTCGGGTGCGTGTTCCTCGAGCCAGCCCAGATATGCGACGGTTCGACGCAGCTCTCGGGTGACGCGTGCAAGGCGTCGAACACGAAGCGCGAACTGCCGCCCGTCGAATGGCCGCGAGATGAAGTCATCCGCGCCCGCGTTCATCATCGCCCGACTGGTTCTGATCGATGCGTCACCACTGACGGCAAGTACGGCGATGACCATCGAATCCTCATTGTTCTGCACCTGCCGGAGCACCTGGAAGCCGTCTACCTGCGGCATGTGGACGTCGACGACGATGACCTCGGGGCGCTGGTCGAGGATTACCGCGACGGCATCGCCGCCATCGCCAACACTGACCACGCGCCGGAACCCGTCTCGTTCGAGAAGGCGCACCATGATGCGCACCGCCGTCGGGTCATCGTCGACGACGAGGATCCGTGTGTCTTCAACGGCCAGATCATTGTCTGGTTCATCGTCACGCTCACCGATGCCTTCGAGCGCAAGGATTGGAACTGGATCTATGGCGGCGATCGTCATGGCACTCCTTCGAGAGTGTCCATGTCATCGGCCGCGACGGCGGTGTCGGTTCAACAACGCCGGATCAACGCTCGATCGGCGAAGTTGACCAGATGTTGGCGCGGGGTCGATCGAGTCGGCCCGACACGCGACCGATCACCCTGGCGCAGAACCCAGCGTGGATCCGATGAGCAACTGGCGAGACGAAGGAGGCCTTGTGCGATTTCCCCCTTTCACCCAAGGCCGCGTCGTCCCGTTTGCTCACGCCCTACGGACGTGTCATGCCCCGTCCGTCGCCGGCGGCGGTCGGGGCTCGAATGCGTAGCCCGCAGCTCGGACCGTTCGGATCCACATCGGGTTCTGCTTGTCGGACTCGAGCTTGCCTCGAAGGCGGTGGACGTGCTCGGTGATGGTGCTGGGATCCTGCCACTCGCCGGCCGAATGCCAGACCGATTCGAGGAGCTGCTTTCGCGAGAAGACCTCTCGGGGCGACGACGCGAGAAAAGCCAGAAGATCGAATTCCTTTGCCGTCAATTCGACGACGGCGTCGTTCAGACGAACACGCCGCGCCCGGGTGTCGATGCGCAGGTCTCCGAAATCGAGATCCGCACCCGGGATCTCCGTCGTTCTCCGCAGAACCGCGCGCCCCCGGGCTGCGAGCTCACGCGGAGAGAATGGCTTGGCGACGTAGTCGTCGGCGCCGAGCTCCAGGCCAAGGACGCGATCCGTTTCGCTGCCGCGCCCCGTCAGGAGAATCACCGGAACGCGCGAGCGCGCGCGAATCCTGGACAACACGTCGAACCCGCCCATGGGACCAAGATTTACGTCGAGGATGACGAGCGAAGGTGCGCGGGCGGCAAGCTCGTCCAGCGCCTGCGTGCTGTTGGCGGCATCGCACACGGAGAAACCCTCGCGCTCGAGCCCGCCGCGCACGATTCGTCGGACGGCGGCGTCATCATCGACGACCAGGACCACCGGACCGCGCTCCGGGATTGGAGCACCGGGGCCGGCGTCCTGGGTCACTGCATCGACCATGCGCGCACCACCTCGTGTACCCGTTCGACTCCATCGACCGGCCGGCCCGCCGGTGTGAGGAAAAAATGGGGCGCAATTCCGAAAAATGTGCCGCGCAAATGCCTCCGGCAGCGTCCGTCGGACGAACGGTACGAAGGCGGTCAGTAGCCGGTTGCGACGATTCGCAGATGCTCAACCATTTTCGGCTGCGGTCCGATAGATCGCCATCGCTCGAACGGAGAGCGCGCTCCCAGAATGACACCCGAGGCAAGACGTGGCAGAGGTGAGGGCGACTCGAACGAACCCACCACGGCGTCGTCTCACCTTTGCCGTCGCAGTCGCGCTGATGCTCACGGCCGGAGCGTTGCGGCATGCGACCGTGGCCGGTGCCGCCGTGCAGGCCTTCAGCATGTCCCCGACATCGGGTCCGCCCGGCACCTCCGTGCACGTCAGCGGCACCGGATGTGCACCCGGCATACTCTTGACGTCGAGCAACGACTTCGTCGAGGTGTCTTCCACAGCGGGGCCCACGAGCTCTTCCTTTGCCGTCACCACGAACGGGTCCTGGAACGGGTCGTTCGTGGTACCCGCGAACGCGCCCGCCGCGCCGGCAACGGTCACTGCGTCGTGTATCAGCGACGGTCTGCAATCGTTGCTGACGATCTACCGTCCCTCGGTCTTCACCGTCACGGCGGGGACCTCGACGACCGTGGCCACCACGCCGCCGACCACCGGAGCGACGCCGACCACCCAGCCGCGCGCGGGATCGACCGTTCCGGGTGCGGGATCGCCGGGGGGAGCTCCGCCGACCGCGGGCCCGGGTGACCCGGGCTCGAGCCCGGCCGATCCGATTTCGACCCCGGGCGACGGAACCACTGCAGTCTTCGACGGCAATGGAAGCGGTTCGTCGCATCGAGGTGGTAGCTCGTCCGTCGGCGCGGCGCCGACCACGTCGGGGACCGTGTCCTCGGCGCCGGCACATGGCGGTACCAACGGGGCACGAGCCGCCGATCTCAACGCACCGAGCCTCGCGGCATCTGGTGGCAAGCGCTCTGCCGGCCTCGGTTGGCTCGCCTGGCTGCTGTTGGTCTTGGCGCTGATTGCTCTGGTTGCGTTCGCGGCCTGGATCTACTGGACCCGGCGGCACGCGCCGGCGCCGGATGCGGCCGTGGAGCTGCAATGACACGAACGCCCACGCTGGGTGCGCGCAGCGCGCGCGCCGGTTTGGCGGCGATGGTCATAGGTCTGACGTTGACGTCGACGCTGTTCGTGACTGTGCGTTCAGACGTTGATCGCCTGAGTCGACAACAGGTCGACAGACCTGCAGGCAACGCCGCGCTCGCGTTGCAACGCCTCATGGCGTCGGTCGATCAGGTGCTTGCGACGGCAAACGGCGTCGTCGCGACCAGCGGCTCGGATCCCGGTCGTTTTCGTGCGGTGCTCGGGCCCGACGTCGCGGCGAGCTCGACGCTGGCGGGCATGGCGCTCGTCGTTCGAGCGGGAGACGGAACGGCGGTCGCCGCGGTCGCCGGGAAGGTGCCGCTCCTGGCCGACAGTCGACGAGCAGTCGAGACCGCGCGCGAAACGTCAACGCTCGTCGCCTTCCGACGAACACCGAAGGGATACACACTCGGCTTCGCTCAGACGGTCGCGCACGGAACTGCGATCGTGTACCTGGAGATCGCGATGCCAATCTCCGCGTCGACGAGTATTCCGTTTGCCCTGGTCGACACGACCTCGAACGCAACACCTACGGTCGTGCTGGGGACGGTCGCGACCACCAACGGACTGACTCGCTGGCGCCAGACCGTCGCCCTGGGTGGACGAAGCTTCGCGCTGTATGTCAAGGCCGGACACATGCCAACCGGAGGGTTGGGGTTGTCGCTGCCACAACTCGTCTTGCTGGTCGGGATCGCGCTCACCCTTGTTGCGGCGGCGACCGTGTTGCTGGTGGTCCGCCGATCCCATGCGACCGAGCAACTCGGTGACGAGAACCGAGAGCTCGATCGCTTGCTCGAACGTCAACGCGCCGTCGAGGCGGAGCTCATCGCGTGGCAATCGCGCTTCCAGACGATCCTGCGCGACACTCCGGACGTCATCGCCATCCTCGAGCTGGAATCCGGAAGCTGTGAGATCCTCAACCGAACCAACTTCCTCGGCCATTCCCCGGAACAGCTCGCGGAGCAAGACGGCCTCCGATCGCTCGTGCACCCCGACGATCTGGGCGAGGCCGACACGCACTGGATGCGACTACGGGAATCGGACTCCGAGCAAGTCTGCGAGACGACGCTGCGGCTGCGCGACTCCGACGCGCACGATCGGTTCGTCCGGCTCCGTTTCTCGCCCCTGAATCGCGCGGACGGCTCCTCGCCCCGAACGGTGCTCGGCTTGCTCAGCGACGTCACCGAAGAATGGGCAAACCAGCTACGCGAAGAAGAACTTCACGAGGCGCTCCGAAGGTCGCAACGACTGGAGGCGGTCGGACAGCTTGCCGGAGGGATCGCCCACGATTTCAACAATGTGCTCGCCGCGGTGACGGGCTCCGTCGAGCTGCTCATGGACGATGTCCCCGAGGGACAGCCGATGGAGTACGCACTCGAGATCGAACACGCGGCGCATCGCGGTGCCGCGCTCGTCCGCCAGCTGTTGACCTACGCGCAACGCGACGGCGCCGAGCCGACGATCGTGGACGTGAACGACATTGTCGCGGGCACGGCCGGGCTGCTTCGGCGCACGATCGGTTCGAACATTCAGCTACAGGTCAGCACCAGCGAACATGCGTGCCGCATCCTGGCCGACCCCACCCACATCGAGCAGATCATTCTCAATCTCGCGGTCAACGCCCGCGACGCAATGTCCGATGGCGGGATCCTCTGGATCGCGACGGCGATCGATTTCGATGACGACGCTCCCGAGAACGATCGAGTCGCTCTGTCGGTGACCGACACGGGAACTGGTATCGCACCCGAAGTCAGGGAGCAAATGTTCCAGCCGTTCGTTACCACCAAGGAGGTCGGAAAGGGAACCGGGCTCGGACTGGCAACCGTCCTGTCCATAGTGCAGCGATACGAGGGCCGAATCCACGTCATTTCACAGATCGACCAGGGCACCACGTTCGAGATCTCGTTCCCTCGTTGCTTCGGTACGGCGAACGCGAGTGCGGCTCCCGATGCTTCCGACGAGTTCGCCGGTGCGGGACGAGAAATCTTGCTGGTCGAAGACGACGCGCCTGTACGCGCCGCGCTGAACCACCTGCTACAGCGACTCGACTTCGCGGTAACACCCGCCGCCAACGCGGTGGACGCATTACGCCTCGTCGACCAGCAGAGCTTCGACCTGGTGCTCACCGACGCCGTGATGCCCGGCATGTCGGGCCCAGAACTCTGCGACCACCTGCGACGAATGCGGCCCGAACTGCGCGTCATCCTCATGTCGGGCTACTCCGAAGAGACCAGCCACAGTGACGCGCTGCCGAGTGGCGTCCAGCGGCTGCGCAAACCGTTTACGACACCTGATCTCAGCCGGGCGCTGCGAACCGCACTGGAATATGCACCGAACTCGTCGCCGGCATGAGCCACATGGGCGGGCCGGTTCTCACCCAGCCGCGGTGTTGTTCACGATCGCCCGGTACGGCCGGCACGGCTCGTTGCGCAGGCTCGGACACGCCGGGAGCGGCGTCGGCACACTCACGCCGGGAACGACCGGGAGGACAACGCTCGACGGCATCGACGTGGAGAAGGCGATCGAGACGTTCCCACTGGGGTTCGGCACGGTCTGGCTGAACGACCAGATTGGCTGCGTGCCGTTCGGCGCGGCGATCGTCACTCGGATGCGCGACCCGGCGCGGTACGCGTGGCCCTCGTAGTAGAGCGGGACGACGACCTTGACGAACTGCCCGGCCGGCATGGGTGACGCGTCGGCCGCCGTAAAGGTGGGGATCGGCTCGAGCGTCGTGCTCGGCCGCTTGAACATGTTGTTCGAGTTCGTCGAGAGCTTGCGCTCACTCGCGCGCATCCAGCCGTTCTGGACGAACGTCTCGTTCCCGTCGGGACGCACCTCGCTGATGGTGGCTTGCAGATCGACGTCGGGGGTGGCCGATCGCACCCAGAGGTACACCGCGCCGCTACCGATGACCGTGGTGTTCGCCGTCAGTGGCGCCGAGACGTACGAGACCGCGGTACTCGATGGGCTTTGCTGCCAGTTCCATTGCCACTGGGACGCGTTCCCCCACAACCCGCCCGTACCGGTGTTGGTCCCGAAGTCGGTGAGTGGAAGGGCGTTCGCCTTCGCGGTGAACCAGTTGATCCCCCCGGTCGTGGGCGCGTTGTTGCTGAGCACTCCAGACGGCCCGAAGTACCAGGTGCGCGCGGTGGTGCCCGGCATGGGCAAGGACGAGAAGCTCTTCTCGAACCCGGGATACGGGTCGCCCGGGTTCGCGGTTTGCGTGGGGCCGGCGCCGGCGCCGTTGTCGAACAGCACCCGAACGTGTGGCAGCTGATCGAACGCGGCGAGGGCCGCGTCGTAGGTCGGGATCGCCTGGATGGGGTCAACCGGCAGGGTGACCACGTCGGAGTGCGGGACGCCCATCGCCACCTGGTAGATGACCGGCGCGGCCGCCTGGGTGATCGCGACGTTCTGGATCGGCGCCTGGTGGGCGACGAACAGTTGCAAGAAGTCGTACCAGCGGTCGTAGGTGTTCGGGTCGATCGAGTCGATATGCGCGCCGTTGGTGAAGGTGAACCACTTCTGAGTCGTCCCGGTGAAGTGCCGGACCAGTTCCGGGCAGTGACCCCCCGTTTGTTCGTCCTCGAGTTGGCAGGCCATGAACACCGGCACGTTGATCTTGTTTACGAAGGTGACGGGGTCCAGAGGGTCTGCGACCGCGGCGTCATAGTGGGAGTTCGCCGTGATCTTCGCGTTCAGGTCGGCCGCCTCGCCGTGGAGCACCTGGTTGGCGGCGCACGTCGTATCCCCACTTTGGATCTGCTTGTATGCCCAGGCCTGTCCGCTGTTGGGTCCGGCGGGGAGCGCCTCATGCTGGCGCTGCTGGGCCCAGGCAACTGCAAAGCCGGTATTGAGGATGCCACCCGGATAGAGCGTCGTCGCCGTGGCGTCGAGGACCGAAAGCGGTGAGATGGCCTCGAGGTGCGGCGGCTGGAGCTGGGCCGTGAACAGCTGGCTGATACCGCCGTAGGAGATGCCCATCATCCCGACCTTGTGATCGCGCACCCACGATTGGCGGGCGATCGTCTCGATCACGTCGTACCCGTCGAGACTCTGAAGCGGCTCGAAGAAATCGAAGGCGCCCGCCGAGCAGCCGGTCCCGCGCATGTTCACGTCGACGACCGCGAAGCCCATCAGGTTGGCAAGGACAGCGATGCCGTTGTCCGGTCCGGCCGGGTTGGCGTAGCCGTACCCGGAATACTCGATCAGCGTCGGATACGGCGGCGCGAATGCGGGCCCACTTGGAATGGGCGTGCCCGGCGGTAGGCCGGGCTCGCCGGCCGGGCTCGTCGGCGGGTGCACGTAGATGGCGAGCTTCGTCCCGTCACGGGTGGTGAGGTACCCGTATCCGTTGTCGGGAATCGATTGGTTGTAGACGCCCGGATTCCAGGGCGCCGCCTGTTCGGAGTGCACCGTGAGCACCCCCGATTGCACCCCATCAGACACTCGGCGTACGCGGTAACCGGTTGCCGGCGGCACGTCCCGAAACAGCAGCCCACCGAGCGAGTCGGCCCTCTGGGTCTTGAGGGTCTGTCCCGCGGGGGTAATCAGCGACGCCTGAGCGGAGGGTGCGAGACCGGTGACGTACACCTGCTTGGCGCTGCCGGCCGCAGAAAAGGCCGGCGTCGAGGCGGAAGCGCGGGATGCTGCCGTCAAGCCAACGACAAGCGAAACGCTCGTCAACACCGCAAATGCCCGCGCGCTGCGTCGGGTTGTGGGTCGCGTTGACATTCCGTCCCGCCTTCCTGAACGTCCAGACTGCGTCTCTATCCGTGCCGAACCGGGTCCGTGCCGCATCCTGCAACTCGTTGCGCGAAGCGGCCTCGGTCGTAACGGTCCCGCCGAACCAGGCGGGCTATACCCAACCCGTGCGACGTCCCAAACCCAGGCGCGCGCGAGCAGACTCTTGCTCAGCGCTCAGAGGACGCCGGCATGTGCGGTGTCGCAGTTCGGAGTCTCTCCGGCCGGAACTTGTCCGGCGGCGATGCCGGACAGTGCGGCGAACGGACCGCACGGGCGACTCTGCGGGTCCGGCCTAGATGTCGTAGCTCGTTCCCAGCGCGTCAAGGATCTCGTCTACGACGAGTGGTGGGGGTTTGGTGGCGTCGATGATGATCGCGCCGCTGCGGAGATAGTGCTCGTCGATCGCCTCGTTCCACGCGAGCAGTAGCTCCAACTCGTGAGGCTTCGTGCCGAAGTCGTGCGCGGTTCTGGTCAGAAGCCGATGGCGCATCGTTGCCTCGTCGATCGAGAGTAGGAACACCTTCTCGAAGAAGGGCCGGACCTCGTCTTCGTTGCCGATGGAGCCACAGAGGAAGACGCGTTGCTCCTCACCCTCCTCGGCGAGTTGACGTACGCGCTCGGGATCGGTCCTCCAGTCGTTCTGGGCGAGGAACTGCTGCGTCCGATGGGCTTCGGCGAGGAGCGGGGTGATCTCCCCCGTGACCTTGTTCGTCCACTGCGCAATCGCGTGTTCGTCCGTGTCGTATGCCTGAGCGCCTCTGCGGCCGAACTCGTCTCGCACCGTTGATTTTCCGGCTCCCGAGATCCCGGTGACGAATATCAAAGCCATGACAAGTTCAGAGTCGCCTATGACCACCGTCTGCTGGACGACCCGCCTCGGCCGCGGTCTTGAGCTGCACGAGCGTGTGGCGCATGGCTTCCAGCAGCTCACGGTGACGGTTCGTCGGAACGTCGACGATGCGCGCCCACACCGGGATCTTCTTCACCTCGTACGACTCGGTGACGCGCGTGCCGCCGTCGTCGGTAGGTTCGAAGCGGTAGGTCCAGACGGTCGACTCGTGACCGCCCTCTTCGGTGGCGAACGCGAACTCGCGCCCGGGATCGGCAGTGAGCACTCGACCGTGGCGCGACCAGCGCATGAGCTTGAAGGGTCCGCCGCGGTTGTGCCCGACGAACTTCGCGCCGACTGCTGGGCCGGTGGCACCGTCTTGCCAGTCGACGCGCCGGCACTCGGGGCTCCACTCCCCCATCCGCGTCAGCTCGGCGACGAGGCCGTACACGTTGCCGGCCGAAGCGTGGATGAGGATGTCCTCGCTGTCGGTGGTCAACCACCAGCGCTGGTTCTTCACACGCATTGCCTCCTCCCCGGACGGCCAAGCAGCTGTCGTGGGCAAGTTGTCGTAGGCAAATTAATGATCCACCGCCGCTTCGCCACCACAAATCATGCTTTGTCGGATCATCTAGCATGACGGCTCGGAATGAGCACTCGTCAGCCGCGGCAGCGAATCCTGGACGCCGCGCTCGAGCTCGCATCAGAAGGCGGCTACGACGCGTTGCAGGTGCGGGCGATCTCGCAACGCGCGTCGGTGTCGTCGCGCACCATCTATGCCTATTTCCCGTCGCTCGATTCGCTGCTCATCGTCGCGGTCGCCGAGCGAGCGGGTGAGGAGCTCTATCGCCACCTCACGCAGTTTCCTTCGAGGAGGCGGACGGCTGCAGGTCGCGTACAGAAGGTCATCGAGGAGCTGAACCGAATAATGACGGCAAATCGGACGCTGACGGTCGCGCTGCTGCGCGCGCTGCTCAGCGGCAAGCCGGACGTCGTGCAGCACGTGCGAGCGTTTGCGGCCATTACGCAGGCCGTGCTGGCGTCGGCGATCTCGCCGAATGGCACGCGTGCAGCCGACCGCGATGCAGCCGAGTTGCTCGAAGCCATCTACTTCAGCGCGCTGATCGGCTGGGCGACCGGAGCGGATTCCGACGACCGAATGACGACCATCATGCGGCGGGCGACTGTTCGCATATTGCCGACCCGCTGACCGATCTCGAATCACAATCGGCCGCTCGCTCATCACGAGTCGCGTTTGTCCACCGCGACGGCAAGGTCTCTCTGTGAAGCAGCGCGTCGTTCGGAGCTTTACAAACGAAAACCATGATGTACAGTCCGGAAAGCATGGTGTAACAACCATATTCGGCCGACCGCGCGCCGATAACCGAGGGGGGACGCGGCCGGAGGCCGCGCCAGGGGGGCTTGGAGCATGTTCACCGGGCCGGTCAAGGCGAGAAGGGCGTGGCGCGCGAGCGCGCTGCTTGTGGGGCTGGTGATGCTCGGCGGGAGTGCCGCGGTCGCCGACGTTCCCGACGGGAACGTCATCAATGGCTGCCGCAACACGACCACCGGCGCATTGCGCGTCATCGACCGAAGCGCAGGCAAGCGCTGCATTGCAGGCGAGGCGTCTCTGAACTGGGCGAACTGGAGGTCGAGAGGCGTCTGGTACTCGGTGTTCGCATACCGCGTCGCCGACGTCGTCGCGTACCTCGGGTCGAGCTACGTCGCCAAGGCCACTCCGCCCGTCGGTGACAAGCCGACCGACACGGCGTATTGGAATGTGGTTGCAACCAAGGGCGCGATCGGAGTGCAAGGGCTGCCGGGAGTTCCCGGAGCCCAAGGCGTGCAAGGCGCCGTCGGCGCAGTCGGCGCGACCGGAGCCCAAGGCGTACAAGGCATCGTCGGCACAGTCGGCGCGACCGGACCCCAAGGCGTACAAGGCATCGCCGGCGCAGTCGGCGCGACCGGACCCCAAGGGGTACAAGGCGCACAAGGCGTCGTCGGCGCGACCGGACCTCAAGGCGTACAAGGCATCGTCGGCAACGTCGGCGCAACCGGCTCGACCGGACCGCAAGGAGTGCAGGGCGTCCCCGGTGTCAGCGCGGTCCCGATCTTCGCGACGATCGACAGTGCCGGCACGCTCTTGCA
Source organism: Acidimicrobiia bacterium (assembly GCA_038323195.1). Taxonomy (GTDB): domain Bacteria; phylum Actinomycetota; class Acidimicrobiia; order IMCC26256; family PALSA-610; genus PALSA-610. The sequence goes on along the minus strand of JBBQGQ010000034.1, from coordinate 37,501 downwards.
CTCGAAGCACGTGACGAGCGTCAGCTACTCCGGGCTGCCGGCCAAGACGTACACGATCACGTTCGACCAAGACGTGAGTCAGTGTGCCGTGAGCGCGATCTCGGAGGTCCAAACCGCGATTCCGGTGGTCACCGCGCGCACGCCGACGTCGATAAGCCTCACTTTCGACCTCTTGACCGGCTTTCTGACCGCGACCACATTCGACGTGACGATGGCCTGCTGACGTGGGCCGATCGACGATTGGGCGCGCTCCATGAAACGCAGAGTCGCAGCATTTCTGCTGTTGCTCATGCCGTTGACAATGATCGCGGCGGCGGCTCAGCCGGCAAGTGCCGATCTCTCTTCCCATTCTCGTACCGGGTCGATGCGACGACGCACCTCAAGAAGCTCAACCAGACCGTGACCGTGCCTCCGGGCACCTTCGTCGGGGCCATCGACTTGACCACCTCCACGCTGAGCGGCTCGATCACTCTCCCACCCGCCACGATCAAGCTGCAGCTTGCGGGCATCGTCCCGCTGGTCACCGCGACAGTGAAGATGGTTCAGACCAAGCCCGTGAACGGCACCGTCGACCTCACGGCCGTTCCGTTCCCGGTCGTCGCAACGGCGACGTTCAACATCCGAATCGTCAGCGCCTACGCCGGCATCCTGCCGATCAATTTGGTGGGCAACAGCTGCACGACCGCGACACCGGTGAGCGTGACCATGCGCGGTGCCGCACAACCGGGCAAGCCCGCGACCTTCTCCGGCATCTACACGATCCCGCCGCTCAAGACCTGCGGAGCGCTCACGCCCGCGCTGAACCTCGTGATCCCGGGGCCGGGAAACACGTTCACCGCCAAAGCAACACCGATGTGAGCTGACACGAGCTCAGGAAGATGCCCCCGGTGTCGCGTCGCCGGGACTTCAGCCGAGGTTCGTGCGGGTGTACGCGACGACGGCGGCGATCTGCTCGGGGGTGAGACTTCCCGCGAAGGACGGCATCGAGCCGCGGCCGTTCGCCACCACGGCTTCTTGATCGGCGGGATTCGGGTACCGCCGCACGACGACGCCCGCGAGGGTCGGCCCGAACCCGCCGCCGCCGTCGGCGCCGTGACACGACGCGCAGCGCGTCGCGAAGATCGCCTGACCGGTGTCGGGTCCGGCGTTGGGAATCGCGGCAGGCCTTGCGGGCTCGTTCGTGAACAGCAGGATGACGAACGCCGCAGTCGCGACGGCAGTGACCACCTGAACCGAGCGGACGACGCGGTCGAGCGCACGCATCGTCAGAAGCTCGGGAAGCCGGAGTTGTCGAAGAACCACAGCGCGCTCGTGAGCCACAGCCCGACGAGCAGCGAGAACATGAGCCCGCCGACGACCGGCAGGGTCCAACCGGGCATGCGACTCGACCGCACGGCCAGCACCTTGACGGTGAAGGCGCCGTAGAACGCGCAGCCGAACAGCGAATGCCAGAAGCGACGCGCGTGGTCGAGGTGCGACTCGAAGCCGAGCGACCAGAGACAGTGGTACGCGACGGGGAGACTCACGAGGAAGGCGAGCGTGCCGACGAGCCGGTGCGTCGGGCCGACCCACGCCGGCGCCGCGCTCCGGCCGAGCTTGCCGTACATCCGCAGCGCGAGCAGCACTTGGACGATCACGAGCGCGAAAACGACCGTGGCGAGCCACGCCTTCATGTTGATGGTGCCGCTGAACCCAAGTGTGAACAGCGCTTGGCCGGCCGGGCTGTGATGCCGGCCGTAGACGCCGAGGGCGACCGCGACCGCGGCGCCGGCGAGGGCAGCGGTGAGCAGCGGCACGTAGTCGCGCGGCTCCACCGTCGCGTCGGGTGTCGTGCCCCTCGCCACGCGCGTGAACCTACTCCCTCGAATCCGGCTCTGTCTGCGTCACCGGGAGCCACGTGACTCCGAGTCCGGGGGCTGGGTAGTGTCCGGCTCGCCGATGTGATCCGACCGGACTCGCCGCGACGAAGACATTGAGGTCGTTCCGCCCGAGGGCGCCAAAGAGGGGGTAGCTGTGGAAGGCATTCCGATGATGCAGCGGGTCGTGGACGTGACGACAGTGGTCATCAACAACGTCAGCGACGCGCAGCTGGCCGAGTCCACGCTGTGTACCGAGTGGACGGTGAAGGACCTCATCAATCACATGGTCGGTGGTTCGACGATGTTCGCGATCTCGGCCGAGGAGGGCTCGGTTCCCGACGAGATGCTCGGTCAGCTCATGGGCGGCGACAACGTGGGTGACGACCCGAAGGGCGCGTGGGCGAGAGCGTCGAAGCGCGCGATGAACGCCTTCGAGCTGCCGGGCGCGATGGAGAAGATCGTGAAGTTGCCGTTCGGCGAGATGCCTGCAGGCGTTGCGCTGAACATTGCGATCTTCGACGTCGCGACGCACTCCGTCGATCTCGCGCGTGCGACCGGCCAACAGGTTTCCGACACGGAGATGCTCGAGGGCGCGCTGAACCTCGGACGTCAGATGGTGGGTCCTGAGCTGCGGGCGCCGGGTGTGTTCGGTGCCGAGCAGGCGAGCAGCGATGCTGCGTCGGCCGAGGATCGGCTGCTCGCCTTCGCGGGCCGCAAGATCTGACGCTCGATCAGCCCGGGGAGACGATGGCTGGTTTCGAGTTCCCCGAAGATCTCGCCTTCAACCGCGAGGCAATTGCCGATCCCGAGGCATTCGCGCGCGACGCGGGGGCCGCGTCGTGGCTGTTCCTCTGCGGCGAAGAGTTCGCAACGATGGACGGGGGCATCTCGTATGCCCAGGTACAGGCCGCTGTTCCGGAGTCCGAGAACATCGTCTCCGATCCGCCGGTCGTACTCGACCTCGAGCTGGCGCGCCGGCACATCGCCGCCCTCGATCGACTGCCGAGACCGACGTTGGTCACGTGCCGTACCGGCCCCCGTTCCTCCGCGGTGGCATACCTGTACGCCGGTCTGCGAGCGGGCGCATCGCCCGAGGAGCTCCTCGCGCGTGCCGACGCCGACGGCGCGCCGTTCGCCGGCGTCGACGCGCTGCGCGCGTTCGTCACGCAGGGCCTCGAGGAGCTCGCTCCCGAAGCCTGAATGTGGGCCGCTTCAGACGCTGGTCCAGTCGCGGCCGAACCAGCGGCGGATGCGGCTCGATCCGAACTCGGACTTGTCGGCCGCGTATATCGCGGACGGCGCGTCGAACTGGCCGGTCGGTCGCTCCCCGCTCCGGAACGTGACGTCGACGCGCGCGACATGCTCGTGGCCGAACTCCACGTAGCAGATGCCGCGTCCGTCATAGGTTTGTGACGCCGGACGGCCGCGATGTCGAGCAATGATCTCTCCGGCAACGATTGCCGCTTGACCCTCGGCGAAGACACCGGCCTTCGGCGTTCCCACGCTCGTCACGTCACCCACCGCGTACACGCCGGGCAATGTGGTCTCGAGGGTACGCGGGTCGACGGGAATCCAACCGTCGACGCACAGACCCGACTCCAGTACGACAGCGGGCGCCCGATGCACGGGTATACCGAGGAAGAGGTCGTAGGGCAGCTCGTCGCCGTCGGCGAGCACCACCACCTTGCGGTCCGGGTCGAGCGCCGTGACCTGCCGCCCGGGATACCAGGTGATGTCGCGCTCGGCGAACGCGGCGAGCAAGGCCTCGGAGGCAGCCGGCGAGGGTGGGATCGGAACCGGTAACGGCATGACCAACGACAACTCGGAGCCATCACGCAGGCCGCGCTCGGTGAGGTAGTCGTGCATCAACAACGCGGTTTCGCTCGGCGCCGGCGGACACTTGAACGGCGTCGATGTCACGCCGACGATCACGCGCCCGCCACCAAAGTTCGCCAGCACGTCGCGCACCGCGAACGCGCCCGCGACCGTGTAGAACTCGTGGCCGCCTTCGACCAGCCCCGGCGTCGCCGCCGGATCGAGATCCGCTCCGAGAGCGACAACCAGCACGTCGGCGTCGAAGCGGCCGGCGTCGGTTTCGACGCGCCGGGCCTCGGGATCGATCGCGCGCACCGTCGTCTCGACGAAACGCACGCCGGGCTTGACCACGTCGCGGTAGGGGTGGTGCACCGCTTCCGCGACGGTGCGCCCGAACATCACGTCGAGCTTGGAGAAGCCGAACACGAACCCGTCGGCCTGGTCGATCAACACGACCTCGACATCGTCGCCGAGCTCTTCGGAGAGACGCGTGGTCAATTCCAAGCCGCCGAACCCGGCGCCCAACACCAAGACCCGCATCACCCGCCGACCTTGTGATGGTTGGCACCGACGAGCGCGACCGCGAGAACGGCCGGCTCGGTGCCACTGTTCGACCATCGATGGCGCGTGCCGTTTTGAATGTAGGTGTCTCCCGGATTCAGCGTGACCTTGGCCCCGTCGTCGAGCTCGAGCGTGGCGTGCCCGGAGAGCACGATGCCGTAGTCGACCGTCGCAGTCGTGTGCATCCCCGGTTCGGCGGGTTCGAGATGCTCGGCCAGTCCGGGCAGCTTCTCGTCGAACTCCGCCAAGGCCGCCGCCATGTCGAGACCCGGCGGAGCCCCCACGCCGCCGTCGGGCGGAATAGTGAAGAACCCGAATCGGAACCCACCGACGGGAGGGAAGTACCGCGGCGCGTCGGGCCTCGACCCGTCGTTCGGAAAGGTGACCGTCGCATCGGCGCCCCAGAGAAGGTGGAACTCACTGCCCGGCAACAGCGCCAGCGTCACCGGCGCGACGTCGTCGTCGCCGACGAAGACCGCCTTGCCGGCCGAATCGTGGCCGGTCACCACCCGTCGCACGTCCACGCTCACTCCCCCCGTCGCGATCCTGCGGCCGAGCGTACGTCGAACTACGTGCCGGGGTCCTCGCCGATCTCCCGCAGCGCGGTCGCGAGCGCGGCGCGCAGCCGGCGCGCAGTCGCCGGGCTGAGGTGGCCGACGAGGCCGGTTCCCTTCTTGTCGACCTCCTCGACGGTCAGCTCGACGCGCGGATCTTCGCACTCCTCGCAATCGTCGAGCACGGCAACGATCCACGTCACCTGCACGCGCTCGGGATCATCCGCGGGGTGGTCGTCGATGCCGTAGTCGGCAAGCTTCTTCATGGTCGGAGTCAATCACGGGGACCGCGGAGCGCGCGGGCGGTTTCGAGCCGGACGCGGAAGTCGGGGTCGTCGGCGAGCATCGCCACGACGCTGCGACTCGGCTCGACGCCGAGCTCGACCAACCCGCGCAGCGCCTTCCAGCGCGTCCACGCGTCGCCGTCGCCCAGCGCGCGCTCCAGGAGGGGCCGGAGCACGGGCCGGTGGGCGTCGACCATCGCGTCGACGGTCGCCCGCCGGACACTGCGGCTCGGGTCGCCGAGGAGGCGGCCCCACGCGAGCTCGCCGACATCGACGTCGGCGCCGATCACGAGGCGTGCAGCCACCTGGCGTACGGCGGCATCCGTCGCCGACACCGCGGTGACGAGACGCTCGAGGTCGCGCGGCTGGTCGGGTCGGAGCCCGCCCAGCTCCCGCCACGCGCGCTCGAGCGCACCGGTGTGCGCCTCCGACGGTGCGCGGGCGTCCGGAGCGTGATCGGCCGATACCGGTTCGGCCGGATCCGGCGGCGCCGCCGCGGGAGAGGCAGGAGGTGTGTTCGCGAACTCGGCGGTCACGACCCGCAGCAAAGGAGCGAGCACCTGTTCCCAACCGTCGGGGCGGCGCAGACCGATCGCGACGAACGCGGGACCGACGAGCACGTTCGCGACGTCGTCGAATTCGAATATGCGCGCCACGCGGGGATCGTCGACGTCGGCGGCCGTCTCGTACCAGCGGCTCGGTCCGTCGTGGATCGGCGCTGTGACGAACCGGATCGTGCGGGGGTTGGGGGTTGCCTCGGGGACGACGGGACCGTCGAACAGTCCATCGACCCGGGGTGAGAGCTCGAGGTGGAACGCGCCGGCGCGCCATCCGTACTCGAACACGAACTGCTCGTCGAGGTCGCGGCGCCACCAACCGGTACCGGGACCGACGAGATCGCCGAGCGCGGCGTCGTCCGCGGGGGCCCACGGCTCGGGCGAGAAGAACCGCTTGAGGAGCGTCTTGACGGGCGCGAGGTTGGTCAGCTCGACGGTCCCGAGCGCGTCGTGCGCAAGGTGCGTCACCGCGGTCGAGGTGAGTCCGCGCGCTGCCACCTCCCGCCGAGAGTCGTCGCGGACCTCGGAGGCGATCTCAGATCACCCGGACGTTCTGAGCCTCGTCGCCCTTCTTGCCGCGTCCGACGTCGAACTCGACGCGCTGGCCCTCGTCGAGGCTCTTGTAACCCTCGCCCTGGATGGCGGAGAAATGAACGAAGACGTCGTCGCCCTGCTCACGCGAGATGAAACCAAAGCCCTTGTCGGCGTTGAAGAACTTCACGGTGCCTTGTGCCACGAATACTCGATTCTCGAAAAGCGGCTCTCGAAAAGCGGCTCTAGAAAGCGGCCGACCAACCATCTCGGCCTGCTCGCACCTCCGACTGTAGCCACTCGACGTTCATGCGCCATCTTTCGACGCGAGATGTGCATAACACTGCTTCGATGCCCGAGCGCGAGCCCCAGGAGGAGAAGCGTCTGCTGCGGCTGGGCTACGTCCTCGAAGGCATCACGCTCGGGTGGAACGTCGTCGGCATCGCCGTGCTGGCGATCGCCGCGATCGCGGCGCGATCGGTTGCGCTCGGCGGTTTCGGTCTCGACTCGCTCATCGAGATCGGCGCGAGCACCGTCGTCATCTGGGAGCTGTCCGGCAGTGGGGAGGCACGACAGCGCACGGCGTTGCGCGCGATCGGGATGGCGTTCGTGATCCTCGCGGTGTACCTCGTGGCGCAGAGCACCTACGTCCTGGTCACCGCCTCTCGTCCGCACCACTCTGTTCTCGGCATCGTGTGGACGGCGGCGACCGCCGCGGTCATGTTCGGGCTCGCCGCCGGCAAGGCCCGCGTCGGTCGAGCCCTCGACAACCCCGTGCTTCGTACCGAGGGTCGTGTCACCATGGTCGACGCGCTCCTCGCCTCCGCAGTACTGACCGGTCTGGCATTGAACGCCGGTCTGGGCTGGTGGTGGGCCGATCCGCTGGCCGGTTACGTCATCTTGTTCTACGGCCTCCAGGAAGCGAACGTGCTGCTCCGGCAGCGCTGAGCGCGTCCGGCGCATGTCACACCGGGCCGGCGGTGCGCCTCGCGACCGAGACGCCGTACGCGCCGCTGCGGGCGAGAAGGATCGGGTCGTCGGAGAGCACGATCCCGTCGGGAACCCGGGTCGGGTCGAACACGAGGATGTCACCGTCGCGTTCACGGTCGGTCGCGAGTCCGGTCACGGCCAACCGGCCGAGCTCGACCAGCTCGCGATCGTCGGGCCACACCGCCGTCGGATCGTCGATCGGATCGTCCGCGCCCGCGAGCTGGGCCTGCACGAGGAACACGCCGGGCCCGCGCGCCAAGCGCGGTCCGAGCTCGGCGCCGAGGAAGTCGGGAGATCGTTCGGCCACCTCTTCTTCGCTCAGCACCTCGTCGCCGCCTTCGGGGACAAGGTGGTAGCGACCGAACCGAAGTGTGTCGTCAGCCGCGACGAAACCGAACGCGTGCAACCCGTGGTAGGTCAGCGTCGCGTAGCTGGCCGGGATCGGATGGGTGATGGCCGCGGTCACTGCGGCCATCACCTCGGGATGTACGCCGATGTACTCGCCGACCTTCGTTACGTCCGGTTGACCCGTCGCCGGGTCGGCCCGGCGCGCGTCGTTGAAGGCCAGCAGGTCGTCGGTGTTCCGGGCGAAGAACGCGGGCAACGAGATGGCGACGATGTCGGTCGTGGTCGAGTCGGGTAGGTAGAACTTCACCGCCATTCCGCGCGCGTCGCGCGTCGTGTCGGGCGTCGTCGGATCGCCGCTGCCGTTCGAGAAGCGCACGTGGGCGCGGACCACGACGCCGGAGAGGTGCGCGGCGCGGCTCAGGCGTGCGGCATCGGGCGTCGCCGTGAATTTTGCCGCGCACAGCACTCCCTTCGCGTGGGCCGCGCGAAAGCCGGGGTGAACGCCGTAGGTGGCATTGATCGAATCAACCAGACGCTTCGACGGGTCGTCGCTCCCCATGGTGCGCGAGCCTACGACCCGCGGCCGCGCGCGCCGAGGCCGATCTGAGATGGATGTGGGATGGGTCAGAGATCGATCAGGACGGCGCGCACCATCTCCTCGTGCCTCGACATCTCGAGCGCGACGTAGCCGTCGGCCGCTCCTCCGAGCAGGCCGCGCGCCCGGTCACGATCTCCGGGACCCGCGCGATCCGCAACGCATCCTCGAAGTGCGCCTCGGTACGATCCCGGTAGCGGCCGCACACGGCCGACATGCCCTGGAGCGTCGCGACGAGCCGGTAGTCCCAGCTCCGCACGAGGCTTCCGTTGGTCCCGAGATCCACGGTCGTGTCGTACAGCACGGCCGCCTGTTCGTCCTCGTCGACTACGGTCAACCCCTCGACCGCGGCGGCGGCGAGTCCCCAGGAAGTCGCCGTGTTCGCCCGACCGAGCACCGGGAGTTCCGATCGGGGCTGTTCGATCAATTCGATCGCGGTCGAGCGGTTCCCGAGGTAGGCGTGGATGAGGAACAGCCGACCGTGATGGCCGCCCGCGGCTCCCTGCGCCTTAGGCCTAACGACATCTACATGGCGACGCGCCCCGGTGGGTACATCAACGGGGAACGCCCTCGACGAAAGGCCCACGATGAGTGAAACCGAGCGAACCCGACCGAGCGAGAAGACGCGTGAGGCCGAGGAGGCCGACGCGCTCGTCGAAGCACACTCCGACGATCTCCCCACGAAGGTCGAGGAGGAAGCCGCGGAGCGCGGCGGCGTACCCGACGACGAGGCTGCCCGCTCGTACAAGGAGGCGCTCGAGCGCGGCGCCCATCAGGCGGGCGAAGGCCGCCTTCCGTAAGTCGACCATCACATCAGGTGAAGCGAATCACGCCAGGGAGACGAACATGGGAATGATCCGAAAGACGCTGTCCGTCGGAACGCTCGGAATGGTCTCGTTCCGCAGCAAGAAGGAGCGACTGCGCCGCGCCGAGCGATTGCAGGGCGATGCCGAGGCGGCCCTTCAGGACGAACATGCGGCACGCGTGGCGGCCGAGTCGCGCATCGCGAAGGCCGAAAAGCGCGTGAAGCAGACGAGAGCAGAGGCGGCCCAGGCTTCCAAGCGCCTGGCCGAGGCCAAGCGCCGGAACCGCAAGCGGAAGCGCGAGACGGCCGGAGCGGTGCTCGCGGGCCTCGAGCCGCTCGTCCGCAGCGGAGCCGAGAGCGCGCGCAGCGCGGGCACCGAGGCGACGGAGCGGAGTCGTCGGGTCGGCCGGCGCGCGCGCAAGGCTGCGAAACGCTCGCTCCGGCACGCGAAGGAGACGGCGTCGTCCGCGAAGGAGACGGCCGCGCCACATGCCGAGCGCCTGGTCAGTCGGGCCGGAGCGGCGATCGACCACTTGACCGAGCACGAATCGAGCTGAGTCGTTGCGGCGCAGGTCGCTCGGTCGTCCGTCGGTGTCGAGCAGGCGTCTACCCTTCGAGAGATGAGCGAGCACCCGAGCTCGAAAATGGCCGGGCAGGACCCGCCAATCACGAAGCCGATCGCGTGCACGCTCGCCGAAGCCGAGCTTCCGGGTCGGCTCGCGCGGTGGCAACGCCTCGCGGCGCACGTCGTCGAGCGAACCGACACGGACGACGGCGTACGCGTGCGCTTCGACCACACGGTCTCGGCCGGCGAAGTCGCCGGCCTCGCGGCCGAGGAACACGCGTGCTGCGCGTTCTTCACGTTCACGATTCACATCGCGACCGATGGCACGACACTCGAAGTCGGCGCTCCGGCCGACGCGCGGGCACTCGTCGGCCTTCTCCTCGACCAAGACCTTCGTCAGGAGTCGGGGCCGGCGACCACCACTACGTAGCCCTCGGACGCGCCGGGTTCTCCGCAACCTGTTGGGTGAAAGGCCGCAAAGTAGGGCCGACACGCAACGAAGACGGCACTGGTACGATCTCTCTACACGTCGTCATGTTCAGATATGGGGCTGCTCGAGACCCTGGTTTCGCCTCGCATGTCACTGGCAGACGCTGAGGCGTCAACGGAGGTACCAGGTGACGATCGGCCGACTCGAGCCGAAGCAGTTCGCGGAGATTGTTGCCGCGCGCACGGAACAGAACCATGATCCGGCCAGTTCCTTGTGTCTGGCGTGCACCGACGTCCTGGACGTCACGGGTGCCGGACTGATGTTGGTATCCGGCGAACGGTCGTTGGGGTGCGTCGGCGTTTCCGACCCGGTCACCGAAGCGGTCGAACAAGTGGAGTACACCTTGGGCGAAGGTCCGTGTGTGACCGCCTATCGCACCAAGAATCCTGTCTTCGACCCCGACCTGGCCGACGAAAGCATCGATCAGTGGCCCGAGTTCCGCCGGGGCGCCCTGGAGGCGGGGATTCGAGCTGCCTTCGGGTTTCCGCTGCTCGTCGACCGGATCTGCATCGGCGCGCTGAACCTGTACCGCGACCGGTCGGGCGTGCTGACCGACGATCAGATCGACAACGCGGTCGTGGTGGCGCGATTGGCGAGCCGCGCACTCTTGTCCTGGCAGGCGGACGCGCCCCCGGGAACCGTCGCCTGGCAGCTCGAGCAGGTGCCGAACCACCGGATGGAGGTGCATCAGGCGACGGGAAGGATCTCGGTGCAGGCCGGCGTGTCCCTCGCCGACGCCCTCGTTCTGCTGCGGGCCTACTCCTTCTCCCATGACCGCCCGATCAGCGACGTCGCCGCCGAGGTCGGGTCCGGGCGCTTGCGCTTCGACTCGACCGACCTTTGAGATCGAGCGTGTAAATTGGGGTACATTGAACCGCGGGAAGGGGGCTGATGCGCATGCCCCGTGAACAACAGCTTCTGAAGGCGTTCATCGAGTTCGCCGATACGATCGTCGACCAATACGACGTCGTCGAGTTCCTGCATCGGCTCGCGCTGCGTTGCGTCGAGCTCGTCGACGCGTCCGAGGCGGGCATCATGCTCGCCGACCGCGACGGCACGCTGCACTACGTCGCGTCGTCGAGCGAACGGATGCGTCTCATCGAGCTCTTCGAGCTGCAGCACGACGAAGGCCCGTGCCTGGACGCATACCGCGACGGAGTCGCGGTGCACACGAGCTTGAACGAAGACGCGAACACGCGCTGGCCGCGCTTCGCCCCGCACGCCCGGGAAGTCGGAATCGAGTCGGTTTCCGCGCTGCCCATGCGACTCCGGACCGACGTGATCGGCGCCCTCAATATCCTCTCGACCACCTCCACCGCGCTCAGCGCGGAGGACCAGGAGGTCACGCAAGCGCTCGCCGACATCGCGACGGTCGGCATCCTCCAAGAGCGGGCCCTCAACGACGCCAAGGTTGTCACGTCCCAGCTCGAGGGAGCGCTCGAATCGCGCATCGTGATCGAACAGGCCAAAGGTATCGTCGCCGAACGCAACCACGTCGCGATCGACACGGCGTTCGAGCTTCTGCGCGGATACGCCCGCACGCACAACCGACTGCTTCGTCAGACGGCCGAAGACATCATCGACGCGACGCTCTCGACCGACGCGCTCACGGAACCGACGCAGACCAACCGCACCTGAGCGGTTCGCCTGGGCAATTCGGTCGCCGGAATCAGTCGGGAAGTATCGGCACCGGCTCGCTCACGCGCCGGCCGAGAAGCACCGCGCGCGTGACCGCCGCGGATCCGAAGCGGTCACGAACGCCGTCGAGCGCCGTGTCGAGCGCGTCGCCGCTCTGCCGATCGAAGGGCAGTGCGAGCTGGACGACGCGATCGTCGTCGAGGTTGGCGACCGCGACTCCGACGAGTGTGAGACCCTGGCGCGCGATCGTCGGCATCGCCGTCGCGATGAGCCCGCGGGCGACGCCGAGGATCGTTTCGGTGTGCGACGTCGCGCGCGCGAGCGTGTGAGAACGCGTCGCGCGCGAGAAGTCGTCGAAACGCAGTCGCAGCACAACGGTGCGACCCACCCGCGCCGCCGCCCGCATACGACGCGTGACGCGGTCGACCAGCGCGACGAGGACGGCATCGACCGCCTCGGGTGATCTCGACCGACGCGCTCGGCCGAGCGCGTGCTGCGAGCCGATCGAGCCGCGGCGGCGGCCGACGTGCACGGGCCGAGGGTCCCGGTTGTGGGCGAGGGCATGCAGGTGGCGGCCCGACCCGCGGCCGAGCATCGAGACCAGCACGATCTCGTCCAACCGGGCAACGTCCGCGACCGTGCGCAGGCCACGTTCGTGGAGCTTGCGAGCGGTCACCGACCCGACGCCCCACAGCCGTTCGACCGGGAGCGGATGCAGGAACTCGAGCTCGCCGTCGGTCGGCACCACCAGCAGGCCGTCCGGCTTGGCGACGCCGCTCGCCACCTTCGCCAGGAACTTCGTCCTCGCCACTCCGACGGTGATGGCCAGACCGACCCGGTCGAGAACCTCTCTCCGCAACCGCGTCGCGATCTCGATCGGCGTGCCCGACACCCGGCTCAGACCGCCGACCTCCAGGAACGCCTCGTCGATCGACAGCCCCTCGACCAGGGGCGTCGTGCGGGCGAACACCTCGAACACCGCCTTGCTCGCTTCGGTGTAGGCCGACATCCGCGGCTCGACCACGATCGCCCACGGGCACAGGCTGCGCGCCTGGGCCCCGCCCATCGCGGTGCGGACTCCGAAGCCCTTGGCCTCGTAGCTCGCGGCGAGCACGACGCCGGATCCGACGATCACGGGACGACCGCGCAGCCGCGGATCGTCGCGCTGCTCGACCGACGCGTAGAACGCGTCGAGATCGGCATGCAGGATCGTTCCCATTCGAGACGGGGACACGAACGTATGTTCGCATACCGGCCAGGGCTTTGCACAGAAACGGCATGCGAACGCAGCTGCAAGGCTGCCGGCATGCGCTATCGACGGATGCCCATCGAGATCGAGTCTCCCGAACAGCTCGGCTACGACACGATCACCAACAACCTGTCGGAGAGCTCGGTGGCCGACCGCCGCCTCCGGGACCTCGGCGTCGAGCTCGGGCCGGGCGGCCGTCTCTCCCTCGGGCCGGGAGGCCGTCTCTCCCTCGGGCCGGGAGGCCGGGCGGCGGCTCTCGACGAGCTGCTGCTCTGCTACGGCGACCATCTCGGCGACCCGCTCCTGCGGGAGGCCGTCGCGGCGGGCGGAGATGGCCTTCGGCCCGAGGACGTGATCGTCACTCCGGGCGCGGCGGCGGCGTTGTTCGCAACCGCCACGTCACTTCTCGAGCCGGGCGATCACGCAGTCGTCGTCCGCACCAATTACGCGACGAACCTGGAGACTCCGCGCGCGATCGGCGCCGACCTCGACATCGTCGACCTCGACTTCGACCACGCGTGGCAACTCGACCCGGAACGCGTCGCCGCGTTCGTGCGGCCGGGCGCGACCCGGCTGATCTCGGTGACCTGTCCGCACAACCCGACGGGCACGATGCTCGATCTCGCGTCACTGCATGCACTCGTCGAGTTGGCCGAGCGCTCCGGTGCCGCTCTGCTCGTCGACGAGACATACCGCGACCTGACACACGGCGCGGCACTGCCGATGGCGGCGACGCTGTCGCCGCGAGCGATCAGCGTCTCGTCGATGTCGAAGGCGTACGGCTTGCCCGGGCTCCGGGTCGGATGGGCGGTGTGTCGCGATCCGCAACTCGCCGAGACGGTGCTTGCGGCCAAGGAACAGATCGTCATCTGCGGGGCGACGATCGACGAGGCGATCGCGGGTCGGGTACTGGCCGCTCGCGACCGGATCCTGCCGCCGATCCTCGACGAGGTGCGCACGCGCCTCGACGTCGTGCGCGCGTGGATGCGCGACCAGAACACCTTCGAGTGGATCGAGCCGAGCGGGGGCGTGGTCGGTCTCGTGCGCTTTGGCGGCGACATCGCGGTCGACACGGCGCGCTTCTACGACGTCCTGCTGGCCGAGTACGGCACGTACGTCGGACCCGGACACTGGTTCGAAGTCGACGACCGTCACTTCCGCCTCGGTTTCGGGTGGCCGAGTCAGGGCGAGCTTCGGGCCGGGCTCTTCGCCTTGTCCGCCGCCGCGGAGAAGGCAATCGCGTAGAGTCGAGCCGATGTGTTGCTGCCGTTTGGGGGACAGGTGAGAGCCGTGACTGACCCCTCTGGAGGTTCCGAACCGGTTCTCGTGACGGGCGCGACCGGCTTCATCGGCTCCGCAGTCGTGCGCGCGCTGATCGACGACGGATACCGGGTACGGGCACTGTGCGAGCCCGGACGAGACCACGACAACCTCGCCGGCCTGCCGGTCGAGCGAATCGTCGGCGACATCCGTCATGCCGAGACCCTCGACCGCGCGGTCGCGGACACGTCGACGGTGTTCCATCTCGCCGCCATCTACCGGTTCTGGGCCGCCGATCCGGGCCTCTTCTACGACGTCAACGTCGGCGGCACCATGAACGTCATCCGCGCGGCCCGTCGCGCGGAGTGCAATCGTCTCGTCTACACCAGCACGGTGGGGACGATCGGCGTCGCCGAGAACGGGCGTCCGGCCTCCGAGGACTCGCTCGTCCACTTCGAGCATCTCTTCGGGCACTACAAGCGCTCGAAGTACCTCGCCGAACACGAAGTGCTGCGCGCGGGCGCCGCCGGCTTGCCGGTCGTACTCGTCCACCCGACGTTTCCGGTCGGTGAGCGCGATACCGCGCCCACGCCCACCGGCCGCACCATCGTCGAGTTCTTGAACGGGCGCATCCCCGGCTACGTCGACACTGCTCTGAACGTCGTGCACGTCGACGACGTCGCCCGCGGTCACGTGCTCGCGGCCCAGCGCGGCACACTCGGTCGCAGCTACATCCTGGGTGGCGAGAACATGTCGTTGCAGGAGATGCTCACCATCCTCGCCGACCTCTGCGGCCTTCCCACGCCGCGCCTTCGCGTCTCGCCCCACGTCGTCCTCCCGATCGTGCGCGGTGCGGAATGGTTCCAATCCACGGTGATGAGTCGCGAGCCCACGCTGCCTTCCGAACCGGTGCGCATGGCCACGACGCGGATGGAGTACGACACCACGAGAGCGCGCTCCGAGCTCGGGTACACGAGCATGCCGGCCCGCGCCGCGCTGGCTCGGGCCGCGCAGTGGTTCGTCGACAACGGCTTCGTCAAGGACGCGCGGGTCGAGCGGATTCGACGCTCGGGCAAGCTCGGGTCGGAGCTGACCGGGCGCGCCGACGCCGAGGGCGCGGCGCGCCCGCAGGAAGGCTCCCCCCGGCGATGAGCAAGACGACACCGTCACCAGAAGACATCGAGCCCTTCGACGTTCGGACCCTCCTCGCCACGCGCGGGAAGGAGGCCTTCGCGCTGCACGAGCGCTACCTCAACCCGCAGATGCCGCGCGTGCTGCGGACGATCGGCTTCGACGCCGACTACGTGCGCGCCGAAGGCGCCTACCTCTTCGACCGTGACGGACGGCGGTACCTCGATTTTCTCTCCGGCTTCGGCGTGTTCGCCCTGGGTCGCTGTCATCCGGGCATCGAGCAGGCTCTACGCGACGCCATGGAGTGCGCGTTGCCGAACCTCGTCCAGATGGAGTGCCCGCCACTCTCCGGCCTGCTCGCCGAAGCCCTCGTCAACCGGATGCCCAACGATGCGTATCGCTGCTTCTTCACCAATAGCGGCTCGGAGTCGGTCGAGACGGTGATGAAGTACGTGCGCTGCGCGACCCGCCGGTCGCGCATCTTGTTCGCCGACCACGCGTTCCACGGGCTCACGATGGGAGCGCTGTCGCTGAACGGCGCCCGCGAATTCCGCGACCGCTTCGGAACCCTCCTACCCGGCTGTCAGAGCGTGCCGTTCGGCGACCTCGACGCGCTGCAACGGGAGCTCGAGGCCGGCGACGTCGCCGCCTTCGTCGTCGAGCCGATCCAAGGCAAAGGCGTGTATGTCGCGCCCGAGGGGTACCTGCACACGGCTTCCGAGCTCTGCCATCGGTACGGCGCGCTGCTCGCGATCGACGAGGTGCAGACCGGCCTCGGACGCACGGGCACCTTCTTCGCCTTCGAGCAATGGGACGTCGAGCCCGATCTCGTCACCGTCGCCAAGGCACTGTCGGGTGGCTACGTCCCCGTCGGTGCGGTCATCGCGAAGAGCGACGTCGTGGAACGGGTCTTCGACAAGATGGACCGGGCGGTCGTGCACAGCTCGACCTTCGGTCAGAACGTGCTGGCGATGACCGCGGGTTTGGCGACGCTGCACACGCTCGACGCGGAGTCGATCGTCGAACGCGCGTCGACGATCGGCGCGTCGCTGATCTCGGGCCTCGAGGGCGTCGCGAAGCGGCACGAGCTGATACACGAGGTACGCGGCCGCGGATTGATGATCGGCATCGAGTTCAGCCGGCCGCGATCGATGCGCCTGCGCGCGCAATGGACGCTCCTCGAATCCATGCGCACGGGCCTGTTCACCCAGATGGTCATCGTGCCGTTGTTCCGCGACCACGGGATCCTCAGCCAGGTCGCGGGCGACCACCAGAACGTCCTGAAGATCCTGCCGCCACTCATCACGACCGAGGCGCAGGCGGACGAGTTCGTCGACGCGATCGATGCCGTGCTGGGCGAGCTCGAGCGCTCGCTCGGGTTGCTGTGGGGCGTCGGCAGCTCGCTCGCGCTCCCCGCGATCCGCGCCCGACACTGAGCCAATCCCCTTATCGAGCAACCGCCCCGGGCACGATCGGTCCGCCCGAATCGAGCAGCGCGTTGATCTCGTCCGCGCCGACCGGATGGCTGTAGAGGAAGCCCTGCGCGAAGCCGTAGTCGAGCCCGATGAGATCGGCTGCTTCCTCGAGGGTCTCCACTCCTTCGGCGATGCTGGTGTATCCCATGACGGCCGAGATGGCGGCCATGCTCTTCACGACGGCGCGCATCCCGTCTTCGTTCATGCGCGAGACGAAGCTTCGGTCGATCTTCACGACGTCGACCGGGAACCGTTGCAGATACGCGAGGGAGGAGTAGCCGGTACCGAAGTCGTCGATCGCGATCCCGACACCGAGTGGCGCGACGTTGTCGACGAGGTTCTGACCCGCGGCCTCGTCGATCAGGACGGACTCGGTGAGCTCCAGCATGAGCTTCGCGGGCTCGAGGCCCGACGACTCGAGCGCCGCCGCGACCTCGGCCGCGAACCCGGGCTCGCGCAGTTGCCGGGCGGAGACGTTCACGCTGACGTACAGGCTGCGATTGCCGGCATTCCAGACCGCGGCGTGCGTGCACGCCTCCCGCAACACCCAGCGACCGACGACGTTGATGAGCGCGCTCTCCTCGGCGATGGGAACGAACTCCGACGGCGCGAGCGTGCCGAGCTTCGGGTGTTCCCATCGAACGAGGGCCTCGACGCCGACGATCTCGCTGGAGCCGAGCGCGATGATCGGTTGGAAGAGCACGCGCAGCTCGTTGTTCTCGACGGCCGACTCGAGTTGCGTACGCAGTCGCAACCGCGAGTACGCCTCCCAACCCATCGACGAGTCGAAGACGGCAATTCGGTTCTTGCCCCGGAGCTTCGCCCGGTACAAGGCGATGTCGGCGTCGCGCATCAGGTTGGTGTGGGAGTAGCCCTGCTCGGCGATCGCGATTCCGATGCTCGCGGGCACCGTCACCGACAGCTCGCCGATCTCGACCGGGAGCTGCAGCACCTCGAGCAACCGTTGCGCGACGTTCATGACCTCGGCGACGTCGGCGACACCGTCGAGCAAGACGGAGAACTCGTCTCCGCCCAGGCGCGCGATCGTGTCGCTCGGCCGCAAGCATTCACTGAGCCGACCCGACACCGCGCACAGCAGGGTGTCGCCGGCCGCGTGGCCGAGCCCGTCGTTGACCGCCTTGAAGTCGTCGAGGTCGACGAACATCACGGCGATCCCGGCACCGGAGCGGCGGCTGCGCAGGCGCGCCTGGTCGAGGCGGTCCATGAACAGCGATCGATTCGCCAGCTTGGTGAGGTCGTCGCGGAAGACGCGCCCCTCGAGCTCACGAGCGAGCTCGCGTTTCGTCGTGACGTCGCGCATGGTGACGACCAGCCCGGCGACGTCTCTGTCGGCGAGCATGTTCACGATGCTCATCTCGAAGTCGCGCGGGCGACCCTCGCCGTCGACGAAGATCCCGATGAGCTCTTGGTGCGTTCCGAGCGGCAACGCGACCGCCGCGCCGAGTTGGTGGACGACGCGCTCCGATTCGTCGAGGCCCAGCGATTCGTCGAACCTCCTGCCGACCAGCTCGTCGGCGTCGCTGCACAGGATCGTGCTCGCCCTCGGGCTCGCGTACGAGATCACCCCGGCGCGATCAACGACGAAGATCGCATCGTTCAGGACTTGCACGAGCGCGCCGAGGCGGCGCAGGCCGTGACGTACGCCCGCCGCGCGCGCACCCGCGGCGAGGTGCCACAGACGGAACGCGACGAGGACGAACAAGACGATGGCGCATGCCCCCGGGACCAGCGTCGCCGCGTCACGGTGGCCCGCCGACCAGGCGTCGGACAACGGGATCGCCGAGCACAACGCCACCAAGGTCAGGATGCAGAGCACCCGCATCCGATGGGCCGGATCGATGTCGACGCGCCGCGGCTCGCCGGTGTCCTCGCGGCGAGCCGCGATGGCGATCATCGAGAACGCGAACAGCGCGCTGGCCTCCACCACACCCCGCCCCGACCCGGTCGAGTGGGTGAGACCGGCCCCATCGAACAGGTCGGCGAAGGCGAGCGGCGCGACCGCGAAGAACAGGAGCCTCGACGCGACTTCGGGGCGGAAGAGGAGACGCACTCCGACCGCGCACACGACGATCGCGAGCAGGGGCCGGGCGGTGCCGAGCCAGCCTCCCGACACTTCCGCCGCGGACGACATCACCGAGGGGTAGACCAACGTCGGCCAGCAGGCGGCGAACAGCGCGCAGCCGACGATTGCTCCGTCCAGGATCGAGGCGCGCGCGTCTTCGCCCGAATCCGAGCGACGGACGATCAGGCCGAAGCTGAGCACGAGCACGAGGTAGGCGGCGACCCGCAACGCGTCGGCGTCGTGCAGGAACGCAGCGTGACCGGAGGTCACGAACAACGTGCGCGCCCCCTCACCAAGCGCGATCAGACCGGTCCCGACGACGACCCCGCTCCACCGGCGCGGTGCGCGGCGGCTCGCCACCGCCTGCACGATCAACGACCAGACGACCAGCAACGCACCGAGGTAGAGGATCCGCCGCACCGAATCGCTCACGGGTGCGATCGCAATGGCGACCGGCGCCGGCAGCCCACGCGCGAGCAACCGCACTGTCAGCAGCAAGTGGCGCGACCCGCGGTCGGCCTCGGGGACGAACTCGTCGGCCCGCCGCGCCGGGGTATCGCCCGGCCGATTCGACATGGAGAGCATCCTCGGCTTCATCGTCGGCACGCCGAACCCCCTTGAGCGCCGCGGGCCCGGAGACCGAGGTCGCGCTCCCGCCGTGAGGCGTCGCAACGGCTCGACGCGCGCGAACTGACGTGGAGATGACCACTGACGAGGAGCTCGGCCGCGAGCGGTACTTTTCCTCCCGATTCCGCCCACTCTGGCGCGGATTCGGGTCAGGCCGAAGGAATCGGATCGGCGATCCGGCCGTCGATCAGGGCCGGGTCGACGTCGAGCGGTTCGAGGGGCTCGAGCGGATCGGCCGTGCGCGCGGTCCGGCCTGCGACCCGAGGAATGAGGAACGAGAGCAAAGCGCCGATTGCCACCACGACCGCCGCGAACAAGAGCGCAAAGCGCGTTCCGCCGACGACGCTCGTCCGCAGCGCGTGTTGCAGGATCATCGTGTCGTGCGGGCTCGTCGACGGGGGTGGCTTGTAGAACGCGCCTTGGGCGTGGACACCCGCGAGCGCCTGCGCCTTCACCGCGAGTGGAAGTGCGGTAGCGCGGATCCGGCTCACCGAGTGGCTGAGGATCTGGACGCTGAGCAACGAACCGATCATCGCGACGCCGAGTGCCGCACCGACCTGGCGGACGGTCGTGTTCGCTCCGCTCGCAACACCTGAGCTCTCGGTCGGGACCTCCGACATCACCACGTTCGTGAGCTGCGCGCCGGCGAAGCCGATGCCGATCCCGTAGAACGCGAGCCCGGGCAGGAGTCGCCATACCGTGATCTCGAGCGAGACCGCGTGGAGGATGAGCAGGATCCCGGCAACGTACGAGAACAGGCCGACCCGGACCACGATCGTCGTCCCGACCGTGCGGATAAGCCGGCCACCGATCTGTGCACCGACGATGATGAACACACCCGTCGGGAACTGCCACCACCCGTTCTGTTCGGGGGTCAAGAGCCGGGCGCCCTGCAAGAACACCGGGAGGACGAAGCTGAGGCCGAACTGGCCCATCGCGAGCACGAGCCCGACCAGGAGCCCGTAGCGGTAGGTCTTGATCCGGAGGTGCTTGAACGGAAAAAGCGGATGCGCGTCGCGCCGTTCCTTGGCCCGCTCGACGAAGTAGAACACGCCCAGGATGCCGATCGACACCGCGAGCACGATCGGCATGATCGATATCGGTCTCGAAGCCGGCCACACGGTGTGCCCGACGATCGAGAAGTCCTTCAGCGGTGTCCACCAGCCGTACGTGCTGCCCTCGCTGAGGGCGAACACCAATCCGAACATGCCCGCCGCGATCAACGCCGCGCCGGTCGCGTCGAGGGGGATACGCCGTTCGGCCCGAACTCCGCGCGACATGAACAGCAGCGCGCCGACGATCGCGAGTGGAGCGATGATCACGTTGATGCGGAACGACCAGCGCCACGAGTAATCGGAAGTGAGAAAGCCGCCGACGACCGGTCCGAACGCGGCGGCGACGCCCGCGGTCGCGCCCCATGCTGCGAATGCCGTCGCCCGTTCGCGGCCCCTGAACGTCGTCGACAGGATCGCGAGGGTCGACGGCAGCATCAGCGACGCGCCGATCCCTTCGATGACCGCCTCGCCGATGATCAGCTGGGTCACGGACGTCGAGACTGACGCGACCAGCGACCCCAGACCGAAGAGCGCGGCGCCGATGATGAAGATCCGCCGGTGGCCGTAGATGTCGCCGAGTCGCCCTCCGATGATGAGAAGGGTCGCAAACGTGAGCGCGTACCCGGTTACGACCCACAACAGTGACGGGAGGGTCGTATGGAAGTCGGCGCGGATCGTCGGGATCGCGACGTTGAGCACGGTGTTGTCGAGAACGACGATGAACGCGGCCATGAGTACGACCAACAGCGCGACCCAGCGCCTCGGATCGAGGTGCTCGGGTTCGGCGACGCGTGGGGCTTCGACGATCACTTGGCGCGACGCTGCCTCATGCGCCGGAGCTGCGCGAAGTCGAGCGGGCGGCCGGGAAGGGTGGTGGGGTCGGCGGCGCGTAGACCGTCGAGGATGATGCGCACGAAGCGCTCTCGCAGGACCGGTTGGAAATCGCCGGCCACCGCGGTCGCGTGCGCGACACCCGAGAACAACATCGAGACGTCACCGGGCCCGATGTCGGCGCGGATCGCGCCCGCGGCCTGCGCCCGTGCGACGAGCTCGGACACCGCGCGCAACAGCTTGTCGCGCGGCTCGGCGGCCGACGCAAGCGTCGTCTCGTTCGCCATCTGGTCGGCGAGGGCGCGGTGACGAGTCTGGAACTCACTCAGACCGACGACGAACCGCTCGAAGGCGTGCGCGGGGTCGGGGTCGGACAACGCGGCCTCGGCCTCGTACAGCAACGTCTCGTACATCGCGCCGACGACGGCTTCGACCAGGGCCTGCTTGGTCGGGAAGTTGCGACACACCGTGCCGACGCCGACGCCCGCCCGGCGGGCGACCTCCTCGACCGGCGCCTTGATCCCCGATTCGGCAAAGACCGCTTCGGCCGCCTCGAGGACGCGCTCCCGATTGCGGCGGGCGTCCGCGCGCCGCGGTACGCGCCGGGGTCCGTCGAGCACTTTCGTTTCAAGCGGAACCATGCTTCCGATTATAGTGGGGATCCGGAATCGATATTCCACTTCCGCAATTTCCACGCCCCTCGAGCTCGGAGTCCCCCCGGAGTGACCAAGGAAGCCGCGACGAAGAGCTCGGACGACATCGCGTTCGATCGCCGCTGGTGGACGCTTGCGGTGCTGTGCCTGAGCCTGCTCATCGTCTTCGTCGGAAACTCGAGCCTCAACGTCGCGATCCCCACGCTCTCGCG
This sequence comes from Acidimicrobiia bacterium, assembly GCA_038323195.1. Lineage (GTDB taxonomy): Bacteria > Actinomycetota > Acidimicrobiia > IMCC26256 > PALSA-610 > PALSA-610. The sequence goes on along the minus strand of JBBQGQ010000034.1, from coordinate 15,333 downwards.
CGAGTTGCACGCCACCGAGTCGCAGCTCCAGTGGGTCGTCGCCGTCTACTCGCTCGTGTTCGCCGGTCTCCTCTTCTCGACCGGAGCCCTCGGCGACCGCTTCGGGCGGAAGGGCGCGTTGCAGTTCGGATTGGTTCTGTTCCTCGTCGGTGCCGCACTCGCGTCGGAATCATCGGGCATGGGACAGCTGATCGCGTGTCGCGCGGTGATGGGGGTGGCGGGCGCGCTGATCATGCCGTCGACGCTGTCGATCATCATCAATGTCTTTCCCGGCCACGAGCGGCCCAAGGCGATCGCGATCTGGGCGAGCGTCACCGGCGCCGCGGGCGCGCTCGGTCCGGTCGCGAGCGGCTTCCTGCTCGGCCACTTCTGGTTCGGCTCGGTCTTCCTCGTCAACGTGCCGATCATCATCGTCGCCCTCGTCGCCGGAAAGTTCCTCGTGCCCCAGTCGCGCGATCCCGAAGAGTCGCGGTTCGACCCTCTCGGCGCCGTGCTCTCGATCGTCGGCGTCGTGGCGCTCGTGTACGGGCTCATCGAGGCGCCCCAAAAAGGCTGGATGAGCTCCGGGACGCTCGCCGCGTTCGCAGTCGCAGTCGTCGTCCTCGCGCTGTTCGTCGCCTGGGAGCTGCACACACCCGAACCCATGCTCGACATGCACTACTTCCGTCGACCGGCCTTCAGCACGGGAACCGGCGGCATGATCCTCGTGTTCGTCGCGATGTACGGCGTGATGTTCCTCATCACGCAGTACTTCCAACTCGTGCTCGGCTACAGCCCGCTGTCGGCCGCACTCCGACTCATGCCGATCGCGATGATCATGCTCGTCGTCGCGCCGCTCACTCCGCGGTTGAGCGCACGCTTCGGCGCGCACCGCACGGTCGGTTGCGGCATGCTCGGCATCGCTGCCGGTCTGCTCTTGTTCACAGGTCTGTCGACACACACCGCCTACGCGTACGTCGTCCTCTGCGTCGTTCCCCTCACGACCGGTATCGCGCTGTCGATGTCGCCGATGACCGCGTCGATCATGTCGGCGGTGCCGCCCCGGCGCGCGGGCGCGGGCTCGGCGATGAACGACGCGACGCGCGAGCTGGGAGCCGCGCTCGGCATCGCCGTGCTCGGCAGCGTCGCCGCCTCGCGCTACGCGAGCTCGATCGCCCCCGCCCTGCGCGGCCTCAGCCGGTCCGACCAGGCCAGCGCGCGAACCTCGATCGCGGGCGCGCTGCACGTGGCGACGTCGCTGCCTGCGGGCGCGCGCGACGCGCTCGTCTCGAACGCGCAGCACGCGTTCGTCAACGGCATCCACCTCGCGGTTCTCGTGGGGGCGACCCTCGCGGTGATCAGCGCCGGAATCGTCTGGCGCAAGCTCCCGCACTCGCTCGCCCAACACGGCGCCCTCCACGGCTCGGTCGAGGCGCTCGAAGAGGTGGCAGCCATGGGCCTCGGCGGTGTCCCGCCCGTCTTCGCCGACGAGCAGCGCGACGAGGACCGCGATCTCGAGCGCGACCGGGAACGGCACCGGGCGCGGGACCGGGAACGATCGGCGTAGCGCCCGCGAACGGGGCACCCGGCGGCTCGGAAGCGCACAGAACGAGCGGTCTTTCGCCCAAGCGTCGTCGGGGCCTCTATGTTTCCGATATGGCAGTTCCTCGCAAGCCGGCGCGCACCGCCGGCGCGCCACCCAAGCGCCCGACCGATCTCGAGGCCGCGGCCGCCCGCCAACGTGCTCGGGAACGGGCCGGCGAAGACGAGCATCCCCGCAAGAGCGGGCCCGCCCGCGGCAAAGGCTGACGTTCTCCGCCCGGCCGCGGCCGGGTCCCGCGGGTCCCGAGGTCGGTCAGCCCGGCGCCGGTGCGGGCCGCACGACGTAGTCGTCGGCGTCCTCGTCCCAGTCCATCTCGATCAGGCCCCGAGCCCGGGCGGCCTTGCAGAACTGCAGGAACCCGCCGTAGCCGAAGCGCTTCTCGCTGAAATCGGGCTCGACCTTGCGCAGTTGGGTCTTCAGGCCCGACAGGTGCAGCGGACCCGACCGGGCGCCGAGCCGGTCGACCACCGATCGCAACAATGCGAACGCCGCCTGCTCGTCGCGCGCCTCCGTCGGGAAGCTCACCTCGGGATCACCTTGCCCGGGGCCGGGAGTCAGCGCGACCAGGCCCTGCTCCTCGAGGTGGCGCAGCAACTCGGAGAACCCCCGGAACCCGTACGTCGTCTCGCTGAACGTCGGGTCCTTGCGCAGGATCGCTCGCTTCAACATCGACGCGAGCACCGGGCCGCCGGCGCTCCGGGACAGGCCGGACAGGGTCTGGGTGACGAGCACGCCGAGATCGGGTTCCTCGCCGCGCGCCGCGGGTTGCTCCTCGTCGGCGATGGACTCTTCTTCGACGACCGGCCGCGCCCGGGCTCGGCTCGTGCGACCCGTCGCCCGTCTCGCGTCGGCCGGCTCGACGCCTTCGAGCCGCTCGTAGAACAAGAACTCGTCGCACGCCGGAGGGAGAAGCGCCGACGTCGACGCCTCGACCCCGATCCCGATGACCCGCCGGTTGAGCTCGCGCAGCTTGTGCACCAAGGGCGTGAAGTCGCTGTCGCCGGTGCCCAGGACGAACGTGGTGATGTAGTCGCGTTCGAAGCACAGCTCGATCGCGTCGACGGCCATCTTGATATCGGCCGCGTTCTTGCGGACCAATCCCATCCGCTGCGGGATCTCGATCAGCTCGACATGATGTCGGGTCAGCATGCGCCGGTCCTCGTCGAAGCGTGACCAGTCGGCGTACGCCCGGCGCACGACGACGCGGCCCCGCTCGGCAAGCGCGTCGGCAACCGGTCGGAAGTCGAACTCGCTGCGGTGGAGCTGCTCGCGCGCGCCGATCGCGAGATTCTCGTAGTCGAGGAACAGTGCGATGCGCTCTTCGTCGTTGGTCACGCGCCCGCGACCATATCGGTATCTGGCATATCGGTATCTGGCATATCGGCAACCAGCGGTCGGACACGACGGGCCACGCGGGGACCGACCACTCTCGACACGAGATAGATCCCGAAACTGATCGAGGTCACGAAGACGCTCGGCTTCACCGTCGTGCTCGCCAGGCTCGCCAGGATCCCGCCGTCGGCAGCCACGAGCGCGAACACGATCGACAGACACGTCACCGTCAGCGGATTCGGCGACCAGCGCTGAGCCGCGGCCGCGGGTGTGATCGCGAGGCTGAGCACGAGCAGCGTGCCGACGACCTGGGCCGCGGCCGTGACGGTGAGCGCGAGGACGAGCAGGAATACGAGACCCAGCCCCCGGACGGGTACGCCGCGCGCGGTCGCGACGTCGGCGTCGACCGACGCGAACAACAGTGGGCGGTACACGACCGCCATCACGACCACCACGCCCGCGCCGATGGCGACGAGCGCGAGCAGCTGGTCGTTGCTCACGCCGAAGATGTTCCCGAACAAGATATTGGTTGCCGCGGTCGCGAAGCCGTGGTAGTAGCCGAGCAGGAGCACACCAACGCCCAGGCCGAAGGCGAGGATGACACCGATTGCGGCATCGCGCTCGCGCTCACGGACTCCGAGCGCGCCGATGACGCTCGCGACGACGAGCGCGCCGATCAGCGCACCGCCGATGGGGTTGTTGTCGACCAGGAGACCGGCGGCTGCGCCCGTGAATGCGAGCTCGCTCGTCCCGTGTACGGCGAAAGCCATCCCGCGCGTCACCACGAACGGCCCGATCAAGCCGCACGACACCGCGACCAACGCTCCCGCGATCAGCGCGTGCTGCGCGAACGGCTGCGAGAGGTAGAGGACCGCGCCGGTCAACGCCGATCCTTCCGGTGATGCTGATCGTGGTGGTGATGATCGTGATGATGGTGGTGGTGGCCGCCCGGTTCCGTCGGCGCGGCGTCGTCGGAGCCGACGACGATGATCCGGCCCCGCAGGTTCAACACGTCGATCTCGGTCCCGTAGAGATCGCTGAGCCCGGCGCTGGTCAGCACCTCGTCCGGGGTGCCGACCGCCCAGCGGCCGCCGACGAGGTAGAGAACCCGGTCGACGTACGCGAGGATGGGATTGATCTCGTGCGTGACGAACACGACGGCCGTGCCGGAGTCGCGGCGACGGGCGTCGATGAGCGCGCTGACCGCCTGCTGGTGCGAGAAGTCGAGCGACAGCAACGGCTCGTCACACAGCAGCACCTTCGGGTCACCGATCAGCGCCTGCGCGATGCGCAGGCGCTGCTGCTCCCCGCCGGAGAGGAGTCCGACCGGCGCGTCGGCGTAGCGCTCGGCGCCGACCGATCCGATCGCGTCGTCGACGAGCGCGCGGCTGCGCGTGGTGCCGAACGGGAGCCCAAGCCGGTGACCGTCGAGACCGAAGCGCACGAGATCACGGCCGCGGATCGGCAGGTCGCGATCGAACGCACGCTGTTGCGGCACGTACCCGACGTCGTGGCTCCCGCGTCTCGGGGCCCGGCCGTCGATCTCGACGTCGCCACTCGACAAGCGGGTCAGTCCGAGCAGGACCCGCAGCAGCGTCGTCTTTCCCGAGCCGTTCGGGCCGAGCACCGCGAGGAATTCGCCGGGCGCAACGTCGAGATCGAGGTGCTCGAACAACACGCGCGTGTCGAAGCGCATCGACGCGTCGCGGAGCCGGACGATCGCCACGGTCAACCTGCGAGCGCGGTCAGCAACGCCTGGAGCTGATGCTGCTGCCACGATTGGTAGTCCCGCTCGCCGGGGGGCTGGGTCTCGGTGAAAGGAATCACGGGGATCCCCGCCTGCCGGGCAACGTCGCGCACGTGCTCCGTCACGGGGCTCGTCGCCTGCGCGTTATAGATCAACACGCGGATCCGGTGCCCCGTGAGGAGCTCGTCCATCGCTTGGGTATCCCCCGGGCTCGGTTCGTTGCCGTCCTCGATCGCCTGCGCGAAGCCCGGAGGTGTGGCGACCGTCAGCCCGGCCGCATCGAGGAGATACCCGGGCACGCGTTCCGTGTACGCGACTGCCGCGTGCGGGTACCTGGCCTTGATCGCGCCGATGAGCCGATCGAGGGGTTCGAGGGAGGCGTCGAACGACCTCAGGTTCGCGGCGAACGACGCTCGGTCCGTGGGATCGACGCCGGCCAGCGCCGACTCGATGGCGCGCGCGACCTCGGGAACCCGGGGCACGTCGTACCAGAGGTGCGGATTCACGCCGTCCCCCTTCTCGTCCAACACGTCCGCGACGGAGAGCACGACCCGCTGGTCGCTCGAAGTGCCCGCCAGCAGCTTCGTGAGGAAGTCGTCGTAGCCCACGCCGTTCTGGATCACGAGACGCGCGTCGGCGACGGCTGCGGCGTCGCGCGCGTCCGACTCGTATTCATGCGGGTCGGTCGCCGGATCGCTGATCATCGACGTCACCCGGACGTGCGCGCCCCCGATCTGGCTCGCGACGTCGCCCCAGAAGTTCTCGGCCGCGACCACGCGGACGGCGCCGGAATCGCTCTTGGCGTGCCCCGAGCAGCTGGTCGCGGTCACGACGATGGCGGCGAGGGCGACGAGGGCGACCCGAGAAGCGGATCGGGTGAAATGCACCTTCCAATGAGAACGGTTCTCGTTCTCAAAGTCAAGTCGACCCGGCCGTACGGATGGCGGAGGCCATGATGACGACGATGGATCCCCGTGCGCGCCCGGCCGCCGACTCGACCGCAACGGCTCGGGCGGCGGTCGTGACCGGCGCACCGGTGGGCTTCCTGCTCGCGGCTTCGGCCGATCCCCATCTGAACCGCGTCGCGTCCCTCCTCCTCATCGCGTGCGCGTTGGTGGTTGGGCTCCTGGCCGCGCGCCGCCTCCCTGCGAACCGCACGCTCGCCGTGGTCGGCGGGGTGGGTGCGGCGACCGCGGCCTGGCTCTTGGGTCAGCGCGACGACGTCGGCACCATACTGATCCTCGCCGTCCTGTTCGCGTTGGGAGTCGGCGTCGCGATCGAGCCACCCCGAGCTTCGCGTCTGAGCATCCGCGCCGCGCTCGGAGGAAGCATCGTCATGGGGGCGTTGCGCCTCACCGGATCCGAAGCCTTGCTGCTCGTCGTGGTCGCGGTCGTGGTCCTCGCCGCGGCCGCGGCGACGGCGGTCGGTCGCCTCCCGACCCGGGCCTCGAGCCGAGGTCGGGCGGTCGCCTTCGGCACCGTCTTCGCCGCGACGACCATCGTGTTCACCGGATACCTCGGCGCCGAGACCCCCGGCGCGACCTGGTTCGGCGGCGGTGCCGTGCACGGCCCGACCGAAGGTGGACGCGTCGCGCTGACGTTCGACGACGGACCCAACCTCGGCGCGACCGAGAAGATCATGGCGATCCTCGACGCGTACGGCGTCAAGGGAACGTTCTTCGAAGTCGGCAAGGCGGTCGATGCCGAACCGAAGATCACTCGCGCGCTCTACGACGACGGTCAACTCCTCGGCAACCACTCGTACCACCACGACCAGTGGCGGTGGCTCGATCCCCGCTATCCCGAGCTGCAACGCACGCAGGACGCGTTCCGGCGGGCGATCGGCACCTGTCCGGTCCTCTACCGCCCGCCCCACGGCGACCGCACCCCGTTCCTCGCGAAGGTCGTGCGCGATCACCACATGCACATGGTCTTGTGGAGCGCATCGGCCGGCGACTGGGCAACGAACGACGCGCGTCTCGTCGCACGCCGCATCCTCGCCGGCGCGCGCCCCGGTGCGATCCTCTTGCTGCACGACGGCCTCGACGGCAATCCGGCGGCGAACCGCGAGGTTCTCGTGAAGGCGCTACCGCTCATCCTGACCGGCCTGCGCGCCAAAGGCCTCTCCGCGGTGCGCCTCGATCGTCTCCTCGGAACGGCCGCCTACCAGGGCTGTTGACGCGAAAGAGCCGCCGGCATGATGCACCGGCGGCTCCCGCGAAGTGACTCGACGTCAGATGACTCGGACGTTCTGGGCCTCTTGGCCCTTGCGGCCCTGCGCGACATCGAACTCGACGCGCTGGCCTTCGTCGAGGGTCTTGTATCCGTCACCCTGGATTGCGGAGAAGTGAACGAACACGTCTTCGCCTTGCTCGCGGGAGATGAAGCCGTAACCCTTTTCAGCATTGAAGAACTTGACCGTGCCTTGTGCCACGAAATACTCGTTTCTGATACGCGACCGATCGACCAATTCGACCGGCTCGCCGCGGAACAGTGTATTGGAAGGCGCCACTCCCGGCGGCCTCGACGCCCAGCGAGCACGCGCCAACCGGCTGGAGGCGGCGCCGGCGCTGCGCAGTGCCGGATGCGAGGTATCTCCCGATTGCGTCAGGCCGCCGGCACCCGGGCGCGCAACAACGCCTCGTTCGGGTGCTCCGGCAGCTCGAGCAACGGTTGCGCGAGCTCGCCGTGGGTCGGTCCGAACTGATCCGCAAGGGGCTTCAGCGCCGCGACGTCGAAGTCGTAGAGCTTCGCGACGTTGTCGGTGAGGATGCGCTGCATGTCGGCCGGGCTCCAATCGGAGAACACCTGCCGCAACGCCTCGCGTGAGAACGGGTAGGTCCCTTCGTCGTGGGGGTAGTCGGAACCCCACATGAACTTGTCGAGCCCGACCGTCTCCTTCGCGGCGCGCGCGTCGGCCGGGCCGGGAAAGCTCACGCCGAGCCACACGTTCTGCTGGAAGTACTCGGTCGCCGACTTCTGGAGGATGTGCTCGGGCTTGAATCGCAACTCGCCGATCGCACCGTCCCTCTTCACGCGCTTGAGCACGTCGTCCATCTGGGCGAGAAACGTTGGGATCCAGGCACATCCCTGTTCGGTCATCACGAACTTGAGCTTCGGGAAGCGCTCGAACACGCCCGAGAGCAACAAGAAGATCAGCGGCCGCCGTGAGTAGTTGCCCAGCTCGGTGATCTGGATGAGTGCCGAGGACGGATGCGGAAGATACGACGGACCACCGACACCGCCGTGGCAATTGATCTTCACCTCGAGGTCTTCGCACACCGCCCACAGGCGGTCGTAATCGGGGTGGTTCAGCGGCTTCAGCCACGTCGCGTCGGGCGGTACCGGCGGGAGCAGCGCGCCACCACGCAGATTGTGCTCCTTGATCCACTTGACGTCTTCGATCGCGTCGTCGAGATCGTTCACGAAGATCTGACCGATGCCCGCACGTCGCTCGGGAAACTGACCGCAGAAGGCTTCGAGCCACCGGTTGTGTGCGCGCACACCGGCGAGCCGGTGCTCGTATTCCTCGGGCCTCGCGGGCGGTGCGAACAGCACGAAGCTCGGGAAGAACGGCGGAACGGTATTGGGGAAGATGACCTCGCCGACGATGCCGTCGGCATCCTGCTGGCCGTTGCGCATGTCGTTGTCCCAGTTGCGCCAGCGCCTCTGGTCGCCCAAGTCCTTGAACGGGTTCTTGTACTTGGCGCGCCACGCGTCGAAGTCGTCGAGATACCTCGACTCGAGGAACTCGCGGTACTGCGCGTGGCTCCCGCCCGCGTGCGTATCGGACGAGATGATCGTGTAGCGCTGATCGGTCGCAGTCGGCACGTGTCCTCCTGGGTAACGCAAGTAACTAGAACGAGATTCTAGTATAGTGAAGGTCGATGCCGGAGGCCAAGTCGCCGCTCACACACGCCCAACAGGCCCGGCGCGACCGGATCGTCGACGCCGGACTCGCGTTGCTCGCCGAGCGCGACTTCGACAAGATCCAGGTCAAGGACGTCGCCGAAGCCGCGAACGTCGCATTGGGAACGCTGTACCACTACTTCTCGTCGAAGGATCACCTCTTCGCCGAGGTCCTCGTCCGGTGGGCGGCGACGTTGCGCACGAACATCTCGCGGAACCCGCTGCGTGGCGCCACCGACGCGCAACGACTGACGCAGGTGATCAACCGGTCGGTCCGAGCGTTTCAGCGGCAGCCCTCCCTCGCGCGGCTCGTGGCCACGCTCGAGACTTCCGCCGACCCGTTCGCGACCGAGATCCTCGCCCGTCTCGCGCACACGACCAACGACATCTACGTGGAGGCGATCCATGACGTCGACCGCGCGACCGCGCAGCGCGTCGTGACGGTGGTCGACGCCGTGCTTGCGTCGCGCCTGCGGTCGTGGGTGGCGGGCCGGATCTCGATCACGACCGTGACCGATGACCTCGCCGATGCGATCGGTCTCCTGCTCGACCCCGGAACGCGTCGCGCCGGGATTCGTCAGGTTCGTCAGATCGCGCGCTCGTAGTACAGCGGTTCGCCGTTCTCCTCGGAGAAGTACACCCGGCCGCGCCGGTACGCGAGCACGAGCCCGGACCGCACCGAAACGAGCGCGTCGTCGCGTTCGACGGCCCACAACTCGCGATCGCTGGCGCGTACGAAGTCGCGACCACGCTCGGCGTAGGCGAACACGGCGCCGTCCTCGAATCGGCACAGGCATCTCAGATGGGATTCGAGGGGCAGTTGGGCTTCGAGGGCGGGCTCGACCGCAGGCGCGATCGAGGATCCGGTGGTGAGGGAAAGACCAGTCTGTAAAGCCATGAGGCCCCCTTTGCCCGCCGCCGAGTCGACCCAAGCCTACCGGCGACAAGCCGTCCGGAACAGTGGTCAAACCGGTCAGACCGGAGTAGATTTCATGCGCGCGAAGAGCGCGGACGCAGTTGCAGGATCGGCCGGCAGGAAGGTCTCGAGCGACAGTTCCGCGAGCGTGATGTCGAGCGCGGTCCCGAACGTTGCCATCATGGTCATGAGCGCGAGTTCGCCTCCGTCGGACCGCAGCCGCATGGGCATGGCGATCGCGCGCGGTACGTCGCCCGACGGTGGCACGGTCACCCCCATGTCCGCGGCGTAACCCACTAATTCGTGTTCGAGCTCGCGCAGCCCGTCGTCGCCGGTTACCGCGATCTGGCGCCGAAGATTGTCGATGATGTGCGCGCTCCACTGCGCGATATTCGCGATTCTCGGCGCGAGGCCCTTCGGGTGCAGGCTGGCTCGCAACACGTTGCAGCTCGGCGCCAGGAGCTCGGGCGCGACGCCCTCGACGAGCACCGTCGCGGCACGGTTCGCGCCGACGAGCTCCCAGCCGCGATCCACCAGGATCGCCGGATACGGCTCGTGCGCGCTCAATATGCGCTCGACCGCGTCGCGTACGGGTTGCATCTCGGGCGCGCCGAAGTCGGTGGCCTGATAGGTCGGCGCGTATCCCGCGGCGATCAGCAACGGGTTGCGTTCGCGCAATGGAACGTCGAGGTTCTCCGCGAGCCGCATCACCATCGCGCGGCTCGGTCGCGAGCGACCGGTCTCGAGGAAGCTGAGATGTCGCGGCGAGATGCCCGCGGTGGACGCGAGATCGAGCTGGCTCATCCGTCGGCGAATGCGCCACTCGCGCAGGAGTTGCCCGGCCGGGGCGACGGCCGGAGCCGATGTGGAATCGAGCATCGTGCTCACCGTACCGACGGGCTCGCGCCGAAGCCATTACCTCCGAGGGAATCGACGCGCGCCGTCCGCCGGCCCAGAATCGCACGATGACGACCACAACGCTCTCCCGCACGCACGTATCCACCGGATGTCTGGCCGAGTACGAAGCCTTCGCCACGCTGATCGAAAGCTTGAACGAAAAGGAATGGAACGCCGCGACCCGTTGTGTCGGCTGGCAGGCGCGCGACACGGCCGGCCACGTCGTCGGCCTCGCGGAGGACACCGCGGCCGGCGTGCCCGGAAGCCGCAACTCCGAAGAGGAGGCGGCCTCGGTGCGCCACGAGTCGCCCTCGGGTGCCGGCGCGCGTCTGCGCACGGCGACTGCGACGCTGCGTGCGCTCGTCGACGCGGTCGACGACGACATGTGGAACGGTCCGAGCGGCGTACCGGATCTCACGCTCGGCGAGGGCGTGCTGACGCTTTGGTACGACACGTTCGTGCACGCCGACGACATCCGCGCGGCGACCGGTCGGACCTCGGTGCGCGGCGACGGTCTCGACGCGACGATTGCGTACCTCGCGGGGCAGCTCACCGCGAAGGGTTGGGGGCCGGCGACGCTGGCCCTCGACGAAGTCGGCCGTCACGACGTGAGCGGGGGCGGACCGGAGATCACCGGGGACGCGCTGCAGTTCGCCCTCGTCGCGACCGGTCGCGCCGACGCCTCGACCATAGGCCTCGATTCCGGCGTCAACATCTACTGACGGGATCGACTGACCGGATCGACGAACCGGATCGACTGACCGGCAAGCACCTCGGGGTAGCGTCCGGGCCGTGGCGCGCGGCGACGACGCGGTCGAACTCGAAGTCGACGGACATCCCGTGCGCGTCTCGAGCCCGGACAAGGTGCTTTTCGCGGAGCGGGGCGAGACCAAGCTCGATCTCGTGCACTACTACCTCGCAGTCGCGGAGCCGATCATGCGCACGATGGGCGGCCGGCCGGTGCTGATGCAGCGGTTCCCGCACGGCGCGAGCGGGTCGTCGTTCTTCCAGAAGCGGGTGCCCGAGAACGCCCCCGACTGGCTCGAGACGACCATCGTGAGCACGCCGAACGGCACGACGTCGCGCGCGCTCGTCGCCGCCGACCTCGCCCACATCGCGTGGGCCGTCAATCTCGGATGCCTCGGATTCCACGTATGGCCCTCCCACGCGAGCGATCCCGAGCACGCCGACGAACTGCGCATCGACCTCGATCCACAACCCGGCACCACGTTCGAACAGGCGCGCGCCGCGGCTGTCGAGGTGCGCACGCTCTTCGACGAGCTCGGCATCGAGGCGCATCCCAAGACCACCGGCAACCGGGGCATCCACGTGTACGTGCGGCTCCTGCCGCAGTGGACCGGGAATCAGGTGCGGGCCGCCGCGGTCGCAGCCGCGCGTGAGCTCGCACGCCGCAACTCCGCCCTCATCACCGACGCGTGGTGGAAGGAAGAACGGGGCGAGCGGATCTTCATCGACTTCAACCAGAACGCGCCCCACAAGACGATCTTCGGGGCGTGGTGCGTGCGGGCGCGCGAAGGCGCGCAGGTGTCGACGCCGTTCGACTGGAGCGAGCTCGACACGATCGTCGCCGACAAACAGACCATTGCAACCGTGCCGACGCGGGTCGCCGAGCTCGGAGACCCGTGGGCCGACATGCCTGCGCGACCACAGTCGATCGAACCCCTGCTCGAGATGTCGGCGCGCGACTTCGCGAACGGCTTGCCGGACGCGCCGTGGCCACCGCAGTATCCGAAGATGCCGGGCGAACCACCGCGCGTGGCTCCGAGCCGGGCGAAGAAGGCGAAGGAGACGAAGGAGACGTGAGCTTCAAGGGCTGGCCCGATGCCGCACTCGACTTCTACGTCGGACTCGAGGCCGACAACTCGAAGCCGTACTGGCTCGCGCACCGCGCCACGTACGACGAGTGCGTGCGTACACCGTTCGAAGAGCTGTCGGCGGTCGTCGAAAAGGAGTTCGGTCCACTGCGCGTCTTCCGTCCGTACCGCGACGCGCGCTTCTCGAAGGACAAGACGCCGTACAAGACGACGGCCGCAGCCGTGACCGAATCGCAAGGCGGCGCCGCGTACTACGTGCAGATTTCGGCCGAGGGACTCTTCGTCGGCAGCGGGTACTACCACCTGGCGAGCGATCAGCTCCAGCGTTTCCGCGACGCGGTCGCCGACAATCGCACCGGACCGAAAATCGCAGCCGCGGTAGGTGCGCTGCGCAAGCAGAAGTACAGCGTGGATTCGCGCGAAGTGCTCAAGCGGATTCCGCGGGGATTCGACAACGAGCACCCGCGGGCCGAGTTGTTGCGCATGAAGGGCGTGCACATCGGTCGCACGTTCGGTGCGCCCCGGTGGCTGCGCACGGCGGGGGCGGCGGATCGCATCGTCACCACGTGGCGTGACGCGGCTCCGGTGAACCGGTGGCTCGACCGTCACGTCGGTCCGAGCACGCTGGCCCCACCAGAACCGGATTGAGTTCGGCCGAACCCGACCGATACCGACACCGGCCCCGTAGTCTGAGTGAGATGTGTGGCATCGTCGGCTTCGCCGGTTCTGATCCCGGATTGTTGGAGCAGATGCTGCGCTCGATCGTGCACCGCGGGCCCGATGGACAGGGCACCGATATCGGTCGGCACTTCTCGATCGGGATGCGCCGCCTCGCGATCATCGACGTCGCGACCGGCGATCAGCCGCTGTACAGCGACGATGGAAATCTCGCGCTCGTGTTCAACGGCGAGATCTACAACCACGCCGAACTACGCCGAGAACTCGAAGGTCGCGGCCGACGGTTCGTCACCGACCACTCCGACACCGAAGTCATCTTGCGGGGTTTCGAGGAGTGGGGCCGCAACGTTGTCGACCACCTCACGGGGATGTTCGCGTTCGCCATCTCCGACCACGAACGCGGCGAGCTGTTCATCGCCCGCGACCGCCTCGGGATCAAACCCCTCTACTACGTCGACGACCCCACCGGCTTCGCGTTCGCGTCGGAGCTGAAAGCACTGTTCCAGAACTCACGCGTACCCCGGCGCCCCGATGTCGAAGCGCTGCGCCGGTTCCTGTTGTTTCGACTGCACGACGACGGCGAGCCGACGTTCTTCGCCGGCGTGAAACGGCTGCTCCCCGCCCACACCATGCTCGTGCGGCCCGACGGCATCGTGAAGATCGAGCGCTACTGGAACCCGCCCGTGAACCCGGAGTTCGCGTCGAGCCGCTCCGACGACGACTACGCCCAGGAGTTCGCGGGGCGTTGGGACGATGTCGTGCGGCGCCACCTGATCTCCGACGTTCCGGTCGGCGTTCCGCTCTCGGGTGGTCTCGACTCCAGCGGTGTGGCATCCACCATGGCCCGACTCATGTCGAGTGGTACCGATCTGCACACGCAGGGTCTCTACACGTTCTCCGCGTTGTTCCCGGGCGAGAGCATCGACGAGAGCGACTACATCCACGAGGTCGAGCGCGCCATCGGCAGCATCCCGCACTATGCCTACCCGAAGCTCGACGATTTCTGGAACGAGATCGACGAGTGGATCTGGTACCAGGAGGAGCCCACGATCGCGTCGGCTCCGTACGCGTACTACTCGGTGTACCGGCTCGCGGGTCAGCACGTGAAGGTCATGGTGAGCGGCAACGGCGGCGACGAACTGCTCGCCGGCTACATCCCTTATTTCCGTACCTACCTCAGCTCCGCAATCGCCCAACGGCACTACTTCTCCGCGGCGCGCGAGATCATCAAGGGTCGCGACCTCTACAAGAAGTACGCCGGCGAGCTCGTGCGTTCGAAGCTTCCGAGCCGCGCGACCAATCCCGTCAACGTGCGCGAGCTGCTCCAGCCGGGATCGTCGGGCGCGCGGTCGACCTTCAAGGCCCACAAGAACCTCAACGAACGACTCGCGAGTGACGTGCTCGAATTCTCGACCCCCGACCTCCTGCGCTACGAAGACAAGAACTCCATGGCGTTCTCGGTCGAATCGCGCGTTCCGTTCCTCGACCACGAGCTCGTCGAGTTCATCTTCTCGCTGCCCATCGATCAGAAGATCAAGGGCGGCTGGAACCGCGCCGTGTACCGCAACGCGATGAAGGGTCGCATGCCGGAGAAGAACCGGCTGCGCCGATCGAAGATCGGATTCACGAACCCCGACATCACCTGGATGAAGGAGAAGTCGCGCGAGATCCGTGCGATCTTCTCCTCGCCCGAGGTCGCGTCACGCGATCTGTACAACGCCTCGCAGCTCGTCACCGCGTGGGACGAATATCTCGCCGGCCGTCCGGGCGACGGACTCATCTTCTGGCGTGTGCTCGTCACGGAATTGTGGATGCGGCGTTACATGGATCAGTCGGTCGCAGTATGAGTACTCCCCCGACCACCACCCGCCGCGCGCACGGCACCGACTACGACCGGCTCCCGGTGCAGACCCATCTCATCCACATCAAAGAACCGCTCGAGCCGGTGTTCGAGAAGTACGTGAAACCCGTGCTGCAACCCGGCGACTGGCTCGCGGTGTCGGAGAAGTTCGTGACGATCTCGCAGGGCCGCGTCATCCACCACTCCGTCGTCCGGCCCGGCATGCTCGCGAAGCTGCTCGTGAAGGGCGTCACCAAGCACCCCGACGACGTCGGCTACAGCGACCCGCGCAAGATGCAGGTTGCGATCATGCAAGCGGGTTGGTGGCGGATGTTGTTCGCGATGATCATCGGGTCGTTCACCCGTCTCGTGCTCCGCCGGCGCGGAGACTTCTACCGGGTCGCCGGCCACCGCATCTCCGAGATCGACGGTTTTAGCCCGGCGACGGTGAAGCCGTTCGACGAGTTCGCGATGCTCGGGCCGGCCGATCCCGATGCCGCGGCCGTCGAGATCGCCGCCCACATCGGCGTTCCCGTCGCGATCGTCGACGCGAACAACATCAACGTCGAGGTGCTCGGTACGAGCGCCGGCTTCCCC
>JBBQGQ010000033.1:0-53136 GCA_038323195.1 Acidimicrobiia bacterium | reverse complement strand
GCTGACATTTGAACCCGGTGACCATGGCGGCGGGGACACACCCGTTCCCATTCCGAACACGGCAGTTAAGACCGCCCGCGCCGATGGTACTTGGAGGTAGTCCTCCTGGGAGAGTAGGTCGTCGCCGGGTTTTTTCGCTGAGAACGAAGACGCCCGCCCCGATCGGCGGGCGTCTTCGCGTACGCTGCACCTCCCCCAGGGAAGCGATCTGACTGTGAACGACCGCAAGCCGCGCCGTCCGAGTGACGCGTCCAAGCGCGCCCCGCGCCCGCGTGACGGTGCCAAGCGGACCTCGCGCCGCGACACCCCGCCAAAGGGAAAGGCGCGTCGGGACGGCGCGCCGAAGGCGGAGCCGCGCCGAGATGGTGCGCCCAAGCGCGAGCCGCGCCGAGATGGTGCGCCCAAGCGCGAGGCGCGTCGCGCGCCTGCGAAACGCACTGGACGCTCGGGCAACGATCGCAAGCGGACTTCCCGCAACAGCGACGAGCGCAGTCCCACCCGGAGTGGTGTCGACTATCCGAGCCCGAAGTACCGCCGCAAGAACCACGACGGGGAGCCCGCTCCGCCGAGTCCGAGGTCGTCACTTCGGAAGGTCCGGAGACAGGAGAACAGTGCGATCTCTCGCCCCGGCCGCGAACGCAAGGCGCGCCCGACCTCTCCGGCTCGGCGACGCCGGATTAGGACCACCGAGGCCGGTGAGGAGCTTGCCCGGCTCGCGGGTCGGGGTGCCCGCCATGCCGAGACCGAGCTCGCCCGTGCGGCCGAGGCGTTCGCCGCGGGGCGCGAACGCGATGCGGCCCGGCTGCTCCGACCGTTGCGCGATGCCTATCCCGACGCAAGTGCAGTACGGGAGCTGCTCGGACTGTGCCAGTACCGCCTCGGCCAGTATCAGGCCGCCACGAAGGAGCTGGACGCGTTCGTGGAGCTCACGGACTCGGTCGAGCAGCACCCGGTGCTGATGGATTGTGCTCGGGCGCTGGGCAAGCAGCGCAGAGTTGACGAGTTGTGGGAGGAGCTCGCCGCCGCCTCTCCTTCGGGCGCGCTGGTGACCGAGGGACGCATCGTCTTGGCCGGGGCGCGCGCCGACCAGGGCCGGCTGACCGAGGCAATCGCAATCCTCGACCGGCGCGGCGGCCAGCCGAATCGCGTGCAGGACCACCATGTCCGGGTCTGGTACGCCCTCGCCGATCTCTACGAACGCGCCGGCGACTTGCCCGAAGCCCGCGCGCTCTTCTTGCGTATCCGCCGCCATGACGCGGGCTTCGCCGACGCCGCCGAGCGACTCGCGGCACTGGGGTGAGGGCGCGGGGCTGACGGCCGCATCGCACGCAGCGAGGGGTGTAGCCGTCACACCTCCCACGTAGGGTGCAGATCACTTCCCACATCCTTCCCCGTTTCAATCCGTTCGGCGCCCGCGCGCTGTGAACCGGGGAGTCTCCATGGATGCAGAATCGTTCAATGTCGCCGTCGTGCGCGGTGTGTGCTCGAGCCCGCCCGAGCTACGCGTCCTGCCGTCGGATCGGCACTTGGCGCAGCTCCAGCTGACAACCCGGGTCGGCGGTCGGGCGATGTCCGTCCCGGTGTCGGTGATCGACCCGCCCGTCTGGCTCGAGGAGCTCGACGCCGGCGACGAGCTCGTGGTGCTCGGCGCGGTACGCCGGCGGTTCTTTCGCGCCGCGGGCACGACCGCCTCGCGGGTCGAGATCGAGGCGGAGGTCGTGTGCCGGGGCCGCGACCGGCGCCGGTCACGCGGGCTGCGGCGTCGCGTCGAGGAGCTGCTCGAGGCCCTCGAGCGTTGAGCAACCGGCACGAAAGCGCCCGCCCAACACCAGACCTCGTGGATCGCGACGGTACAATGCTTGCGCGCGCGGCCGATGAACACGCGTGGGCGACACTCCGACGGCGTGGTGTCTCCCGTGTCGCACGGGTACTGAGAAAGCTGGTGGTCAACGGTGACCGTAGAGGCGACCCCGTCCCGGGGAGCGGAGACGCTCGCCCAGGTCGTGATCAGGTTCGCGGGCGATTCGGGCGACGGTATGCAGCTCGTCGGCGACCGATTCACGGAGTTGTCGGCCGTGTTCGGCAACGACCTGGCGACCCTGCCCGACTTCCCGGCGGAGATCCGTGCGCCCGCGGGGACCATTGCCGGTGTCTCCGCGTTTCAGGTGCACATCTCCGACCACGACATCGTGACGCCGGGCGACACGCCGAACGTGCTCGTCGCGATGAACCCGGCCGCGCTGAAGGCGAACCTGCGCGATCTCGCGCCGGGTTCGACCCTGCTGATCAACGTCGACACCTTCGAGACCCGCAACCTCGACAAGGCGGGTTACGCGCAGAATCCGCTGCACGACGGCTCCCTCGCCGCGTATCGCGTCTACGAGGTACCGATGACCTCGATCACGGTAGAGGCCACGAAGCCGCTCGGCGTCAAGCCCCGCGATGCGGAACGGTCGAAGAACTTCTTCGCACTCGGGCTCATCTGCTGGATGTACACGCGTCCGACCGATCCGCTCGTCGACTGGATCAAGAAGCGCTTCGCGAGCCGCCCCGAGGTTTTCGAGGCGAACGTGGCGGCGTTTCGCGCCGGCTACAACT
Source organism: Acidimicrobiia bacterium (assembly GCA_038323195.1). Taxonomy (GTDB): domain Bacteria; phylum Actinomycetota; class Acidimicrobiia; order IMCC26256; family PALSA-610; genus PALSA-610. The sequence goes on along the minus strand of JBBQGQ010000033.1, from coordinate 50,538 downwards.
TCGGCGAGACTGCAGAGCTGTTCGATCACGCATTCGTGGTCAAGCCCGCGCCGCTCTCGCCGGGCGAGTATCGCCAGATCACGGGCAACGTCGCGCTCTCCTACGGGCTCGTCGCCGCCGCGCAGGCCGCGAAGCTGCCGCTGTTCTACGCCTCGTATCCGATCACGCCGGCGTCGGACATCCTGCACGAGCTCTCGAAGCTGAAGAACTTCGGCGTGAAGACGCTCCAGGCCGAAGACGAGATCTCGGCCGCGGGCATTGCCATCGGCGCCGCGTTCGCCGGGAACCTGGCGATCACCGGAACGAGCGGTCCGGGCATCGACCTGAAGTCGGAGGCGCTGGGGCTCGCAGTGAGCCTCGAGCTCCCGATGATCGTCATCGATGTGCAGCGTGGCGGCCCGTCGACCGGCCTACCGACCAAGACCGAGCAAGCCGACCTGCTGCTCGCGATGTACGGCCGGCACGGCGAAGCGCCGATGCCGATCGTGGCGGCCAGCTCGCCGAGCGACTGTTTCGCGGCCGCCTTCGAAGCCGCTCGCATCGCGATCAAGTACCGCACGCCCGTGATGCTGATGACGGACGGATACCTGGCCAACGGCGCGGAGCCGTGGGTGCTGCCCGATGTCGACGCGTTACCCGACATCTCGGTGCCCTTCGCCACCGAGGCCAATCACGGCGACGAGTTCTGGCCGTACCTGCGCGATCCGGAGACGCTGGCGCGCCCGTGGGCGATCCCGGGCACGCCCGGGCTCATGCACCGCGTCGGCGGCATCGAGAAAGAAGACGGCACCGGCAACATCAGCTACGACCCCGACAACCACGACCGCATGACGCGCCTGCGCGCGGCCAAGGTTGCGGGCATCGCCAACGACATCCCGCTCGTCGACCTCGACGATCCCGACGGAGCCGACTTCCTTCTGCTCTCGTGGGGTGGCACCTGGGGCGCGACCACCGAGGCGACGCGCCGGATCCGGGCGCGGGGCAAAAAGATCGCCCACGCCCATCTGCGGCACCTGAATCCGTTCCCGCGCGATCTGGGCGACGTGCTGCACCGCTACGGGAAGGTGCTCGTTCCGGAGCTCAACCTCGGTCAGCTCGCGAAGCTGGTGCGTGCCGAGTTCCTGGTCGACGCGCAGAGCTACACGCGCGTCGCGGGCGTGCCCTTCCACGTGGCCGAGCTCGAGAACAAGATCCTGGAGATGATGCAGTCGTGACCAATGGCGACGGTAACGGTGCGGCAACGTCCGTGAAGCTCGCGCGCAAGGACTTTCAGTCGGATCAAGAGGTTCGCTGGTGTCCCGGCTGCGGCGACTACGGCATCCTCACCGCGATCCAGCTGCTCCTGCCCGACCTCGACGTCAAGCCCGAGAACCTCGTGTTCGTGTCGGGAATCGGGTGCGCGGCGCGGCTTCCGTACTACATGAACACGTACGGCGTACACGGCATCCACGGGCGGGCACCGGCAGTCGCAACGGGTGTCGCGCTGGCGCGTCCCGATCTCGACGTCTGGGTCATCGGCGGCGACGGCGACATGCTGTCCATCGGCGGCAACCACCTCATTCACGCGTTGCGGCGCAACGTCAACCTCAAGATCCTGATGTTCAACAACCAGATCTACGGTCTCACCAAGGGCCAGTACTCGCCGACGAGCGAGGTCGGCAAGATCACGAAGTCGACGCCGTTCGGGTCGCTCGACCACCCCTTCAACCCGATCTCCATCGCGCTGGGCGCCGAGGCGAGCTTCGTCGCCCGTACTCACGACATGGACCGCAAGCACATGACGGAGATCTTCCGCCGGGCGCACGAACATCAAGGCGCGGCCTTCGTCGAGGTGTACCAGAACTGCAACGTCTTCAACGACGGCGCGTTCGACACGATCCTCAACAAGGACGCGCGCCCGGACATGCTCATCGATCTGAAGCACGGCCAGCCCGTGCAATTCGGCCTCGACGGCGAGCACGGCGTGATGATGAACGAGTTCGGCGAGGCGAAGATCGTCGAGGTCGCCGATGTCGGCGTGGACAAGCTCGTCGTCCACGACGAGACGCGCCCCGATCCGTCGCTCGCGTTCGCGCTCTCGCGGCTCGCCGAGCATCCGGAGACGCCGACGCCCGTCGGCGTGTTCCGCGCCGTCGACCGTCCCGCGTACGGAGCGTCGATGCAACAGCAGCTCGTTGCGGCAGTCGAGCGCTCGGGCCCGGGCGACCTCAACGCGCTCTTGCACTCGGCGCCGACCTGGACGGTCGAATAGCCGGATCCTGGCGATCGACGTTTCTCAGTCGAGCGTTCGGAACACCATCCCGGTGCGCGGCTTGGGCCAGAAGAAGGTGGTCTTCTGCGGCATGCGCACGCGATCCACAGCCGCGGCCCGGGTCAGCGCAACCGACACCGCCGAGCACAGGATCGCCGCGGTGGCGACGCGTTTGTCGACGAGTGCGGCGACGCCGTGGGCGTCGTGGCGGTACTGCCACGTCGCGTCCGGGAGCCGGGGGACGACCAGCGCTTCGATGACCGCCGTGTCGGTCGCCGCCACCGCGGGATGCTCGCCGGCGAGCGCCGCGGTGCGCGCGTCGGCATGCGGGATGGCGAGCGCGAGTCCCCGGTCGTCGACCAGTCCGAGCCCGTGCCGGTTCCGCATCGCGCCTTCGAGCGCGTCGACGCCGTCGGGTGTGTTCGCGCCCACGGCGCGCACGTCGAAGGCGTCGGCGAGCGCGGCGCGCAGGTCGGTGCCGGGCGGCGCGTCGAGAAGGCGGTGGATGGGCTCGATGCAGAGCTCGTCGTCGGCGAGCTCGACGACCAACGTCATGATCGCCGCCGCGCCGGCAGGCGGGACGCCGGAGGATCTGAGCTCGTCACGGTACGTGAGGGCAGTCTCGAAGCGGTGGTGCCCGTCGGCCAGCACGACCGGCGAGCCGCCGACCAGGCGCCGGATCGCGGCGATGGCCTCCGGGTCGTCCACGGCGGCGATCTCGTGGTGGACGCCGTCGGAGTCGACACACGCGGCGAGCGGCGTGGCGTCCTCGAGCAACTTGGCGAGGCCCGAGCCGAGCGTCAGACCCCATATGGGGTCGACGTTGACCCGCGTCGCCCGCAAGAGCGCGAGCCGGTCCGACCTTGCCTTCGCCAAGGTGCGCTCGTGGGGGAGGACGTCGTCGTCGCCCGGTTCGGGCAGGCTCAGTGCCCCGAGCACGCCGCGCGTGTGCCGCCGGGCACCGTGCGGGTCCGTGAACTCCATGCGGTACCCGTAGAAGCGAGGCACCGGATCCGCCGCGAGCACCCCCGTCGCTCGCCAGCGCGCGAAGGTTTCGGCGGCCCGGGCGTAGCGATCGCCCTCGTCGATCTCGTCCCTCGGCAGGATCAGGCGCACCGCGTTGTCCTCGTCCGCGGCCTCGAGCGCGGCGCGCTGGTCTTCGTCGATGACGTCGTAGGGTGGTGCGACGAGCGCCGCGAGCTCGGCGGACGGAGCGCGGTACCGGACACCGGCGAAGGGCGAGAAGTCGGCCACGTTGGTGCTCCGGGTTCCGGGGGTATTCGGGAATGCGATTGGGTTGTACCACAGGCAACCGGAGAACCTGCCCCGAGACGGCCAAGCGAGACGGGCGAGCGAGATGGGCAAGGAGGCGAATCCCATGTCATGTTCAGGCCAGTACGACGCATACACCGCCTTCTCGGAGGGCATGCGGCTCCTCGAGGACGACAACGCCCACGCGGCCGTGATCGCGCTCGAGCAGGCCCGCGCGCTCGAGCCGGCGAAGGGCTCCGTTCGGGAAGCTCTGGCGCGGGCGTACTTCCGGACCGGTCGCTTCGCCGCCGCCGAGCAGGAGTTCACCGCGGCCCTCGACATCGAGCCCGTCAACGACTATGCGCAGTTCGGCGTCGGCTTGTGCCGCCTGCGCGCCGGCGATCGCACCCGTGCTCGCGGGCACCTACGCCTCGCGACCGCGATGCGGCCGGACAACGCCGACTACCGGGCCGCGCTCGCGCAGGTTGCGGAGGCCGATACGCCGAACACCGAATGTCCTGAGACCGACCGGTCGTGAGCGCCACGGGCGGCGACAGCCGTCCGGTCGCGTGCTGTGACCTGGACGGTGTGGTGTGGCGCGGCGATATCCCGATCGCCGGCTCGGCCGACGGCGTCACGCAATTGCGCGACGCCGGCCTGCGCGTCGTCTTCCTGACCAACAACTCCAGCGGGCGCGTCCGCGACAACCTCGACCGGCTCGCCGCGGCCGGCATCGCGGCGATGCCCGACGATCTCGTCACGAGCGCGCAGGCGGCCGCCGCGCTGCTCGCCGCCGGAATGCCGTCCGGTCGGCCCGCGCCCGGTACGCGGGTGCTGGCGCACGCGGGGCCCGGCGTCGTCGAAGCCTTGGAGGAACGAGGCTTCGACGTGGTCGATACCGCGTCCTCCGACATCGCAGCGGTCGTGGTCGGCTGGCACCGCGACTTCGACTTCGAGCGGCTGCGGCGGGCGGCCGACGGCGTGCGTTCCGGGGCGCGCTTCGTGGCCACGAATCTCGACCCGACCTATCCCGCCGCCGAGGGGCTGTTACCGGGCGCGGGCTCGCTCGTCGCCGCAGTCGCCACCGCCGGCGGTCGACACCCCGAGGTCGCGGGCAAGCCCGAACCGGCGATGGCCGCGCTGGTGCGCGCCCGCTACGGGAACCCGGTCGTGATGATCGGCGATCGTCCGTCGACCGACGGTGCGTTCGCGGCGCAGCTCTCCGTGCAGTTCGCGCTCGTGCTGTCGGGCGTCGCCGGCACCGCGGGCGAAGAGCCGGTTCCCGATCCTCCGCCTCCTTTCGTCGCTCGCGATCTCGCCGAGCTCGCGCCGATGCTGGCCGGCGCGTTCGGCCGGGCGTCTCAGTAGTCGAGTCAGTAGCCGAGTCAGTAGCCGGGCTGCGGCCTCGCCCGGCGCGGGAAACCGGCCGCGCGCGCGAGCACGAACGCGACGAACATGCCGAACACGAAGCCGCCGATGTGCGCGAGGGTGGCGATGCCACTCGAGGACTGCGTGAAGATCTGCAACACGAACCAGAGTCCGAGCACGACGATGGCCGGGAGCCGCACCGGGAAGAAGATGAAGACGATCGGAATGAGCGTGAGGACGCGGGCGCGCGGCCACCACACGATGTACGCGCCCATCACGACCGCGATCGCGCCCGACGCGCCCAAGAACGGTGTCGTGGAGTCGAGATTGCCGAGGATGTGCACCGCGGACGCGACGACACCGCCGACCAGATAGAGCACGAGGAACCAGAACCGACCGAGCTGGTCTTCGACGTTGTTGCCGAAGATCCACAAGAAGAGCATGTTCCCGAGCACGTGCAGGATCGACCCGTGGAGGAACATCGAGAACACGACGGCGAGCCAGACGTTCTTGTGCGGGAAGGCGCGCTGCGGCGCCGCGATCCCGCCCGCGGGAACGGCGCACGCACCCGCGCTCGTGATCGTCCCGTCGGGAACGAGGAGGAGGGGCTTGCCGGTGTGAAGCTCGCAGGGCACGCCCGCCCAGCGGTAATCGAAGAGTGCCTCGCGGTTCGCGTCGCTGTGCTTCGGGTACTGGACGCCGAAGTAGATCGCGATGTTGACGGCGATCAGGAGGATCGTGACGATCGCCCGCCGCGCGGTCGGGTTGTCGTCCCGGATGGGGATCACGCCCGGACCCTACCGACGGTCCCGGACCCGTACCGCCGGTCGGCCGGACCGGTTCTCGCGGGTCGGTAGAGGCGGCAGGCCGTAGGCTGGCGGACCGACCCCGTTGTGCGCGCTCCGCGCGCCGCATGGAGAGGCTGCGAATCATGCCGCCCAAGATCCCGACGATGCCGCAGGCCTCCGACTGGAGGCGCGTACTCGAGACCGGCATGCAGTTCACCGAGTTGCGGCGTTCGCAGGCACGGGCGATCGTCTCCGACCTGGTCAAGCAGGGACATCTCGCCCGCGACCAGATGACCTCGGCCGTCGACGAGGTGCTCGAGATGAGCCGGCGCCGCAGCGAGGAGCTGCGCAGGGTGGTGCAGCACGAGGTGCAGCGTCAGCTCGGCTCCCTCGGTCTCGCTACGAAGGCCGACCTGATCGCGCTCGAACGCCGGCTGACACGGGCGAACCGCGAGACGAAGAAGTCCGGGGCGGCGAAGTCGAAGAAGTCGTCGTCCTCGAAGAAGGCCGCGCCCAAGTCGGCGGCCAAGGCAGGCTGACCGGCGCGTGCGGCGGCGGCTCGACGTCGAGCTCGTGCGGCGCGGCCTCGTGCCCAGCCGCACCCGGGCCGTGGAGGCGATCGACGCGGGGCGCGTGCTCGTCGGCGGTGCGCCGGCCTCGACGCCGGCCCGCCAGGTCGACGGGGGAGAAGCGATCGCCGTCCTTTCCGAGGAAGGTTCGTCCTACGTGTCGCGGGGTGGTCACAAGCTTGCCGGAGGGCTCGACGCGTTCGCGATCGAGGTAGCCGGCCGGCGGGCCGTCGACATCGGCGCGTCGACGGGCGGGTTCACCGACTGTCTGCTGCAGCGCGACGCCGCGCACGTATATGCGATCGACGTCGGACGCGGCCAGATCGCGTGGTCGCTGCGTCAGGACCCGCGCGTCACGGTGATGGAACGCACAAACGTCCGCGACCTCGAACCCGGCGCGCTCGACCCGCGTCCCGATGTGTGTGTCGCCGACGTGTCGTTCATCTCTCTGCGCACAGTCGCGCCCCAGCTCGTCGCGCTCAACACCGACGACGCCGATTTCGTGCTGCTCGTGAAGCCGCAGTACGAAGCCGGCCGGGCGCGGGTCGGCCGGCGCGGCATCGTGCGCGACCCCGCGGTGCACGCCTCGGTGTTGCGAGAGGTCGTCGCCGGCCTCGACACGGCCGGCTTGGGCGTCGCCGCAGTATCGCCGTCGCCGTTGCGCGGTGCCGACGGCAACGTCGAGTTCTTCGTACACGCCCGTCGGGGTCGTGCGAGCGTCGCACCCGCCGCGATCGACGCCGCCGTCCAGCGCGTGCAGGACGCGCGGCCCACGCCGGATGCGCAGGATCCGCAGTGACGGCCTCGCCCGGGACGCGCACCGTCGGTCTCATCCCGCACCGCGACCGTCCGATCGCACACGCGCTCGCCCAGCGCACGGCCGCCTGGTTGGTCGAACACGACGTCGAGGTGCGTGTCCCGGTCGAGCTCGCGTCCGCGGCCGGTCTCGACGCCTACGCGACCGATCCCTCGCGATTCGCGTCCGGTCTCGACCTCGCGATCTCGCTCGGCGGCGACGGGACCATGCTCTACGCGGTACAGCTCGTGTACCCGTCGCCGGTGCCGGTTCTGGGTGTCAACGTCGGCTTGCTCGGCTATCTCAGCGAGCTCGAGCCGGACGAGCTCGAAGGTTGGTTGCCCCGGCTCCTCACGGGCGAGTACGAGGTGTCGGAGCGCATGATGGTCGCAGTCGACGTCGAGTCGGCGGGCGAGGCCGACGGCACCTGGTACGCGCTCAACGAGGCGGTCGTCGAGAAGCTGCGGTCGGGTCACCTGATCTACCTCGACGTGTCGATCAACGGGAGCGCGTTCACCTCGTACGCGGCCGACGGGCTGATCGTCGCGACGCCGACGGGCAGCACCGCGTACTCGTTCTCGGCGGGCGGGCCGATCGTGTCGCCCGACCTGCGCTGCATCGCCCTGACTCCGATCTCGCCGCACATGTTGTTCGACCGGTCACTCGTGCTGGCCGAGCACGAAGAGGTCTCCTTCGTCGTCGTCAACGGGCGCAACGTGGCACTCACGATCGACGGTCGCGAGCTCGGCGAGCTGTGTCCCGGCGATCGGGTTCGATGCCGCGTCGCCAACGCGCCACTGCGGCTCGTCAGCGTGCACCCGCGCGACTTCCATCAGATCCTCAAGACCAAGTTCGCGCTCCCGGATCGGTAGTCCGAATGCTGACGGAGCTGAGGGTCGAGAACTTGGGCATCATCGTCGAGCTACAGGTGACGCTCGGCTCCGGTCTCACCGTGATCACCGGCGAGACCGGAGCGGGCAAGACGCTGATCGTCGACGCGCTCGACCTCCTCTGCGGCGGACGGGCCGACCCACAACTCGTGCGCGAGGGCGCGCGGGAAGCGCGCGTCGAAGGTCGCTTCGACGACGGTCACGAGGAGGTCGTGCTCGCGCGCGTCGTGCCGTCGGACGGACGGTCGCGCGGGTACGTGAACGGCCGGCTCGCGACAGCGGCCGAGCTCGCCGAGTGCGGACGCCGGCTCGTCGACCTGCACGGGCAACACACACACCAGTCGCTCCTCGCACCCGGCGAGCAGCGAGCACTGCTCGACCGCTTCGCCGGCGCCAAGGCGCAGACGGCGCACGCGGCATTGCGCGCCGCCCGAGCCGCGGCGCGTGGGCTCGCCGACGACTTGTCGTCACTCGGCGGTGACGAGCGGTCGCGGGCGCGGGAGGTCGACCTGCTGCGCTACCAACTCGAGGAGATCGACGCGGCCGCCGTGGCGGACGGCGAGGAGGACGACCGGCTCCAAGCCGAGGCCGAGCTGTTGGCCGACGCGGAGGCCCACGGTGAGGCGCTGGGCCGCGCGTACCGCGAGCTCGAGGGCGCGGGTGAGGACGCGCTCGGCGCCGCGGTCGCGGCGTTGGCAGGGCGCGCGCCTTTCGACGCGCTGGTGGCGCGTCTCCGGGTGCTCCAAGCCGAGATGCAGGAAGCGGCCCATGACGTGCGCACGACCCATGAGTCGATCGTCGCCGATCCGCAACGGCTGCAGGAGGTCCAGACGCGCCGCGCGCTCTTCGCCGAGTTGAGGCGAAAGTACGGCCCGACCCTCGCCGAGGTGGTCGACTACGGCGCGCGAACCCGCGAGCGCCTCGACGAGCTGGTGCGGCACGATGCACGCGCGGCTCGGCTCGATGCCGCGCAGCGCGAGGCGCGGGCCGAGGTGGAGCGGACCGCGCGCGCGCTGTCGAAGGCGCGGCGGGCGGCGGCGCCCCGGCTCGCCAACGCGGTGACCGGGCATCTCCGCGAGCTGGCGCTGCCGGCTGCCACGTTCACGATCGACATCGAGTCTTCGGCACTCGGACCCGGCCCATCCGATTCCGCGGCGATCGGCGACGACGGCGCGGACGACGTCACGTACCTCCTCGCCCCCAACCCCGGCGAGCCCGCCCGACCCCTGGCGAAGGCCGCGTCGGGTGGTGAGCTGTCCCGCGCGATGCTGGCGCTGCGCGTCGTGCTGTCCGAGGCGCCGCCCACCCTCGTGTTCGACGAGGTCGACGCGGGGATCGGCGGCGAGGCGGGCGCCGCGGTCGGGCGCGCGCTCGCGACCTTGGGAGGCCATCACCAGGTGCTCTGCGTGACCCACCTTCCTCAGGTCGCGGCGTTCGCCGACGCGCACCTGCTCGTGGCGAAGGACGAGGTGGACGGCCGGACGGTCGCCGGCGCGGCGTTGCTGCTCGACGACGCGCGCGTCAACGAGATCTCGCGGATGCTCGCGGGAATCGGTGGATCTGCACACGCGCGCCGTCACGCACGCGAGCTCGTCGAGCACTCGCGCGAGCTGCGCGTCGAGGCACGGGCGGGGAGCAGCGCGACGTGAGACTCGTCCGGCGGCGGCGCCGACGACCCTCCGAGTTACGGGTGGCCGGGGTCGCCCGCGTCGGTCCTCGCACCAAGGATCTGGCCAAGCGCATCGGGAGAGGAGAGATCGCGGTGATCGATCACCGCGATCTCGACCGCATCGCGGCCGAGAGCCTGCTCGCTGCCGGAGTGGCTGCCATCGTGAACGCCGACCATTCGATCTCGGGCCGATATCCGAACGGCGGGCCCGAGCGGGTCGTCGCCGCGCACGTGCCGTTGCTCGACGCAGTCGGCAGTGCGGTGATGGAGACGGTCCGAGACGGCGAGCTCGTCGAGCTCCGCGACGACGCGCTCTGGCGTAACGGTGAGAAGCTCGCCGCCGGGGAGCTCCTCACCGCGCAGGACGTCGAACTACGCATGGAAGACGCCCGGCTGCGCATCGGCACCGAACTGCGCTCGTTCGCCCGCAACACGCTCGAATTCATCGACGAGGAGGCCGAGCGCACCTTCGGGCCGCTCGTTCTGCCACCGCTCGCGACCAAGTTCCGCGGGCGCCACGCGCTCGTGGTCGTGCGGGGCCTCGACTACAAACGCGATCTGCGCGCGCTACGCGCATACATGCGCGAATACCGCCCGGTGCTCCTCGCCGTCGACGGTGGCGCCGACGCGCTGATCGATGTCGGTCGCACGCCCGACATCATCATCGGCGACTTCGACTCGCTCTCTCCGGTCGCGCTCCATTGCGGCGCCGAGCTCGTGCACCACGTGCACCCCGACGGTCGCGCCCCCGGGCTCGAACGGCTGCAGGCGGAGGGAGTGCGTTACGAGCGATTCATCGCCGACGGAACGAGCGAGGACGCGGCGTTGCTCCTCGCGTTCGAGGCGGGCGCCGATCTCATCGTCGCCGTCGGCACCCACGCCACGATGGTGGAGTTCCTCGACAAGGGCCGCCGGGGAATGGCGTCGACGTTCCTCACGCGCCTGCGGCTCGGTCCGATGCTCGTCGATGCCAAGGGCGTGAGCCGCCTGTACCAAGGGCGCGTGCGTCGCCGCGACATGGTTCTGCTCGTCGTCTCCGCAGTAGCCGCAATGGTCGCGATGGTCTACGCGTCGCATTCGCTGCGGGTGTTCCTCGACGGCTTCCGCTTGATGTTCGACGACACGTGGTCGCGCGTGCGCGGCTGGTTCTGACGATGATCAGCTTTCGGTTCCATCTCGTCTCGCTCATCGCGGTGTTCCTGGCCGTCGGCCTCGGCATCCTCGTCGGGTCGACCGTGGTCGATCAAGTGATCGTCGACCGCCTCGATACCGAGATCCGAAGCGTCTCGCACGAATCGAACCAGCTCAAGAGCGACAACAGTCAGCTGAAGGACGAGGTCTCGAGGCTCGAGGACTTCGTGCGCAAGTCGTCGGCCTACGCCGCGCAGCAGCGGCTCGCGGCGGTTCCGGTCGCGATCGTGGCCGACAAGGGCGTCGACGCGACGGCGGTGAATTCCGTCCTCGCGTCGCTGCGCGCCGCCGGAGCCGATGTGCCCGGGGTGCTCTGGCTCGACGACAAGTGGCGGCTCGATTCCTCCAAGGACCTCCCGGCACTGCAGTCGGCGGCGAAACTCCCGCCGGGCAATGTGGCGGCCTCTCGCGTCGGGGCCCTGCACGCGCTCGCGGCACGCCTGGCCGAGGTCCTTGCACCCCGACGGTCGCGGCTGCCGCGCGACGTCATCGATCCATTGCGGTCGGCCGGTTTTCTCGACTTCAGCGACGGCAAGCTGTCGTCGCTCGCGGCGTTCCCGGCGGGGGCCGCGCGCGTCCTCGTGCTGACGGGGACCGACAGCCACCTCTCGGGGACCGACACGATGGTCGACTTCGTGCAGGCGCTGCTCGCGGCGAAGGTGCCGACCGTGGTCGGCGAGGTATACGACGCGCGTGGCGGGTCGGGGTCGGAGCCCAAGCGCGGCGCCGCGCTCGAACCGGTGCGCGGCGATCCGGCGCTCGCGAAGCAGGTCACCACCTTCGACGACGCCGACCTGCCTCAAGGGCCCCTGACCGCGGTCGTCTCGCTCGAGCAGATCGCGGAGGGCCGCATCGGTCAGTACGGCTTCGGCGAGGGCGCGAGCGAGGCCATTCCGCCGCTTCCGTCGTGACCATCCTGCTCGGGTTCGTCGTCGGCGCGCTGGCCGTCCGGCTGCTCGTCGGCGCGGGTGGTGAGCTGCTGCGCGCTCCGGCGCTCGAGCGCCCGAACCGCCGCGGACGAACGGTCCCGACCGCGATGGGCGTGCTGGCCGTCCTCGCCGTCGTCATGGTGGAGGCCGGGCGCTCGTTGTTCGGAGCGTTCGGTGTCGGGAACGCGCCCGGTGCGACGCCGCGGTTTGCCGTGGTGCTCGCCTGTGTCGGATTCGGGATGCTCGGCCTGTTCGACGATGTCGTGGGCTCGAACGACGATCACGGTTTCCGCGGTCATCTCGGCGCCCTCGTCTCACACGGACGCATCACGACGGGTTTGGTGAAGACCGTCGGTGGCGGTGCGCTCGCCGTCGTCCTCGTCAGCACGAGCCGGCCCGGCCTGTCTGGCATGCGGGTCGTGAGCGACGCCCTCCTCGTTGCGTTGGCGGCCAACCTCACGAATCTCCTCGACCGCGCGCCGGGCCGCGCGATCAAGGTCGGGCTGCTGGCCTGGGTGCCGCTCGCGCTCGCCGCGCGCACCGACAGCATCGGCGTCGCGGTCGCGCCCGTGGTTGGCGCGTTCGCGGGGCTGATCGGTGACGACCTGCACGAACGCCTGATGTTGGGCGACGCCGGCTCGAACGTGATCGGCGCGGTGCTCGGACTCGGTGTCGTGCTCGAGTGCAGTGCCGTGACGCGCACCGTCGTGCTGGTGGTGCTCGGCGCGCTCACGGTCGCGAGCGAGCTCGTCTCGTTCAGCCGCGTGATCGAGCGGGTGCCGCCCCTCCGCCGGCTCGACGAGCTCGGCCGCGGAGCGTGAGGAATGTGGGACCTGCGCTGTCGTCTCCCCATCTTCATGGGTCGACTCCACGCTCCGCTCCCCTCCGGTCGCTGCGCTGTCGTCTCCCCATTTCCGGGTCGACTCCACGCTCCGCTCCCCTCCGGTCGCTGCGCTGTCGTCTCCCTATTTCCGGGTCGACTCCACGCTCCGCTCCCCTCCGGTCGCTGCGCTGTCGTCTCCCGCTGATCACCGAAAGCGGCGCAGGCGGGTGCTACCGTCGCCTTGGCGGTGTCGGCGTCTTCCGAAGGGGCATGTGCGTTGGCCAAGCACGTCTTCGTGACCGGTGGAGTTGCATCGAGCCTCGGTAAGGGGCTCACGGCGTCGTCGCTCGGTCGGCTGCTGAAGAGTCGGGGCCTCAAGGTCACGATGCAGAAGCTCGACCCCTATATCAACGTCGATCCCGGAACGATGAACCCGTTCCAGCACGGCGAGGTCTTCGTCACCGACGACAAGGGCGAGACCGACCTCGACCTCGGGCACTACGAACGCTTCGTCGACGTGCCGCTCACGCGCCGGTCGAACGCGACGACCGGCTCGATCTACCAGTCGGTCCTGGCCAAGGAACGCAAGGGCGAATACCTCGGCGAGACCGTGCAAGTGATCCCGCACATCACGAACGAGATCAAGCATCGAATCCTCGCGCTCGCCAGCGACGACGTCGACGTCGTGATCACCGAGGTCGGAGGCACGGTCGGCGACATCGAGATCCTGCCCTTCCTCGAAGCGATCCGGCAGTTCCGCAAGGATGTCGGTCGGGAGAACGTCTTCTACGTGCACGTCACTCTCGTGCCGTACATCGGCCCGTCGGGAGAGCAGAAGACCAAGCCGACGCAGCACTCGGTCACCGAGCTGCGCGGCCGCGGTATCCAACCCGACGCGATCGTCTGTCGCAGCGACCGGCCGATCTCCAAGCGGCTCAAGGAGAAGATCTCCGCGCTCTGCGACGTGCCGGAAGCGGGCATCGTCACGGCAGTCGACGCCGACATCCTCTACGAGATCCCGCTCGTGCTCCACGACGAGGGCCTCGACGACTACGTGTGCAAGGTGCTGCACCTCGACCAGCACGAAGCCGACCTGGCGGAGTGGACGACGCTCGTCGAGCGCGTGCGCGCCGCACAGGACGACGTGCGGATCGGGCTGGTCGGCAAGTACATCAACCTTCCCGACGCGTACCTCTCGGTGGTCGAGGCGCTGAAGCACGGCGGGTACGCGTGCGGCGCCAACGTCCTCATCGACTGGATCGCCGCCGACGATGCCGAAGGCCTGCTCGCCGAAGGTCGCCTGCACGACCTCGACGGCATCGTCGTCCCCGGCGGCTTCGGGATGCGCGGCATCCCGGGCAAGATCGAGGCCGCGGGATACGCGCGCCGCAACTCGATCCCGTTCCTCGGCCTTTGCCTCGGTCTGCACTGCGCAGTCATCGAGTTCGCGCGCGACGTGTGCGGGCTCGAGAACGCGAACAGCTCCGAGTTCGACCCGAGCTCTCCGCACGCCGTCATCGACCTGATGGACGAGCAGAAGGCGATCGTCGACATGGGCGGCACGATGCGCCTCGGTGCGTACCCCGCGAAGCTCGCGCCCGGCAGCCGGATCCGCGAGATCTACGGCGAAGAGGTCGTCTACGAGCGCCACCGCCACCGCTACGAGCTCAACAACCGCTACCGGCAGGTGCTCGAAGATCACGGCATGGTGTTGTCGGGCACCTCACCCGACGATCTCTTGGTGGAGTTCATCGAGCTTCCGAAATCGAGGCATCCGTTCTTCGTCGCCACCCAGGCGCACCCGGAGTTCAAGAGTCGCCCGAACCGGCCGCATCCCCTGTTCGCGGCGTTCGTGCGCTCCGCGCTCGAACGGGCCGACGGCCGCTTGCCGAGGCTCCCGATCGTCGAAACGGCACCTGCACTCGGGACGTGAGGTCGTAGTCACGACCACCGACCAGTTGGCGAAGCTCCTTGCCGAGCACGACGATTGGCTCGCCGTGGAACGCGGGCTCGCCGCGAATTCGTTGGCCGCCTACCGCCGCGACCTTCGCCGTTACGCCGCGTTCTTGCGCGCGCGCGATGAAACCGACCCGGCCCGGATCGGCGAGGAGGTGGTGCACGCGTACGTGCGGCACCTCGAGACACTCGAGCGCGACGATGGCCGCCGGCAGCTCGCGGCCTCCTCGGTCGCGCGGGCCGTCGTCGCCGTGCGCTCGTTTCACCGGTTCTGCGCGCGGGAAGGTTTCGTCGAGCGCGATCCCAGCGCGGAAGTCGGCGCGCCCCGCGTGGCGACCGGGATCCCGAAGGCGCTCGACGAGGAGGAGGTAGATCGTCTCCTGCAGGCGGTCACCGGCGACGATCCGCTCGCGCAGCGAGACTGCGCGCTGCTCGAGCTGCTCTACGGCACGGGGATCCGCATCAGCGAGGCGGTCGGCATCGACCTCGACGACCTCGACCTCGACGAAGGCACACTGCGAGTGCTGGGCAAGGGTTCGAAGGAGCGGCTCGTCCCCATCGGTCGCGGCGCACGTGTCGCCGTCGGCGGATACCTGCGCGACGGGCGGCTCGCGCTACGGCGTGAGCGCGCCCGCCGGCCAGGCGACGCCGACGCCGTGTTCCTGAACGCGCGCGGTGGGCGCATCTCGCGACAATCGTGTTGGGCGATCGTGCAGCGAGCAGGCATTCGCGTCGGGCTCGACGCCCGGCTGTCACCGCACGTGCTGCGGCATTCCTGCGCCACCCACATGCTCGACCACGGCGCCGACTTGCGGGTCGTGCAGGAACTCCTCGGTCACGCGAGCATCTCGACGACGCAGGTGTACACGAAGGTCTCGCCCGAACGGTTGCGAGCCGCGTACGAAGATGCACACCCACGCGCGCACACGACCACCGCACGTACCCAAAAGCGTCGGACGCCCCGCAACGGCAGGGAGGCTCCGGAGTAGGATTCCCGCATGACCGAGACCGCCCACGCGAGCCGGCGCGCCCAACTGACGGCCGAACGCGAGCGAGTCAACAGTGAGCTGCGTCAGCTCGGCATCGACCGCAACTCGTACGACGAGGGCTTTGCCGACTCGGGTCAGGTGACGGCGGAACGGGGCGAGGTCGACGCCCTGGTCGGGTCGCTGCGCGAGACGTTGCTCGAGATCGACGCGGCGCTCGGCAAGCTCGAAGACGGAACCTACGGACGGTGCGAGTCCTGCGGGCAGGACATCGCCGAGGATCGGCTCGAGGCGATGCCGGCGGCGCGCCTGTGCATGGCGTGCACGTCCAAGCGCCGCTGACGATCCTCACGTCGTGCACGTCGACCGCGTTACGGTCATCTTCTTCGCCGGGCTCGTCGTCGCGATCATCCTGCACGAGATCAGTCACGGCGTCGTCGCCTTCGCGCTCGGCGACGACACCGCCAAGCGGGCCGGCCGGCTCACGCTCAACCCGGTGCCACACGTCGATCCATTCGGTTCGATCTTCCTGCCGGTAGTCGGCGCGCTCACTCACGTACCGGTCATCGGGTGGGCGAAGCCGGTGCCGGTGAGTCCGGCGCGCTTGCGCAACCCTCGGCGCGATCTCTTGCTGGTGTCGCTCGCCGGCCCGGGCACCAACTTCGCCTTGGCAGTCGTCGCGGCGTTGGCGGCGCGTTCGCAATTCCACGCCAACGGTGCCGAGTTCATCGTGCTCGGCGACCTTCCTCTTCCGGTGCTCGTGCCGCTCCTGTTCGCCGAGGTCAACCTCTTCCTCGGCGTCTTCAACTTCCTGCCGATCCCGCCGCTCGACGGCGCCGCGCTCGTCGAGCGAGTGCTTCCGCGCGCATGGTTGCCGGGCTGGCACACGTTCCGGCCCTACGGAATCCTGGTGCTGTTCGTCCTCGTGTTCAGCACCCACATCACGAGCAGCCTGTTCCAGCCGTTCCTCGATCACCTCTACCGGTTCGTCCTGCGATGACGCGGATGCGCCATCTCGCGGCGCGGTTCGCCGGCTCACTGCGGGCGCGTCCGCTCGACGCGGCCGACGACGCGTTCGTCCGGCGAACGCTTCGGCAAGAGGAGCTTGCGTGCTGGGAGAGCCTCGGACGTGCCGATCGAGCCGAGTCGGTCGCGACGGCCCGGGGAACCCTCGCCGCGCTCGGACCGGACGCCGACCCCAGGTGGCTCGCCGCCGCCCTCCTGCACGACGTCGGCAAGGCGCAAACCGGCCTCGGAGCCGTCGGCCGGGCATGCGCGACCGTCGCCGCCGGTGTCGCCGGCCACCGGCGGGCACGGGCCTGGCCGGGCCGCGTCGGCCGTTATGTCAACCACGACGAGCTCGGGGCGCGGCGGCTCCGCGAGGCCGGAGCCCGGCCCGAGGCGGTCGCCTGGGCCGATGCCCATCATCGCCGGGAACGCTGGCCGGCGACCGGGATCCCGGTTGCCATCTGCGAGGTCCTCGCTGCCGCCGACGGAGAAACGCATCTCCGGTGAATCCGAGCGCGGAACGCGCCGATAGAGCGAACGTGCGCCATTCGACCGACGCGTATTTCGTGCGCCTCGACCCCGAGCCGCATGGGGAGCATGCTCCGCCCGGTCGCGGCGTCGTAGGACGCGAGGGTCTTGGGGCCCCGGGCCTTCCGAGGCACCGCTGGCGACACCGATTGACCGGTCGGGCGGTTTTTCTGACGCTCGTAGCGATCGGGCTCGGCACGTGGTTCGCGTGGGCCTCCCAGCGTCCCGGCGGTCCGTCGGGCGCCGTGAACGGCTGGATCTCCTCGGTGCGCGGCGACGTCGCCAAGGTGAGCGCCGACCCCGACCTGGGCACGGCCCGGCACTACTTCCACGAGCAGTACGTCAAGACGGGCTCGTACCCGCCGTTGAGCGACTCGGATCTCCTCGCCGCCGGCATCGGGGTCGGGATCACCGTCCGGTCGTGCAGTTCGCAGGCCGTCGTGATCCAGGGCGCCTCCGGCGGCCTGACCGTGAGCCGGCTCCTGCTCGCCGGCCGCGATCTCGGTGAGGTGGCGGGCAAGTACGACTGCCCGACCGATCTCACCCACCCCGCCCCCTGGAAGTAATGGGGAGACGACAGCGCAGCGACCGGAGGGTGGCGGAGCGTGGAGTCGACCCGGAAATGGGGAGACGACAGCGCAGCGACCGGAGGGGAGCGGAGCGTGGAGTCGACCCAATAATCAGGGCGCGCCTTACGGGCGCGGACGCGGGAGGAGGCCGGCGGCCTGACTGGCGCGGGCGAGCACGGGGTCGGCGAATGCTTCGGCCGCGAGGGCCCCGGCGCCGAGGACCCGATCGATCTCGGCCGGGTCGGCCGCGAGCTCATGGAAACGGGTTTGCAGGGGCCGCAGGAACTCGACGACCGCCTCGGCGACCGCGGCCTTGAACGCGCCGTACTGCCGGCCGTCGAATGCGCGCTCGACGTCGGCGATGGAACAGCCGGTGACCGCGCCGTAGATCTCGATGAGATTCGAGATGCCCGGCTTGGCGGCACGGTCGTGTCGGACCTCGGATCCGGAATCGGTGACGGCCGACTTGATCTTCTTCTCGATGGTCTTCGGCGGATCGAGGACGAGGATCGTCCCCTGCGGCGAGTCGTCCGACTTCGACATCTTGCGATCCGGATGCTGCAGATCCATCACCCGTGCGCCGACGGCCGGGAACGTCGCCTTCGGAACGACGAACGTGTCGCCGAAACGGCCGTTGAACCGGATGGCGACGTCGCGAGCGAGCTCGACATGCTGGCGCTGGTCGTCGCCGACGGGAACCTCGGCCGTGTCGTACAACAAGATGTCGGAGACCATGAGCACCGGGTAGTCGAACAGCCCGACGCTCACCGACTCGAGGCCGCCCTCGCCCTGCTGCGCGCTCTTGTCCTTGAACTGAGTCATGCGGCGCAGCTCACCGAACGACGCGACACAGTTCAGCAGCCACGTGAGCTCGGCGTGCGCCCGGACATGGCTCTGCACGAACAGCAGCGACCGCGCCTCGTCGAGCCCGGCCGCGACGAGCATCGTGGCGAGCTGCCGGGTCGATGCGGTGAGCTCCGCGGGATCCCATGGCAGCGTCATCGCGTGGAGGTCGACGACGCAGAAGACGCCGTGATGGTCGCGGGCCTCGGCCGAGCCCGCGGGAGGTTGGGTGTCGACCCACCGGCGCACGGCGCCGAGGTAGTTGCCGAGATGCATGTCACCGCTCGGTTGGATGCCGGAGAAGACCCGCGCCATGGGCGGCCACGTTACCGGCCGCCCATGGCCGTTCCCCGACGTTTACGCTGGTGGTCAGGCTGTACCACATGGCTGTGATTCGGCGCGGGTACGCTGGTTTCGTGCCGTACGAGGTGTCGACGCCCGTTTTCGAAGGCCCGTTCGACCTCCTGTTGCACCTCATTCTCAAAGAAGAGGTCGACCTCTGGCAGATCTCGCTCGCGCGCATCGTCGACGTGTTCTGTGCCGAGGTCGAGCACATGGAACGAGTCGACCTCGACATCGCGACCGAGTTCCTGCTCAT
Organism: Acidimicrobiia bacterium; assembly: GCA_038323195.1. Lineage (GTDB taxonomy): Bacteria > Actinomycetota > Acidimicrobiia > IMCC26256 > PALSA-610 > PALSA-610. The sequence continues at coordinate 31,525 of JBBQGQ010000033.1, read as the reverse complement.
CGCCGCCACGCTCGTCGAGCTGAAGGCGCGCCGCTTGCTGCCGGGCCGCGACGACGTCGACCTCGACGAGGAGCTCATGCGGTTCGAGGAGCGCGATCTGTTGCTCGCGCGCTTGCTCGAGTGCAAGACGTTCCAGGACGCGGCCCGGGTCATGAACGAGCGGCTGCAGTCTGCGAGCCGTTCGATCGCCCGCACGGCCGGGCCGGAGGAGCCGTTCCGATCGCTTGCACCCGATCCGCTCGAACGGGTCGCGCTGGAGGCGTTCCTCGCCGCGGCCCGCAAGGGTCTCGCGCTGAAGACCGTCGAGGAGGTCGAGACCACGCACATCGCGCCGATTCGCGCGAGCGTGCGCGACGCGATCGAAACGGTGCTCGCGTTGTTGCCCGAACGCGGCGCGGTGCACTTCCGTGACCTCACCTACGGCGTGGGCGAGAAGCTCGAGATCATCGTGCGGTTCCTTGCAGTGCTGGAGTTGTTCAAGCAAGGCGTCGTCGACCTCGAACAGGTCGAGAGTTTCGGCGAGTTGATGGTTCGACCTCTTGCAGCCGGCGAGCGGGTCGCGCTCGACCTCTCGTCGCTGGAGGAATGGGGTGATGAGCCCGCGGGGCGCGACCGGACCCCGGCGCGGCCGGCGATCGACACGCGGGTCGAGGAGCAAGTGTGAGCGATCACGACACCTCGGTCGACGTCGAGGCTCGCCGCGCGGTGGAGGCGATCGTCCTGGCCGCGACCGAACCCGTGCACCCGACGGTGATGGCTCAGCTGCTTGAGTTGCCGGTCGAGGCGATCGACGAGTTGTGCGCGCAGCTCGCGGCCGAGTACGAAGCGCAAGGTCGGGGGTTCCAGCTCGCGCGCGTCGCGGGCGGTTACCGCTTCCAGACCCACCCCGACGCGTACGCGTACGTCGAACGGTTCGTGCTCGACGGGCAGACCGCGCGGCTCTCCGGTCCGGCACTGGAAACTCTGGCGATCATCGCCTACAAGCAGCCCGTGTCGCGTGCGCAACTGTCGGCGATTCGCGGTGTCAACGTCGAGGCGACATTGAAGACGTTGGTCGCGCGCGGCTACGTCGACGAGATCGGCCACGATCCGTCGCCCGGCAATCCCTCGATGTTCGCGACGTCGCGCCTGTTTCTCGAGCGTCTGGGTCTGAACGCGCTGTCCGATCTTCCCGCGCTCGCCGACTTCGTGCCCGAGTCGTCGGTGGTCGAGGCGCTCGAGCGCGGGCTCCTGCTGACGTCGGTCGAGGAAACGGTTCCGAGCTCGTCCGACGCCTCCCCGGGCGTGCTCGACGACTCCGGCGAGTTGTAGCTCCGTGCCCGGCGAGCGGTAGCTCCATGCCCGACGAGGGCGAGCGGCTGCAGAAGGTGCTCGCGCGTGCGGGCGTCGGCTCTCGCCGTACGAACGAGATGTTGATTGCCGAGGGTCGGGTCACGGTGAACGGCGAGGTCGCCGTGCTCGGGAGGCGGGTCGATCCCGGACGCGATCGGGTTGCGCTCGACGGGGTGCCGGTGGTGGTCGACGCCACCGTCGTGCACTGGGTGCTCAACAAGCCCGCGGGTTACGTGACGACCGCGCACGATACGCATGGGCGGCCGACGGTGCTCGATCTCGTGCCGGGTGAGCCTAGGGTCTTTCCGGTCGGTCGTCTCGACCTCGAAACCGAGGGACTCCTGCTGCTGACCAACGACGGCGACCTGGCCCAGTTGCTCACGCATCCCCGTCATGGCGTGGAGAAGGAATACTTTGTCGAAGTCGAGGGCAAGCCGTCGCCGGCGGCGCTGCGCAGGTTGCGAGAAGGTGTGGAGCTCGACGACGGCCCGACCCTTCCCGCTCGAGCAAAGATCGTACAGGAGTCGCCCGCTCTGACGACGACCGCACTCGCGATCGTCGTGAAGGAAGGCCGCAAGCGGATGGTGCGTCGGATGTGCGCGACCGTCGGCCACCCGGTCGTTCGGCTGGCCCGAACGCGTATCGGCCCGTTGCGCGACCCGCATCTCGCGCCCGGAACGTGGCGCGCGCTGGCGACCGAAGAGGTACGGGCCCTCTACGCGGCGGCGCTCGACGGCGCGGCGGAGGCATCCGAGTAACGTGACGACCCGTGAGATTGCTGGCACTGCGGGGCGCGACGACCTTCGACGAGGACGCGAAGGACGAGATCGATGCCAAGACGCAAGCGCTGGTGCTCGAGATGCTCGACCGCAATTCGATCGGGCACGACGATCTCGTCAGCATCATCTTCACCGCGACCGACGATCTCACTGCGGAGTTTCCGGCTACCGCCGCGCGCGCGCTCGGTCTCGGTGATGTGCCGTTGCTCTGTGCGCGAGAGCTTGGCATCGTGCACGGGATGAGGCGCACGATCCGCGTGATGATGCATTTCTACGGCGATCAGGCGCGGAGTGATCTCCACCACGTGTACCTCGAAGGCGCACGCTCGCTCCGCGACGACCTCCCCGAGTAGCTGTGCGTATTGCGGTCGTCGGGACGGGCCTGATCGGCGGCTCGATCGGGCTGGCGCTCGCCGAGCTCGGACACGACGTCGTCGGGTTCGATCGCGACCGCGATCGGCTCGACCGCGCACAGGAGCTGGGCGCGGCGCGATCGATCGCGGCCTCTCTCGAAGAGGCGGCGAGCGGGGCGGATGCCGCATTCGTCGCGTTGCCCGTCGGCGCGATCGCGGACGCGGCGGCACGGCTGCTCGATGTGGGCGTGCCGCTGGTCACCGACGTGGGGTCGGTAAAGGGTCCGGTCGTCGCGGAGGTGACGCGGCGCTGCGCCGAGCGAGCAGCCCGGTTCATCGGGGGCCATCCGATGGCCGGCTCGGAGCAAGATGGCATCGAAGGGGCGCGGGCCGACTTGTTCGTCGGCGCGGCCTGGGTCGTGACGCCGACGCCCGCGACGGCGGAGGACGCCTACACCATGCTCCGGGCGCTGTTGCGCGATCTCCAGGCCGACGTCGTCGCGGTAACACCGGACGACCACGACGTTCTCGTGTCGTTCGTGAGTCACGTGCCGCAGCTCGCGGCGTCCACGCTCATGGATGTTGCGACGACCCACGAGGCCGGGCACCGCGCGTTGTTGCGGCTCGCAGCCGGGGGGTTCCGCGACATGACGCGGATCGCGGCGAGTCAGCCGTCGATCTGGCTCGACATTCTCACGTCGAACCGCGATGCGGTCGTCGGCGCGCTCGACGTATACCTCGCGGGGCTCCAGCACGCGCGCGATATCGTCGCGGCCGGTGATCGCGAGGCCTTGAAGGCGATGCTGGACCGGGCCCGCGCCGCGCGGAGGAACCTCCCGGTGGGGATCTCGATGACGACGAAACTCGTCGAGTTGCGCATTCCCGTGCCCGACCGTCCCGGAGTGCTCGCGGAGGTGACGACGCTCGCGGGGCGCCTCGGTGTCAACGTCGCCGACGTCGAGATCGCCCACTCGAAGGAGGGCGGAGCGGGCGTGCTCGTGTTGATCGTCGCGGCCGACGACGCCGGCGCGTTCGAGGCCGGCCTGCGCGATCTCGGCTACCACACGGGTCGGACGGAAATCGCGTGAGCATCGAGCTTTCAGATGCGGCGGATGCCCTCGTCGCCGGCGGTGCCCGGCCCTTGCGCGGACGGTTGCGGGTGCCGGGCGACAAGTCGATCTCGCATCGCGCCTTGATCTTCGCCGTGCTCGCTCCGGGCGAGAGCACGATCACGAATCTCGCGACTGGCGCCGACGTGCGCGCGACGGCACGCGTGCTCGCACGGTTGGGCGCGACGATCGGGAGCGAGGAGGGTGCCGTCGTCGTGCACGGTTCCGGCGTCGACGGCCTCACCGAGGCGACCGACGTGCTCGACTGCGAGAACAGCGGCACGACGATGCGGTTGCTCGCAGGGGTGCTCGCGGGCCGGGAATTCTTGTCCGTGCTGACCGGCGACGAGTCATTGCGCGCGCGGCCGATGGGAAGGGTCGTCGAACCACTGCGCGCAATGGGCGCTCGCGTCGACGGGCGCGACGGCGCGACCCGCGCACCGCTCGTCGTCCGGGGCGGAGTGCTCCGCGGCGTGCGCTACGTGCTCCCCGTCGCGAGCGCGCAGGTGAAGACCGCCCTGATGCTGGCGGGCTTGCAAGCCGGCGGGGACACGGAGATCGTCTCGCCGGCACCGAGTCGCGATCACAGCGAGCGGATGCTCGCCGCCCTCGCCGCGCCCGTCACCGTCGACGGGCTCTCGATTCGGGTTGTGAAGGGCGCGCCCCGATCGTTCGCACTCGATGTTCCGGGCGATCCGTCGTCCGCGGCGTTCTTCGCGGTTGCGGCTGCCATCACACCAGGATCTGACATCGTGATCGAGTCGGTGTCGTGCAACCCGACGCGAGTCGGCTTCGTTGCCGTGCTGCACCGCATGGGCGCCGACGTCGAACTGACGACGCGCGGTGAGGTGTGCGGCGAGCCGGTGGGCGAGTTGCGGGTACGGGCATCGGAGCTGCACGGCACGACGATCTCGGGTGACGAGATTCCGAATGTCATCGACGAGATCCCCGCGCTCGCGGTCGCGGCCGCCTTCGCCGAGGGCGTGACCGAGATTCGGGACGCGGCGGAGCTCGTCGTGAAGGAGAGCAACCGCATCGGAACTCTGCACGAGGAGCTGGGCAAGCTCGGCGTCGGGGTCGAGGCTCGGGCGGACGGACTGGTTGTGCGCGGCGGCGGTGCCGGGGCGGCAGACTTCGATAGTCACGGCGATCACCGCATCGCGATGGCGATGGCGATCGCCGCGAACGCGTCGGGTGCAGACTCGACCGTGCACGGCTGGCGGGCGGTTGCGTCGTCGTATCCCGAGTTCGGGGAGCATCTCGGGCGTCTGACGGGATCCGACGCGCGATGACGGGCCATGTCACGATCGTGATCGCGATCGACGGACCGTCGGGCTCGGGCAAGTCGACGGTGGCGCGTGCCGTCGCGGCCAAGCTCGGTCTCCCCGTGCTCGATACCGGCGCGATGTACCGCGCGGTCACCCTCGCCGTGCTCGACGCCGGGGCGGCGATCGACGACGCCGCCGCCTGCGCGACCATCGCACGAACGAGCACGATATCCGTCGAGGGGGGAGTGACGATGCTCGACGGCCGTGATGTCAGCAGCGAGATCCGGGGCCCGCTCGTGACGGGCGCGGTCTCCATCGTCTCCGCCCATCCGGAGGTGCGCACCATCCTCGTCGCGCAGCAGCGCGCGTGGATTGCGCGTCACGGAGGTGGTGTCGTCGAGGGGCGCGACATCGGGACCGTTGTGTTCCCGGGCGCGACCGTCAAGGTGTTCCTGGTCGCGAGCGACGACGAGCGGGCCCGCCGCCGGCAGCGTGACGAGATGGCGGCCGCGCGCGCAGTCGCGGTCGAGGACGTCAAGGCCGCGATCGACCGGCGGGACGCGATCGACGCCGGACGCGCGGTGTCGCCCATGCGCGCGGCCGACGACGCGATAGTGATCGACACGACGAATCTCGACATCGACACGGTCGTCACCGACGTCGTAGCCCGCGCCCGATCCGCGGAGACCGGCTGATGCTCTTCTACAAGGTGGTTCGCTTCATCGTCGCCGGCGGTTCCTCGGCCGCATACCGGGTGCGCATTCGAGGCCGCGAGCGCTTGCCGGTACAGGGGGGCTACGTGCTCGCCCCTTCGCATCGTTCGATGATGGACATCCCGTTCGCGGCGTGGCTGTCGCGCCGACCCCTTCGGTACATGGGCAAGGCGTCGCTGTTCCGGATCCCCGTGGCGGGTGCGTTCTTCCGCAAGCTCGGCGGCTTCGAGGTCGCGCGGGACGGGACCGACCGGAAGGCGCTGCGCGACTCGATCGCGATGCTGCAAGCCGGCGAGGTGCTGCTCGTGTACCCCGAGGGCACGCGCCAGCACGGTCCGAAGATCCAGCCATTGCAGCCCGGGGCGGCGTACCTCGCCCTGCGCGCGGGCGTGCCCATCGTCCCGGTCGGGATCGCGGGCAGCGAGGAGATCCTGCGCAGTCACGGTGGCAAGGTCCCGCGCTTCGGACAGTGCGCGATGGTCGTGGGTGAGCCGATCGTCGTCCCGCCACGCGAGGGCGGTGTCGTGTCGCGCGCACAGGTCGACGCGATCACGGCTCGGTTGAAGGACGCGCTGCAGCTCGTGCTCGATGAGGCGTTCGAGCTGCGCGAGCGCAGGTAGCGGACGTCGGTCAGTCGTCGAACGCGGCGAGGACCTTCGACGCGTCGAGCGTGCGATCGTCGGCGAAGGGTCCGCCGGCGGCTCGGACGGCGGTGACGTCACCGCCGAGCACGAGCGCCGCCGCAACGTCGAGCGCGGGGATCAACTCCCGGAGCTCGCGCGGCGGCGGGAAATATTCGTCTTCGTCGGTGACCCGCACGACCTCGACGCCGTCGCGAGGCGCGAGCCGGGCAATCACCGATTCGACCAATTCCTCGGGCGCGCTGGCACCGGCGGTGACGCCGACGGTGCGGACGTCGCGGATCGCGCCCGAGTCGAGCTCGTCCGGACCGTCGACGCGCAGGACGATCGGGCAACCGGCGTCGCGCGCGACTTTCGTCAGCGCGATCGTGTTCGACGAGTTCGCGCTGCCGATCACGACCACGGCGTCGCTGCGCTTGGCGATGTCGGTCAACGCGTCCTGACGATTGGTCGTCGCGAAGCAGAGATCGTTGCGCGACGCGGTCCATACGTCGGGGAACCGGGCGCGCGTCCGTTCGACCACTCCCGCCCATTCGTTCTGCGCCAGGGTGGTCTGGGCGAGGACCGCGACCCGGGTCGGATCGGTCACGCGCGCCGCGGCTGCGTCGAGGTCGGCGTCGCGTTCGACGAGCTGCATTGATTCGGGCGCGACCGCGAGCGTGCCGACGGCTTCGTCGTGTCCGGCGTGACCGACATACAGGATCGTGAAGCCCTTGCGGGCGCGCACCTTGGCCTCGTGATGGACCTTCGTGACCAGCGGGCAGACCGCATTGACGACGTACCGGTTGTTCTCGCGCGACACCTCGACGACGTCGGGCGCGCTGCCGTGGGCGGAGAGCATGACCGGCGCCCCGGCCGGAATGGCGTTCACGTCGTCGACGAAGATCACGCCTTGCGCCCGGAATCGGTCGACGACGAGCCGGTTGTGCACGATCTCGTGGTAGCAGTACACGGGCGGCTCGAAGACCCGAACCATCCACGCCAGTGCTTTGATCGCCATCTCGACGCCCGCGCAGAAGCCTCGCGGTTCGGCGACGAGAACCTTCTCCACGGGCACGGAGCGAGGCTAATGCGGGCGAACCCGTATCCTGGCCCCATGCCCGCCGCCCGCGTTGATGCCGTCGCGCCCGGATCACCGGCCGCGCTCGCAGGCGTGATCGTCGGCGACGAGGTACTCGCGGTCAACGGCGAGGTAGTACGCGACGTGATCGCGTACCAGATCCAGGTCGACGGCGCGCACGTCGAGCTCGACCTGCGCCGCGGGGGGCTGGAACGGGTCGTCTACGTCGACAAGGCCGACGGCGCGCCGCTCGGCGTCGAGTTGACGAGCGCGGTGTTCGACCGCGTCCGCACCTGCGACAACCACTGCCCGTTCTGCTTCATCCACCAGTTGCCGAAAGGGATGCGCAAGAGCCTGTACCTGAAGGACGACGACTACCGGTTGTCGTTCCTGTACGGGAACTTCACGACCCTGACCCGCTTCACCGAAGCCGACCTGGAGCGGGTCGTCAGTGAGCGGCTCGGACCGTTGTACGTCAGCATCCACGCGACCGACCCCGACGTCCGCACCCGGCTGTTGCGCAACCGGCGCGGTGCCACCAGCTTGCGCTGGCTGGAGCTGATGCTCGACGCGGGAATCGAGGTGCACGGCCAGGTCGTCGTCTGCCCGGGCATCAACGACGGCGCCGTGCTCGACGACACACTGCTCGGCGTGCTCGACCGGTTCCCCGCGCTGTCGACCCTGGGTGTGGTGCCGCTCGGGGTCAGCGCGCACAACCGCGAAGAAGAGATGCGCGTCCACACGCTCGCCGAGGCCCGCGCCGTCGTCGACATCGTCGAGCGTTGGCAGGTGCGGTATCTCGCCGCGCTCGGGCGTCGCCTCGTGTACGGGTCGGACGAGTACTACCTCCTGGCCGAGCGGCCGTTCCCTGCACTCGATGCATACGACGGCTGCCCGCAACACGAGAACGGCATCGGGATGGCCCGCACGTTCGAGTCGGAGGTGCGCGCGGCGCTGGCGGGTACCGACGTCGCCGGTACCGGTCCCCGCTCCGGGTTCTTCGCGTGGGTCGACGGTGCTCCCGCCGACGGCTACCGCGCCCCCCGCGAATCTCCCACCGAACAAGGCGGTGCGGTCCCAGCAGTAGGGGAGACGACAGCGCAGCGACCGGAGGGGAGCGGAGCGTGGAGTCGACCCAATGTAGGGGAGACGACAGCGCAGCGACCGGAGGGGAGCGGAGCGTGGAGTCGACCCAATGTAGGGGAGACGACAGCGCAGCGACCGGAGGGGAGCGGAGCGTGGAACGTGATCGTCACGGGGGAGTTGGGCGCGGCAGTGCTGGAGCCGTTGCTCGACGCGCTCCCCGGCCGGGTGCGCCTGTTGCCGGTCAAGAACGGGTTCTTCGGCGGGAACATCGGGGTCACGGGACTGCTGACGGGCGAAGACGTATCGGCCGCGCTCGAGGGTCAGCCCGAAGACGACCGCTACCTGTTGCCCGATGTCGCGCTGTCGCGCGGCCGCTTCCTCGACGGGACCACCGCCGCGCAGCTGCCGCGCATCGTCGAGATCGTGCCGACCGACGGCGGGGCGCTCGTGCACGCACTGAGCCGGTCGGCGTCATGAACGGAGAACTGCCGGTCGTCGCGGTCGTCGGTCGTCCGAACGTCGGCAAGTCGACGCTCGTGAACCGCATCGTCGGCCGCCGCGCCGCGATCGTCGAAGAGCGCCCCGGCGTCACCCGCGATCGGCGCGAGCTGTCCGCGGAATGGGTGGGCCGGGCCTTTCGCATCGTCGATACCGGCGGATGGCTTGCCGAGGGCGAGGCCGGCCTCACCGGTGAGCAGTCGGTGCTCGCAACCAAGGTGAGCGCGCAGGCCGCCGAGGCCGTGCGGGTCGCCGATCTCGTGCTCTTCGTGGTCGACGTGACGACCGGGATCACCGACGAGGACGCTCAGGTCGCGCGGCTCCTCAAGCACGCGCGCACTCCAGTCATCGTCGTCGTGAACAAGGTCGACGACGAGCGTCGCGAGCTCGACATCTGGGCGTTCCAGCGGCTGGGGCTGGGCGAGCCGATGGCGTTGTCGGCGATGCACGGACGGCTCTCGGGAGAATTGCTCGACGCGATCGTCGCCGCGTTGCCCGAGCCGGCGGCACCCGACGCGGACGCCGCCGCCAGGGCCGAAGCCGAGGCGGTCGACGACGGGATCTTCAACATCGCGATCGTCGGGCGGCCGAACGTCGGCAAGTCGACGCTCTTCAACCGCCTCGTGGGCGAGGATCGCTCCGTCGTTCACGACATGCCCGGGACGACGCGCGACGCGATCGACACCGTCGTCGAGACGGAGGACGGGCCCTTGCGGTTCGTCGACACGGCCGGGCTCCGCCGCAAGAGCCGGATCGACGAGCCGACCGAGTACTACAGCCTGGTACGCGCGCTCGAGGCGATCGATCGCGCCGACGCCGCGTTGCTCGTGATCGACGCCGCAGAAGGTGTGACGCACCAGGATCAGCGTCTGGCCGAGCGCATCGACGCCGCCGGCACGGCCGTCGTGATCATCTGCAACAAATGGGACCTCGTCGACGCCGAAGATCGGGAGAAGGTGCGCCGCCAGGTCGCCGACATGCTCGGGTTCCTGAGCTACGCGCCGATGATCCCGATCTCGGCGCTGAGCGGCCGGCGGGTCCACCAGCTCCTGCCCGCGCTGCGGGAATCCGAGAGCGCCTACCACCAACGGATCCCGACGGCCGCGCTCAACCGAGTGTTGCGCGACGCCCAGAATGCCCATCCGGCTCCGGTCCAGAGGCGCCACCGGCCGCGGGTGCTCTACGCCACACAGGGTGCGACCGATCCGCCCACGTTCACGTTGTTCGCGAGCCGTCCCCTCTCGCCGCAATACCTGCGTTACCTGGAACGCCGCCTGCGGGAGTCGTTCGACCTCGGCCCGACACCGATCAAGCTCCGCGTGCGCGCCCGCACGGACTGACCCCGACGGGCACCAGGGCGCGTAACGTGGCTGCCATGTCGGATTGGCCCGCGCACGTCGACGTCCGGGAGGTCGGCCCGCGCGACGGTCTGCAGAACGAGGCGCCGGCTCCCGTCGCGGAGCGGGTGCGGCTCGTCGACGCCCTCTCGGCGACCGGGCTGCGATTCATCGAGGCGGCGTCGTTCGTGTCACCCACCGCGATCCCGCCGATGGCGGGCGCGCACGAAGTGATGTGCGGCATCACGCGCCGGCCCGGAGTCGTCTACTCGGCCTTGGTGCCGAATCCCAAGGGTGCGGAGCTCGCCGTCGCCGCGGGGGCGGACGAGCTCGAGCTGGTCGTGAGCGCGAGCGAGACGCACAACCAGAAGAACGTGCGCCGGTCGGTGGCCGAATCGCTCGTCGGCGCGCTCGAGGTCGTCGAGCGGGGACACGCTGCGGGAATCGTCGTGGAGGCGATCGTGTCGACCGCGTTCGGTTGTCCGTATGAGGGTGAGGTGGCGCCCGAGCGGGTGGCGCAGGTTGCCGGCCACCTCCTCGACGCGGGCGCGGATCGCCTCTCGTTCGGCGACACGACGGGTATGGCGACGCCGCGGCGCGTCGATGATCTCCTCGACGCGCTCGAACGGGCGGGGATCGGGAGCGAGAAGATCGGACTGCACTTCCACAACACGCGGGGCACCGCGCTCGCCAATGTGGTCGCGGCGCTCGATCGGGGTGTGACCCGGTTCGACGCCGCCATTGGCGGGCTGGGTGGGTGCCCGTACGCGCCGGGCGCATCGGGCAACGCGGTGACCGAGGACCTGGTGCACATGCTCGACGACATGGAGATCGACACCGGCATCGACCTCGACGCGCTGATCGATTGCGCCCGGATCGCGCAGGACATCGTCGGACGTGAGCTGCCGAGCGCGCTGTTGCATGCCGGCGTGCGCACGCGGCGGTACGAGTCGTGAGCGACGCCGACCGGATCCGCGAACACAGCCGGCGCGCGCTCCAGGGCAACCTCGCGAAAGAGGGCGAGAAGCTCGAACGTCAGAAGAAGCTCTTCGTGCGCGACCGGCTCGCGCTGCTCCTCGACGCGGATTCGTTCGTGGAGAACGCGATGCTGGCCAACGCGTTGGCGGTCGATCTCCCGGCCGACGGCGTCGTCACCGGTGTCGGTCGCGTCGACGGACGTCCTGTTTGTGTGATGGCGAACGACTCGACGGTGAAAGCAGGGTCGTGGGGCGCGCGCACCGTCGAGAAGATCGTGCGGCTGACGGAGTACGCGTTGAGCCACGAGCTCCCGGTTGTGTATCTCGTCGACTCCGCCGGCGCGCGGATCACCGACCAGGTCGACCTGTTCCCGGGGCGCCGGGGCGCGGGTCGAATCTTCGCGAACCAGGTGCGACTGTCGGGCAAGGTTCCGCAGGTGTGTTGCCTGTTCGGCCCCTCGGCCGCCGGCGGCGCGTACATCCCCGCGTTCTGCGACGCCGTCTTCATGGTCGAAGGGAACGCGTCGATGTACCTCGGTTCGCCGCGCATGGCCGAGGTCGTGATCGGTGAGCACGTGTCGCTCGACGAGATGGGCGGCGCGCGCATGCACGCGACCGTGAGCGGCTGCGGCGACAACCTGTGTGTGTCCGACGAAGACGCGATCGCACAGGCGCGACGTCTCTTGTCGTACCTGCCTTCCAACTGGCTCGAGCCCGCGCCGGTCGCGGAAGCCGTCGCGCCGCTCGCCGCCGCCAGCCCCATCGCGGAGATCGTGCCGGCCGAGGAGCGCCGCGCCTACGACATGCACAAGGTGCTCGACGCGCTGGTGGACGACGGCTCCTTCTTCGAAGTGAAGCCGCTGTGGGCGCGTGAGGTCATCATCGGTTTTGCGCGGCTCGACGGCCTGTCCGTCGGTATCGTTGCGAACAACCCGAAGCATCTCGGCGGCGTGCTGTTCGTCGACTCCGCCGACAAGGCGGCCCGCTTCATCTGGCTGTGCGATGCGTTCAATGTGCCGCTCGTGTTCCTCGCGGACGTGCCGGGATTCATGATCGGCTCCCAAGTGGAGCGCGCCGGGATCATTCGCCACGGCGCGAAGATGATCACCGCGGTGGCCGAGGCGACGGTTCCGAAGTTCTCGGTCATCGTGCGCAAGGCGTACGGCGCGGGCTTGTACGCGATGTGCGGACCGGCGTTCGATCCCGATGCCTGTCTCGCGCTGCCGACCGCGCAAATCGCGGTGATGGGTCCCGACCCGGCGGTGAACGCGGTGTTCTACAACCGGATCCACGCGATCGAATCTCCCGACGAGCGCGCCGCTTTCGTCGCCGAGCGTCGCCGCGAGTACGAGGAGGACGTCGACCTCGTGCACCTCGCGGCCGAGCTCGTCGTCGACGCGGTGGTGCAACCCGAGGATCTTCGGGCCGAGCTCGTTCGCCGCCTCGGTCTGGCCGCGGGTCGGGTGCGAGAAACGCCCGCCAAGCGCCACGGTGTCCCGCCGGTATAGGGCGGTACACTCAGCGGCTCACGGGCTGTAGCGCAGTTCGGTTAGCGCGCTTGACTGGGGGTCAAGAGGTCGCGGGTTCGAATCCCGCCAGCCCGACTCGTAAGGCCTGGTCAGAGGGACTGTTCTGCAGTCTTGAGTTGTGGTGCCTAAGCGGCTACCTAAGAATTCGAACGCCGAGGCCCGCCGGCGGTGCTCGTTCGTGTCGCGTGCTCCCCATACTCATGAATAGCGCGGAGCGACGACCGAACGCGACAGAAAGTTTTGTCGACTGGTCCAGATTGTTTCGCTCGCGCGACAGAGGCGAGGCTCTGCGGCGGAGTATGCGCCGATCCTAGGTGCCGCGTGCGATCCGCAGTCATGGATGGGCGAACAAGCGAGTCCGCACGAATCGGATCGCGAGATCTCGTGCGATTCCGACGCTCGTCAGATCGTGCCGGGATCGCCGCGTCCGCTCTCCCAGATGCCTGCGTCGACTTCTCGTGGCGACCGACCCACTCGTCGCGCAGCCGCGGTGATCAGTTCGACGAGCGTGATGTCGTCAACATTGCGCCCGATGGCTTTCTGCACGAATCGATGGGTCCATACGTCGGGCTTCACAGTGTCAACTCCGAGTCGCATCACGAGCCAGCAGTAGGCGGCGATGCCGAGACCTTTGACCTGCCCCTCGAAATCTCGGCGAAAGTCGCTTCGGTGCGCCCACCTGCGCAGTTGCTCCTGGTCGACGAGCCCGATTCGTCGAGACCACGCCGCAAGATCGCGAAGACGGTGCAGCCGATCGCCGTAGCGATATCCCCACAGAGCGAATGCTGCCGCGCGGTTCCCTTCCGTGTTGTCGGTGTAGTTCGAGAGGAACGCTTCGAGGTCGTCTAGATCGCGGACCTGTCGCCAGCAATGTTGGCGGTAGTACTCGATCGCGTTGTTGACGATCGCGTTGCGGAGTTGCAGGTCGAGCACAGTGAGCATCAGGTTCGTGAGGTGGTCGGGATATCCGCCTTCGCCCCACTGCTCCGGTGGCGTCGACGGTGAGCGAACCTCGGCGCACGCCCGCACCAGCATCTGCCACTCGGGCTCGGTCAGTCGCGACGGCGTTTCACTGAGCCCGGAATCCTCGACCACGGGTGCACAATGCCCTATCCGGCGCCGGGCCTGCGAGGGTCGAGCTACACCTCCAAGACGGATAAGCCATGCCGTTCCCGCGCTGCTCGTGACCTCGAGGACGAGGTGGAAGCCTGCAATTGGCTCCCAACGGTTCGTGTCTCACCCCCGCGCGAGAATCGCGAGCCCGATCTCTAGAGATTGTGCAGTTCGACGATGATGGCGGCGACTTCGGCGTTTAGGTAATAGCGCCGCCCCCGCCGTTCCACGAGCGGCCCGCCCAGCGCCAACCCGGACCTGTTCCAGGCGCGTTTCAGCGAGGTGCGGAGCCCGTTGAGCGATCGCGCGCGCGGAAGGAGACCGACGAGTTCCTCGACGTCGACACCGGACGCACCGGCGACGGCGAGCTGATCAAGGGCAACGAGGCGTGCATGTCCGGTGCCTTCAAAAAGCGCTGCAACTTGTTCGCGCAACAAGACCTCGCGAGTAGCAGTGTGCGGGGCTGCCGTACGACGAAGCGCGGCGAGGCGGCTGACCAGAACGGCGATGCCAGCCGAGAGGTCGCTCGGGTCGTTTGGGTCCAGCTCAAGCACGAAGCGGCTGCGCATTGGGTCTCCCTGCTGAGATTGATCTCACGTTGTACGTAGCGTACACGATTCGTGAGAATCGTGAAAACGTGGAGTGGTCAGGCAGGGGAGCGGGCCTGAGGGCGCACCTTGAGAGGCCGGGTCGAGGTGTCGCTCAAGGTTGGCGTCACTGAGCCGATTAGGGTTGACAAGGTACTTAGGCACTTCTTGTCTTTAGGCACTTCAGGAGGTCGGTTATGAGCTCCCAGGCTCCCATCAAGGTCAACGTCCAGACCAAGGATCGCATCCGCTACCTCGCTGCGCTGACGGACGCTACGCAAGCCGACATCGTTGATCGTGCCGTGACCGAGTACGCCACCCGCCACGCGGATGTCATCGCCAAGGGCCTCGACCGTGCCCGCGAAGTCCTCGCCGGCGGAGACGTCGCGATCGCTGCGCAGTTGCTTGGTGAGTCGCCCGACGCCGTGGCTCGCGTGGCTGGCGGACGTCGCAAGCGTTAACGCATTCCGAGGCGGACAACCTCGAACCATTCGACCCCGCCGTTCGGCCAGTCGTTGCGCGTCTCGAACACGGCGGGAGCGACGTGCTCTTCGAGTTTGACGAAGAGCAGGTCACGAAGATCCTGAGAGATGAAGTCATCAGCTGCGCCGCGCACGCTGAGCGCACACCAGATTTCCTCGACGCCGTCGCCTTCAAGAACCAAGACTCGGCAGGGCAACCAAGTCTCCGAGGTCAGCGCGCTGTTCCCTCCCTCGTTCGGCGAGCGCAGCATCGAGGAGCAGGATCAGGTCAGCGGAGAGACCCCGGTACAACCGGATTGCAGCTTCGGCTCGATCGCGGAGACGATCGTCGTCGTCCGGCAGTAACTCGTCTGAAGCGTGCAGTCCGGCGAAGTACACATAGGCGTCGTCGTCTGAACCGGCCTCGCGATCATGAGCCGCGCACAACCAGACGATGACAGCCTCTTCGATTTCGACAACAGGCTCGTCGACCCACGTCGCCCCCACATGCCGAAGAAGACTCCGGCGAGCACACCGACGACCGCTCCCATCGCGACCGGCGCACCGGCCGGCGAAGCCGCCAGGCGCGCCCCGACAAATACAAGCAGGCCGAAGAACGTTGCTCCGACGGGCACGCCAATCGCCGTCCAGACCAGGATTCGGTGCATGAGACTTCGTTCGGCCAAGGCTGACGCTTTCTCATTCGACAACGCATCGGCATGATCGGCGCGTATCGCGGGCTCGTCGATTTCCACGGCCGTACTGGTGCGGGCACCCTGTTCGGACCCGCAGCCTTGGTGGTGCCCATCGCTTGAGGTCGCTCCGCATTCGGGACAGACGAGATGGGCCCAACACGCGGAGTCGCCACCATGGTCGGCGCTCTGGGCCGCAAGCGGGCCTTTTGCGACCGCGGCCGGACCGGGATCTTTGTCAACTGTCTGATCTGACGAGTCGGCTGTAGCGACCATGGCCATCTTCTAGCATATGCTAGAACTAAGGTCAACCGACGAGGAGGCTTTCAAGATCCCAAGATTCGTCGGCAAGTCCGGCAGGAGGAGCAGAAATGCGCAAGTTCTCAGCGCGACCCACCCTGACGTTACGAGGCCGCAAGTTCAAGGGTTTGCGGGGTTGGTCGGGAAAACCGACACATCCACCGCTCACCGACCTTCCGGTCGCTGCCTATATCTTCGCTGCGGTCTTCGACGTCATCGCAACATTCGGCCGGCACGAACCTTGGGCGCGTGACTTCTTCCGGGCGGGCACCTACGTGTTCATCGGCGGTGCAGCCGTCTCCGCTCTTACGCTACTGACCGGATTCTGGGACTGGTTGCGCTCAACGGAGAAAGGCACCCAGGCGCGCCGCACGGCGAACACCCATGCGTGGGCGATGATCGCGGTGACGGTGCTCGCGTTGACAGATATCGTGCTTCGACTGAACGTTTACCACACGCGCACGCATCCGAGCATGACGATTCTCGTGCTCTCGATTGTGGTCGCCGCGCTCGTCTCAGTTGGTGCAACCTTCGGCGGAAGCCTCGTCTTCGAATATGGTTTCAACGTCGAAACCGCCGGCGACAGCCCGGTGTGGCATGTGTCCGAGACCGATGTGATGCCGGGTGAGCATGGCGACTGAGCATCCGAAGCTGATGCTGGGAGGAGGAAGCTCAGATGACGAAACTGCAGCAGTTGTTCGCAGAGTGCGGGCAGAGTCCGTGGCTCGACAACCTCACGCGGCCGTACCTGCGTGATGGGACACTGGCGCGCATGGTCGCTGACGGCATCCGGGGTGTCACGGCGAACCCGACCATCTTCGCGCGTGCGATCGAGGGTTCCGACGCCTACGACGCGCAGTTCGACGGCCTCATGATATCGGGGCAGACCGTAACGGAAGCGTATTGGGAGCTCGTTGTTGACGACGTCGTCGACGCCTGCACCGTGTTACGACCGACGTTCGATGCATCAGATGGAATCGACGGCTTCGTGTCGATCGAGGTAGCCCCCGAGCTCGCGCACGACGCCGATGCGACCGTCGGCGCGGCCCGTGCTCTACATCAGCGCATCGCGCTCCCGAATCTCTACGTCAAGATCCCCGCCACTGCCGAAGGCATACCTGCGATCCGAACGATGATCTCGGAGGGTCGCAGCATCAACGTCACTCTGATCTTCTCGTTGTACCGCTATGTCGAGGTCATCGAGGCGTATATCAGTGGGCTCGAGGCGTTCGCCGCCGCTGGCGGCAACGTCGCCGGCGTCCGCAGCGTGGCGTCGTTCTTCGTGAGCCGGGTCGACACCGAGGTCGACAAACGCCTCGACGCCATCGCGACCGACGACGCCCGGAACCAGCGCGGTCGCGCCGCGGTAGCGCAAGCCAAACTCGCCTATCAGCTGTTTCGCGAGCGGTTCTCCGGTGATCGCTGGGGCCGTCTCGCCGCGCTCGGCGCGCACGTGCAACGTCCCCTGTGGGCGTCGACGTCGGCCAAGAACCCCGCCTACGCAGACACGGTCTACGTCGACAGCCTGATCGGACCCGACACCGTCAATACCATCCCCGAGAAGACCATCGTCGCGTTCGAGGATCACGGACACCTCGAACGGACCCTTGATACAGACGTCGACCGCGCGCACGACGATATGCACGAACTCGTCACACTCGGTATCGACATGGACGATGTCGGTGCGACCCTCGAAGACGAAGGCGTAACCAGCTTCCACGAGTCGTTCCAAAACGTGCTCGGCGCGCTCGACGCCAAGGCCCATCAACTCGAAGTTCGTTAGGTCATGGACTGGGCCGGCTGGGCGCTGTTCGGCCTTGTCGCAACTGCAGTGCTCACCGCAATGATGATCGACGCTCAACTCATGGGCTGGACACGCCTGGATCTCCCGCTGATGCTGGGCACGATGGTGACGGAAGACCCCGATCACGCTCGAGTCTTCGGCTTCTTCATCCACCTCGCGATCGGCGAAGGTTTCGCACTCGGCTACGCCGCGGCGTTTGCACTGCTCGGTACCGCCACGTGGTGGCTCGGCGCACTCTTTGGGTTGGTGCACGTTGGCCTCGCGCTGACCGTTCTCGTACCGCTGCTGCCGGGAGTGCATCCGTGCATGGCATCCGACCGCGCCGGACCCGCCTCCGTCGCGGTGCTCGAACCACCCGGACTGCTCGGATTGAACTACGGCGCACGAACACCTCTTGTTGCGATCGTGTCGCACGTCGCGTTCGGTATCGCTCTCGGTCTGTTGCTGAAGGCGCATTGACATGCCCACGACGACCCGCACACCGATCGGCGACTACGGACTCATCGGTGATACTCGCACGGCCGCCCTGGTCTCGTCGGACGGATCGATCGACTGGATGTGCGTACCCCGCTTCGACGGCGATCCGATCTTCGGCTGCCTCGTCGGCGGGACGACGGCCGGTTTCTTTTGAGTCGGACCCGCCCGCTCGAAAAGGGTCATGCGGCGGCAATACCGGGTCGGCACTGCGACACTTGAGACCACGTGGGAGACGGATGGCGCGTGGTTGACACTTACGGAGGGAATGGTCGCCGAGCTCGAGGGTCGCCTGCTTCCAACGACCGTTCTCGTGCGTCGGCTGATTGCGGAAGGAGGGCCGGTCGACGCCGTCATCGAGTTCGACCCTCGCCTCGGAGAGGCCCGCGCCGCGCCGCGCGTGGAAACGCGTGGCCGCGTCGTTACCTGCAGCTGGGGAACGCTCGCCGTCGCGCTCACGACGAGTCTGCCGCTCCAACTCGAAGTCGGGCGACCTGTGCGGGTAACAGTGCAACCAGGCAGCCCGCTCACCAGGGTCTTTGCCGTCGCGAACCGTGAGCCACTTGTGTACGTCGACCCGAACTTCGCCTGGTCACTGCTCGAGGCCGACGAGCAGCGTTGGGGAGCGTGGTCGCAGGAGATCGACGCTGACCTGCCCTTTCGCAATGCCGTCGTGCGTAGCTTGCTCACGCTTCGGCTGCTGACCTACTCGCCATCGGGTGCACCAGTCGCGGCACCAACGACTTCGCTGCCGGAACAACTCGGCGGGGTCCGCAACTGGGACTACCGCTACTCGTGGCCGCGCGACGCGAGCATCGGCATCGGCGCCTTTCTCGGCGCCGGCATAGACCGAGAGGCACGCTCGTTTCTCGCGTGGCTGTTGCACGCGAGCCGGCTCGATCGCCCGCGTCTTCCTGTGCTCCTCACGCTCTACGGCAAACATCCGAGTCACGAAAGAACGTTCGACGATTGGCCTGGCTATGCCAACAGCCGGCCCGTGCGCGTCGGCAACGGTGCCGCCAACCAGCATCAACTCGACACCTACGGATGGGTACTCGACGCGGCCTGGTCGCTCACCCGAGATGGCCACCGCCTGTACTCCGAGACGTGGAGGGCCGTCGCCGGTTTCGCCGATCGTGTCGCCGGACACTGGCGCGAACCTGATGCCGGTATCTGGGAGATACGCGATGAACCGAAGCAGCACGTCCATTCCAAACTCATGGCCTGGCTTGCGCTCGACCGTGCACTTCGCGTCGCCGACACCCGACGATGCTCGGCTCGACGACGCGAGCGCTGGCGAACAGCGCGCGACGCCATCGCCGACGACGTCCGGACTCGAGGGTTCGATCCGGACAAGCGTTGCTATACGCGCAGCTACGGATCGGACGATCTTGATTCCGCTGTTCTCGTCCTGCCCTTCGTCGGCATCGAACCGCGCGACTCGCCCCGCGTCCGCAGCACCATTGACGCGATCGCACATGAGCTCGACGCCGGTGGACCGCTCCTGTACCGCTACCCGCCTGGCCGCGACGGGCTACCCGGCACCGAGGGCGCATTCTTGCCCTGCGCGTTCTGGCTGGTGCAGGCCCTCGCTCAGACCGGCCGCGTCACCGAAGCGACCGATCGTCTCGATGCGCTCATTCACCTTGCGACGCCGCTCGGCCTATACGCCGAGGAGCTGGATCCCGCGAGCGGCGCTCATCTCGGCAACTATCCACAAGCGCTCACACACGCGGCTCTCGTGCGGGCCGCCCTCACGCTCCGAGACAACGCACGCCATTCCCCCGACGAACCGGCCGCCTCTCCGGCTCAGGCACTCGACTTCAATGGCATGACGTAACGGTCGACATGGTGGAAGTTACGAATGCGGAGCTCGTCCGGAGCGCGAGCCGCGTCGTGAGCGGCAGCTCGAACGCGTGCGCCTGTTCGCGTACCTCATCGACCGACAGGACCGTCGGCAGGACGCACGCGAACACAGGACGCGCGAGGACCGTCGGCAGGACGCACGCGAACACAGGACGCGCGAGGACCGTCGGGCGCCGTAGACCGGGCGGTATCGAAGAAGTTTGATCCCGGTACCGAGGGCCGCTTTGATCATGTCGTGCGGTCGTCGGCTCGACTCCACCAATCGGTGACGAGTGTCCAGTTCCAAACCCGACCTCGGCCAGCCTCCGATGACGCTTACGACTGATCCCCTCGTGAGTGTCTTACTCGGCGACGGATCAGGTGACCTCGCCAGCGGGCGGATCTTCGACTTGCGGCACAGCCGGAAAGCGATAATCGTCTCCTTGTGAATGTGCAGGTGCCTGTCTCGAGGTCGGCGAGAGCAGCGAACAGCATTCGATAGCTCACGCAGCTAGCGGGAGCGCGGTAGTTCCCGGTCTGCGAACGCAGCCTCTCGAGCAGTTCGCCGGCGCGATCGTGTTCCGGGACCATCTGTGCGAGCAGCGCGCCCCACGTGAGCGCGACGACCACCCGACCCGCTGAGATGCCTACCCGGCGTCGCCCCCGACTCGCCGCCACACCGGCAGTACCGGTGCCGGTTCTCAGGATGAGTCGAAGTCGATGAGACCCACTTCTCGCACGTATTCGACCAGTTCGGCTCGCGTGTGGCGGTCGAGCTTGCGTTGAATGTGAGCTCGGTGTGCTTCAACGGTGCGCAGGCTGATGTGGCAAATGCGGGCGATCTCAGGGTTGGTGTGTCCGAGCGCGATCCACTTCAGAACCTTCTCTTCCTTGGGCGAGAGATCGGTCGCCCTGTCGCGAGGCCGGTGCCAGCGCGCAAGCTCGACGCCCAACGACGGCTGGAGATAGAAGTGGCCGGCCGCCACCGCGCGGATGCCCGCAAAGAAGTCGATCGTGCCCGCGGTCTTGAGCAGGTAACCATTGGCTCCGGCCTCGAGCACGGTTTGGACCTTCGCGGGATGACCGACGAGCGTCAGAACCAATATCGACGTCTCCGAGAAGTGCTCGCGGAGCCCGCTGATCACGGCGCCGTGCTTCGCGTCGGGCAGGTCGACCTCCGTGACGATGACGCGCGGCCGGACGCCGAGGCTGCCGGCGTCGCGGATCGTTGCCGCTTGTCCTACGACGAAGAAATCGGGCTGCCGTTCGATGAGTGCGGAAATGCCTTCCCGGGTCACGGTTCGATCGTCGACGAGCATGACGTCTACACCGCCTGACCGAGGCGTCGCCGGCGCATCGTCATCCTCTCCAGCGGTGTCGGACGGGGATCGCCGGCCGCGCGGCCCCGAGTGTCCGACCTTGTCGGTTTGCGTGGGACCCTCCGTGTCTCGTGCGCCGAAAGCGTGCGCTGGCCAAGCGTTTCGTTCAGCGTCAGAGCGTACGAAGGAAATGCAGCGATGTAAGTGGCGACCCTCCGCAAGGTTGCGCGGCATCGACCGCAGAGCTCGTGCGGGATCGCCGTACGTCGCGAGTGCGCGGGCGTCGGCGTCAGTGGACATCCGCGCGGCGGGCTGCTGTCGGTGTGCTCGCGTCGACCTCGTGCGCTGAGCCGTCGGATTAGGTGATGCGCGAGCGATCACGGTGTCGTCGCCGCCGACCGCGCGCGTCCCGCCGCTTTCGATCTCATCAAGTTCCCGTGCGGCGATCGGCGAGCACACGAAGGTCACGAGGAGTTCGCTGCTGACACGCACAGCCTGTTCGCCGGCCCAGGCGAGGACAGCTCGAGAGGCGTCCGAGTTGTCGTACCCACCACTATTGTGTCCATGGTTGTTTCCGGCTACCGATCGAGCTCGAAGTCGTTCGCGGCTGCCGTTATCTCAACGCTCTCCCAGAGTGACGAGACGGCGGTCGCGGTGCCGGGCGATCGCCGCATCGACTTCATCGGCAGTACGGCCCAGCGAGACGTGTTCGAGCAGGTCGATTACTGAGTTTGGATCGAGTTCGTTCGCCGAGACGTCACGTAGCGTCAGGTACATCTCGGCGAGTGCAGGTCCCCCCGCGATCTCGTGAACCGTCACGAACAGTTGCCGCCCGTTCGTCGCTCCCGCGGGGAGGTCTTCGCCGAAGCACACGAGTCGGTCGGCATCGACTGCGTATCGCACTGGATGCGGCGGACAGTCGGCGCAGTGGATCCAGGCGGTGTGGTGACGCATGACGGGGGCGGGGAGAGTCATGAGGTCGGTCCAATCGTTGGGGCGGTTAGCCGGCTGCGTCGGCTGGAACACTGCCGGCGATGAAGACGCCGGCGGCGCCCTGCGCGGCATCGGCGAACTTGTGGGTGATGAACGGATACTTTCCCGGAACAGCGAGACTGAACTCGACGAAGCCGCCCTGGGCGGGTGCGAGGTCGAGCGCCTGTCCACCACCCTGTTCGGCGCCCGGTTGCAGGAGGTAGGCGCCTTCTTTGTAGACGGTGTCGAAGATCGTGCCGATCGCGTGGAACGACGAGATGTCGGACGGTCCAGCGTCCATGACCCACACGCGGATCTTCTGGTCCGGTTGAACGCGGATCGGCCGATCCGTGTATTGGTCGACGTAGCCGTTGAAGACGACACCGTCCCACTGTTCAGCGAGGAGCTTGTTGTAGTCGACCGGTTGAGAGACGTCGCTCTCCCGGTAGAGCTCCGACTGGACGAAGACGTACTCGTGATCGACCGGAGCAAGGTTCGGCGGATCGATGATGACCGCTCCGTACATGCCCATCGCGATGTGCTCCAACACCGGCGCGGCGCCGCAGTGGTACAGGAAGATGCCGGAATGCGTAGCCGTGAACGTGTACACGAATGTTGTGCCTGGGTTGATCATTCGCATCGTGACGTTCGGCGCAACTTTGCTGGCGTGGAAGTCGATCGAGTGGGCTGTCGCGCCTTTGTTGACCAGGGTGATCTCGAACGTGTCGCCGATCTTCCCGCGCAGGATGGGCCCCGGCACCTGGCCGTTGTAGGTCCACATCAGCTGCGACACACCGGGCGCGATCTCGATCTGTTTTTCGACAATGTCGAACGTCACCTTGTGTACGGTGCCCGCCGGATGCGTGCTCGGCTTGGGCGCGTTGGGGTCACGAGCTTGGAAACCGTCGGGCGCTCCGGCACCGAAGTCGAATCTCGGAGCTGCAGCGGTCGCGGTCGCCGACGTTGCGGCGACAACCCGCGTTCCGTTGCTCCGGTCGACCAGGAAGCCCAGGCTGAGCATGCTGACGATCAACGAGATGACGACGAACGAAGCCATGGCCGTCGGCCACGCACTGGCTCCGCCCGATTGACCGTGTGCTTCCATCTTGGACCCCTCACGTTGGACGACCGTCCACTCGCAATAAATCTAGCAGATACTAGAACTAGCTGGAGGATGATCTCTCGCTCGAGCGGGGGGATACGAGCCGGGATGCGTCTGGCCCCGGCTCGTAGCCGCATCATGTCGATCGCCCGTTCAGAGGCCGTGCGGTCAGCGTCGCTCGTCGTCGCGTTGGCACGCGATACAGAACGCAGCGCGCGGAAGTGCCCGGAGTCGGGCCTCGTCGATCGGTGCCGCGCAATTCGAGCAGCGCCCGTACGTACCGTCTTGGACGCGAGCGAGTGCAAGTTCGATTTCCTCGAACGCGAGACGCGCGTGGAGGTCGAGCGCAGAAACCACCTGTCGCTCGGTCTCGACACTGATGTAGTCGGATTCGCCATGGCCTGTGGTTGCTTGTTGCTCGTAGATGGGCATCGGTGCCCCGACCAGCACTGCCTGCGCATCGCGCTCGGCCTCTAGCCGCCTCGAGAGTGTCTCGAGGGTGTCCTTGTCGATGGTGATGCGCGCGGCTGTGGCGCGTTGCCTAATGGTCATGATCGCTCCTTGTGATCGCGCCTCAGGCGCGAAGCCGACTCAGACGTCAGACAAGAGGGAGCGGGGGCGCGCGGCGGCGCTGAGTGGAGCGCAGGAGCGCGAATGCGGGCATCCGAAGCGAGGCGTCCGTGGCAAACCAGATCGCCAGAAGCAGCAACAGCGTCACATAGGCGAGGGCCGCGAGCAGAGATGTACTGCGCAACGAGGAGGTCGAGATCGGCGCGGCGTCCGACGAGCCCGCGACGTGTGGAGCCTGAAGCTCGAAGGCCACGTTGTTTACAACGTCAACGTTCGATGCATTCGCGTGTGCAGCAACGGCCGTGCAGCCAACGATGCCGGTCAGCATCGCAAGCAGTGCGATCGGGACGACGGCGCGCAGACGCATGCGTTCGACCATAGTCCGAAGCAACGCTTGCGACGGCGTCGGTCGGTACGTTCGGCTCGACGACATCAATATCCACATCCGAGACAGGGTCGCTCGTTGCTCCGCTCCGTCGATCACGGTTACCCCCAACTATGTTCGAACGATGAGCGACTACGTGATACCTGAGCCGGAGCCGAAAGAAGTCGACGAGAAGATGTCGATGGAATTGCGTCACCTCGCGGCGAACGCCGTGCTCAAGGGCAAGCCGGCCGGCGCGGAAAAGTGCGAGAACTGCCGCTACTTCCTCGAGCCGTACGCCGATCTCGCGTACTGCTGGCATCCGAAGCTGCGCATCCTCGTTGGCGCCGACTGGTGGTGCCAGTGGTGGGATGCGATTCCGGAGGACTCGTAGCTGTACCGGTCGAGCTTCAGGCCTCGCGGTGCATCCGAAGCCGACAGTTCGCTTTGCGCGGGTCGTGCGGCACGAGCTGGTCGACCACGATCTTTCCATCCGTGAGTTCCGCGATGCCTTGTGCGATTCCGAGATGTATCGAACACACGGTGTCGGGGTCGACGAGCGCGGTTGTCACGAACGGACACGTCCGCAATACGACGTCAACGCGGCTGCCACGCTTATGAGTGGTCGGGTCGAAGCCGGAGCGTTCCATTGCCTCGACGACGAACGCGACCGGATCTTGTTCGGCTGCTGTACCGAGTTGCTGACGTCGGCCGGCGCGACGCCCGACTTCAACCGCCGAGTCGCCGGTTCGCAGCATTTCGCTGAGGAGCAGACTGAGACGCTCGTATGGCCCGGTGGCACCCCACCGGCTGTCAGTAGCGGGATGGGTTCGGTAGTTGAGTCTCGGCCGCCCGCGTCCAGTGCTCGGCGCTTGTCCTTCGATCACGAGATTCGCGGCGACCAACTTCGCCAGGTGCTGTCGGATCGCGTTGTGATTGAGGGCGAAGTGCGTCGTGAGCTCGGCGACATCGACCGGCGTGCCTGCGTCGGCCACGTAGCGAAAGATCGCGTGGCGCGTGGGGTCGCCGAGCGCCCGCGCCTGTTCCTGCAGCGTCGGAATCGCCGGTTGCTGCGCCTTCATCGGTCTTCCCCTCGATATGTTGGCCGCCTGTTCTTCTAGTCTACCGTAGAGAAACCCGGTGAGCGTGCCGATCCGACGCTCAGCCGGCGATGTCAGACGTCCGCGCGTGTGGGGAGACGTAGTCGCCAACCGGCGCGCCCAGCCCTACGTTCAGCCGGTTCCAGGCGTTGATGGTTGCGACAGCCAAGGTCAGTTCGACGATCTCGCGTTGGTCGAACTGCTCCTCAACTGCGCGATACGACTCGTCGGAGACGCCGCGCTCGCCGAGTCGAGTCAGCGCCTCACACCAGGCGAGGGCAGCATGTTCGCGGCTGGTGAAGCACGGCGCTTCTTCCCAGACCGCGACGAGGTCGAGCCGCTCCTGGTTCTCGCCGAGCGCGCGGGCGTCCTTCGTGTGCATTTCGAGGCATCGTGCACAGCCATTGATCTGCGAAGCCCGCACCTTGATCAGCTCGAGTAGTAGTGGCTCGAGCCCGCTGGCGTGGACGACTCGTTCGAGCCCGAGCATCGCGCCGAGCGCTTCCGGGACGACGTGGGCGTAGTCGATTTGCGGGCGTTCCATGATGTGAGGTCTTTTCGCGGGGGATCGTTCGTCGATGGGGCCGGATGCTTCACGCGCCTATGACATGAGCGCCGAGCGCGAGGATGACCAGGGTCACGAGCGCGATGGAGCCGCGCAGCGCGCCGGCCACTGCAGCTCCGCGCCTGATCTGGCTCGCAATCGATACGTCTCGGGGCAGGTCTAGTGCGCGCTGGCGTCGGACCGTCATCCGGCGTGCCTGCGCCATGCCGACGAGCGTGAGTGCGAGGAGCACCACCGACAGGATGATCGCAAAGAAGACCGTCGTCTCCCAATGTGATGGCCGTCCCGCGATCGCCACCCCTGTGGCGATCGCGACGAGAAGAGCTCCCGTACCGACCCGGCCATAGATACGTCCGACCGCGCGAAAGAATGCAACGCGCGACGGACCGTCGAGCACTCGTCGGGCGACGCCGGAGACGAGTGCCAGGCATACGAGACTGCCCACCCAGACGCTTGCCGCGAGCATCTCGATCGCGATCAAGGCCGTGCGTCCCGTGATCATCGTGTCGAACCTCCTCGGGCCAATAAATCTAGTTACACCTAGAATAATAGCGCAGACCGCTAGCCTGACGGGGTGCTCTCGCGACGCCATGCCCCAGAATCGACGTTTGCGCCGCCGCGCACGACGCCCCGGCCGACGCATGACCTGCTCGATCCCGTCGATGTCGCCGAGATGGTGCAGCGCTTCTATCGCGCCGTCGCACAAGACGACCTCCTCGGCCCGATGTTCAACGAGGTTGCCCGGGTCGATTGGTCGGAGCACCTTCCGAAGTTGACGGCCTTTTGGTGTCGGGCGCTGTTCGGGACGCAGGGCTACGCCGGAAACCCGTTCCGTGCGCATCAGCTGATCCATGTGCAGCGGGCCTTCACGGTCGCGCACTTCGAGCGTTGGCTCGACCTGTTCTACGAGACCGTCGAGATGGGATGGGTGGGTGAGAACGCGGAGAAGGTCAAGGCCCTTGCCGCCAACGTCGCTCGAGTGCATTGCCAGCAGCTGGTCGGCGACCGGCCGGGCCTCCCGATAACGAGCGAGGCGCATCATGACGAGTGAGACAGAGACCAGCATTCAGGAGTTCGTCGACCGCGAGTACCAGTGTGGCTCGGGTTGATCGTGGCAAATGTCGCCGCGGTCGGCCTACTGTCCGACGCGCGCTACGTCGTCGCTCTGGCGATCGGCACATGGTTTGTCGACACCGCCATCCGCGCCGCGTCACTCGTACGTCGCGACTCACGCTGAGAGGGTCGATCTCCGAAGAGTTCTTCGCTCCAAGAGGTCTTGACGCTCGAGGAGTTCGTACAGCTCTCTCGCGAATGACTCGCACTCGCCGTAGTCCGCCGTGGTCTTCGAGTAGCGCTCGAGCGCGGCCAACGTGGACACGATCTGTGCCCGGCCGTGCCGGACGGCTTCCGCGTCGTCATCATGCAGCTCGCTGAAGCCGGCTGACTCGGCCGTGACGTGCTGCGCGAACGCGCGCATCAAGCCGTAGAGCTCAGATTGCATCCGCGTCTCATCGTGGTCGTGCGCAGCGGCGCGCACCTTGGCGGTCCGGGTTTGCAGCGCCGCGTGCGTCAACCGAGGTTCGAGGGTCATGCGGTTGCCCGCTTTGACAGGGCACGAAGGCGCCGTGCCAGTACGGCGACCTCGGAGTGGGCCAAGTCGCGTGACGCGGTGAGCAAGGTCACGGGACGGCGTTCCGCCAGTTCGATGATCTGGCGCATCCCGACAACAGCGTCCTTGCGCCGCAACTCGCTGCGGTAGCGCTTGGCGAACTCGACGAAGCGTTCGGGACGATGGCCGTAGAACTGGCGCAGCGATGTGCTCGGCGACAGCTCCTTACGCCACTGATCGAAGTGGGCGTCGTCCTTCCGTAGTCCTCGAGGCCAGAGTCTGTCGACGAGGATGCGTACGCCGTCGCCCCGTTCGGGCGACTCGTACGCTCGCTTGATCCGGATCCGTTCCGTTTCAGTCACGGGAGCTCCCTAGTGATGGTGCACCTTTCGTGCGAGGGTTGGCCGTCGGACCTGACCCTCCTATTATACCTCTAGCGTCTACTAGAAGTACCTGCGGGCGACTCTGCCCGCAGACCGACAACCATGGGATGCAACCGCACCCCGGTCATGAGATCGGATCGAAGAATGAACACGATCATTTTGGGTCTCGACGGTTCCAAAGGCTCACAGGTTGCGGCCCGGTGGACGACCGTTGCAGCAGGATCTGACACTCGAGTCGTCGCGGTGTACGTGATGCCGAGATCAGAGCTCTGGACCCTCGGCGCGTTACAGGTCGACGCCAAACCGATCGTCGACGAGTTCAAGGCACTGCTGGACGGGCCGTGGACGCAGGTTCTGCGTAAGGCTGGAGTTCCGTACACGACGCGTTTCGTGCGAGGCGATCCGGCAGCTGAATTGTTGCGTCTCGCGACGCGGGCGAACGCGCTGATGCTGGTGATCGGAGCGAAGAGCCACGGCTCAATGCACGATCTCGTCGTCGGCGGGACGGTGCACAAGATCATCAATCGCAGTCCAGTCCCGGTAACCTTGGTTCCGCTTCCGCGCCGCCGCTCAAAGGTCGCACGATGATGGTGAACCGCCGTGAGGTGGTTCTCCCCGCTCAAAACGTTGATTCCCTGGCCGAATGGATCGCTGACGGCGGCGGGAAGGGTCTCGCTCGGGCGCGCGAACTGGGTCCGGAAGAAACCATTGCTGAACTGGAGCGGGCCGGCGTACGCGGTCGCGGGGGTGCTGGATTCCCCGTCGCGACGAAATGGCGGACGGTGCGAGGCGCCGCGGGCCGCCATCGTTACGCCGTCTGCAATGGCGCGGAGGGCGAGCCCGGCACCTTCAAGGACCGCGCGATCCTGCGCGCAAATCCGTATCAAGTTATCGAGGGCCTCGCAATCGTTGCGTTTGTCGTCGGCGCACGGGAGGTGTTCATCGCGCTGAAGGCCAGCTTCGGGCCCGAGCGTGAGCGTGTTATCGCCGCCGTCACGGAAATCGAGCAGGCGGGTCTCGTCGGCGATCTCTCGATCGGCGTCGTCGCCGGACCCGAGGAGTACCTCTTCGGCGAAGAGAAGGCGCTGCTCGAAGTGATCGAGGGCAACGATCCACTGCCGCGCTGGCTACCGCCGTACATACACGGCTTGTTCGCGACCGCGCCGCAACTGGGCTGGCAGGCGCACGAGCCCGAGGCCGGACACTCTCGAGGACACGAGTCCAACCCGACCGCGGTCAACAACGTCGAGACGCTGGCCAATGTTGCCCACGTCCTTGCAAACGGTGCGTCGTGGTATCAGTCGCTCGGTGCCGTCGCCGCGCCGGGAACGGTCGTGTGTACGGTCGTAGGCGACGTCGAACGGTCGGGCGTCGCGGAAGTCGAATTTGGCGCGCCATTGCGCGAGGTCCTGGCAATGTTCGGAACGCTGCGAACCGACGCCGGCATCCGGGCAGTACTTCCCGGCGTGACCAACGCCGTGCTCACCGAAGCACAGCTCGACATACCACTGACGTTCGAGGCGTTCGCTGCGGCCGGCACTGGGCTCGGCGCGGCCGGGTTCATCGTGTACGACGACACCGCGTGCATGGTCGACGTTGCTGCTGTTCTTTCGCGATTCTTGTACGTGGAGTCGTGTGGCCAGTGCCCTCCGTGCAAGCTCGGTACTGGCGCGATCACGAGTGCGCTCGACGACATCGCGACGGGACGCGGCACCGACGAGAGTCTCGAGCGCATCAACCACTGGCTTGGCGTCGTCGCTGACGGGAACCGCTGCTTCTTGCCCGTCGAAGAACAGCAGCTCGTGGGCAGCATCCTGCGCTCGTTCCCCGAGGACTTCGAGATGCACCTCCAAGGCGAGTGCACGCGTCCACACCGAGCGATCGTCCCGAAGCTCGTTGACATCGTCGATGGTCGCGCCGTATTCGATGCGAAGCAGATGCGCAAAAGGCCAGACTGGACGTACGAACCGTAACGGAGGCTCGTCAGTCGGCAAGGGGAATGAGCAGGACCGGCGCGTCGGAAATTCGGACGATGTCGGCCGCAGTCGCTCCGAAGCGGAGGCGACGCAATCCTTGGCGCGCATGCGTGGTCACCGCCACGAGTCCCGCACCCTCACCATCGAGATGTGCTCTGACTCCCTCGGCGGGGCTGATCGGGTCGAACACCACCACGCCGGTGAGGTTCGGCACCCGGCCCCTCCATCGCTCGACCAGGCTGCTTATGTAGTCGTCCGCATCACCGTTCGGTCCGTAACGCCGGGTCCATTCAACGTCCAGTTGAAGCGGGGGAAGCGACGGGTCGGCCACCGTCAATATTTCCAGCGACATCGTCAGTGCGGTGGCCCACGCCGCTGCCGCAGGGAGGACCGTTTCGGACGCGGTTGATCCGTCGACGCAAGCAACGAGCCGCGGCAGTGAAAGCGGCTCGCGAAGCGGTGCTGGCGACTTACGCGAAACGAACTGCGGCGGCCGCTCTGCGAGCGGACCGACGGCCACAATCGGATCTCGCGACCGTCGGACGACCTCTCGCGCGACCGAACCGATGAAGGCGCCCGAAACCCGTCCCCGTCCGCGCGTCGCCAGGCACACCACCGCAGAGCCGAGCTCATCGCGTTGGCGGTCGATGACGTCGACGGGATCTTCGCCTACCACGACGTGAACTCGGTCGTTCGCAGCGGCGCTGTCGCCGAGCGCACTCGTCGCGTGAAGTCGCAAGCGCTCGGCGTCCGCGTCATCTGCCGCCGCGCTGACGATGTGCAGGTCGGCGCCGAGGCGCGCCGCGAGCGCGTTCGCCGTCGGCAACGCATGAGCCGCGCGTTCGGAACCGTCGAGTGGTACCAGGACATAGCGGAACGGCACAGAATTCGGACTCGTCGTCGCGTTTCCCACGAGCGCGAGACTAGAAGGTGTGCGGGGGACTGCCAGCGACAATCAGATCCGTCCCGATTCGGCGAGGCCTTCGAGGAGGAGGTGAAAGTAGACGAGTCCCGCGAAGGGATTCCATTGTGCAAGTACCGAGTGGATCTCGTCGTAATTGGGCGGTGATTCGAGATCGAGCCAGTGCTGAAGCTTGTTGCGGGCGCCCACGTCGTCGCCGGGGAAGACATCGAGACGCCCCAGCGTCCGCAGCAGCACATACTCGGCCGACCAGCGTCCGAAACCACGTTCGCGCTGAACGGTCGATGCGGCACGCTCGTTGTCCTCATCCGCGAGAACGTCGAGACTGAGCTCACCGCTTGCCACGCGTTCTGCGATGTTGATCAGCGCGAGCGCCTTCGCCCGACTGAATCCAAGAGCTCGAAGGGCCTCGGGCTGCGCGTCTCTGATCTCCTCCGGACGTGGGAACGCGTATGCCGCGGGTAGCTCGGCCGCCGGCGCCGGCCATCCGTAGGTTTGCGCCAGTCGGTTCAGCAGCTGAATGCCAACATCAAGCGTAAGCTGTTGGCACGCGACCGCGTTCGCCAATCCCTCGAAGAGGCTGGCGAACCTCGGGGGCTTGACGCCTCGAAATCGACGCTCCAAGACGGAAAGTCGCGGGTCGCCTCTCGCGAACCGGGAAAAGCTGCGTAAGTCGACGCGCAAT
>JBBQGQ010000032.1:0-53347 GCA_038323195.1 Acidimicrobiia bacterium | reverse complement strand
CCAGTTGCGCGCCGGCGACGGCAGCGATGAAGGATCCGATCACCACGACCCCGAGATTGAGGTGGGGGTCACCGGCCTTGGTCGTGGCCGAGAAGGCTCCGGCCAAGAACAAGATGGAGTCGCCCGGGAGGGGGGCCGGTATGAGCCCGGACTCGACGAACACGACGAGGATGAGGCCGATGGTCCCGAAGGTCTCGATCAGATCTCGCGGGCTCAGCCAGTTCACGGCGGTGATCACGGCGGCGCACGCTAGACGTTGTACCTAGAGTGGCCAAGCCGCCACGTATAGAAGCCGCAGAACGCCTGCGGGGCACCGTAGGAAGGGGGACGGGCTACGGTCCGCGACCCGAGGGCCGACAAGGACGCATTCTTGTCCGGCGCGCAAACAGGAGCAGCAGTGGCGAAACCGCTCGTGATCGTGGAGTCCCCGGCGAAGGCGAAGACCATCGCGGGCTACCTCGGGAGCGACTACACGGTGAAGGCGAGCGTCGGGCACATACGCGACCTGCCGCGCAGCAAGGACGAGGTACCGGACGACAAGAAGGCGACACACGGCCGCCTCGCCGGGATCGACCCCGACGACCACTTCGACGCCTGCTACGTCGTACCGGCCAACAAGAAGAAGGTCGTTGCCGAGTTGAAGGCGGCGCTGAAGGGCGCCGACGAGCTCATCCTGGCGACCGACGAGGATCGTGAGGGCGAGGCCATCGGGTGGCACGTGCTCGAGGCGCTCGGGCCCAAGGTGCCGGTGAAGCGGATGGTGTTCCACGAGATCACGCCGCGCGCGATCCGCGAAGCGCTCGACAATCCTCGCGATCTCGACATGAAGCTCGTCGAGGCGCAAGAAGGTCGCCGCAAGCTCGACCGCATCGTCGGCTGGGAGACCTCGCCGGTGTTGTGGCGCGTGTTCGGGCGGGGCCAGGCCGCGTCGGCCGGGCGGGTGCAGAGCGTCGCCGTGCGCATGGTCGTCGAACGGGAACGGGCGCGTATGCGCTTCCGATCCGGGCAGTGGTACGACCTCGAAGGAACATTCCTTTCCGTCGGCGCAGCCGGAAGTTCGGGCGAGACGCAGCCATTCCGCGCGTCGCTCGTCGAGCTCGACGGCAAACGGGTGGCCGAAGGGCGCGACTTCGACGCCGCGACCGGCGCCATCACCGCGGCGCGCGCCGACGACGTCGTGTTGCTCGACGGTGACCGCGCACGCGGTCTCGCCGACCGCCTGCGCGACGTCGCGTACCGCGTCACGAGCACCGAGTCCGACCCGTTCACCGAACGACCGCGCGCGCCGTTCACCACCTCGACGCTGCAGCAGGAGTCGGGACGGAAGTTGCGCTTCACCGCCGCCCGCACGATGGCGGTCGCACAGCGCCTCTACGAACGTGGATTCATCACGTACATGCGCACCGACAGCACGAACCTGTCGGAGCAGGCGATCGGCGCCGCCCGCACCGCGATCCGCGAGCAGTACGGCGAGGAGTACCTGCCGGCCGAGCCGCGTGCATACCGCAACAAGGTGAAGAACGCGCAGGAGGCGCACGAGGCGATCCGTCCTGCCGGCGACCGCATTCGTACGCCCAACGAGGTGAGCGCCGAGCTCGACGGCGACGAACGGCGTCTCTACGAGTTGATCTGGATCCGCACGGTCGCGTGTCAGATGTCGGATGCCCGCGGCCGCAAGATGACGATCCGGCTCGGCGCGACTTCGCCGCAGGACGAACGCGCGGTCTTCCGGGCCTCCGGCAAGGCTTACGACTTCCTGGGTTGGCGGCGTGCCTATGTCGAAGACGTCGACGAAGGCGACGAGGTCGAGTCGGAAGCGCGCCTACCTGCGGTCGAAGAGGGAGCCGCGGTTGCGTGCACCGAGCTCGCGTCGGTCGGCCACGAGACCAAGCCGCCCGCGCGTTACACCGAAGCGAGCCTCGTCAAGGAGCTCGAGGAGCGCGGCATCGGCCGTCCCTCCACGTACGCCGCGGTCATCGAGACGATCCAGGCGCGGTCGTACGTGTGGCGCAAAGGAACCGCGCTCGTCCCGGCGTGGACCGCGTTCGCGGTCACGAACCTGCTCGAGCGGCACTTCGGCCACCTGGTCGACTACAGCTTCACCGCGACGATGGAAGAAGCGCTCGACGTCATCGCTCGCGGCGAAGGCGAAGCCGAGAAGTGGCTGCACGCGTTCTATTACGGCAACGGGACACCGGGACTGCACTCGATGGTCTCCGACGAGCAGCTCGCGTTGATCAATCCGCGCGGCGTCAGCACGATCCCGATCGGTACCGACGACACCGGCCACGAGATCATCGTGCGCGTGGGTCGTTACGGGCCGTACGTGCAGCGCGAAGACAACGAGACCGCGTCGCTCCCACCCGACATCGCGCCCGACGAGCTGACGGTCGAGCTCGCGCTCGAGATGATCGCCAAGCAGTCGGAGGGGCCGCGCACATTGGGCGCCGATCCCGAGAGCGAGCTCCCGGTCTTCGTGCTCACGGGCCGGTTCGGTCCCTACGTGCAGCTCGGCGAACAGCAGGAAGGCACCAAGAAGAAGCCGAAGCGTGCCTCCCTCTTCGCGTCGATGACACCCGAGACGGTGACGCTCGACGAGGCACTGCAACTCCTGAGCCTGCCGCGTGTGGTCGGGACCGACGCCGAGGGGCGCGAGATCGTCGCATCGCCCGGTCGGTTCGGTCCGTACCTGAAGCGCTCCGACGCCGACACCCGCAGCCTCTCCGCGGAGGAGCAGCTCTTCACGGTCACCCTGGCGGAGGCCGAGGCGTTGTACGCGCAGCCCAAGCTGCGGCGCGGCCGTCAGCAGAAGCCGCCGCTCGCCGAGCTCGGGGCGCATCCCGACAACGGCGCGGCCGTGCGTGTGCTCGAGGGTCGCTACGGCGTCTACGTCACTGACGGCACCACGAACGCAACCGTGCCGAGAGGTATCGATCCGGCCGCGCTCACGCTCGACGAGGCGGTCGGTCTGTTGCGGGCGCGGCTCGAGGCCGGCCCGTCGAAGGCCAAGAAGGCGGCGAAGAAGGCGACCAAGAAGACCGCGAAGAAGACCACGAAGAAGGTCGCAAAGAAGAGCACGAAGAAGGCGGCGAAGAAAGCGACGAAGTCCACCGGGAAATCCACTGGGGAAAACACGCCGGACGAGCCCGACTCGTCCCTCGATTGACCAGGCGGGACCCTAGGCTGAGCGGCGCGTGAGCGACCAGGCGCCGTTCATACCGTCCACCCCGGACGAGGTTCCCATCCCGCCGGCGCCGTGGCGGGTGTTCCGTACGCCGGGGTTCATCCCGCTGATCGGCGCGCAGTTCGTCTCGAGTCTGGGCGACTGGATCGGACTGCTCGCAATCCTTGCGATTGCGCAAGACGTCTCCAAGACGGGACCCGGAATCGGACTCGTCATTGTGGCTCGCATGCTGCCCGGCTTCGTGCTCGCGCCCATCGGTGGCGTGTTTCTCGATCGCTGGAATCGCAAGGTCGTGATGGTCAGCTGCGACATCGGCCGGTTCGCGCTGCTGATGGTCCTCCCGTTCTGGCACAACCTGCTCGGTCTCGTCGTGCTCTCGTTCCTGATCGAGATCCTGACCCTGCTCTGGGGGCCCGCCAAGGACGCGAGCGTCCCGAACGTGGTGAAGGATCCCGACCAGCTCGCGTCGGCGAACACGTTGGGACTCGTCGCCGCGTACGGGACCTTCCTGCTGGGTGCCGTGCTCTTCGCGATCCTCGCGGGGGTCTCCAAATGGCTCGGTGGTCTCCCGCGCCTCGTGCTCTTCCACGACGAGCCGAACCTGCTGCCGATCTGGGTCGACGGATTGACGTTCCTCGTGTCGGCGGCCCTCATCTCGAGGTTGCGGCTCGACGAAAAGGAACGTGGTCCGATCAAGCGCGTTCCTGTCTCGCAGACATGGCGCGACATCGTCGACGGACTCAGGTTCGTACGCTCGAATCCACTCGTCCGCGGCGTGATGGTCGGGCTCGCGGGTGGATTGATCGGCGGCGGGATGATCATTCCCCTCGCGACCTTGTACGCGCGCGACGTCTTGGGGGGCGGTAACTCGTCGTTCGGAATCCTGATGACCGCGTTCGGCTCCGGCGCCGCGATCGGTGTCGTCACTTTGCTGATGTTCCAGCGTCGGCTGCCGCGTCAAGCGGTGTTCACGACCGCGGTGGTCACGACGGGCGCGGCCATGGTCGCCGCGGGCGCAGTGTCTTCGCTCGCGCCCGCGTTGTTCCTCGTCGCGTTGCTCGGCGCGGGCGCAGGGTGCGGGTACATCACGGGATTCACGGTGTTACAGGAAAGCGCTTCCGACGACATGCGCGGTCGGACGTTCTCGACGCTCTACACGCTCGTGCGGTTCTGCCTGCTGCTCTCGTTGACCATCGGTCCGTTCGTCGCGAGCGGGCTCGGTTCGCTGGCGAAGTCGATCACGAACAACTCGGTGAAGGTCGGCTCGGCCCACCTGAGCCTCCCCGGTGCCCGGCTCGCGTTGTGGTTCGGCGGATTGGTCACGATTCTCTCCGGAATAGCGGCCCGCCGGCGCATGCGGATGGCCGCCCGACCCGACGCGAAGTCGCCATGACGGTTTCCGGACGTTTCGTCGTCGTCGAAGGCGGTGAGGGTGTCGGGAAGTCGACCCAGGTGGAACGGCTGGCGACATCGCTGCGCGCGACCGGGCGCGAGGTCGTCGTCACCTACGAGCCCGGCGACACGAAGTTGGGCGGGGAGTTGCGCACCGCGTTGCTGCATGCCGACACCGCGATCGACGCGCACGCCGAGCTCTTGTTGATGCTCGCCGATCGCGCGCAGCATGTCGCCGAGGTGATCCGCCCCGCGCTGGAACGTGGTGCGTTCGTCGTGTGCGACCGGTACGAGCCGTCGACGCTCGCGTATCAAGGAGTCGCGCGGGGGCTCGGTGTCGACGACGTGGAGCGCTTGAGCCAGTGGGCGGCTGCAGGGGTGCAGCCCGACGTCGTCGTCGTGCTCGACCTCCGGGACGCGGTCGCGGAGGCGCGGGTGGCGGCCGTGCGCGACCGCTTCGAGCGGGCCGGCGCCGAATTCCATGCCCGGGTGCGGGCCGCGTACCGCGAGCTCGCACCCGCCCGGGGTTGGCTCGTCGTCGACGCGGGCGGGACCGCCGACGAAGTGGCGGCCCGCGTGCTGGCCGCGGTCGAGCCCGTCGTTCCGTAGGCTCGGCCGCCGTGGACACGATCGTCGTCGGCCAGGAGCGCGCGCTCGACGCGCTGCGTCACGCCGCCCAACAGCCCGGCCATGCCTACCTGCTCGTCGGACCACGCGGTTCGGGAGTGGAAGATGCCGCGCGCGAGTTCGCGGCGATGCTCATCGGTGTCGCCGACGACGACCGGGGGCGCAGGCTCGTGATGCGGAGCATGCATCCCGACGTCGTGGAGTTCGAGCCGGGCGCGGCTTCGTATCGGGTGACCGACGACGTGCGCGAGCGCATCCTCCCCGAGGCCTCCCGTGCGCCCATCGAGGGTGATCGCAAGGTGCTGGTGCTGTTCGAAGCCGAACGGCTGCGCGGCAATCAGAACGAATCCGCGAACGCGATGTTGAAGACGCTCGAAGAGCCGCCCGACCGCACAGTCGTCGTGCTCGTCACGGGCGCGCCCGACGATCTGCTCCCCACGATCAGGTCCCGTTGCCAGCGCATCGACTTCGATCCGATCGCCGACGACGCAGTGCAGGCCGTGCTCGAACGCGAGGGTGTCGATCCGGCCGCGGCGGCGGCGCTGGCTTCGTTGGCCGGCGGGCAGCTCGCCCGGGCCCGCGCGCTCGCGGGACGGCTTTCGGCGCTGCGCGCCGCGTTCGCATCGGCTCCGGCGCGGGTCGACGGCTACGGAGCCACCGCGTTCGCGATCGCGCAGGAGCTCGACCGCGCGGTAGAAGAGGCCGCGGCCGCGGTGGAGCTCGGACACAAGGCCGAGCTCGAGGCGTTCGACGCGGAGATGGAGCGCCTGGGATACGACGAACGCGAAGCACAACGCATGCGCCGCCGGATCGACGCGCGCCACAAGCGTGAGACGCGCCGTACACGCATCGACCTGTTACTCGAAGGGGTGACCGCGATCGAATCGGTCTATCGCGACGCGTTGGCCGCGCCCGCGCCCGCGCTGAATGCCGATCGTCCGCCACTGCGCACGACGGCCCGCGCGGCTGCGGCCGCGCTCGATGTGTGCCACGACGCGCGCGAGGCCTTCCTGATCAACGAGAAGGGCCTCGTTCGTCTCGT
Organism: Acidimicrobiia bacterium; assembly: GCA_038323195.1. Lineage (GTDB taxonomy): Bacteria > Actinomycetota > Acidimicrobiia > IMCC26256 > PALSA-610 > PALSA-610. The sequence continues at coordinate 47,102 of JBBQGQ010000032.1, read as the reverse complement.
CGCGCTGCTGCTCGAGCTCCCGCCGGCGGGTGCCGCCTAAGGCGTCGGTTACACTCTCCAGCTTCGCCGGGGTAGCTCAGTCGGTAGAGCAGCTCACTCGTAATGAGCAGGTCAGGGGTTCGAATCCCCTCTCCGGCTCTCGCAAACCCGCCGGAATTGCGGGCGCCGCGATGAGTCGATTTCAGTTCCCGCTCGTCGCGTCAGCGGCGAGGACGGTGCGTTGCGGCCGGCGGTCTTTGGAGGAATGTCAAGGGTCGCGGCCGACCTGGCGGTCTTCGCTCCGAAGGGCGAGGAGTGGCGCGTGGCAACGAGCGCGGACGTCGCGATCGCGGCGATGATGACCGCGCTGCACGCCCAGACCCGGCGACGCGCCTTGAGTGGACCGCCGTCGACTTCACGCATGGCTCCTGAGCATCGACTGGGGCCGTGGCAGCCTCCTCACGAGGCGAGGACCTCGTCGCCGCGACCTCCGGGTACCCTGCTGGCATGGCTGACCCGGCCGGGTTCGCAGAGCAGGCGATGCCGTACATGTCGGCCCTCTACGCGGCCGCGTTGCGCATGACGCGCAATCCGAGCGACGCCGAGGACCTGGTACAGGAAACGTTCCTGCGCGCGTACCGCGGGTTCGAGGGTTTCCACGAGGGCACCAACCTGAAGGCGTGGCTCTACAAGACCCTCACCAACACCTTCATCAACCAGTACCGCGCCAAGAAGCGCCGGCCCGAACAGGTCGATCTCGACGACGTCGAAGACTTCTACATCTTCCGGCGCCTCGGCGGGCTCGAGAGCGTCGAAGCCACCCGCACTCCCGAGGCCGAGGTGCTCGAGGGCATCCCCGACTCCGAGGTCAAAGAGGCCCTCGAGTCGATTCCGGAGCAGTTCCGGATGGCGGTGATCCTGGCCGACGTCGAAGGATTCTCGTACAAGGAAATCGCCGACATTCTCGACGTGCCGATCGGCACCGTGATGAGTCGTATCCACCGGGGGCGGCGAGCGTTGCAGAAGAAGCTGTGGGATTACGCCGAACGCAACAACCTCCGGCCTCGGGCCGAGTCGGCGACCGGGGGGTGACGCGCCATGGACTGTGAGCACGCTCATCTGCGCGTCTACGAGTACCTCGACGGTGAGCTGACCGTCTGGAAACGGTGGGCGATCACCCGTCACCTCGACGACTGCCCGCCGTGCGCGGAGGGCTTCGGCTTCGAGGTCGAGCTCCGTCAGGTGATCGTGTCGAAGTGCGTCGAGGACGTGCCGGCCGACCTCAAGAACCGCATCGCCATCGCGCTCGGGATCGTTGAGCCGCGCGACCCCGTCTCCGAGTGATCCGGCCGTCGGCGGACCTTCTACGATGATGTCTTCGCCGGACGAGGAGGAATGGTGAGGACGTCCACCATCAGCGCGCTGATCATCGGGATCGCCGTCGGAGTCCTGGGCTTGGTGCTCGGCATCTACGCCTTCGCCAACCGCAGCGGCGGCAAGCTCTGGTTCTTTTGGATCGCTCCTCTGCTCGCGATCGGTTTCTTCGCGGTCATGGCCCAGCTCGCCGTCCTTTACTGGGTGAAGGTCGGACGGCTCGAGACGAAGGGTCGCCCACGCCGGTGAGCGAGGCCGGCGACGGTGGAGGGCGGGTGCCCGATCCCGTCGACTGGGCCACGGCCCGTCGCGTCGCCCGGTTCGTCGCCGGTCGCGATCCCCTCGCCGATTCTTATCTCGCGGGTTCGCTGCAAGCCGACTTCGGTTCACTGACGATCCGCGCCGAAGATCTCGTCGCCGACTACACGGGTCTGCGTGCGCCCGGGCACGCGTCGGCGCGCGTGCTCGACCGTCGCGACTGGGTCGAGTCGAACATCTCGTCGATGCGGTCGCTCCTCGATCCGCTCATGCAGCGGTTCGGGGCCCGCATGGCCCACAATCCGCTCGCGCCGGTGAGCCGGCGCGTTGCTGCCACCGAGATGGGCGGTCTGCTCGGCTACCTCGCGAAACGGGTGCTCGGCCAGTACGACCTGCTCGTTCCCGACGGACCCGACTCGCCAGCCGCCGACCCCAACGGCTCACCGACCGGCGACCCGACCGGCGACGCGGTCTACTACGTCGGCGCCAACATCTTGTCGCTCGAGAAGCGCTTCGCCTTTCGCCCTCGCGACTTCCGGCTGTGGATCGCGATCCACGAGGTGACCCACCGGGCGCAGTTCACCGGCGTTCCCTGGATGCGCGGCTACTTCCTCGGGCTGGTGCGCGAGGCGCTCGAGCTCGTCGACCCCGACCCGCGCACGATGCTGCGCGCGGTCGGAAGCGCGGTCGACGAGGTGCGCGCCGGGCGCAATCCACTCGACGAGGGTGGTCTCGTCGGACTGTTCGCGTCGCCGGAACAGCGCGGCGTGCTGGGACAGGTGCAGGCGTTGATGTCGGTGCTCGAAGGTCACGGCAACGTGGTGATGGACGATCTCGGCCGTGAGCACGTCGCGGGGCAGGAACGCATGTCGCGCGTGCTGTCGCAACGGCGCAAGATGGGCGGGGTGACGGGCGCGCTGCACAAGTTGCTCGGGATCGAGCAGAAGATGAAGCAGTACGAGGTCGGCGAGCAATTCGTGCGTGGTGTCTACGAGATCGGCGGTCGGCACGCGTTCGACGTGGTGTGGCACGCACCGCAGAACCTCCCGACCGTCGCGGAGCTCAACGAGCCGGCCGGGTGGCTCGCTCGAGTCGACGCTGCACGCGTGTGATCCTCTCCGACGGACTCGACGACCTCGCCGCGAACGCGAGTGTCGTCGTCGGTTGCAGCGGCGGGGCCGATTCGCTGGCGCTGCTCGCGCTGGCGTGCGAGCACGGTTACGACGTGTGCGCGGTCTACGTCGATCACGGTCTGCGGGCCGGCACCGGATTCGACGCCGAGACCGTGAAGCGGGCGGCGGACAGATTCGGCGCGCGGTCGCGTGTCGAGCGCGTCGACATCTCGCCGGGCGCGAATCTCGAGTCTCGGGCCCGGGACGCACGGTATGCGGGGCTGGAGCGCGTGCGGGCGGAGCTCGGTGCGGAGGCGATCCTCATCGCGCACACGCGCGACGACCAGGCCGAGACGGTGCTGTTGCAGATGCTGCGCGGCGCGGCTGCTCCCGGGTTGTCGGGGATGGCCGCGCGTCGCGGGTTCGTGCGCCGGCCCCTGCTCGGCTCCCGGCGTCGGGAAACGCACGAGCTCTGCGCGCGCCTGCGGCTCACGCCGGCGCACGACCCCATGAACGACGAGTTGCACCACCGGCGCGTGTGGTTGCGGCGCGAGATCATCCCGCGCCTCGAAGGTGGAACCGATCGCGACCTCGTCGAAGTGCTCGCGCGGCAAGCCGAGGTGCTGCGCGACGACGACGAGGTACTCGAGGCGCTCGCGTCGCAACACGACGCCGAGGATGCCGTTTCCGTGCTCGCGTTGCCGCGCGCGTTGGCCCGACGCGTGATCCGGCGCTGGCTCGCGGCACCGGCACCGCCCTCGGTCGCCACAATCGATCGCGTTCTCGCCGTTGCGCGTGGCAACGCGCGTGCCGCGGAGTTACCCGGCGGCGATCGGATCGAGCGCATCCGCGGACGGCTCGTGCGCATCGCGACCGCCGAGCGCGTCGCCGCGCCGGTCGCGCTCGAGCTTCCCGGTCGCGCCCGCTTCGCGGACATCGAGATCGAGGCCTGGATCGAGCACGGACCTCCCGCGGCCTGGCCCGACGGGCGGGAGCGGGCCGTCTGCGACGCCGATCGCGTGCCCGCGTCCGTGGTCGTCCGGGCGCCGGCTCCGGGCGAGAGGTTCCATCCGTTGGGCCGGGGCGGGTCGAAGCTCCTCCACGACGCGCTGGCAGAAGCGGGCATCGCCGCGAGCCGGCGCGCGGCTGCACCGGTCGTCGTCGGCGCCGAGCCGGTATGGGTCGTCGGTTACCGTATCGACCATCGCGTCCGGGTCACGACCCGCACCCGGCGCTTCCTCTGGCTGAGCGCGGAGCCCGCTACAACATGAACGACCCGAACATCGGTCGGATCGTCGTCGACGAACACGAGCTGCAACAACGTATTCACGACCTCGGCAAGGAGATCGCGGCCGACTACGACGACCGTCCGCCGTTGCTCGTGGGCATCCTTAAAGGCGCGTTCATGTTCATGGCCGACATCGCCCGGGCGATCGACCTGCCCGTGGAGTTCGACTTCATGGCCGTCTCCTCGTACGGGTCGGCCACGCGCACGAGCGGGGTCGTGCGCATCATGAAGGACCTCGACCTCGACCTGACCGACCGGCACGTGCTGATCGTCGAAGACATCGTCGACTCGGGACTCACCCTCGCGTACATCCGTAAGAATCTGAAGGCGCGGGGGCCGGCCTCGCTCGAGGTGTGCGCGCTGCTCGTCAAGGAAGGTTTGCAGAAGACCGAAGCCGATCTGAAGTACGTCGGGTTCCGGATCCCGCCCGAGTTCGTGATCGGCTACGGACTCGACGTCGACGAGCGCTACCGCAACCTGCCGTTCATCGCCGAGTACACCGGCGTGATCGAACAGCGGTTCACGTGAACGAGGACATCGAAGATACGTCGGGCGTCGACACCGCGCGGTTGGAGAAAGCGGTGCGCGAGATCCTGTTCGCGATCGGCGAGGATCCCGACCGCGACGGTCTCCTGCGCACGCCTCGCCGCGTCGCGGAGATGTACTCGGAGATCTTCCGCGGACTCCACGAGGATCCGTCGCGGCATCTCATCGTGACCTTCGAAGCCAATCACGACGAGATGGTGCTCGTGCGTGATATCGCGCTGTACTCGATGTGCGAGCACCATCTCGCGCCGTTCCACGGGCGCGCGCACGTCGCGTACATCCCCGGCGACGACGGGCGCATCACCGGCCTGTCGAAGCTGGCCCGTCTGGTCGACGGCTTCGCGAAGCGCCCGCAGGTGCAGGAGCGGCTCACGACCCAGATCGCCGACGCCATGGTCGAGGTGCTCCAACCGCGCGGCGCCTTCGTGATGATCGAAGCGGAGCACCTGTGCATGTCGATGCGGGGTGTGCGTAAGCCGGGAACGCTGACGCTCACCTCGGCCGTGCGAGGCCTGTTCAAGGACAATGCCGCGACCCGAGCGGAGGTCATGGCCCTGATCGGACCTTCCGTCGGACGGTCCTGACCCGTTCGCTAACCTCCGGCAGTGACTGCCGCGCCCCGTCTGCTCGTCGCCGATCTGCCTCGGCGGGGACTGATGGGGATCGTGAACGTCACTCCGGACTCGTTCTCCGACGGTGGCCGCTATCTCGACGCCGACGCCGCGGTCCGCCACGGGCTCGCGCTGGCCGCCGCCGGCGCGGCCGTGATCGACGTCGGGGGTGAATCGACGCGCCCCGGAGCGGAACCGGTCGACGAAGACGAAGAGTTGCGCCGCGTGTTGCCGGTGGTTCGGGCGCTCGCGGCGCAGGTACCGGCTCTGGTGAGCATCGACACCACGAAGGCCGCGGTCGCGGATACCGCGCTGCGAGCAGGCGCGGTCATGGTGAACGACGTGTCGGGCGGGGCGGCCGATGGCGGGATGCTTGCTGTCGTCGCCGAAGCCGGTGCCGCCTACGTCGCGATGCACATGCGCGGCACACCGCGCACGATGCAACAGGAGACGCGCTACGACGACGTCGTACGAGACGTCGGCGACGAGCTTCGGCGGCGGGTCGAGAGCGCCATCCATGCCGGCGTCGACGCCCGCGCGCTCCTCGCCGATCCGGGCATCGGTTTCGCCAAGACCGCGGAGCAGAACGTCGCGCTGTTGCGCGCGCTGCCCGAAGTCGCGGCTCGAGCGGGGGTGCCGCTGCTCGTAGGAACTTCGCGCAAGTCGTTCCTCTCGCGGATTGCCCGAGTCGATGATCAATCGGGTCGTGACGACGCCACGCTCGCGACCACCGTTTGGTGCTTCGACCAAGGCGCCGCGCTGCTACGTGTGCACGACGTTGCCGGATCGCGACGCGCAGTCGAGATGCTCGAGACGTTGGATCGCGCGACACCGCGAGGAATGGCGGCGTGACGACCGGCGGCCTGCGCGGGCGTTGGGCCCAGGGTCTGCAGCCGCGCTATTTCACGTGGGTGATCAAGGACCGCCTCGGCGCCGGGGAGCGGCCCGGCGGATTCGCCCGCAACCACCGCAAGGTGAGGCGCCAAGAGGAGCTCATCTGGCTCAACGTCAACGGCTTCACCCACATCGTCTCGCTCCTCGACTCGCCGCACAATCTGCACGCGTACGACGAGGTCGGCTTGGCGTACGTCCACGTGCCGCTCGGCCCGCGCGACGAGCTCGCGTTGCGGCTGTCCTCGATCTACGGCGCGCTCACGAAGCTGCTCGACGATCCGGCCGAACGCCTCTACCTCCACAACGAGGAGTTCGGCGACCGGGTCCTGGGCGTGCTCGCCGGCTACCTCTTGTACGCCGGTCTCGTCGAGCACGGTCCCCACGCCGTCTCGGTGATCGAGAAGCTGACTTCGCGGAGCATCGACGCGTCGGGCCGCGAGATCGTCGCGGTCACCCTCGGAGACCTTCTCTAGGCGACGAGCTTCTACCGCGCGGCGCTCAGGCGCACACGATGCGAACCGTGTCCGTCGCGCCGGCGCGCCGGCCGGGCGACGCGGAGACGATCGCGACGAGTTCACCCTTGCGCGCGAGCCCGCACTCGCGGGCCGCCGCCACGGAACGCTGGGCACTGTCCTCGACTCCGGCGGGCGAGGCGGCCAACGGCCGGACACCCCACACCAGACACAGGCGACCGAGGATCTCGGGTTGCGCGGAGATCCCCGCGATCGGCACCGCGGGTCGAAATGCCGCAACCAGTCGTGCCGTCGTCCCGCTCTGGGTCGGACACACGATCGCCGCGACCCCGAGGTCGTCCGCGGCTTGGACCGCGGCGTGGGCGACGGCCCACGCCACCCGGTCGTCGTCGAGCGCCGTGGCCGCGCCCTGCGGGGTCGTGCGCACGCGCGGCCAGGCTTCCGCGGCCTCGGCGACGTCGCTCATGGTGCGAACGGTGTCGGCCGGGTACTCGCCGACCGCAGTCTCCTCGGACAGCATGAGCGCGTCGGTGCCGTCGAGGACCGCGTTGGCGACGTCGCTGACCTCGGCACGCGTGGGCAGGGGCGAGCGGGTCATCGACTCGAGCATCTGCGTCGCCGTGATCACCGGCTTGCCGGCCATGTTGCAGAACCGGATGATCTCCTTTTGGATCAGCGGGACGCGCCGGGCGGGAACCTGGATGCCGAGGTCGCCGCGGGCGACCATGACCGCGTCGGCGGCGCCGACGATGCCGGGGAGATGATCGAGCGCGACCGCGGTCTCGATCTTCGCGACGAGCTGCGGCCGGTTCCGGCGCTTGGGAAGCCGCGCCCGAACGGCTTCGAGGTCTTCGGGCCGCCGCACGAACGACAATCCGATGAAGTCGGCCTTGATCGCGATCGCCATCCGGAGTGCTGCGGCGTCGGTGTCGGTGAACGACTCGACGTGGGCCTCCGCCCGCGGCACGTGCATGCCCTTGCGCGAACGCAGGACGCCGCCGCGTACGACCTCGCACACCACGTCCGCGTCGACCACCCGCGCGACGTGCAGCACGATTGCGCCGTCCGCGAGGTAGATGTCGTCCCCCGCTCCGACCCAGCGCGCGAGGTCGGGAAGCGTGGTCGAGACGCGGTGCTCGTCGCCGACGACCGCGGCCGACGTCAGCGTGAGCTCGCTACCGGTCTCGAGCCGGATCTCGTCGTCGACGACCGGTCCGGTGCGCATCTTCGGTCCGGGGAGGTCGACGAGCACGCCGACCGAACGGCCCAGGGCGCGGGCTGTCTCGCGCGCCAAGGCCGCCTGTTGCACGTGTACATCTGCTGTGCCGTGCGCGGCGTTGAGGCGCACGACGTCCGCGCCCGCGGAGAGGAGGGCGTGCATGGATTCCGGCCGCGACGTGGCCGGTCCCACCGTCGCGACGATCTTCGTCCGTCGCATCTTCCCGGACTATCACGCTGCGCCGACGGGTGGCTAGCGTCGAACCGTGGACCGCATTCTCATCTCCGGGATACGCGAGCTCGGCGTGCACGGTGTACTTCCCGAGGAACGGGTCCGCCCCCAACCGTTCGAGATCGACATCGAGCTCCTCGTCGACGCCACGATCGCGGGCGAGAGCGACGACCTCGAAGACACCGTCGACTACTCCGCGGTGTGCGACGCGGTGACCCGCGTCGTGTCGTCGGAGCAGTACCGGTTGCTCGAGCGACTCGCCGCGCGCATCGTCGAGGTCTGCCGGGCCGATCCGCGGGTTGTCGGCGCCGTCGTCGAGGTGCGCAAGGTGCACCCACCCGTGCGCGCGTTGCTCGACTACGTCGCCGTGCGCGTCGAACGGTGAGTCGCGCGTACCTCGCGTTGGGTTCGAATCTGGGTGACCGCGCCCTTCACTTGCAGTCGGCGGTCGACAGGCTCGACGCGGCCGACGGCGTCGACGTCGTCGAGGTGTCGCGCGTATACGAGACCGAGCCGATCGGCGGTCCGTCCCAGGATCCGTATCTGAACGCGGTGCTCGCGATCGAGACGGAGCTCGACCCGTACGCGCTGCTCGCGCTCGCACAGCAGATCGAGCGCGACGCGCAACGCGTGCGCGCCGAGCGCTGGGGCCCGCGCACGCTCGACATCGACGTGCTGTTGTACGACGACGTCCGCCTCGACGATCCCGACCTCACGTTGCCGCACCCGCGGATATGGGAGCGTGGGTTCGTCCTGGCGCCACTACGCGACGTCGCGCCGGCTCTGGTCGATGCCGCCGCATCCTGGGAGGGCGTGCGGGAGGCGGCGGTAACATTGCACATTCCATGGCGGAACAACAGCGCACCGTCGCCCTGATCGGACCGGGTCGCGCCGGAACGACGATCGCACTCGGGCTGATCGAACAGGGCTGGACCGTGGTCGGGGTCGGCGGGCGCGCGCCCGACGCACCTTCCACGGCTTCGGCTGCAGCATGTCTCGCGTCGCGTCCGGCCCTCGTGTCGGAGGTCGCGCGGGGCGCGGCCCTGGTGCTCGTCGCCACTCCCGACCGCGCCATCGAGCAGGTGCTGCTCACCGCCGAGCCGGCGATCGAGCCCGGCGCGCTCGTGGTGCACCTCGCGGGATCGCGAGGACTCGACGTCTTCGCGTCGCTGCTCGAACGACGCACCGGGGTACGGGTCGGCGCGTTGCACCCGCTCCAATCGTTCCCGTCCGCGACGGTCGGGCTCGAGCGGCTGCCGGGCGCGTGGGCCGCGGTGGCGGGAGATCGCGCCGTCGCCGAGATCGCCCGTTCGCTCGGCTTGCGGCCGTTCGAGCTGTCCGACGCCGACCGCGGGCGCTACCACGCCGCCGCGGTCATCGCATCGAACCATCTCGTCGCGCTGATCGGTCAGGTCGAGCGACTCGCGGCGACCTGTTCCGTCCCGTTCGAGGCGTTCGCTCCGCTCGTGCTCGCCTCGGTGCAGAACGCATTCTCGCTCGGTCCGGCCGCGGCGCTCACCGGACCCGTCGCTCGAGGAGACCTCAGCACCGTCGAGCAGCATCTCCGCGATCTCGACCCGGGCGAGCGCGACGCGTATCGTGCCCTCGCCCGTGAGGCCGCCCGGTTGACGGGACGGCGCGATACCGGCCTCGACCGCTTGCTCGGAGACCTTCGCCAGCAACCCGGGCCCGTCGGCGACGATTGACCGCGATGGCTAACATCAAGACGTCAGACCCGCCAGTCCGGACCTGAGAAGGCCGGAACCGAGCGAGGCCGAACAATGCTCCACATCGAGACGCTCCACATCGAGAAGATTGCCGACCTCCGCGCCGCGTGCGAGCGCGCGCGTGCCCAGCGGCGGCGCGTCGGGCTCGTGCCCACGATGGGATTCCTGCACGAGGGCCACTGCTCGCTCATGCGCGCCGCGCGTGCCGCCTGCGACTTCGTCGTCGTCACCATCTTCGTCAACCCCTTGCAGTTCGGTGCCGGCGAGGACCTCGACCGGTACCCGCGTGACCTGTCCGGCGACCTGGCGCAGTGCGAGCGCGAAGGCGTCGACGCGGTGTTCGCGCCCTCGGTTGCGGAGATGTACCCGAGTGGCCCGCCGCTCACCTCCGTTCACGTCGCGGGGCTCACGGCCGACCTGTGCGGCGCGGCCCGCCCGACCCATTTCGACGGTGTCGGGACGGTCGTCACGAAGCTGTTCGCCATCTCGGGTCCGTGCTCGGCGTTCTTCGGGCGCAAGGACGCCCAGCAGCTTGCAGTGATCTCGCGTCTCGTCGAAGACCTCGACCTGCCGGTCGACGTGGTCGGTTGCCCGATCGTGCGCGAGCCCGACGGGCTCGCCCGGTCGAGCCGCAACGCGTATCTCTCACCCGATCAGCGCCGCGCCGCGCTCGTGCTCTCCTGCGCGCTCGGCGCCGCGGCCGACGCGGCGGTGGCCGGCGAGAGGGATACGCAGGCGCTCGTCGACCTCGTCCGCCGGCAGGTCTCGTCCGAGCCGCAGGTCGCGCTCGAATACGTGGAGGCGCGCGATGCCCACGACCTCGCCCGCGTCGAGCAGCTCGACGGCGACGTGCTGCTCGCGCTCGCGGTCCGGGTCGGCGACACACGTCTGATCGACAACGTCACGCTTTCGGTGCGCGGTACCGAGGTCCACGCCGATCTCGGCGTCGGAGAGCTTGGTTTGGCGGAGCGAGGGAGCGCGATATGAGGAGCGTGATTTGAAACGCACGATGATGAAGTCGAAGGTTCACCGGGCGACGATCACGGGAGCACATCTCGACTACGTCGGTTCGATCACGCTCGATCGCACGCTGATGGAGCTCGCCGACATCCGGGAATTCGAGCAGGTCGCGGTGCTCGACATCGACAATGGCGCTCGCTTCGAGACGTACGCGATGGAAGGCGGCCCCGGCGACGTCATCCTCAACGGTGCCGCGGCCCGGCTCGTACAGCCGGGTGACCGCGTCATCGTCATCACGTACGCCGTGTATGAGGAAGCCGAGCTCGCTTCGTACGCGCCGCGTATCGTGCACGTCGACGAGGCAAACCGACCGATCGACGCGGACGAGGCGGTGCGGCGTGCCGGCTCGAACCTCGTCTGGATGCGCGATCATCCGACCCGGCACCTAGGCTGAATCCTCGTGTACGACGTCCTCGTGTTGGGGAGTGGCGTCGCGGGGCTCACAACTGCGCTCCACGCCGCGCGCCGGGGCCTGTCCGTGCTCGTGCTGACCAAGGGCGAGCTGTCGCATTCGGCGACGCGGTACGCGCAAGGCGGCGTCGCCGCCGCGCTCGCCGCGCCCGACACGCCCGATCTGCATCTCGCCGACACCCTGACCGCGGGCGCGGGGCTGTGCGATCCCGACGCGGTGCGCATCCTCGTCACCGAGGGTCCCGAGAGTGTGCGCGAGCTCGCCCGCCTCGGCGCGCAGTTCGACACCGAGCCGTCGCCGGCCGGTCCGGAGCTGCTCTTGGCGCGCGAGGGTGGTCACTCGCTCGCCCGCGTCGTGCACTCGGGTGGCGACGCGACCGGCGCGGAGATCGAGCGCGCGCTCGTCGATGCCGTGACGCTGAGCGCGGCGATCGAGGTGCGCGAAGGATGGTTCGCCATAGACCTCCTCGCCGAGCACGATCGCTGCTCGGGCGTGCTCGCGCTGCGCCCCGACGGGCGGGCCGAGCTCGTACGCGCCGTCGACGTGGTGCTCGCGACGGGTGGGGCGGGCCAATGTTTCGCCGTCACCACCAACCCCACGCTCTCGACCGGTGACGGCATCGCGTTGGCTCTGAAGGCCGACGTGGCCTGCGCCGACCTCGAGTTCGTGCAGTTCCATCCGACCGCGCTGCACACCCCGTTGATGCCGCGGCCGCTCCTGTCAGAAGCGTTGCGGGGCGAGGGTGCCGTTCTGCGCGACGCCGACGGTGTCGCGTTCATGACGGGGCTGCATCCGCTCGCCGACCTCGCGCCGCGCGACGTTGTATCGCGTGCGGTGCACGAGCGGATGCAAGCCACGGGTGAGGGACACGTCTGGCTCGACGCCACGATGATCGACGACTTCGAGAGCCACTTCCCGACGATCTGGTACTCGTGCCTGCGCGCCGATCTCGACCCTACCGCGGAGTGGTTGCCGGTGGCGCCCGCCGCGCACTACCTGTCGGGGGGCGCGGTCACCGATCTCGACGGCGCGACGACACTCGAACACCTGTGGGCGTGCGGCGAGGTGGCGTGCAGCGGCGTGCACGGCGCGAACCGGCTGGCGTCGAACTCGCTGCTCGACGGCTTGGTCTTCGGGCGTCGCGTCGTGGAAGCCATTGTCGCCGGAAAGGTCGCGGCGGAACCGACCGGAGCGATGACCGGGGTGCTCGATCTGCCTCGCCCCGATCTGCTGCGAGACGTCGCCGGCGAGCCCGAGCCACAGGTGGTGCGCACAGATCACAACGCCGACCCCGGCGCGGTGCGCGCCGCATTGCAGCAGGCGATGTCGTCCGACTGCGGTGTCGTGCGCGACGCCGACGGGTTACGCAGGGCGAGCGCGACGCTCCGTGATCTCGCGCGCCGGGCCGACGAGCTCTCGGCCCGAAGCATCGCCGGCTACGAGGTGATCGACCTGTTGCGCGTCTCGCAGTCGATCGTCGCGTCGGCGACCGCGCGCACGGAATCGCGGGGGTCGCACACGCGCCGAGACTTCCCCGGATCGTCCGAGGACATGCTCGGCCGGTTCGTCTCTCGGGGCGGCCCGGCTCCCGTCTTCGTCGCGCTGGCGGCGGTCGTGCGAGGTAGGCGGTGACCGGCTTCGATCCGCCCCGGTCGGTAGTGCAGCGGCTGGTCGACGACGCGCTCGCCGAAGACCTCGGTGTCCTCGGTGACATCACGTCGATCGCGTGTGTCGACGAGACGCAGCGCGCCGAAGCGGCGTTCGTCGCCCGCGCCGACGGCGTGCTCGCCGGCACCGCGCTCGCGACCGAGACCTATCGTCAGGTCGACGACGCCGTCGACGTGCGGTGGCACGTCCACGACGGCGACCCGATCGCGGCCGGTGAGCACCTCGGCCGCGTCTCGGGTCCGCTGCGCGCCATTCTCACCGGCGAACGGACCGCGCTGAACTTCTTGTGTCATTGCTCCGGCGTCGCCACCACGACGCATCGTTACGTGCTGGCCGCGCACGGCAAGGTTCGTGTTTTCGACACGCGCAAGACCATCCCCGGACTCCGCGCGATCCAGCGAGCAGCCGTGCGCGCGGGCGGTGGATTCAACCATCGCGACTCGCTGAGCGACGCCGTGCTGATCAAGGACAACTATCTGGCCATCAACGGCATCGCGAAGTCGGTCGAGCGCGCCCGGTCGTGCTGGCCGGGGCGTCTGCTCGAGGTGGAGTGCGATTCCCTCGAGCAGGTGGTCGAGGCGCGTGATGCCGCCGTCGACCGGGTGCTCCTCGACAACATGACGCCCGAGCAAGTTCGTAGCGCGGTCGCGATGCTGGACGGCGCGGTGCAGGTCGAGGTGTCGGGCGGGATCACGCTCGAGACCATCACGGACTACGCGGAGTCGGGCGCCGACTTCGTGTCGGTCGGCGCGCTCACGCACTCGGCGCCCGCGTTCGACATCGGACTGGACATGCTGTGAGGATCCGACCATGTTGTTGACGATCGACGCGGGGAACACACAGACCGTCGTCGGGCTCTTTCGCGACGCGCAGCTCGTCGATCATTGGCGCATCGCGACCGTCGCGGAGCGGACCTCGGACGAGCTCGCGCTCATGGTGCAACAGTTCCTCGGCTTCCACGGCTTCTCGTTCGAGAACGCGATCACCGGCGTCGCGATCTCGTCCGGAGTGCCGCGCGTCACGGCCGAGCTGAGGCAGATGACGGAGCGCTACTTCGGGTTTCCTGCCCTCGTGCTCGAGCCGGGAGTTCGCACCGGCATGCCGATCCTCTACGACAACCCGAAGGAGGTCGGCGCCGACCGGATCGCGAACGCGGTCGGCGCGTACGACATCTACGGGGGCCCGTCCATCGTCGCCGACTTCGGTACGGCGACGACCATCGAAGCGGTCAGCGAGAACGGCGAGTACCTCGGCGGCGCCATCTTCCCAGGAGTGGAGATCTCGCTGGACGCGCTCTTCGGCCGGGCCGCCGGACTGCGGCGGGTCGAGCTCGCCGAGCCGAAGCACGTCATCGGGAAGTCGTCGGCGGAGTCGATCCAGTCGGGGATGATCTACGGCTTCAGCGCCCAGGTCGACGGCCTCGTCGATCGTTTCGTCGCCGAGCTCGGTCCCTGCGAGGTCATCGCGACCGGCGGTCTCGCCGAGCCGATCATCCCGCATTCGCGTACGGTGCAGCACTACGAGCCGTGGCTCACATTGTTCGGACTACGGATCATCTTCGAACGGAATCGCTGATGGAGGACGAATTCGGAGCGCGGCTCGCCAAGCTCGAGGAGCTGCGCGCGCGCGGTGACGATCCGTACCCCGTCCGCTTCGATCGCACCCACGCCCTGAAGGAGGTTCGCGAACACTGGGACGACAAGATCGACCCGGGCGATTCGACCGACGACGTCGTCCGAATTGCGGGCCGGGTGTTGTTGAAGCGCACGCAGGGCCGGTTGATCTTCGCGAAGGTGCGCGACGGAACCGGCGAGCTGCAGCTCTTCGTGAGTCAGGGTGAGCTCGGCGCCGACGCGTTCGCCCGGTTCGGTGCCGAGATCGACCGCGGCGACTGGGTGGGCGTCGAGGGGAAGGTCATGAAGACCAAGCTCGGCGAGCTCTCGGTCAACATCTCGTCGTTCCACCTGCTCGCGAAGGCGTTGCGACCGATGCCCGAGAAGTGGCACGGACTCTCCGACACCGAAACGCGCTACCGGCAACGCTACGTCGACCTGATCGCGAACGACGACGCGCGGCGCGTCTTCGACGTGCGGTTCGCGGCCATTGGCGCGATGCGGCGGTTCCTGGCCGAGCGCGGTTTCATCGAGGTCGAGACGCCCGTGCTGCATTCGGTCGCTGGTGGTGCGACCGCGAAGCCCTTCACGACGCATCACAACGCGCTCGACGTCGAGCTGTCGCTGCGGATCGCACCCGAGCTGTACCTGAAGCGACTGATCGTGGGTGGCTACGACAAGGTTTTCGAGCTCGCTCGAGTGTTTCGGAACGAAGGGCTGTCGACCCGGCACAATCCAGAGTTCACGATGCTGGAGTTGTACGAAGCATTTGCCGACTACGTTGACATGATGCGCCTCACCGAGGAGCTGATCGCCGACGCCGCCCGCCACGCGACGGGCGGCACGACCGTCGAGTGGGACGGCGCGAAGATCGACCTCGCGCCTCCGTTCGAGCGCCGCACGATGATCGACCTCGTACGCGAGCACGCGGGCGTCGACGTGCATCCGTCGCAGTCGGTCGAAGCACTCCGGGCCACGTGCGACTCGCTGAACGTGTCGTGGGAGAAGTCGTGGCGGTCCGGGAAGCTCGTGCTCGAGATCTACGAGAAGACGACGGAGGCGAACATCCTCGAGCCGACGTTCGTCTGCGACTACCCGCGCGACGTGTCGCCGCTCGCGCGCACGCACCGCGACGACCCGGCGCTGACCGAGCGCTTCGAGCTGATCGTGCACGGACGAGAGCTCGCCAACGCGTTCAGCGAGCTGAACGATCCGGTCGAGCAGCTACGCCGGTTCGAAGCACAAGCCTCACTCCGCCAACTCGGCGACGACGAGGCGCACGGCATCGACGCCGACTACGTGCGCGCGCTCGAGTACGGCTTGCCGCCGACCGGCGGTATGGGCCTCGGCGTCGACCGGCTCGTCATGCTCTTGGCGGGGGTCACGTCGATCCGCGAAGTGATCCTGTTCCCGCACCTGCGTCCCGAGGCGGAGACGCCGTGAAGGCGCGCGTCCTGGTTACCGGTATGGGTGGCGAGCTCGGCACACGGGTGGCGCAGCTGATCGAGGCGCACGACTGGGCATCCGACATCGTGGGTGTCGACTTCGTGCCGCCGCGCCGCCGCCTACGGCGCGCAGTGTTCCGCCGCATCGACCCGCGCGACGCCGATCGGCTGGCTTCGTTCGTCGCGGAGTACGCGCCTCAGGTGGTCGCGCACTTCGGCGTGTACGAGCCGGCGTCGCGGATGACCCCGGCTTCCGCGCGCGAGCGAACCGAAGCCTGCACGGCCGCGACGCTGAACGCGGCCGCGAGCACCGGTGCGCTCGAGTACGTCGTGGTGCGCAGCGGGCTCGAGGTGTACGGCCCGCCGACGGGTCGCGTGTCGGTACCCGATGAAGACGCAGTGCCCGCGCCGACGACGCCGTACGGCCGCTCACTGCTCGCGGTCGAGGCGGCGGCGAAAGGTGTGGCGTTGCGGTGCGGTATCCCGGTCGGCGCCCTGCGCTACGCGCCGGTCGTGGGGTCGCACGTCCCCAGCCCGTTGGGCCGGCTGCTGCGACTGCCGGTCGTTCCCGTCAGCGCGGTGTCGGATCCGCCGTTCTCGCTCCTACATCCCGACGACGCGGCCCACGCGATGGTCGCGGCGATCGCGCGCCGGCTCGACGGACCTTGCAACGTCGTCGGCGAAGGTGCTGCGACTCCGTGGCAAGCCGCGCGCCTCGGCGGTCGCGTGCCGTTGCCAGTGCCACCGGGCCTGTGGCGGGCGGTCTACCGTGCGACCGAGGTTGCGGGCGCGGCGCTGGCGCCGCACGTCGTCGATCTCATCCGTCACGGCTGCACCGGTGACGCCAGCCGCGCGCGCGACGCGCTCGGCCTGACCCGACCCACGCCGACGCAAGACGTGTTACGCGAGCTCTTCGACTGGGCCGACGTCGTTGCGATCGCACGCGGGGGGGAGCAGGCCGCGTGACCCTCGACGTCCTCGATCCGGACCGCATCGCGCGTCCCGAGACGCCGTGGTCGGCGCTGCGGCGCAGAATTTCGGGGCGCTATCCGGTCGATCCGTTCGGCCTCGACCCGCAGCTCGCCGATCTCTGCGCCCCGTTGTTCACGGCGGCGGTGCGCGTCCGCGTCGCCGGGGGCGAGCACGTGCCGACGACCGGCGCGGCGGTGATCGTGTCGAATCGCGGCTTCGGCATCGCGGAGCCCGCGGCGCTCGGCGTCGCGGTGCAGCGCGCGAGCGGTCGCCGGCTGCGGGTCGTCGGAGCCCCCGACCTGCCCTTTGTCGGCACCGCGACGCGCCGACTCGGTGCGATCTCGAGCAGCGGTCCGGATGTCGCGTCCGCGTTGCGTGCCGGCCACCTCGTCGGTATCCCGCTGGCACCCACCTGGTTGCGCACCGGCGCCGGCGACGCGCCGGTCGCGGTCGCGCGCGCGCTCACTCTCACGCCGATCGTTCCCGCCGCCGTGCGGGCGGTTGGGCGCTTCGGCGGCATGATCGGCGCGTGGGAGGTCACCTTCGGACCGATGGTCACGCTGCCGGATCCCTACGATCCGAACGACCCGCTCGCGGCGGCGCGCTTCACCGAGGCGATGCGGCGGGCGGTCGGGGCTCTGCTCGCCGCCGGATAGACCCCGGTAGCCTCGCGTCATGTCGGCGACGGTTACCGACGATGGCACGAACATCGCGTACAGCGCGTGGGGCCGTCGCGAAGGTTCGCCGGTCCTGATGATCCAGGGACTCGGCATGGATCACCGGGGTTGGGCACTCCAGCGCGGTGCATTCGGTCGTCACCATCGTTGCATCGCACCCGACAACCGCGGCACCGGGCACTCCGATGCACCTCCCGGGCCGTACGACCTCGCCCGCATGGCCGAGGACGCGATCGCCGTGATGGACGCCGAGGGAGTCGAGCGGGCCCACGTCGTCGGCGCGTCGATGGGCGGTGTGATCGCGCAGATCCTCGGGGTGATGCACCCCGACCGCGTCCGGTCACTCACGCTCGCGTGCACGGCGTGCCAGCATCACGAGTGGCGCCGTGAGCTCCTCGCGGAATGGGCCAACGTCGTGAACGAGCGGGGCATGGCCGGGCTGATGGACGACGGCATGCGCTGGTTGATCGGGCCGCGCCTGCAGCGCCGCTTCGGTGTATTCGTGAACGTGCTCGCGCGCGTGCTCGTGCAGACCAAGCCGCACGCATTCGTCGCGCAGGTCGACGCGATCCTGCAGGCCTCCGACGAGTTGCGCTTCGAGCTCCCCCGCGTGAAGTCACCGACCCTCGTGATCACCGGATCACAGGACACGCTCACGCCGCTCGGCGACGCCGAGGAGCTCGCCGAGCTCATCACGACCTCGCGGCTCTACGTGTTGCGCGGTGCGGCCCACGGCCTCATGGCCGAGGCTCCCAACGCGTTCAACGACGTGGTGTTGCGGTTCCTCGACGAGATCGACGCCGCGGCCGCGGTCCCGACCCAGGAATCCGCCTAGAGGGATGGGCGTCTCTATGGGTCGACTCCGGCTACGCCTCCCCTTCGGTCGGCTTCGCCTGCGTCTCGTCTATGGGTCGACTCCGGCTACGCCTCCCCTTCGGTCGGCTTCGCCTGCGTCTCGATAGGTCCAGGTGGTGCGAGGTGGTGCTCGCGCCACCACGTGATCTTCTCCGCGCGGAACTCGCACACGGACAGACCGCGCCAGCCGACCACGACGCCGTCGTCGCGTCGCCGCGCCCTGATCGTCCAGTCGGCCAACGCGATCTCGGTCCCCTCCTCGAAGGCGAGGTGGTGCACGTCGAATGCGAGCGGCGCGGCCCAACCGAAGCCGGCTCGCACCAGCTCTCGATACCGCTCCTTGCCGACCACGCGACCCGTGGGCAGCTCGATCGTCATGTCGTCGGCCCAGCAATCGATGTACGCGTCGAGATCGGCCGCGAGCCACGCGTCGACTCGCCGCATGAAGATCGTGCGGCGCGCGCCGGTATCCGACGCCGCGCGCATGCGGTCAGCTCGACCGTTGCACGAGCCCGTCGACCAGCGCACGCAGGCGGTCGCACACCTCGGGAGCGAGCTCGGTCGCGCCGGCCAGCGCCTCGGACGCCTTCGTCGCGTGCGTTCGCGCGACGGTCATGGAGGCGTCGATGACGTCCGGGATCGCGATCAGCTCGACCGCACGAGCCACCTGCGCCCACTCGAGCTTGCGACCGAGAAGGACGCGCAGCTCCTCGGAACGGGCGATCGCGTAGATCACGGGCAACGTGTAGACGCCTTCGTGCACATCGTTACCCGTCGGCTTGCCCAGCTCGGCTTCCGTACCGGTGACGTCGAGCACGTCGTCGACGACCTGGAAGCACATCCCGAGGTGCTGGCCGAACTGCGTGAGCGCGTCGAGGCTGTCGGCCGACACGTTGCTCACCATGGCGCCGATCCGCGACGCGGTTGCCATCAGCGACGCGGTCTTGCCTTCGATCGACGAGAGATACAACTCTTCCGAACGCGTGACGTCGAAGAGGTGCTGGAGCTCGAGGACCTGGCCGCGGCACAGCTCGCCAATGGTCGCCGCCAACAGCGCGGCGACATCCGCGCCCAACGACGCCGCGAGCGACGACGCCTGCGCCAAGAGATAGTCGCCGGCGAGGATCGCGACGATGTTCGACCAACGCGCGTTCACCGACGGAACCCCGCGGCGAGTCTCGGCCTCGTCGATGACGTCGTCGTGATACAGCGAACCGAGGTGCACCAACTCGACCGCGGCGGCGCCGGTGACGACCGAAGCGGTCGCGGGCGAGCCCGCGCCGGCGGCCGCGTACCCCGCGCAGAGCGCGAGGGTCGGCCGCAGTCGTTTGCCGCCCGCGGCCAGGAGGTGTCCGGCGACGTCGCCGAGGAAGCGGTCGTCGGCGCGCACGGCCGCGTCGAGACGGTCCTCCACCCGGACCAGGTCGGCGGGGAGGGGCGCGAGCCCCACATCGTCGATCAGCGACACCGACGGCTCCTTTGCTGCGGCGCGCCGGGGGGCGGCGTTCTCGGGCGCACGGGTCGAGGCTACGGCGACGGTCGGGAGGGGGTCGATTCGGGACGGTTGGGAATGATCGGTGCGCCGAGAGCGTAGAAAAGGAGCTACACCCATCCCACGAGTACCCGTTGACCACACCGAGCAATCGGTCGACGCCACCGAAACGTCCCCGAAACATCGACCTCCGACCCGATCCGGCGCCAAAGGAGCGGGCCGACCGGCCGATAGAATGGGAACACCGGCAGTGGTGCCGCATGCTCACCGAGAGGCGGTTCATTTTGTTCGAGCGCTTCACCGACCGAGCGCGAAGGGTCGTCGTCCTCGCTCAAGAGGAAGCACGCCTGCTCAACCACAACTACATCGGGACCGAGCACATCCTGCTCGGTCTGATCCACGAGGGCGAAGGAGTCGCCGCCAAGGCGCTCGAGTCGCTCGGCATCTCGCTCGAGGCCGTGCGCGCCCAGGTGGAGGAGATCATCGGCCACGGCGGGCAGGCGCCGTCGGGGCACATCCCGTTCACGCCCCGCGCCAAGAAGGTGCTCGAGCTCTCGTTGCGCGAAGCACTGCAGCTCGGTCACAACTACATCGGGACCGAGCACATCCTGCTCGGCCTCATCCGTGAGGGCGAAGGCGTCGCCGCGCAGGTGCTCGTGAAGCTCGGGGCCGACCTGAGCCGCGTGCGCCAACAGGTCATCCAGCTGCTCTCCGGCTACGCCGGCACCAAGGAATCCGCCGGCTCGGGCTCGGGCGCGCCCGGCGGCGCCGAGAGCCAACCGTCCGGCTCGCTCGTGCTCGACCAGTTCGGCCGCAACCTCACTCAGCTCGCGCGCGAGAAGAAGCTCGACCCCGTCATCGGTCGCGAGCGCGAGATCGAGCGCGTGATGCAGGTGCTGAGCCGGCGTACCAAGAACAACCCGGTGCTGATCGGCGAGCCCGGAGTCGGCAAGACCGCGATCGTCGAGGGTCTCGCCCAGAGCATCGTCGAAGGCACGGTTCCCGAGACGTTGCACGCCAAGCAGCTCTACACGCTCGACCTGGGTGCGCTGGTCGCGGGCTCCCGCTACCGCGGCGACTTCGAAGAGCGCCTGAAGAAGGTGCTGAAGGAGATCCGCACCCGCGGCGACATCATCTTGTTCATCGACGAGCTGCACACGCTCGTCGGCGCCGGCGCGGCCGAAGGCGCGATCGATGCGGCGTCGATCCTCAAGCCGATGCTCGCGCGTGGTGAGCTCCAGACGATCGGCGCGACCACGCTCGACGAGTACCGCAAGCACCTCGAGAAGGACGCCGCGCTCGAGCGACGCTTCCAGCCGATCAAGGTCGAAGAGCCGACGGTCGGCCAGACCATCGAGATCCTCAAGGGCCTGCGCGAGCGCTACGAGTCGCACCACCGCGTCTCGATCACCGACCAGGCGATCGTCGCGGCCGCGAACCTTGCCGACCGATACATCTCCGACCGTCACCTTCCCGACAAGGCGATCGACCTCGTCGACGAGGCGGGCTCGCGCCTGCGCATCCGTCGCATGCAGGCGCCGCCCGACTACCGCGACCTCGAAGACGAGATCTCGAAGGTCCGCAAGGAGAAGGAAGCCGCGATCGAGGCTCAGCAGTTCGAACGGGCCGCGTCGCTGCGCGACCGCGAGAAGTCGTTGCTCGAGCAGCGCGCCGGCAAGGAGCGCGAGTGGCGCGCCGAGGGTGTCGACCTCTTCAACGAGGTGAACGAAGAGTCGATCGCCGAGGTGCTCGCGCTCTGGACCGGCATCCCCGTCTACAAGCTCACCGAGGAAGAGACCGCAAAGCTCCTGCGCATGGAGGAAGAGCTCCACAAGCGCATCGTCGGTCAAGAGGACGCGATCAAGGCGGTGTCGCAGGCAATCCGCCGCACGCGGGCCGGCCTCAAGGACCCGAAGCGTCCGAGTGGATCGTTCATCTTCTTGGGGCCGTCGGGCGTCGGCAAGACCGAAACGGCGAAGGCGCTGGCCGAATTCCTGTTCGGCGACGAGTCCTCGATGATCCAGCTCGACATGTCCGAGTACATGGAGAAGCACACGGTCTCTCGGCTCGTCGGTTCGCCTCCGGGCTACGTCGGCTACGACGAAGGTGGCCAGCTCACCGAAGCGGTGCGCCGCAAGCCGTTCTCGGTCGTGCTGTTCGACGAGATCGAAAAGGCCCACCCCGACGTCTTCAACGCGCTGTTGCAGATTCTGGAAGACGGGCGGCTCACCGACGCGCAGGGCCGCACGGTCGACTTCAAGAACACCGTGATCATCATGACGTCGAACCTGGGTACCGCCGACCTCAAGAAGGCGGCGCTGGGCTTCGGGCGCGCCGACGAGCACACCACCTACGACAAGATGAAAGACAAGGTGCACGACGAGCTCAAGCGCCACTTCCGGCCCGAGTTCCTTAACCGCATCGACGACGTCATCGTCTTCCACCAGCTGTCGACCGAGGAGATCACCGAGATCGTCGACCTGCTCATCAAGCGGGTGGTCGGCCAGCTCGAGTCGCAGGGCCTGGGCTTCGAGCTCAAGCCCGCGGCAAAGCTGCTGCTGGCGACCAAGGGCTACGACGCGGCACTCGGTGCGCGGCCGTTGCGGCGTGCGATCCAGCGGCTCGTCGAAGACCCCTTGTCGGAGAAGATCCTGTGGAAGGAGTTCCACGCGGGCGACACCATCGTGGTCGACACGGAAGGCGACGAGATCGTCTTCCGCAACGTCCACGGCGTCGAGGCGCCGCCGGTGGAGCCACCGCCGCCGGTCGAGCTCGCGGGGTCGGGCCCGCCCGAATAGCGATTCGCGCCGCCGTCACCGACCGGCGATGATCGTCGTTCTGTGACGCAGGTTCGAAGGAGCGCCGTCGTCGGCCTCGTCGGCCTCGTTGTCCTGCTCGCGGGCTGCAACGTCGACACCCGCTTCGAGATCACGATGCGGGACGACGGCTCGGGCACCCTGCGGACGACCATCACCGTCGATGCCGACGCCGTGCAGCGCTTGGGTGGTTCGAACAATCTCGCGCAGACCGTGCCGCTCGCCGACCTTCGTACGGTCGGCTGGACGATCTCCGCCTGGACGCGCGGCGCGAGCGGCTCGGAGACGGTCACGCTGTCGCATGCGTTCGTCGACCAACGCGATCTGGCCCGGCGCGTCGTCGACCTCGCGGGCCCGCACGGCATCCTGCAGAACCCGACGGTGACGCACGACCGCGGATGGTTCAGCTCCCGCGACGCCTTGAGCATCGTGGTCGACGTGCGCTCGCCGTCGGTCGACATCGTCCACGACGCGCCGTTGGCAGCCCGGCTCCGGGTCGCAGGCGTCGACCCGGCGTTGTTGGAGGCGCAGCTCGCGGTGGAGCTCAAGTCGGCGTTGCACGTGTCGGTGGTGATGCATCTGCCCAGTGGCCGCACGGAGGAGTACGACGCCGTGCCGGGGAGCGTAAAGGCGGTGCGGGTCGCCGACGGCGGCACCAATTGGGATCAGGTCGTGAAATTCGGCATCGGGCTGCTGCTGGCGCTGCTCGCCGCGACGTTCCTGCTCGCCGCAAGCATGGGCGCCCGGCGTAACCGGCGCCGGGCCGCCGCGCGGATCCGGAGCGCGTGATTCGCGGGTTGCCGCGCCGTTGTCGCAGCTCGCGACTACGGTCGGCGCATGACTCGAACGTCTGTTCGCTCCCCGCTGTTCATGTGCTCCTCGTGCGGATACGAGTCGGCGAAGTGGCTCGGCCGCTGCACGGAGTGCGGCACGTGGGGCTCGGTCG
This sequence comes from Acidimicrobiia bacterium, assembly GCA_038323195.1. GTDB lineage: Bacteria > Actinomycetota > Acidimicrobiia > IMCC26256 > PALSA-610 > PALSA-610. The sequence continues at coordinate 23,474 of JBBQGQ010000032.1, read as the reverse complement.
CCGAATCTGAGCTCCGGGCGGCTCGGGCGTCGTCCGGGCGCCGCTCGCCCGGCGCGCTCCGGAGCGTCCCGATGCCGATCGCCGAGATCGCGACCGCCGGCGCCTCGTTGCTGGCGACCGAGGTCGGCGAGTTCGACCGCGTGCTCGGCGGAGGCCTCGTCGCGGGCTCGGTGACGCTCGTCGGCGGCGAGCCGGGGATGGGCAAGAGCACGCTGCTCATGCAGGCCCTCGGCCGCATCGCGGCGCGGGGCGCTCGATGCCTCCTCGTGTGCGCGGAGGAGTCGACGGCCCAGGTCCGTATGCGAGCCGACCGGTTGGGAGCGCTCGCGCCCGAATTCTTCGTCGTCTCGGAGACGTCGCTCCCGGCGATCCTCGCCTACGTCGCGGCCGTCGAGCCGGCAGTGCTCGCCGTCGATTCGATCCAAGCGGTCCACGATCCCGACGCGCCCGGGGCGGCCGGGTCGGTCTCGCAGGTGCGCGACGGCGCGCAGGAGCTCGTTCGGCTCGCCAAGGAGAGCGACATCGCGACCCTGCTCGTGGGTCACGTCACGAAGGACGGCGGGCTCGCCGGCCCGCGGGCGTTGGAACACGTCGTCGACACCGTGCTCTCCTTCGAAGGCGATCGTCACCACGCGTTGCGCATGCTGCGCGCCTTGAAGCACCGGTTCGGCGCGACCGACGAGCTGGGCCTGATGGAGATGACGGCGAGCGGGCTCCTTCCGGTGAGCGATCCGAGCGCGCTCTTCCTTGCCGACCGGCGCGTCGGTGCGACCGGTTCGGTCGTGGCCGCAGTGATGGAAGGAACGCGCCCGCTGTGCGTGGAAGTGCAGTCGCTCGTCGTGCCCACCGGCGCGCCGATCCCGCGCCGGGTCGCGCAGGCCTTCGAAGGCAACCGGCTCTCGATGCTCGTCGCGGTGCTGCAACAGCGCGCCGGTGTCGGCCTTGGCAACCAAGACGTCTACGCCAGCGTCGCCGGCGGCGTGCGGGTCGCCGAGCCGGCTGCCGACCTGGCGGTCGCGTTGGCGATCGCGGGTGCGCGCAACGATTGCGCCGTCGACTCCGACACGATGGTCATCGGCGAGGTCGGCCTCGGGGGTGAGATCCGTCAGGTGCCCCAGGCGCCGCGGCGGCTCGCCGAGGCACTGCGTTTGGGCTTCCGCCACGCGATCGTCCCGGCGTCGACCCCGGACATCCGCGGCATGACGTTACGGCGCGTCGGCGACCTCGGCGAGGCGCTGGTCGCGGCCGGCTTCGGCGCGGGGTAGCCTCGGAACCCGTTTCCGACCGGGAGGATCCGTTGGCGCAGGGCCGATCGGAAGTTCTCTACGCGGCGCTGCGGCTCGTTGCGCCCGGCACCCCGTTGCGCGAGGGGATCGACCGCATCCTGCAAGCGAAGATGGGCGCGCTCATCGTCGTCGGCGACGGCCCGCCCGTGCTGAGCATCTGCTCGGGCGGGTTCCTGCTCGACGCCGAGTTCACGCCGCAGCGACTGTCGGAGCTGGCCAAGATGGACGGCGCGATCATCCTCGCGTCCGATGGCACTCGGGTCGCTCGCGCGAACGTGCATCTTGTTCCGGATCCCGACATCCCGACGAACGAGACCGGCACGCGGCACCGGACCGCCGAGCGGGTCGCGCGCCAGATATCGGTGCCGGTCATCACCGTTTCCGAGGAAATGGGTGTGGTGTCCGTGCACTACCAGGGCAACAAGCAGACGCTCGATCGGATCCCACGCGTCTTGGCGCGTGCCGACCAGGCGTTGCAGATCCTCGGTCGCTACAAGTCCCGCCTCGATGGTGTGACGAGCGCCCTGTCGGCGCTCGAGGTCGAGGACCTGGTGACGGTTCGCGACGTCGTCACCGTGCTCCAGCGCGCGGAGATGGTGCGCCGGATCGCCGAGGAGATCGAGGGTTACGTCGTCGAGCTCGGCCTCGACGGCCGGCTGGTCGAGCTCCAGCTCGAAGAGCTCACCGGCGGCGTGCTCGCCGACCTGCGCCTCGTGGGCAAGGACTACTTCGTCGAATCGCCCGAGTGGATGCTCGTCCAGGTGACGACGCGCCTCGCGCACATCTCCGACGACGAGCTCCTCGATCTGCGCTCGGTCGCATCGATCCTGCACCTGCCGGCCGAGCTCGATCTCGACTCGTCGCTGCAGCCGCGCGGGTTCCGTTTGCTCAGCAAGATCCCGCGCCTGCCGGAAACCATCGCCGGCCACGTCATCGAGCGTTTCGGAAACCTGCCGAAGGTGATGCGTGCGAGCCTCGCCGATCTCGTCGAGGTGGAAGGCGTGGGCGAGGCGCGAGCGCGCGCCATCAAAGACGGCCTGTCGCGCGTCGCGGAGACGTCGATACTCGATCGCTACGCGTAGGCATCTCGATCGCGACGTGTCGGCAGGCTCGATCGCGACGCGCCGGGGATTCGATAGCTTCTGGCGCATGGCAGCACTACGCGAAGGCTCCGTCTACGACGTCACCGTCGATGCCAGTCCGCTCGTCGTCGACGGTCTGGAGGTCGCGGCCGTGCACGCTCGGCCCGACGGCATGCCGAGCGCCGGACTGGTCTTGCACCCCGACGTGGGCGGGCTACGGCCCTTGTTCCACGACATAGCCCGGCGGCTGGCGACCCATGGCCTCGCCGTCTGCGTTGTCGAGCCCTTCGCGACCCAACCGGAATCGGTGCGCGCGTCCGTCGAGTCGCGCTTGGACCACGTCAAGGATCTCGACGACACCCAGCAGATGGACATCCTCGCGGCTGCCGCCAACCTTCTCGTGGTCGACGACGACGTGGCCCGGGTCTCGGTGCTCGGGTTCTGCATGGGCGGGCACTACGTGCTGAAGGCCGCGTCCATCGACCGGTTCGACGCCGCGGTCTCGTTCTACGGCATGGTGCGGACGCCGGAGGCCTGGCAGGGGCCCGGTCACCGCATCGAGCCGCTTTCCGTTGCCGCCGAGATGGCGCCGACGCTGGCATTCTTCGGTTCGTTGGATCCGTGGACGCCCGCCGCCGACATCGAGGCGCTGCGCGCCGCGTGGAGCGGCCGGACCGATTGCGAGATCGTGGTCGTCGAGGATGCAGAGCACGGATTCGTCCACGACCCCGAACGCGAGGTCCACCGCGCCGACGACGCGGCGCGGGCGTGGGACCGCGCGCTGGAGTGGATCGGCGCGGCTTAGACCGGCGCGGTTCAGGCACGCGAGGTTCAGACAGTCGCGCGGATCTCGAGTTCTTCGCGGTTGACGATGCGGTAGCGGCTGCGGCCCGAGATCTCGAGCCAGCCGAGCTTCACGAACAAGGCGATCGCCTTGTTCACCCGTTCGCGTGACGCGCCGACCATGCCGGCGAGCTCCTCTTGAGTGAGCGGCATGCGAAAGTCGCGCTCGCCGTCGGCGAGCTCGAGGAGCCGCTTGGCGGTCCGGCCGGTGACGTCGAGAAACATCGCGTCGGCCAGTGCTTCGTCGGTCGCGCGCAGCCGTCGGGCGAGGATGCCGACCACGGTCCACATGACCTCCGGCCGGCGGATGAGCACCTCGCGCACGTCGTCGAACTCGACCGCGATGAGATGCGCGGTCGTGAGCGCGCGTGCGTTGGCCGAGCGCACCCCTCCGTCGAACATCGACATCTCACCGAACAGTGCCCCGGGTCCGAGCACGGTCAGCACCGATTCGCGTTCGTCGGACGCTTTGGCGACGATTGCGATCCGTCCGGAGAACACCACGTAGAGGTGCGACGCCGGGTCGTCCTTTTCGAAGATCCGGTCGCCTCGCCGATAGCGCGCGAGGACGGTGCGGCCCCGGAGCTGCTCGAGCAGCTCGGGGGGCAATGTGCCGAAGAGGTCGGTCTTGTCGAGCACGGGCGTACGGGCCGTCGTGTCTGCACAGCCTGTTGTGCCCGGAGGCTATCCGAGGCCGCTCGGGGTCGCGCCGGTGGGTACTGGTCCAGTCCTGGGGACTTTCCGCACCGGGGCAGTTCCGCCTGGTTCTGAGCGCTTCGTCCGCCGGGGCGTCAAGACGCCCGTCCATCCGCCGATGAGAGGAGGATGTTCGTCGAAGGGATCCGGCTGTTCGTGGTCGTCTTGGGGACGGCCGCGGGCTTCTGGGCGTCGCGCAACTTCGGAACCCAGGCCCAGGGCCTCGGCGGCATGCTCGGTTGCCTCCTCGGTTACGTGAGCGGGGGGTCGCTCGGCCGGGTGCTCGACAAGGCGCTCGGCGTGGTCGAAAAGCGGGTCGACCGCCGTTCGCCCGCGCGCTTCTTGGCCGGCACGATCGGCGCGATCGCCGGGTCGGCGCTCGCCCTCGTTCTCGTCATACCGGTCGTGTTGCTCGTGCCGGTGCCGTTTGCGGTATCGATCGTCGGTCTCGCGGCGTGGATCTTCGCCTACGTGGGTTACCGGATCGTGGCGCGCCAGAGCGAAGCCGTGCTGGAGCTTCTCGGCTTGTCGACGCGGCCGCTCGTGCGCGCCCAGGCCTTCGACGCGCGCGACGGCCTGTTGGTCGATTCGTCGGTCGTCATGGACGGCCAGCTGTTGCCGTTGACGCGTGCGGGCGTTCTGAACGGCGATCTGATGGTGGCGCGCTTCGTGCTCGACGAGGTGCAGGGGTTCGCCGATGCGACCGACGACGTGAAGCGCCGCCGCGCGCGCCGTGGGTTGGAGACGCTCGACTCGTTGCGCAAGGAGGGGAATGTGCGCCTCTTCGTTCTCGACGACGAGATTCCCGAGTTCTCCGAGGTCGACGGCAAGCTGATCGCCCTGGCGCGGCGACTGCAGCTGCGCCTGCTCACGAACGACGGTCCGCTGGCCCGCAATGCCGAGCTCCAGGGTGTCCCGACGACGAACCTCCGCAAGCTCGCGCAGGAGCTGACCCCCAGCATCGGGCCCGGCGACTACGTGCGCGTGTCGCTGACCCGCGAAGGCAAGGAGACCGGGCAGGGCGTCGGTCATCTCGACGACGGCTCGATGGTGGTGGTGAACGGCGGCCACGAGCTGGTCGGCGGTCCCGAGGTGACACTCCAGGTGACGTCGGTCGTGCCGACGGCCGCCGGACGGTTGCTCTTCGCTCGCGTCGACCAGTCCTGACATCGACTTCGCTCGCGTCGACCAGTCCTGACCTCGACTTCGCTCGCGTCGGGTTCTCCGGGCCGTCCCGCGTGAGCACCTCCCGACCAGTGGCTCTGGGCCAGACTGGCGCCGTGCAGACGTGGGCGATCGTCGTAGCCGCGGGGGGCGGGTCGCGCTTCGGTGCCGCGAAGCAGTTCGCGCGCCTCGGCGATGTCAGCGTTCTCGACCGCGCCGTGGGCGTTGCCCGGGAGTCGTGTGACGGGCTCGTGGTCGTGCTGCCCGCGGGGCGCGATTGGTCCGCACCGGCCGGCGTGCGGGTCGCGACCGGCGGCGCGACGCGGTCTGCCTCGGTCCGGGCCGGGCTCGCATGCGTGCCCGTCGAGGTCGACGTCGTGGTCGTGCACGACGCGGCGCGTCCGCTCGCGTCGCGCGGGTTGTTCGCGCGGGTGATCGCGGCCGTGCGCGCGGGAGCCGACGCCGCGGTGCCTGGTGTGCCGGTCGCCGACACGGTGAAGCGGGTCCGCGACCATCGCGTCGTCGAAACCGTTCCCCGCGACGACCTGGTCGCGGTGCAAACCCCGCAGGCCTTTCGCCGTTCCGTCCTGGAGGCGGCCCATGCGGGCGACGGCCTCGACACCGACGACGCCGCGCTCGTCGAGGCCGCGGGTGGCACCGTGGTCGTCGTCGAAGGCGAGGCGCGCAACCTCAAGCTGACGCTGGTCGCCGACCTCGAGCTCGCCCAGGCATTGATCGAAGGTGCCCACGCGTGAGGAACCGGGTCGGTCTGGGATTCGACGTCCACCCGTTCGGCGACACGCCGCCGTTGGTGCTGGGCGGCGTCAGCATCCCCGGCGCACCCCGGCTCGCGGGTCACTCCGACGGTGACGCGGTCGCGCACGCGGTCGCCGACGCGATCCTCGGGCCGGCCGGCTTTCCCGATCTCGGCACGCTGTTCCCGGCCACCGACGCGCAGTACCGCGATGCTGACTCGATGGGTCTGCTCGCCGAGATCGCGCGGCGGGTGGCGCAGCAGAGCTGGTGGATCGAGAACGTCGACGTCGTCGTCGCGGCGGAGACGCCTCGGCTCGCGCCGCATGTCGACGCGATGAACGCCAACCTCGTCGTCGCTCTGGCGCCGCTGCGCGAGCCGATGGGCCACGGCGTCGGCGCGGCGGTGCGACCCAAGCGAGGCGAGGGCCTGGGCGCGATCGGTCGCTCCGAAGGGATCGCAGTCTGGGCAGTGGCGCTGCTCTCGCGCAGTTGACCGAGGCTTCGGCACTCCGTCGCTCGTCGCGCCGGAATCTCTGCGGCGCGACAACGACGGCCGATTAGCCTCGGCGGATGCTGCGGCTCTACGACACCGCGAGACGCGCGAAGGTCGACTTCGTACCGAGCGTCGACGGCCGGGTGTCGATGTATGTCTGCGGACCCACCCCGTACGACGTGCCGCATCTCGGCCACGGCCGCAAAGAGGTGGTCTTCGACACGATCCGGCGCTATCTCGTGTGGCGCGGATACGCGGTGACGTACGTGAGCAACGTCACCGACATCGAGGACAAGATCATCACCCGGGCCCGCGAAGAGGGTACGACCGAGCCCGAGTTGGTCAGCCGGTTCGAGGGGTCGTTCCGGAGTGCGTTCGACCGCTTGAACATCCTGCCCCCCGACGACGAGCCCCGCGCCACCGAGTGGATCGGAGAGATGATCGACCTCATCACCCAGCTCGTCGCGCGCGGCCACGCGTATGTCGTCGAGGGTCAAGGGGTCTACTTCCAGGTCGACACACTGCCCGACTACGGCGCACTCTCGCACCGCACGCTCGACGAGCTGCTCGAGAGCGCCGGCGCACGCGTCGACGTCGACGAGCGCAAGCGCGCGCCGATCGATTTCGCCCTCTGGAAGACCGCCAAGCCCGCGGAGCCCGCCTGGGACTCGCCGTGGGGTCTCGGCCGTCCGGGCTGGCACATCGAGTGCTCCGCGATGTCGTTGAAGCTCCTCGGCGACGGCTTCGACATCCACGGCGGCGGCAACGACCTCGTGTTCCCGCACCACGAGAACGAGATCGCGCAGGCCATCGGCGCGGGCCACGAGTTCGCCCGCTACTGGCTGCACAACGGGATGTTGAACGTCGACGGCGAGAAGATGTCGAAGTCGCTCGGCAACTTCGTCACGCTCGTCGACGTCCTCGATCAGTACGACCCACGCGCGTTCCGGCTGCTCGTACTCCAGACGCACTACCGCCGACAGATGGAGGTCGGCGAGAAGGAGGTGTCCGACGCGGAGAAGGCCGTCGGGCGGCTCGATGCGCTGGCGCGCCGGGCGCGAGCGGAAGGTCTGGATTCCGCGTCGGTCGGCGATGTCGCGCCGTTCCGCGAGGTGATGGACGACGACTTCGACACGCCGGCCGCGCTCGCGTACGTGTTCGAGCTCGTTCGGGACGCGAACGTCGCCCTCGACGAGGATCTGCGCGACACCGCTGCCACGAACTTCGCGACTGTGCGCGAGCTCGCGGGCGTCCTCGGGATCGAACTGCGCGCGGTTGCGCCGGAAGCCGACGCCGAGATCGACGCGCTGGTCGAGACGCGTGAGGCTGCCCGCCGCGGCCAGGACTGGGCCGAGGCCGATCGGGTTCGCAGCGAGCTCTCGCGGCGCGGCGTCGTCGTGGAGGACACCCCGCGGGGACCCGAGTGGCGCCGCGAGTGAGCAAGGGCGCATCCGAGCTCGGCGGGGAGCAAATCGAAGGCCGACGCGCGGTGCTCGAACTGCTGCGCGCCGGTACCCGAAGGCCGCGCGCGGTGTATCTGTCGAGCGCGATCGCGCGCGACGAAGTCGTGCAGGAGATCGTCGAACGGGCGGCGGGCGCGCTCCGCGTGGTTCCCGCGGAACGGGTGGATCAGCTGGCGCGTACCGAGGTCCACCAGGGAGTCGTCGCCATGGCGCCCGCCCTGCGCGCCGCCGATCTCGACGCGCTGTTGGCGGTCGCGGGGGCGTTCCTCGTCGCAGTCGACGGCGTGACCGATCCCCGCAACCTCGGTGCCATCATGCGCTCGGCCGAGACCGCGGGCGCGACCGGCATCGTCTTGCCGCGGCACCGCTCCGTGCGCATCACCCCCGTCGTCGCGAAGGCGGCGGCCGGCGCGATCGAGTACCTGCCCGTCGCGCTCGTGGGTGGGATACCGGCCGCGATCGAACGCGCGGCGCGGGCCGGGTGTTGGGCGGTCGGCCTCGACGAACGCGGTGATCGCAGCCTGTTCGAGCTCGACTTGGCCGACCAGCCGATCGTCGTCGTCGTCGGGTCCGAAGGCCGGGGCCTCGCGCGTCTCACACGCGAGCGTTGCGACGTCCTCGTTCGCATCCCGACACGAGGCCACCTCGCGTCGCTGAACGTTTCGGCGGCCGCGACACTCGCGTGTCACGAGGTCGCGCGCCGACGCCACCGGTAGCATCCGAGTCACGCCGGGTTAGCTCAGTCGGTAGAGCAGCTGATTTGTAATCAGCAGGTCGTCGGTTCGATCCCGACACCCGGCTCTCATGAAATAGCAGGTCACGTGGTTGACGCTGTCTCGCGGATCCAAGAGACTGCGGTGGTTGGACGAGGGGATGTCATGAGAAGGGTCCCGAGGTTTGTCCGCATTGGTTGCGCGGCGTCGATGTTGGTTGGCGCGGTGACGGCGGCGGTTCCTGCCGCTGCCGCGAGCCGCGTCTCCTGGTCGGTCGTCGCCAGCCCCAACGCGTCGCCGAGCGAGGACCAGCTCAGTGGTGTGTCGTGTACGCGACCGTCGGCGTGTACCGCGGTCGGTGCTTACTTCGCGGTGTCCTCCTTACAGACGTTGATCGAAGCATGGAACGGGCGGGTGTGGTCGATCGTGCCCAGCCCGAACGCCTCGCCCAACCTGAACTACCTGACCGGCGTGTCGTGTAGCTCGCCTACGGCGTGCGCCGCCGTCGGGTACCGCGACGACACTGGAGAGACGCATGAGCTGATCGAGTCGTGGAACGGGCAGGTGTGGTCGATCGTTCCCAACCCGAACCCGTCCGTGCCGTCCGGCCTGCTGAACGGCGTTTCGTGTCTGAGCCCGTCGGCATGCACCGCCGTTGGCAACTACGGCTTCGGCCAGACACTGATCGAGTCGTGGAACGGGCAGGTGTGGTCCATCGTTCCCAGCCCCGCCGTCTCGCCCGCCCGCGTCGACGATTTGAACAGTGTGTCGTGTAGCCGTCTCTCGGTGTGTACGGCCGTCGGGTTCGACGGCGATCGGAACACAGGGGTCGTACATGAGCTGATCTTGTCGTGGAACGGGCAGGTGTGGTCGAAGGTTCCCGACCCGAACCCGTCCTTGCCGTCCAGCCTGCTGAAGGGCGTTTCGTGTCTGAGCCCGTCGGCGTGCACCGCCGTCGGCACGCAGGGCTCGATCGCTCAGACACTGATCGAAACCTGGAACGGGCACGTATGGTCGACCGTTCCCAGCCCCGACACGTCGCCCGTCCAGCTCAACGACCTCACCAGTGTGTCGTGCAGTCGCCGTTCGGCGTGCACTGCCGTCGGCTCCAACTTCGACGGCCTAACGGGGATCGAGCCGCAACATACGCTGATCGAGTCATGGAACGGGCACGCATGGTCGATCGTTCCCAGCCCCGCCGTCTCGCCCAACCTGAGCAGTCTTCTGACCGGCGTGTCCTGCGACCGAGACTCGGGGTGCACCGCCGTCGGCAGCCACGAGACCTTTGGGTTTCAAACGCTGATTGAGTCGAGCACGCAGCGGCATGCGTAGCCCAATCCGAAGCGCGCGCTCGACGTAACCCCGGCCAGGGCAACGCGCAGCATGCGCAGCCTCTGCGAGTAGTTAGCCACAATACCGAGCGTGCCATATCTGCCAGTGGCACCGCGTGCGTCGTCGCCTCAAGGCGTGTAGAGCACGGTCACCGCCCCGGCCCCAGCCATCGCGAACAGGACCACCGAGAGCGCGATCGCCGCGGTGAACGCCTCCTTGCGCAGCACGCGCGCGTAGGCGATCGTCAACGGGAACGCCGTCATCTCGAAGCGGAACGTCGACGTAAGGGTTGTCGATGTGAGTGCGAGCACCAAGATCACGATCGTGTACGCGAAGATCTCGGCGGGCGGCTTCCAGTACGCCATCAGCACGAGCCCGACGGCGATGACGACGATCGCGAGTACGGACATCAAGAGGTTGAAGTCGTGCGCGGGGTGTGCCAGGACCTTTCCGATGCTGCGAACGGTGTGAGCGCCGAAGTCGAATCCCTGGTCCGCGGCGTCGTGTTGCGTCCGCCAGTACGCGAACGCGTCACCGGTATGAATGCGGTCATAGATCGGAAGGGCCGCGAACCCGGCGACGCTCAGGAGGGGAGCACTGAGCGCGCGCCATTCCCGCCGACGCCGGATCGCAATGACTGCGGCCACCGCGCAGGCCGCGACGAGTGCGATCGCGTTGGGACGCGCGAGGCAAGCAAGGAAGGCGCTGCCGCCTGCCAAGATCCAACGCCGCTCCCCAAGGGCCCATAGACAACCACACGCGAGGAACAGAAACATCGGCTCGCTGTAGGTCATGGAGAGAACAACCGCGCCGGGGGCGAACAAGAGCAACGCGACGCTACGGTTCGCGACGCTACGGTCGACGAGTCGCGCGGTCAGCTGCCACAACGCGAGTGCCGCTGCGACAGTGAACGTGAGCGCGACGACGAGGCCGCTCGTGAGGATGTTCCAGGGTGTGACCGTGTACACCGCGCGCACGACGAGCGGGTAGAGCGGATAGAAGCCGAGCGTGGATCCCAGGTAGTGCCCATGACGAATGGGGATCTTGGATGGATAGCCCTGGAGCGCGAGTCGGAGGTAGATGCCCCCGTCCCATTTCGCGAGCAGGTGCGCGGTCGGGACGGGCGACATCAATGTCTTGTTCTGGGTCCAGACGATCAGCAGATGAGCGACCACCGAAGCGGCGACGAACCCGACCGGCATCAAGACGGGTTCAACCCAGGGTTCCACCCGCTCCCGCAGTCGCACCCGCCGGATGATATCGGCGGCCTCAGTCGTTGACGGTGTGAAGCCGATGGCGCGCGCGGTTGGCGAATGAGCGTTGGAACACCCATGCGAGAGTCGCTCGTCGGCGTGACGATGATCTCACGCGATACCCGCGGGACTGTCGGGGAGATGAGGGCTACGGTCGTGGTCGCGGGCCGCGTGGAGAACGGCGAGGGAGCGGTCCGTCAAGGTCGGGAGACCGAATGAGTCAATCGGAAGCTCGCTCACCAGACCGCGCCCGTGTCGCCGTCGTCAACGACTACGAGATCGTGTTGCGCGGTCTGGCGGCCATGCTGCGGCCTTTTCGCGATCGTATCGAGGTCGTCGAGATCGACATCGAGCGCAGTCCCGACCAGACGGTCGACGTCGCGCTGTTCGACACCTACGGACATCCGCGTTTCGGGCTCGATCGCGTTGCCGATCTCGTTCGGGATCCGCACGTCGGTGCGGTCGCCGTCTACACGTGGTCGTTCGCGCCGGAGCGGCTCGACGCGGTCCGGGCCGCCGGAGCGAGCGGTGTGCTCGCGAAGTCGATGCCGGCCGAGGCGCTCGTCGACGCGCTGCAGCAGATTGCGCACAAGGGAGAATTTGTCAGTGCCCGATTCGGGCGGTCGGTGCGCCAGCCGTGGCCGGGCTACGACCTCGGGCTGACACTGCGTGAGAGCGAGGTTGCGCTCTTTCTCGCCCAGGGGCTGCGTAACCGCGATATTGCGGGCGCGCTCTGGATCAGCGAGAACACGGTGAAGACGCATCTCAAGTCGATCTTCCAGAAAACATCGGTGACGTCGCGTGCCGAAGCGATCGTGCGGATCGCGCGCGATACCAGCTTCAGTCCGAGGCGGCAGGATCAGCGCGGTGCATCCGAGTCCGCGAATCGCTCGCCGAAGCGAAGACATCCGACGCGGTGATACGAGGTCGCGGCCCGTCGCGATCCCGAAATGCTTGTATTTGGTGCGCGGAGCGAGCAGGCTGGTGAGCCGATGAGGCCAACCGAGCTGTCCGCACACGAACGCGCGTTGATCGACTTCGAGCGAGAGTGGTGGCAGCTCGGTTCTCGTAAGGATGTCGAGATCCGTTCACGTTTCCAGATGTCGACGAGCAGCTACTACCGCGCGTTGCACGTGCTCGTCGATCGCGTCGAGGCGATGGACTACGACTCGCTCACGGTGTTGCGCTTGCGCAAGCGTCGCGAGCAGGTTCGACGCGACCGCATCGAGGGCCGGCGGGCCGATCCCGGATCCCGGTGAGCGCGGACGGCCCCGCGAACGGGCAGAATGGTGACATGAGTCGTCCACCCGGGGGCACAGGCCAGTTCGCGCGTGGCGCGGGCGCCGCAGTGCTGAAGGGCGCGGGTTTGATCGGTCTCGCGGTGATCGTCGGCGTGTTCTTGTTGCAGCGGGTCGACACGACGACGGCGAGTTCCTCGACCACACCGGTGAAGCCCCCGAAGACCACCACGACGACGGTGCACGAGCCGCGCACCACGACGACGACCACTACGACGGTCCCGTCGGCTCCGGCCAAGACTCCCGATCAGCTGCGCGTCCTGGTGTTGAACGGGGGCGCGGCGACCGGGGCCGCGGCGACACTGCGTACCAAGTTGCTGCGGGTCGGCTACACGAACCAACCGCAAGCCAGCACCTGGACCGGGCACCGGCAGAGCGGGACGACCCTGATGTGCCGGGCCGGCCTCGACCGCGAAAAGGTTGCGCTGTCGCAGCAGACCGCACTCCAAGGCGCGAAGGTCGTCGCGTTCCCGAGCCCGGCCCCGCCGTTCAGCGACGGCGTCGACTGCGTCGTCGTCGTCGGTAGCTAGCGTCAGCGGGCGACGCGTAGGAGCCGATCGCGCAACGGTCCGGTCGCGGCGTCGATGACCGTCCATGCCATGGCGAGCGCACCCTCGGTCACCGCCCGGTCGGCCGACGCGTTGATCGCGGCGGCGGTGAACGCGGGTTGATGGTTGACCGCGCCGTCGGTCTCGATCGCGATGCACGGATGGATGGAAGGCATGGCGAGCGACACGTTGCCCATGTCGGTCGAGAACGTCGCCACGCCGTCTCGTGACTCGGGACGCCCGATCGTGCCCGCGTTGTTCCGGAACATCTCGGCGAGCTCGTGGTCGTGTTGCATGTGTGCGTAGGGAGGGCAGACGTCGGTCACAGTGAGGGCTGCGCCGGTCGCGAGCGCGCCGGCCTCGAAACAGTGCCCGACCCGCGGGAGCAATTGCTCCAGGTCGCCGAGGGTACGCGAGCGCGCCATCCAGGTGCCCTCCGTGTGCGCAGGAACGACGTTCGTCGCGTCACCGCCGTGCGTGACGATGCCGTGGATCTGGTCGAAGGGACGCAGGTGCTGGCGCAGCAACCCGACCGCGACCTGGGCGACGGTGAGCGCGTCGGCCGCGTTCACGCCCAACTCGGGAGCGATCGCGGCGTGCGACTCGCGGCCCGTGTACTGGACGCGCAGGTGCGCGACCGCGCTGACGCGCGGGTAGAGGTCTTCCATGGGTGTCGGGTGAACCATCAGCGCGGCGTGCACTCCGTCGAAGGCCCCGCGCTCCAGCATGAGGATCTTCCCGCCGCCACCCTCTTCGGCCGGGGTGCCGATCACCGACAGCGTGATGCCGAGATCGTCGACGAGCGGCGCGAGTGCGAGCCCGGCTCCGACCGCGGTTGCCGCGATGATGTTGTGCCCGCACGCGTGTCCGATCGCGGGAAGCGCGTCGTACTCCGCGCAGATCGCGATGTGCAACGGCCCGTTGCCGACGCGGCTGCTGAACGCGGTCGGCAACTCGCAGATGCCCGCATCGACCGGAAGGCCGGCGTCGGACAACGCACCGGCCGTCCACGCGCTCGATTGCTCCTCCTCGAACTTCACCTCCGGGTGCGCGTGGATGCGATGGCTGAGCGCGACGAGGCCGTCACGCTCGCGATCGATCGTCGTTCGTGCGGCCGTCTTCGCGTCCATGGGAGTAGCGTCGCGCCGTGATCGACGCCGACGCAACGGTTGCCGCGTTGACGGAGCAGCCCGACCGTACGGTTCTCCTGGTCGATTTCGACGGGTCGCTGGCGCCGATCGTCGAACGAGCGGACGACGCGCGTCCGTTGCCCGGCGCCGGCGAAGTGCTCGCCCGCCTCGCGACGGGTCTCGGGCGCGTCGCGATCGTGAGCGGTCGACCGGTCGGCTTCCTTGCTCGTCACCTCCCGATCGAGGGCGTCGCGCTCTTCGGTCTCTACGGGATGGAGCAGTCGGTAGACGGCGTGTACTCCGTCGACCCGCGTGTGCAGCCGTATCTCGTCGCGGTCGCGGCTGCAACCGCCGAGCTCGAGGCCCGGCTGCCGCCCGAGGTCGTCGAACCCAAGGCGGGCATCGGCGTGACCTTGCATTGGCGTCCCGTTCCCGAGCAGTCCGACACGATCGTCGAGATCGCGCACGAGATCGCCATGCGCCACGGCCTCGCCGAGCTGCGCACCCGCATGGCGATCGAGCTGCGCCCCCCGATCGACGTCGACAAGTCCGGCCCGACCCGCGCGCTGGTCGACGGCTTCGAGGTCGGCGCGTTCGCGGGTGACGACCGCGGCGACCTCCCCGCGTTCGCGGCGCTCGCGCACGCGGTCGACGGCGGCCGCCTGCGCCGCGCGGTGCGGATCGGCGTGCACTCGACCGAGGCCCCGCCCGAGCTGATCGAGGCGGTCGACGTGATCGTCGACGGACCGGCTGGACTGCTGGCGCTACTGACCCGCGTGGCGGACGAGATCGGCGAGCCAGTCGGCGGGTGAGCGCATCGTTGCGAGCGCGCGCAGCCGTGTGGCGCGCGCCGCCCGTTCGTCGAGCGGCATCGAGAGCGCGTCGTCGAGCGCGCCCGCGCACTGCTCGATGTCGTAGGGGTGGACCGCGATCGCAGCCGACTTCAGCTCGTCGTACGCGCCCGTCTCGGGTGAGAGGCACAGCACCCCGTCGCGACGGTTGACGACCGGCCCTTCCTTGGCGACGAGGTTCATCCCGTCGCGTAACGCGTTCACGAGGAGCACGTCGTAGCGCTGCATGCCCGCGACGGAGCGGGCGAAATCGTCTCGGTCGTCGAGCAAGATCGGAACCCAGTCGCGGGTCGCCCACCGGTCGTTCACGCGCGCGACGGCTTGCTCCACCTCGTTCTCGTACGCGAGGTACTCGGCGAGGCCCTGGCGAGAGGGATAGACCATCGCGACGAAGACCACCCGGCCGCGAAGGCCCGGGCGGGCTTCGAGCAGGCGGTCGAACGCGTAGAAGCCGCGGATGATGTTCTTGGACGGGTCGATGCGGTCGGTCCGTGCGATCACGAGCCGGTCGCCGACTGCGTCGGCCAGATTGCTCGCGGCCGCACGCGCGTCGGCCGATGCCGCGACCTCTTCGAGCGCGGCCACATCGGGCCCGAGGCTCGCCGCGAACGGCGCCGGCACACTTGCGCGCCGACCGAGCGTCGCGCGTGCCGATTGCCGGTACGCCTCGGCCCACCGCTTGGTGTGGAACCCCGCCGGCCCCGATGCGAGTGCGCCGCAGAGCTCGGCACCGACGTCGGTGGGCAAGAGCGAATAGTCGTCGGGGCCCGCGAACGGCGTGTGCGTGAAGTGCACGACGCGCAGGTCGGGCCGCCGCTCGCGCAGTTGCCCGGCCGCGAGGGTCAGCTGGTAGTCCTGCACGAGCACGATCTCGCCCGCGGTCGCGTGCTCCGAGACCGCGTCGGTGAAGGTTCGATTCACCGCGACGAATGCGTCCCACGCGTCGCGGAACCGCAGGTCGAAGCGGGGCCGACGCGTGCGATCGAACATGCCGTGATGGAGAAACCAGAGGACGCCGTTCGCGACCACGTCGTAGTGCATGCGGTGCTGCTCGCGATCGAGCTCGAGCAAGCGCAGCTTGATGTCGAGATCTCCCGTCGCGCCCGCGCGACCAGCGGCCGCGTCGTCGTCCGACATCGCGGCCGCGATCCAGGTCGCGTCGGTCTTGTCCGCGAGCAGCGGTCCGAGGGCGCTGACGATCCCGCCCGCGCCCCGGTGTGCGACCAGATTTCCGTCGTCGTCGCGGCCGAAGTTGTACGGGCCCCGGTGCGATACGACGATCACCGGACGGGGTCCGTCACCGGAGCTCGCCGTAGAGGCGCAGCCAGTCCTCGAGCTCGCGCGTCGAGAGGAACTGCCGGCGTACGAGCTCCCGCCCCGCGACGCCCATCTCGGTGGCCCGGTCCGGAGCGCGCAACAGGTCGGCAGTCCGCTTGGCCGCGGTCTCGATGTCGTCGACCAGGTAGCCGTTGACGCCGTCTTCGATCTGCAGAACGATGCCGCCGCACCGACCGCCGACGACGGGCCGGCCCTTCCAGAGGCCCTCGCTCACGGTGAGGCCGAACCCTTCCCGCAACGACTTCTGCATGACGACGTCGGCCAGGCGCTGGAATGCGTTGATCTGCACGTTGCCGATCTGTTGAATGTTCGAGAGCAGGTGCACGTTCTCGTCGCCCGCGCGCGCGTCGTCGGCCAGCTCCCAGTAGTGGAACCCCTCCGGGTCGTCGGTGGCCATCGACCCCGCGAGCACGAGCTGCACGTTCGGGAACTCCTCTTGCACGATGCGGTACGCCTCGATGACACCGATCGGGTCCTTCCACGGATCGAATCGGCTCACCTGCACCATGAGCGGGTCGTTGGGCCGCACGCCGTACTGCTTGACGATCTCGTGCACGAACGGATGGGGCAGATCGAGGTTCTTGACCGACAGCGGGTCGATGCACGGCGGTGCGATGACGACGCGATCCATGTGCAGTGAAGCCGGAACGAACTGTGGCATCGTCCATACCGACGCGTCGTACTGCTCCACGAACGGGCGGAAGAACTCGAACACCTGCGGATTCGCGTCGGTGAGGTCGATGTGGCACCGCCAGATCCACTTGGTGCTCTCGGGCGCGACGCCGTGGCCGCGCGCGTAGTCGCGGATCGCGGCGGGCTGCGGGTCGTGGATCACGACGAAGTCCCAATCGCCCTCGAGTTGCAGCGCGTTGTCGAGGACACGCTCGAGGTACACGTGCTCCATCTGTTGCGTCCACTCGACGTCGGCGCCCTGCAGCGCGTTGTGGACGGCCTTGGTCACCGCGAAGAACTCGTCGCTGCCGTGGATCACATGCCATTCCGCGTCTATTCCCACGTCTCGCAGGAGTGCAACGTGCGTGGCGAGAAGCTCCGCGACGCCACCGCCGTATGCAGTCGCGTTCAGATGCAGCACCCTTGCACCGGCCAACGGCGCGGCGAGGGCCCGGATCCGCTCGATCGTGCCCGGTTCGACGACGTCGGCATAATCCTCGAGGTGCTTGTCGAGCAACGGCACGCGTTCGAGCAACTCGAGCTCCCTGGGGCGACGCGGACGGCGGGCAGGCGCCAATCTATGCGCTGTGACCCGTGCCGTCGTTTGTCCCGACAAGTTCCGGGGAACGCTCCGTGCGGACGAGGTCGCGCACGCGATGGCCGCCGGCGTGTCCCGAGCAGGCTTCGACGAGGTCGTCCGGCTGCCGTTGGCCGACGGCGGCGAAGGAACGCTCGACACCTTGCTCGCCGAGCTCGGCGGATCGCGTCGAACCGCGCGGGTGACCGGTCCGCTCGGTGATCCTGTCGACGCGCAATGGGGCGTGCTGACCGGCGGCGTCGCGATCGTCGAGATGGCGCAAGCGAGTGGTCTCGCGCTCGTGCACGGTCGTAATGATCCGTTGCGGGCCAGCACGCGCGGAACCGGCGAGTTGATCGCGGCCGTGCGCGCGCAGGGTTTCGATCGCGTCGTCGTCGCGGTCGGCGGGAGCGCGACGACCGACGGAGGGCTCGCCGCGGTCGAAGCGCTCGGATGGTCGCTGAAGGGTTTGAAGGTCACGGTCGCGTGCGACGTCGAGACGCCGTTCATCGAAGCCGCGACCGTCTACGGGCCGCAGAAGGGAGCGAGCGCGGCGCAGATCGCGTTACTGACGCGGCGGCTGAAGATGCTCTCCGACCGCTACCGGGCGCGTACCGGAGTCGACGTGGCGCGGCTCGTCGGCGCGGGCGCGGCGGGCGGCCTTGCCGGCGGGCTGGCCGCGATCGGTGCCGAGCTCGCGCCGGGCTTCGAAGTGATTGCCGAGGCGGTGGGGCTCGAAGCCGCGCTCGAAGGCGCCGACCTCGCGATGACGGGCGAAGGAAAGCTCGACGCGTCGAGTCTCGCGGGCAAGGTCGTCGGCGGCGTGCTCGCGTGGGCGGAAGACCTCGAGGTCGCGAACGTCGCGATCATCGCCGGTCAGGCGGCCGACGACGCGCGCGCCGCGATGGCCGAGAGGTCGGGGGTGCAGGTGCTCGCGCTCACTGATCGCGTCTGGCAGGCGAGCGAGACCTACACCCGGACCGCGTTGCTCGTCGAGGAGGCGGCTATCGAGGCGGCGCGAACCGCGCTCGGTAGGCCGGCACCGTGATGATCGGCGGACGCTCACGCACCTCGACGGCTTGGGCGGCGATCGTGCCGTCGGGCGCCGCGCGCAACAGTTCCACGTAGGGCGTCGTCGCTTCCGGCAGGAGTCCGGCGCGCCGCAATGCCGTGGCCATGACCGCAAGTGCCTGCGGTCCGAGATCTTCGAGCGGCCGGTTGCGGTGCTCTCTCACCTCGAGGTCGACCTGTGCCACCGCGTCGCGTCCGAAGCGCTCGACGACGTCGACGAGCAAGCCGAGCTCCACGCCCCAACCCTCGACGAACGGGAGCACCTCGAGCGCGGGGCGACGCGCGGCATACTCGCCGCCGAGCGGCTGGACGATGTCGGCGAGCTTCGGGAAGAGCAGCGAGAGCAATGGGCGCGCGACGAGCTCGGTCACGCGCCCGCCGCCCGTGGGCGCGCCTTCGAACGAACGGGTCGAGTAGGCCTTCACGAACATGGTGTCGGGCTGTGCGAGCAGGGGCGCGCACAGCCGTTCGATGTACTCGCCGCGGAAATTGCGCAGATCGGCGTCGATCCAGCAGATGACATCGCCGGTGCAGGCGTACAACGACTTCCACAGGGCGTTGCCCTTGCCCGATCCCGGCCCCGCTTCGGGGAGCACCGACGCCTCGCTGACGACTCGGGCACCGGCATCACCTGCGATCGCGGCCGTGTCGTCCGTGGAGCCGTCGTCGAGCACGACGACTTCGGAAACGAGATCGAGGCGTACCGCCTCTGCAACGAGCGCCCCGATGGTCGGCGCCTCGTTCCGTGCCGGCAGACATACCGACACACCGGCGGCCGCGCGGGCCGGCGCTCGGGAGTCGCCTGCAGCCATGGAGTCAGGCTACGGGGAAGTGCGGACGAACGGCGCCTTGTCCGGCGCCGTGGAGGGAGCCATAGAAGTGCGGACGAACGGCGCCTTGTCCGGCGCCGTGGAGGGAGCCCTAGAAGTGCGGACGAACGGCGCCTTGTCCGGCGCCGTCGAGGGAGCCATAGAAGTGCGGACGAACGGCGCCTTGTCCGGCGCCCTGGAGGGAGCCATAGAAGTGCGGACGAACGGCGCCTTGTCCGGCGCCCTGGAGGGAGCCGTATCACCGGTGATATTCTCACCGGACAACGCGCTCATCGAGAGCGGCTGAGGGACAGGCCCTTTGACGCCGCGGCAACCAGCGAAGACCCCGGGCCGCAAGCCCGATGGTCCGAGCCAGGTGCCAATGCCTGACCGATGAGCAGCCAAAGAGCGGCCTCCAGATGGCAGTCGCTCGAGGCGCTCGGAGCGCGTCGAGACAAGGGAGACGCTCCGATGGTTCACGTGCAAGGCTTGCGCTGCCGAGAGTGCGGTCGCGAGTACGAAGCCGCCCCGATCTTCACGTGCGAGTGGTGCTTCGGGCCACTCGAGGTCGCGTACGACTACGACGCGATTGCCGCGTCGGTCACACGAGAGAAGATCGCGGCCGGGCCGCTCAGCCTCTGGCGCTACGCCGACCTGCTGCCGGTCGTGGCCGACGCCGCGGTCGATCTCGGCACCGGCTTCACGCCCCTCGTGCGCGCCGACCGGCTCGCCGCCGAGCTCGGGCTCGGTGAGGTGTGGCTGAAGAACGACACCCGCAACCCGACGAACTCCTTCAAGGATCGGGTCGTGTCGGTGGCGCTCAGCAAGGCACTCGAGTTCGGGTTCAAGGTCGCGGCCTGCGCGTCGACGGGCAACCTCGCGAACTCCGTCGCCGCGCACGCGGCGCGCGCCGGGATGCGCAGCTACGTGTTCGTTCCGTCCGATCTCGAGCAGGGCAAGATCGTCACCACCGCGGTCTACGGCGGCAACCTCGTTGCGATCAAGGGCAACTACGACGACGTGAACCGTCTGTGTGCCGAGCTCGCGAGCATCTACGACTGGGCGTTCGTGAACGTCAATATGAGGCCGTACTACGCCGAGGGTTCCAAGACCCTCGCGTTCGAGACCGCGGAGCAGTTGGGCTGGACCGTTCCCGATCACGTCGTCGTGCCCGTCGCGAGCGGTTCGCTGCTCACGAAGATCCGCAAGGGATTCGACGAGCTGTACAAGGTCGGCCTGCTCGACGAGGAGCCGCACGTGCGCGTGTCGGGCGCGCAGGCGCTCGGCTGTTCACCCGTCGCGGAGGCGTTCATCGAGAACAACGACACGATCCGACCGGTGAAGCCCGACACGATCGCCAAGTCGCTCGCGATCGGCAACCCGGCCGACGGCTACTTCGCGCTCGACGTCGTGCGCACCACCGGCGGCGGGTTCGGCGCCGTGTCCGACGGCGAGATCGTCGAAGGGATGGATCTCCTCGCCCGCACGGAGGGGATCTTCGCCGAGGCCGCGGGCGGGGTGACGGTGGCGACGTTGAAGAAGCTCGCGGCGGACGGCGTCGTCCGGCCCGACGAGCGCGTGGTCGTGTACATCACCGGGCACGGGCTGAAGACGCTCGAAGCCGTCGCGCCGACAAGTGGCCCGACCGCGACGATCGCGGCCACGCTCGATGCCTTCCACGAAGCATTCGACATCGAGGAGTCGTAGCACCATGGTCGTATCGCCATGAGCGTCACGGTTCGGATTCCCACGCAGCTGCGCAACCTCTCGGGGAACGCGGCGGAGGTGCAGGTCGAAGCGGACACCGTCGCCGAGGCGTTGAAGGCGCTCGAAGCGGCCCATTCCGGCTTCTCCGAGCGCCTCTTCGACGAGACCGGCGGGTTGCGTCGCTTCGTCAACGTGTTCCTCGCCGACGAAGACATCCGGTTCCTCCAAGGCGTCGACTCGCCCGTCGCGGATGGTCAGACGATCAGCATCGTGCCCGCCGTCGCCGGCGGCTGAGCGCGTTTCGACGGTGGGACGATGCCCGACGGTGGAGACGGAGCGGCTGACGCTGCGGCCGTTTCGCGACGACGACGTCGACGCGTACACCGCGGTGTTGCAGTCGCCGCAGGTGCGCGCCTCGCTGCATCTGCCCGAACACGTCGGTCGTTACGAAGCCTGGTTGGGGATGGCGCAACAGCTCGGCCAATGGGAGCTGCGCGGTACCGGGCAGTGGGCGCTCGAGGAGAAGTCGTCGGGCGCGTTCGTAGGACCCGCGGGGACGCACTTTCCCGAGCGCGCCGACTGGCCGGGTATCGAGGTCGGCTGGGCCCTCCATCCCGATCACTGGGGCAAGGGCTACGCGACCGAGGCGGGTGCGGCCGCGGTCGCGTACGCGTTCGCGGCTCACGACGCCGACGCCGTCTACAGCGTGATCCTTCCCGAGAACACCGCGTCGCAGGCAGTCGCACGCCGGCTCGGATTCACGCCTTGGGAAGAGCGTGCGTTCTCGCATTTCCCGGAGATGACGCACGTCGTCTGGAGGCTGAGGCGCCCAAATCCTCAGCGCCCAAGTCCTCAGCGACTCGAGACGTAGAGCGATTCGGCGACGCGCGCCGGAACCCGGTGCTCGCCCGTCTCGGTCTTCACCGTCACGCCGTCGGCGTTCGCCCGGACGACGGTGGCGTCGCATCCGGGCAGGAGGTGCGCGCCCGCGATGAGGACGAGCGCTTCGCCGGACATCTCGAGCCGCTCGCTCACGCGGGCGACGGTGATCGGCCCGATCTGTGCGTCGGCCAGCGCGACCGTCGGGGCCGAGGGCGCGAAATGATGTGAGCCGGGGATCGGGTTGCCGTGCGGACACGTGGCCGGATCGCCGAGCAGCTGCACCAGCTTCTCCTCGACGTCGGCGGAGATCGCGTGCTCCCACCGCGCGGCCTCGGCATGCACTTTCTCCCACTCGAGCCCGATCACGTCGACGAGGAGTCGCTCGGCGAGGCGGTGGCGCCGCACGATCGTCGTCGCCAGCCCGCGGCCCTTGGTGGTGAGGCTGAGGCGGCGGTCGCCCTCGAGCTCGACGAAGCCCTGGTCGACGAGCCGGCCCACGGTCTCGGAGACCGCCGCGGCGGACAGGCCGAGCCGCTCCACGAGGCGGGCTCGCATCGGTACGACGCCCTCCTCCTCGAGCGAGAGGATCGTCTCGAGGTACTCCTCGGTCGTATCGTGCAACTCGGCCACGAACCCACGTTACGGCCACCCGGGCGGGCGTGGGTCCGATTCTCCGGCTTGCACTCGCGCTGGTCGAGTGCCAACATGGGTTGGCACTCGGCTATCCTGAGTGCCAACCATCCGCCCGTTCCACACAGCCGACGCCGGCTGTACCAGGGGGTTTTCGCCAATGCCCAAGCAGATCGCCTACGACGAGCACGCCCGCCGTTCGCTCGAGGCGGGTATGAACAAGCTCGCCGACGCGGTGCGCGTCACCCTTGGCCCGCGTGGCCGCAACGTCGTCCTCGAAAAGAAGTGGGGCGCGCCCACGATCACCAATGACGGTGTCTCGATCGCGAAGGAGATCGACCTCGAGGACCCCTTCGAGAAGATCGGCGCCGAGCTGGTCAAGGAAGTCGCCAAGAAGACCGACGACGTCGCCGGTGACGGCACCACGACCGCAACCGTGCTCGCGTGGGCCATGGTCCGCGAAGGTCTGCGCAATGTCGCGGCCGGCGCCAACCCGATGGTCCTCAAGGGTGGCATCCAAGAGGCCGTCGCCACCGCGGTCGACGACCTGAAGAGACAGTCGAAGAAGGTCGACACCGACCCGGCCGCCATCGCCAACGTCGCCGCGATCTCCGCGGCCGACAAGGAGATCGGCTCGATGATCGCCGAGGCGCTCGAGAAGGTCGGCAAGGACGGCGTCATCACCGTCGAGGAGAGCCAGACCTTCGGCATGGAGCTCGACCTCGTCGAGGGCATGCGCTTCGACAAGGGCTACATCTCGCCGTACTTCGTCACCGACCCCGAGCGCATGGAAGCGGTCCTCGATGACCCGTTCATCCTCTTGTCGGCCGGCAAGATTTCGGCGGTCAAGGACATGTTGCCGGTGCTCGAGAAGGTCATG